>JBGPFC010000019.1:0-77784 GCA_041483195.1 Candidatus Eiseniibacteriota bacterium
ATGCATCCCAGCTACACCTCCGACAAGCCCGGCGATTGCCCGATCTGCGGCATGACGCTCGTGCCCATCCAGCCGAACGGATCAACGGGCGGCGCGGCCGAGCCATCCGGCCCGCGCCGGATCCTCTACTACCGGAATCCGATGAATCCATCGGCCACATCGCCCGTCCCCATGAAGGACGACATGGGCATGGACTACGTCCCCGTCTACTCGGACGAGGGGCACGCGGGGAGGGGCCAGCAGGGCGACGTCCCGGGGCTCACCTCGGTGGACATCACGCCCGAACGCGTGCAGTTGATCGGCGTGCGCACCGCGGTGGTCGAGCGCTCCGCGCTGGGTGGACGGCTCGAGCTGGTCGGCTTCATCACCCCCGATGAGACCCGGCTCCGGCGCGTCCAGATCCGCGTGTCGGGGTGGATCCGCGAACTCTACGTGAACCAGACCGGCGTCCCGGTGAACGCGGGCCAGCCGTTGATGTCCATTTACAGCCCGGAACTATTCCAGAGCGAGCAGGAGTACCTGATCAACAAGGGCGGAATGGCCCACCCTTCGGACTCGACTCGCGCGACGTCGGACCCGATGGCCGCTGAGCGGCTCCGGTTGCTAGGCGTTCCGGACGAGGAGATCCGCCGGCTCGAGCGCGAGGATAAGGCCTCGACTCAGCTCGTGCTCCGCTCGCCGGTGAGCGGCACCGTGCTCGAGCGCGGGGTCGTCGAGGGACAGTACGTCGGCGCGGATACTCCGTTGCTCACGGTCGCCGACCTCTCGCGCGTCTGGGTGATGGCGGATCTCTACGAACTGGACATGACGCGCGTCCACGTCGGCGACCTTGCTCGATTCACCACGGACGCGATGCCGGGGCGCACGTTCGACGGCCGCGTGGAGTTCGTCTACCCGACGGTCTCGAACGAGACGCGCACGCTGAAGGCTCGACTGGCGCTCGCGAACTCGGATGGGACGCTCCGCCCGGGGATGTACGGGAGGGTCGGCATCTCGTCGCTGGGTGTCCGCGCGCTCTCGGTGCCGGCCGAGGCCGTGGTCAACGCGGGCGAGCACTCCTACGTGTTCATCGCACACGCGGGCGGGCATTTCGAGCCGCGCAGGGTGTGGACCGGCATGCCCGAGGGGGACCGCGTTCAGATCCTCAAGGGCGTCGCGCAGGGTGACACGGTCGTCTCGAGCGCGTCGTTCCTCATCGATTCCGAGAGCCGCCTCAAGGCGGCGATCTCCGGCATGGGGGCCAAGCCGGGCGCGGGCCTTCAGCATGGAGGCGCGCAATGATCGGCCGCGTCATCGAGTACTGCGCGACCCACCGGGCGCTGGTGTTCATCTTCACCGCCTTCGTCGTGGTCGGATCCCTTATCGCCGTCCGGAGCGTTCCTCTCGACGCGATCCCGGATCTCTCGGATCCACAGGTCATCGTGTTCACCGAGTGGATGGGGCGCAGCCCCGACCTCGTCGAGGACCAGATCACCTATCCAATCGTGTCATCCCTGTTGGGCGCGCCGCAGGTCGAGGCGGTCCGCGGCCAGTCCATGTTCGGGATGAGCTTCATCTACGTGATCTTCAAGGAGGGCACGAACCTCTACTGGGCGCGCAGCCGTGTGCTCGAGTACATGAGCAGCATCCGCTCGCGGCTGCCGCAGGGAGTCAACCCTGTGCTCGGTCCCGACGCGACGTCGGTGGGCTGGGTGTTCCAGTACTTGCTCGTGGACAAGACGGGCCAGCACGATCTGTCTGAGTTGCGCACGCTTCAAGACTTCAACCTGCGTTACGCGCTCGCGAGCGTTCCCGGGGTCGCCGAAGTCGCCTCGGTGGGCGGCTACCAGAAGCAGTATCAGGTCGAGGTCGATCCCGAGAAGCTGCACGCCTACGGTCTCTCGCTCTCCGATGTGACCGGCGCCATCCGGCGCAGCAACTCCGACGTGGGCGGACGCGTGATCGAGATGTCGGGCCGCGAGTACTTCGTGCGCGGCCGCGGCTACGTGAAGGACCTCGGCGATCTGCGCCAGGTCGCGCTCGGCGCCGACCGGCGCACGGGCACCCCGATTCGCGTCGGGGACGTGGGCACGGTCACGTTCGGCCCCGACATCCGGCGCGGCGTCACCGAGCTGGATGGTGAGGGCGAGGCGGTCGGCGGCACGATCGTGATGCGCTACGGCGAGAACGCCCTCCACGTGATCGAGCGCGTGAAGCAGAAGCTCGCCGATCTCAAGCCGTCGTTCCCCCCCGGCGTCGAGGTGAAGGTGGTCTACGACCGCTCGGGACTCATCGACCGCGCGATCGAGACGTTGCGCCACACGCTGCTCGAAGAGGCGATCGTGGTAAGCCTCATCATTTTCATCTTCCTGCTGCATTTCCGCAGCACGCTGGTGCCGGTGCTCTCGCTCCCGGTGGCGGTGGGGCTCGCGTTCGTGCCGATGTACTTCCTGCGCATCAACTCCAACATCATGAGCCTGGGCGGCATCGCGATCGCGATCGGCGCCATGGTGGATGCCGCGATCGTGCTGGTCGAGAACGCTCACAAGCACCTGGAGATCGCGCCGCCGGGCGCGGATCGGCAGAAGGTGATCATCGAGGCGGCGAAGGAGGTGGGGCCACCCATCTTCTTCTCGCTGCTGATCATCACCGTCGCGTTTCTGCCCATCTTCGGGCTCAACGGCCAGGCGGGGCGACTATTCAAGCCGCTCGCGTTCACCAAGACCTTCTCGATGGCATTCGCGGCGCTGGTCTCGATCACGATCTCCCCCGCGCTCATGGCGCTGTTCATCCGCGGCAAGATCAAGCACGAGAAGGACCACCCCGTCTCGCGCGCCATGATCTCGGTGTACCGGCCGTTCGCGTGGGTGGCACTCAAGAATCCGAAGACCACGATCGCGATCGGGCTCGCGGCGGTGCTCGCCACCGTGCCGATGGCGATGCGCCTCGGCAATGAGTTCATGCCGCCGCTGAACGAGGGCGACATGCTCTACATGCCGACCACGTTTCCCAACATCTCGATCGAGGAGGCCAAGCGCTACATACAGGTTCAGGACCGGCTGATCCGGACGGTCCCGGAAGTGAAGTCAGTCTTCGGCAAAGCGGGTCGCTCCGAGACCCCGACCGATCCCGCGCCGCTCTCGATGGTCGAGACCGTGGTGCAGCTCAAGCCGCGCGAGCAGTGGCGCATGCTCGATGACAGGCGCTGGTACTCGCGCTGGGCGCCCGGTTGGCTCAAGCCCGTATTCCGGCCGTTCTGGCCCGACCGCCACCGCATCACGTGGCAGGAACTGACCGACGAACTCAACCGCACGGTGCAGATGCCCGGCTGGACCAACGCCTGGACCATGCCGATCAAGACGCGCATCGACATGCTCTCGACCGGCATCCGCACTCCGATCGGCGTCAAGATCTTCGGCGCCAGCCTCGATACCATCGAGCGCATCGGCATGGGCCTCGAGCGCGCGATCTCGAAGGTGCCGAACACCCGCAGCGTGTATTCCGACCGCAGCACCGGGGGCTTCTACATCGACATCATTCCCAACCGCGAAGCGCTGGCTCGTTACGGCCTGACGCTCGGGGAGGTGCAGGACGTCATCGAGGCCGCGGTGGGCGGCCAGCCCATCGAGGTGACGATCGAGGGGCGGAATCGCTTCAGCATCAACGTACGTTATCCGCGCGAGCTGCGGCAGGACATCGAGCACTTGAAGCACGTGCTCGTGCCGCTTCATGGCTCCGCCGGCCGGGCGTCGCCCGGGGGCATGGGCGCCGTTCCGGAGGCAACCCCGGTGCTGCTCGCCTCCGCGGGCGTTTCCGATGCTGGCGACGACTATCTCGCTCAGGCGATGGGTGGCTCGAGTGGAAGCCGAAGCCCCGGCTCCGGCATGGGCAGTTCGAACTCCGGCGGCAAGATGGGTGGTTCCCCCGGAATGAGCGATGGCGGGCAGGGGAATGTTCTCCCATCCGGTCCCTCGGGGTCTTCGGGCGTCGGGTTGTGGCCGGAACCCAGCGGCCCGCATGTCCCACTCGGACAGGTCGCCGAGATCCGCGTCGTCACCGGGCCCCCCATGATCCGCGACGAGGCCGGCATGCTGGTGGGCTACGTCTACGTGGACATGGACGCCGCGAAGAAGGACATCGGCTCGTACGTGGACGAAGCGAAGAAGGCGGTGGAGAAAGAGGTCAAGCTGCCCGCCGGCTACTTCCTCAAGTGGACCGGGCAATACGAGCTGCTCCAGCAGATGCAGGCGCGGATGCGGTTCCTGGTGCCGTTGACGCTGGTCATCGTGCTTCTCCTCCTCTACATGAACTTCGGCAACCTGACCGAGGCGCTGATCGTGCTCGCCTCGGTGCCGTTCGCGCTGGTGGGCAGCATCTGGCTCATGGCGATTCTGCACTACAACCTGTCCACGGCGGTATGGGTCGGCATCATCGCCCTGGTCGGACTCGCCGCGCAGACCGGCGTGGTAATGGTCGTGTACTGCGACAGTTCCTATCACAAGTTCAAAGCCCAGGGTCGCATCCGCGATCTCGACGACATCGTCGAGGCCACGCTCGAGGGCTCGGTCCAGCGCGTGCGGCCCAAGCTGATGACGGTGGCGACCATGATGATCGGTCTCGTGCCGCTGCTGTGGTCGCAGGGCGCGGGCGCCGACGTCATGAAGCGGGTCGCGGCGCCGATGGTGGGCGGGCTGTTCACGTCGGCCTTCCTGACGCTCGAGATCATCCCGGTCGTCTACACCTACTGGCGCTACGCGCAGCTGCGCCGAGAGCGGCGCCAGATGCGGGTGGTGGCATGAACGCCGCGACGCAGACTTGCTCGCCCCCCAGGGCGAACCAAAACCAGCAGGGACAGGCGGCGGCGTGCGGAGGGCGTCCCCCGTTCCTCGGCGCCTCCGTCCTGGCCCTGCTGGGAGTCGCACTGCTCGTGATCGCGGGGCCACGTCATGCGCGAGCGGGAGTTTCGGGCAGCGAAGCCTCGCCCGACACCACCGGCATGGCGCTGGTCGAGTGGGTATATGACTCGTGGACCGTCCCATGGGTCCAGGTCGCCGGTGCCTCGCCGATGCTGGCCCCGGCGTCGCACGCCACGCTGATGGTGCTGGCGTGCGCGAGCGCGAATCTCGAACGTGATCGGCTGGCCCGGCACCTGAGTCGCGAGGAATGCGAGCATCGCATGGGGGCGATCCGCGCGGATCAGGACACCGCGCTCATCTTCCGCCTCGATCTGCGGACCTTCAGCTTCCCCGGTTCGGCCGGCCTCGCCCGGCTCGATACGCGGACGACGCTGACTCTCGAGGACGACCGCGGGCGCCAATGGTCGCCGATCGATGTGCGCCGGGGTCCCGCCGTTCCCGCAGCCACCGGAGGCAAGCTCAGGCGGATCTACTACCACCCGCCGTGGTTGCGTGGGGCGCAGCACCTGAACCCCTACCAGTACGACGTGGGGCCGGGGCGCGATCTGACCATCGCCGAGCATCTCGTCCGGTTCGCCCGGCATGACTCGCGCTCGGGCGAGCCGGTCGTCAGCAGCCGGACGCGGTGGCTCCGCTTGCGATTGAGCGCACCGGGTTATGCGTGGGTATCGACGTGGACGTTTCGCCAGCCCGGGGACGATGAGCCAGGACGCGATTGAACGACGATGGGCGGACGAAGCCAACTCTCGAAGGAGAAATCGGAGATGAGAATCCGAAGATTGCTACTCGCCGTTCTCTGTACCTCGTGGGGGCTCGCCGCGATCCTGGCGGCGCCCCATCCCGCAGCGGCCCAGTGCACGATGAGGGGCGGCGGCGGCCACGACCACTCGGCGATGGACGGGCAGGCCGCCAGGAAGCATTCGGCATCCGAGAGGAAGCTGCAGCAGAGCATCGATCGCCTGCTCTCGGACGACCGGGGGCGCACGATGCTCGCCGATGCGCTTCTGAGTGATCGCGCGTTCATGGAGAGCTTCATCCGGCGCATCGGGACGATTCCGGAGTGGAGGTCGCCGGCGGCGGGGCAGTTCACGCCCGCACCCCGGGGCGACTCCCTCGAGGCCGCCGCGCCCGAGGCTTACGATGAGGCCGCCGCGATATTTGTCTGCCCGATGCACCGTGATGTGACGTCGTCGAAGCCCGGCGAATGCCCCAAATGCGGAATGCAGCTCGTGCGATCTCCGTCCAATCACAAGTGACGGGTCGGCCGAGCGAGTGTCGCCCATGCGTCATGCCTGAGCAGCCTCGCTGCAACGAAGAGGAGGAGATCATGAAGCCCACGATCGTTTCGCTCGTACTGCTCGCCCTGCTGGGGACCGGCACCGCCGCTTCGGCGGCCAGCCCCGGGGGGACGGAGCGGCGCATCCCGGTCACGGTCACCTCGAAGGGATTCGAACCGGCCTCGATCCCGGTGAGGGTGGGTCAGCCCGTGGTGCTCGTCGTGACCCGGACGACCGACCGCACCTGCGCGAAGGAGTTCGTGATTGCGGATCGGAAGATCAGAAAGGCGCTGCCCCTCAACCGTGCCGTCGAGATTCGCTTCGTCGCGGAGAAGCCGGGCACCGTGCGCTTCGCATGTGGCATGGACATGGTCGCGGGCAAGCTCGTGGTGGAGTGATGACCCGCGGGGCGGCTGAGATCGCGGCACCGCCCGATCGCACCCCACCGCTGGGGCGCCTTGAGCGGCGCAGATTTCAAGTGCTCGTACTCTGTGCGGTCGCGGTCGCCGTGCTGCTGTTCCTGCATTACACGGCCGCGCTTCACCGGCTCGGGGTTCACGACGCGCTCCGGCGCCTGTTCTACCTGCCCGTCATCGTCGCGGCCATCGCGGCAGGCAGCCGCGGCGGTCTCTCGATCGCCGGATTCGCGGTGCTGGGATTCCTGCCTCACCTGCGACAGCTTGCCCGGACGGATGACCGCGTGTTGGATTCGGTCTTCGAGCTGGTCCTCCTCCTCGTCGTAGGGGCACTGGTGGGTGCGTACGCGGACGCGAGCCGCCGCGCCCGTGCGCAAGCTGCTGAATCGGGCCGGCTCGCCGCGCTCGGGGAAACGGGCCTCGCGTTGATGGCGCAGACGGAGGGTCCGCTGGCGGCCATCGAGGGCCAGGCCGAATCCCTGACCGCGATCATGGACCCGGTGCGCAATAGTGCGGTCACGTTCGCGGCCCGCGTCATCCGCGAGGAGGCGGCGAGAGCGCGGCAGTTGCTCAGCGATCTGGGTGAGATCGCAAGAGTCTCGGAGCATCACGCGGATCGCATCGACCTGGCCCCGCTCGTTGTTGGCGTCGTCAAGGACGTGGCGCATGCCCGACGCGACGGCCGGCGCGTCGTCCTGATTCCCTCCGCCAGGGCTTCCCGCATCGAGGCGGACCGCCGAGCCCTGGCCTTCTCGCTGCGAACGCTGCTCTTCGGCCTGCTCGACACCATTCCGCCACCGGGATGGTTGGAGGTGCGCCTGGCGGAACGTTCCCCCGGTGAAGCCGTGATCGAACTCGGAATCTTCTCGACGGGCGAGGCGCTGCCGGACATGGAAGAGAGCCTGACTCGCGTGTTCGGGGCCCGCGTCGGGGAGTATCGATTCCGGCAGGTGCTTTGCGTCCGTCTGCTCGGCTCGCTCGGGGCCACCGTGCGTTTCGATTCGATCTCACCGCGTCATGCGCGAATCCTCGTCGGCTTCCGGGAGGTGCCGGCGAAGGCCGCGAACGGTCATCCGGTGAGCCATCCGGAGCCGAGCCGTGTCCGACAGGGAGCGGGCGGGTGAGGATGGAAGGAGGATGCGATGAGCCTCTTACGAAAGGATCCGAGCACCGGGCGTTGGGTCGTGTTCGAAGACGGAACACGGGAGCCCCGCCCCGAGGTGACGGCGTGTCCATTCTGTAGCGGGAATGAAGCGATGACTCCGCCGGAGATCGCGGCATGGGGGCCGACCGGGAGGCAGGCCAACCAGCCCGGGTGGCAGGTTCGCGTCGTCGCGAATGTTCGGCCCGCGCTGAGGATCGAGGAGCCGCTGACTCGCAAGGCCGAGCGCATGTACGACGCAGCTTCGGGTACGGGCGCTCACGAGATCGTCATCGAGACTCCCGAGCACCGCGACAGCCTCTCGGCGCTGCCCAGTGAACACGTCGCGCTCGTGCTCTCGGCCTGGGCGGAGCGCATCCGGGACTTGAAACGGGACCATCGCATTCGTTCGGTCTTCGTTTTCAAGAACCAGGGCCTGATGGCCGGGGCGGCGATCCCGGGGCACGCGCACTCGCAAGTCATCGGATTGCCTGTCATCCCGAAAGCGCTCAAGGAGATGCTCAACGGCGCGCGCGCGCATTATCGCCTCAAGGAACGCTGCGTGTTCTGCGACATCCTCCGAGAGGAACTCGAGATGGATCGCCGCGTGATCCGGACCTCGGAACGATTCGTGGCGATCGCGCCATACGCTTCACGACATCCCTACGAGTGCTGGATTCTGCCACGGGAACATTCGCCTGACTTCGAAACGTCCGACCCGGCTGCGTTCTCGGACCTCGCGGCATTGCTGAAGGGACTCCTCCAGCGACTGGAGGCGACCCTTCCCGAGCCGGCGTACAACCTGTTCCTCTACAGCGGCCCAGGCCGCGACCGCCGCCCCGGTTATTGGAGCACTCTCGACCAGGACTTTCATTGGCACATCGCAATTCTTCCGCGTCTCACCGAGGTCGCCGGCTTCGAGGTCGGCACCGGGTTCTACGCCAACTCGGTGACCCCGGAAGTCGCGGCGGCGGCTCTGCGGGAGCGCCAGTGAGAAGCAGAGCGCGCGCAACTGGCGCTGCGATCATGCTCGCGTTAAGGTGCGCGCCGTGCAATAAGGCCGCGCCCGATCGAGGCCCGGCGGACCCGGGCCGAGCAGGGCGCAGAACCCGACGATCGAGGAGCGTGCCCTCCATGAGATCCATGATTCGCGCCG
Organism: Candidatus Eiseniibacteriota bacterium; assembly: GCA_041483195.1. Taxonomy (GTDB): domain Bacteria; phylum Eisenbacteria; class RBG-16-71-46; order RBG-16-71-46; family RBG-16-71-46; genus WS-2. Next base: position 8,886 of record JBGPFC010000019.1, read on the forward strand.
CCGTACCGATGGTGCTGGGCGCCGGGCTGTTCGCGCTCCCGCTGTTCGCGAAGAACGCGGCGCCCCCGGACAGCGTCGAGCCGAAGCTCAATCCGCAGCAGGAACGGGGCGCGCGCGCGTTCCTCGCGTACTGCGCGTTGTGCCACGGCAACAACGGCTCGGGCGATGGTCCGCTCGCGGCGCAGCTCGGCAAGCGGACCGGCGCGCCGCCGGTCCACCTCGACGATGCCTCGCGGATCGACCGGCTGGGACGCGCGGGGGTGCGCACCGTGGTGACGCAGGGTGGGGGCCACACCGGGCGCTCCAACCTGATGCCGACGTGGGGGGAGCGCCTTTCGCCGGCCGTGGTGTCGGACATCGTCGAATACGTGATGGTGCTGCCGCGGCTCAGCCCGTCGGTTCCACCGGCGACCGTCGCGAAGTATCTGAACGCCCCGCCCGGAAGCGCGCAGGCCGGGCGCGAGCACTTCGTGCACTTCTGCTCGGGGTGCCACGGACCCCAGGGCCGCGGCGACGGATTCAACGCGGACTCGCTGTACGCGCGCAACCGCATCCGGCCGCGCAATCTCACGGACTCGACGTACTTCGCGCAGAAGACCGACGCGGTGCTCTACGAGACCATCGCGCTCGGCGGCGGACACATGGGGAAGTCGATGTACATGCCGGGCTGGACCTACCGCCTCTCGCCCGGGCAGATCAAGGATCTGGTGAGCTACGTGCGCGCCATCTCGCACACCGCCCCGCAGCCCTAGTCGCGGCGCGGGCGCCGGGCGCGTGATGCCTCCCGGCTCGATCGTCGCGCGCCTCGAGACTCAGGCGGTGTGCCGCGCCCGTCTGCCGAGCGCGGCGTGGACGGCGTCCAGGATCTCTTCGGGCTCAGCTGGCTGCACGGCGTAGTAGACCGGACGCAGCTCCCGCACCACGCGCTCCTGATTGAGCGAGCCCGCGCACGCAATCAACACCAGCGGGACCTCGGGCGCCACGCGCTTCAGCAGCTGGAGCACCGCGAGATCCGACGGGCACTGTGCGCGCAACTCGTACACCACGACCTCGGGCCGGCGGCGAACGACCTCCTCGATCACCGACTCGACCGCGGGACAGCAGTGCAGCTCGAACTCGGGCGGGATGAGCGCGGCGCGCAGCGTGCTCGCGGTGGAACGGTCGCATGCGCACAGCACGAGGCGCGGCGCGGAGCGATCGTGGCGGATGGCGGGAGACGTCATGGCGCGTTCCCGGGGAAGCGGCCCGCAGGGCGCGGGCGGCGGCAATAAATGAGGCGAGGCGTCACGTTCAAGACCCCCCACGGCGGAGAAGGATGCGTTCGCCCTTCCCGCCAAGTCACCCGTGACTACCTCGCCCCGACCGCAACCGGGGATCCTCCCCGGCAATCACTGATGGGTGGGTGCGACCTTCACCCTGACCGTCCGGCGTCTCGCGAGCGCCTGGACGGCCCCCTCGATGTCCCGGTGACGGAGCACCCACCACTTCCGTTCGCGATTCGTACTGCAACGCGCGTGCCTGCCGGTGGGAGGCCCCGCGTTCGGCCGCAATCCGTTGCGCCTCAACGCCGCGAGGCGTGTGGGCGGTGGGCGTCGCGCGGTCTGCCTGCCGCCAGACCTGACAGGTTGGACGGTGAAACATGTAGTCGTGTCAGCCACGACCGACGAGGCGGGGCATTCCGCGCCCGCGCGCGGCGGGCGCGGCTGTTCCCGGCGGGTCGCGCGCGCGGCCGGGCCGGCCTCCGCCAAAGTGTCATCGCGCTGACGCGATGGCATGAACTGAAGTAGACCTGCGGGGGACCGCTCCGGGGCCGCGACGCCGCGCCCGGGGCTAAGCGTTAGTTGATAGTCAACTTGTGGCGGTCGTATGGTGCAGGCTGAAGTCGAAGGGCGACGGCGCGCATGTTGCAGTCAACCCCTGCTGACAGGTGTCGGTTTCTCGAACGACACACCCGCATCGCGCGCGAACGGAAGGCTCCTCACGCGTCGCCCGCACATCGGCGCTCATCATCGAGAAGTCGCTCCTGCTGATCGCAACGTTACGGGTTCACCCGGGGAACGTGGCCCGATGCTCGTGCCCCCCCGGCGTCGGATGAGCACCAAGCCGAAGATTCACTCGCCCGAGGCCACACGCATGGCGGAAGGATCCGCGGCCGGCCCGAGGATGGAGGACCGCAATGAGACGAGTTCCGATTCTAGTCGTCGCCTTGTTCACGGTCTCGGCGCTTGTGTGGATGGGTGCGCGAGCGCCCGCGTCTTCGCAAGGCCCGGCGAAGTACGTGGGGGGCGAGACCTGCAAGAACTGTCACGAAGCCGAGTGGAACGCCTTCGAGAAATCGCCTCACGGCCGCGCCGAGGCGGACCAGAAGGTGGTCGCGGACGTCGTGGGCTGCGAGTCCTGTCACGGACCGGGCTCCGAGCACGCGGAGGCCGGCGGCGACAAGGACAGCCCCGGCTTCAAGACCATCCGCAATCTCAAGAGCATGGACGCCGAGGCCGCGAGCGAGGTCTGCGCCTCCTGCCACAAGACGGGCGAGCAGTTCTACTGGAAACAGAGCAACCACTCGCACGCCGGCGTCGGCTGCCTGAACTGCCACAGCATCCATCATCCGCTGAACGTGGGCGCCGGGCCGATGCTGGTGTCCGCCGACGTGAATCACCTCTGCCTCACGTGCCACAAGGACAAGCGCGCCGCGCTCGCGCGCTCCGCGCACATGCCGCTGCGCGAGGGCAGCATGACCTGCGCGGACTGCCACAACCCGCACGGCTCGATGGGCCCGCACATGCTGCGCGCCGCGACCAACAACGAGCTCTGCTACAAGTGCCACGCCGACAAGCGCGGCCCGTTCCTGTGGGAGCACGCGCCGGTGCGCGAGAACTGCCTGAACTGCCACCAGCCGCACGGCTCGAACAACGACAAGGTGCTGTCGGGCAAGCGGCCGTACCTGTGCCAGCGCTGCCACATCGGCACGCGCCACCCGAGCACGCTGTACGACAACCCCGACCTCGTGGGGAACCGGTTGTTCAACCGGTCCTGCACCAACTGCCATTCGCAGATTCACGGGTCGAATCATCCCTCTGGCAAGTACTTCGAGCGATAGGAGGACGCCCATGACGACGCTGAGATTTGCAGTCGCGATCGCGCTCGCGGGCGGCCTGGCCGTGAACGCTCCCAGCTCCCCCGCGCGGGCCGCCGAAGGCGACGCCACGTTCGGAGGACAGTGGTGGAATCAGACCGCCCCCGACGCGAAGTACCAGGAGTTCCGGCAGGTGTCGCGCGGCGGCTTCCTCGAGAATTTCGTGATCCGCGAGTGGTCGGGCCGCACCAGCGTGGCGCTGTGGGGGGCGAACGCGCTCCACGGAGACCAGGCGGCGAAGCTCACCGTGGCGGACGGCGTTCGCTGGCGGGCGGACTTCGGCTACACCCAGATCCCTCACCAGTTCAGCTTCACGTCGCGCTCGCCATGGTCGCAGAGCTCGCCCGGGTCGTTCACGCTGCCGGACCTGATCCAGTCCGCCAACCAGACCACGCCGGCCAACTACTCGACGAACATGCGCGACGTGCTGGCCAACTCGCCGCTCATCGGGCTCGGTTTCGACACCGACATCTCGTCGGCCCGTCTCCGGGCGCGGCCCACGCGCGACTGGCAGCTCGATGCGCGAGGCACGGTGCGCGAGCGCTCGGGTCAGAAGCCGTACGCCATGACGTTCGGGTTCAGCACCGCGATCGAGATCCCGGAGCCCATCGACCAGCGCATGGTCGACGCCGACGTCATCGCGAACTACCAGCACAAGGACATGACCGCGCAGGTGGACGTTGGCGTCTCCACGTTCACGAACCACATCAGCACGCTGCGCGTGGACAACCCGAAGCGCGCCACCGACGTGGTCGGCGGCGACGGGCCCCGGGTGGGAGCGCTCGACCTCTACCCCGACAACCAGGTGATTCGCGGCACGCTCGCGCTCGGCTATGAACTCCCGAAGCGCACGTCGGTGACCGCGACGGTCGGCATGAGCCAGGGCAAGCAGGACGACAAGTTCCTGCCGTACACCAACAATTCGGCGCTCGCCCAGAGCCGGATCGATTCGCTCCCGGTACGCAGCCTCGACGGCAAGGCGGTGCAGCTGAACGGAGACGTGCGGCTCTCGACCCGCCCGATCGAGGGGGTGGAGGGCGCGCTGCGCTTCCATTACACCGACTACGACAACCAGACCGAGGAGCACAATTTCAGCGGCCAGTCGCCATACGACGTCTCGTGGCAGCCGTACGCCATCCACCCCAATCACGTGCTCAGCAACAAGCAGCTGGTGTCGGGCGGCGATCTCGACTACGCGGTGACGCCGCAGATCAAGCTCGGCGGGACGGTCGAGTACCGCACCCGCGACCGCACCGAGCGCGAGGTCGAGAAGGACAACGAGACCGTCTACGGCGGTCACGCGCGAATGCACCTGATGGACAACGTCCAGCTCCAGGGACGCTACACGCACGGCGACCGCAAGCTCGACGCTTTCAACAACGACGAGTACATGATCTACGTGGCGCGCACGCGCACCCCCGTCACCGGCATCTACGACTCGCTGGTGCAGGGCGAGCAGACCGCGCTCCGGCGCTTCGACGTCGCGAACCGCGTGCAGGACATGGCGAGCGGCGGCGTGTCGTATGCGCTGGGCGAGCGCGCGGACCTGAGCGCGAGCTACGCCTACCTGAAGAACGACTACAAGGACTCGCAGTTCGGACTTCAGAAGGAGACTCAGCAGACCGTGGCCACCGACGCGACGATTCACGTCAACGAGCGCCTGGACCTGAACGGCGGTTACGGCTACGGCGTGACCGAGACCAACCAGGCGTCGCGGGTGTCGAACGCCGCGACGCTCAGCACCCTGGCGAACAACAACTGGTTCGCGCTCTTGAAGGACACCGATGTCTTCTACTTCGCGGGCTTCGAGTGGACGCCGAAGGAGAAGCTCACGCTGGTCGGCAACTACCAGCTGAGCCGCGACCTCTCTCTGTTCGATTTCACCGATCCGCTCAACACCTCGATCGACCTCCCGGGCACCATCTATCGCCGGCACGAGGCGCAGCTCGACGCGCGCTGGCAATGGATCAAGAGCACCGTGATCATCGGGCGCTGGGGCTGGGAGGAGTACGACTCGATCGACTGGGCCACCAACAACGTGCCGTACGTCTTCCCGCTGGTGGGCGCCTCGACCGGCGTGTTCCTCGGCGACAGCTCGCAGGGGTACAAGGCGCATCGCCTGGCGCTGCTGGTGAAGCACAGCTTCTGATAGGATTCGGCGGACGGGGCGAGGCGGCCCCGTCCGCGCATCACACCCGAAGGCGAACGCCATGAGCGAACCCACCGCGACGACGCCCGCGCCGGCGCAGGGAGCATCCCTGGGCCGGCGCACCTTTCTGACCCGGCTCAGCCAGGCGTTCCTGAGCCTGTGGGGGATCGGCACCGCGGCCGCGGTCGCCGCCTATCTGCGCGCCCCCGACCGCGGCGAGCGCATCGCCGAGCGCATCGTGCGGGTCGGCATGCTCGACGATCTTCCGGTGGGCGAGGCGCGACTGGTGCCGCACGGCACGACGCCCTTCTACGTGGTGCGCATGGACGCGACGCGGCTGGTCGCGCTCTCGGCGGTGTGCACGCACGTGCGCTGCATCCTCAACTACGATCGCGAGCGCAAGGGCCTCGTGTGCCCATGCCACGACGGGCGCTTCGATCTCTCCGGAAACGTGCTCTCCGGCCCGCCCCCGCGCGCGTTGCCGTCGTACGAGGTCGCGGTGCGGGCTGGCGAAGTGTTCGTGCATCTATGAGCGGCGCACCGGACCGCGAACCACCCCGCACCGATCGCGGCGTCATCGGCTGGCTCGAGCGGCGCGTCAACCTCACCGAGATCTTCTCGTTCGTCTCGCACTTCGGCTTGGTCTTCACGCCGGTGGACAGCTCGCGGCCGCTGCGCGAGACCCTGCGCGACGTCGCGCGCCAGCCGATCCCGGACTTCGCGCGCTGGCCGCGCGTGCTCGGGCTGCTCGCCGCGATCGGGTTCGGCATCGAGGCGCTCACCGGCGTGCTGCTCGCGTTCTACTACCGCCCCACCCCCGACGCGGCGTTCGAGAGCACGCGCACCATCGTGCGCGACCTGCCGCTCGGCTGGTTCATCCACCAGATGCACGCCTGGGGCGCGTGGCTGCTGGTCGCGATCGTGGTGGTGCGCATGCTGCGGCTGTTTTGGGACGGCCTCTACCGCGCGCCGCGCGAAGTGCTCTGGATGACGGCGGTCGGGCTCGCGTGGCTGGTGCTGCAGGCCGACTTCACGGGCCACCTGCTCACGTGGGACGCGCACTCGTACTGGTCGACGGTGCGCGGCATGGAGGTGGTGTTCGCGCTGCCGCTGGTCGGGCCGGTGCTCGCGTTCCTGCTCGGCGGCCGCGTCGTGAACGACGACGTGCTGATCCGCTTCTACGTGCTGCACGTGATGGTGCTGCCGCTGGCCTACGCCGCGCTCATCTACCTCACGTTCGCGACCCTGCGCCGCGTGGGGCTGAGCCCGGCGCCCACCGCCGTGACCACCGGGACCAGCACCTTCCGCGATCATCTCTACTCGATGACGGTCGCGAACGTCCTGGTATTCGGCGTGCTCGTGTCGCTCGCGGTCCTGCTCCCGTTCCGCTTCCTCGCGGCGGCCGATCCCTACACGACCCCCGGCGGCGTGCGGCCGCCGTGGTACATGCTGGCGCCCTACGCCGTGCTGCGCATGGCGCCGGGGCCCGCCTGGCTGTGGGGCCTGCTGCTGGTGGCGATCGCGTTCGCGGTGCTGCTGCTTCCGTTCTGGACGCGCGCCGAAGACGAGCGCGCGCGGACCCGCATCCGCCTCGGAAGCCTCGCGGCTTTCGCGGCCTGGATCGCGCTCAGCATCGCGGCGCTGTTCCTGGATCGGAAATGAGCGCGAGCCCCGTGGCATTCGCGCGGCGGGTCGCGCTGGTCACCCTCGTGATCGCGCCGCTCGCCGCGCTCGTCGCGCGCTCGCAGCCGGGCGCGCCCGCGCCCTCCGCGAGCCCGCCCGGGAACGCCTCGGCGGCGGCCGGCAAGTGCGGCGTGTGTCATCCGTCCGAGCGCGTGCAGTTCGAGACCAGCCTCCACGCTCGCGAGCAGGTCCATTGCACGGCGTGTCACGGCGGGAACGACGCGAGCCTCGAGATGTCGGTCGCGCATTCGAGCGGCTTCCGGGGCCGGCCCGCGCGCAAGGACGTCCCCGCGCTCTGCGCGTCGTGTCACGCGAACGAGGCGCGCATGCGCGCATACAACCTGCCGGTGGATCAGTACGCGCTCTACCAGACCTCGGGACACGGCAAGCGGCTCGCGGCCGGCGACACGCGCGTGGCGGTCTGCTCCGATTGCCACGGGGCGCACGCCATCCTCGCGCCGAGCGATCCCGGCAGCAGCACGTTCCCGACCAACATTCCGAAGACCTGCGGCCGCTGCCACGGCGATGCCAGGCTGATGCCCGCCGGGAAGGCGGTGTTCGCGGACTACTCGAAGAGCGTTCACGCCGCGGCGCTGCTCGACAAGGGCAACCTCAAGGCGCCGACCTGCGTGAGCTGTCACGGCGTGCACGGCGCCGCGCCCCCCGCGGTCGGCGACATCGACAAGGTGTGCGGCCAGTGCCACACCGCGGAGCGTCGCTACTTCACCGCCGGGGCGCATCGCCACCCCGGCTCGGGCGAGGGGCCGGAGTGCTCGTCGTGTCACGGGGCGCACGCCATCGAGGCCGCCCGGCCGGAGCGCATCGCGACATCTTGCGCGGGCTGCCACGCGAAGGGATCGCCAGAGGCCGCGCTCGGCAGCCGCATGTGGACCGAGGTCCGGGGCGCGGCCGACGAGATCGACAAGGCGACCGCGATCGCCACCAGGGCCGACGCCGTCCCGATCAACACCGACGACTACCGCGCGCGGCTCGAGGAGGCCCGCACCTACCTGCGCGAGGCCATGCCCGCCGCGCACTCGGTCCAGGAAGAAGTGGTGGCGGGGCTCACGACGCGCGCGCGATCGGTCGCGCACGAGGTCGAGTCCGACATTCACGGCAAGCTCGGCAACCTCCACGTGCGGCGCTTCGTGCTCATCCTCTTCTGGTTCTACCTGCTGCTCACCATCCTGGTGCTGCGCCGATTCCAGAAGCGGGCGCCGAGGATCTGACGTGGCCCGGCTCTCGGGGCTAGGGCCCGACTCGTCGATCGGCCGCTGGGTCGCTCGCGCGAGCTTAGGCCGCCTCACGCCGCGCGGCCTGCGCATCGCGAGCTTCAGCGCGGCGCTCGCCCTCGGGCTCGGCCTGGTGCTGGTCGTGTTCGCGGCGCAGATGTCGTCGACCCCCACCTTCTGCGGCTCGTGCCACATCATGAAGCCATACTACGAGTCGTGGAAACACTCGAAGCACTCGCGCATCGCGTGCGTCGAGTGCCACATCGCGCCCGGTATCACCTCCGAGATCCGCAAGAAGTACGAGGCGCTGTCGATGGTGGCGAAGTACTTCACCGGAACCTACAGCACCAACCCCTGGGTCCAGGTGGACGACGCGGCCTGCCTGCGCTGCCACGAGCGGCGGCTGCTCGAGGGCAAGGAAGTCTTCCACAACGTGCTGTTCGACCACCGGCCGCACCTCACCGAGAGCCGGCGCGGACTCAAGCTGCGCTGCACCTCGTGCCATTCCCAGATCGTGCAGGGCAGTCACATCAGCGTGACCTCCTCGACCTGCGCGCTCTGCCACTTCAAGAACCAGCCGCTCAACACCGGCACCGGCCGCTGCCTGAACTGCCACCAGATTCCCGAGCGCGTGCTCACCACGGCCGGCACGACGTTCGACCACTCCGAGGTGCGACGGCTCGACATGGACTGTCGCTCCTGCCACGCCGGCGTGGTGCGCGGCGATGGAACCGTGCCGCGCGAGCGCTGCGTGACCTGCCACAACCAGGCCGACCGCCTCGCGCGCTTCGGCGACCGGGATTTCCTGCACCGGATGCACGTCTCCGAGCACAAGGTGAACTGCATGAACTGCCACCTCGAGATCCAGCACGGCAAGGCGGAGCACCCGATGGTGGCGTCGGCCGCCGGCTGCGAGTCGTGTCACGGCGGCGGCCACTCGCCGCAGCGCGACCTCTACGCGGGCGTCGGCGGCCGCGGCGTGCCCCGCATGCCCGGGCCGATGTTCGCGGCGGGCGTGAGCTGCGAGGGCTGCCACAATCCGTCGGTGTCGGTCGCGGCATCGAACGACCCGTTCGCCGAGCGCACGCAGAAGGCGAGCGAGGTGTCGTGCATGAGCTGCCACGGCCCCGGCTACCGCCAGATCTTCTTCGCGTGGAAGGAGGCGGTGCGCTCGCGCCTCGCCGCGATGCGCGCGCAGCTGGCGGCGAGCGCCGGTGCGATGGGCGCGAACGCGCCGGCCGCGTGGCGGGACGCGCAGTACAACGTGGCGCTGGTGGATCGCGGGAAGGGCGTGCACAACGTGAACTACGCGTACGCGCTGCTCGAGAAGGCCCACGAGCAGATGAACGAGGCGCGGCGCGCGCGCGGGCTCGCTGCGCTGTCGCTCCCGTGGACCACGGTCGCGGCCGGATCGGCCGCCGCCAACTGTCTCGGGTGCCACGCCGGGATCGAGCGCCAGGCGGGCACGTTCGCGGGGCGCGCCTACGCGCACGCGCCGCATCTGGCCGCGAAGCTCGACTGCTCGACCTGCCATCGCCCGCACCAGGAGCGCGCGCCCGGCGAGATCGTGAAGTTCGGCGCGAACGGCTGCGTGCCATGCCATCATCCGACCGCCGCGGTGGAGGCGCCGAAGTGCATGGCGTGCCACGGCGACGTCACAGCGCGCACCGTGACCAGCTTCCGCGGCGAGTTCTCGCACAAGGGCCACCTCGAGCAGGGGCTCGAGTGCGGAACCTGCCATCAGCCGAAGAACGGCGACCCGCGGCCCGCGAAGGAAACCTGCGCGCAGTGCCACGAGGGCGGGTGATTCGGCGTATCTACTACGTTTCCTCTTCGCGCGCTCGACCACCCCGCTCATGGCGCTGCGACACGTACTTGCGTGAGAATACATCGAGTCGCTTGCCCAGCGCGTCATCGGTGTAATCATACCTGTCGACGTTTCGCTGTTTCCGCAGGCACCGCACAAGAAAGCTCACCGGCAAGACAAGAATCATCTTCGTATGCTCCACCCACGTAGTTCGCACCCAGCCTCGATCAGATTCATCGAGCCCCTCGAGCTCGCTGCGCGTAATAAGCACACCGAATCTGCCGTACGCGCCGGTTAGGTAACTCGCAATCTGCCTAAAGTCGGCCGGCTCCAGCTTCTGAAAGTTCTTCACCTCGAACACAACCTGCCGAGAACCATAGTCCTCAAATACTCGCCGCCAGAATCCCCTCTCCGCTGAGTTTGTTGCCACAATGTCGCGTCTTTGGGTGGCATCTGCGTTCGGCTTCAGCTCCGGATTCGCCAAGGAGCCAGCGAAGAGGATTCTGATAGCTCTGAATACCCACGCCTCAAAATCGGTGCTTCCCGCTTGCCCGAGGGGGAGCTTTGGAACCTGGGCCACCAACTGCCCCAATTGTCTAGTCCGAAGGTCTTTCAGCTCCGACACCGGCGCGGCGTTTTCGTCATCGTGCACATCGGTGAGAATTCCAGGAGCTGGTTCGTTCGCGAGAACATCAAGTGCCAGCCAGTAGCATGGATGAATGGCAGTCCTTCTTTCGGCATCGCGCGTATCCAAGGCCGAAGGAGCTCCGTCATGGCAAAAGCTAAATCTGCCGGCCGCGACATCCTCGAGTCCTATGAAACCAATCCCGTGAAGCGCCGACAAGAGATCATGCCCGCCTCCGAAGATCGCAAAGTCGCTCGCCCCCCTCTGGCTGTAGTCATCATTGCGTGCGACCGCATCCAAGTAATCCGTTCGTTGCGCAACCGTTGCAAACGCTTGCGCGCCATGGAACGAGCGGAGAACAAGCTCTATCCCGGGAAAGACGGCGTCGTACTCCTTGATGAGATCGCTTAGGCGATCCCGAGATATCTGGGTCGCGGTCGCCTCGACATCCGCTTCTACCAGCGCGGTCCGCCCGGATCTCGCCGCAGCGACAAACGCTTGATTGAGGAGAACCAAGACGTCACGCGGTCGGAGAAGGGTCTGCTGAAGGCACCTCGCAAATCCTTCACGATCTTGGAGCCCGCGTTGGGCGAATCGATTCCAGACTTTGATGTCGTTTTGGGTCGACTCTAAGCGAAGCGCGACACGAAGCCGATTCGCCACAAGATGTAGGAGGCTGCCCTCGTCCCATCTGAGGCGAAGGGTGTTGCCCTCTATGTGGCGGGAGTAGTCCATGTCTAGGTGAGCAAGCGCGCGGAATATATTGTCCCGCATGAAGAGAATGCCGTGGATTTCGCTCTTTCGGTCCACGAAGTCCGCCATCGCCAATGCAAGGCCTCCCAAGATCGCTGTTGATTGTTGGTCGGGAGCCCAGCCCTCATCGAGCCCGTCGAACAAGAACAATGCCGGCTTGCCGGAGTCGCGGAGCACCTCATCCACCGACTCCTGGACGTCGCCGAGGCGAAGGTTGCTGGCTACGAGGCCCGGCACTTCATGGACGTCACTTCCCTGCGCGCGGGCGCGGCCCAGGATTTCCACGCAACGCCCTATGCCGCCGAGTTTCAGAAGGGATCGGTGCTCGTTGGCATAGCCCCTCAGGAACGCTGCGCTGCTGCTCCTGTCCAATTTCCAATACTTCAGGACACCTTCCAACACTTTGAAGAGCAGGTGCGCACGCCACGTCACGCGCATCATGGCTCGAGTGCTCTTGTAATTCCCTTCAAAGCGTCGGATCGTGCTCTGAAGCGAGAGCATTTCGTTTTCTTCTGGGTGTGAGTCGAACAGGAACCGATCGTCTCTCCGCTGAAAATGCTCGGTGATCTTCATGTACAGAGCCGTCTTGCCGGAACCGCGGCGGCCCACCACAAAATTGAAGTCGGGTGTCCCGGTCAGGGCACGAAAATCCGGCGTCTCGACAAATGCCTGGGACAGCATCATGCCGTCGGCCTCGGCTCTACTCGCGCCGAGGATGTTTCCGAAAAGCCCCGCGACGTTGTCTGCTCTGCGCGGTAGAGTATCGGGCGTGTCCACGGATCTGAAGCTAGCACACGAAGGTGCGCGCGCGGAGACCCTATGGCTATGCCGCCTATACAGCCGCCGCCCTGCCGCATCGGCAGGGCGACAGTTCAGGCGTGATGACTGCAGCCAGGATGGGGGGGGCAAGACTTCGAAACGCGTCTTTGCGTTGGCGGCCATCACTCGGGTAGGAGCGCCCTGCAGCGTGGCGACGCCCCGTGGAAGGCACCCGCCCAGATTGACCGGTCCGTTACCTGTACCCGAAGATCGGATGATAGCGGGCTTCCACCCGGGGGCGATCGGATCGAGTTCTTCGACCGCGTCGACACCTGCGCCGAGAATATCCTGAGAGAGATGGCGAGGTTCACACGGTGACCCATTTCAGCGCATATCTCGCGATCGCCGTCCTCGTCATCGTGACGCCGGGGCAGGACACCGCCCTGGTGATTCGAAACACGTTGGTCGGCGGGCGGAGGGCCGGCGTGTGGACGACCATCGGCGTCGTCGCCGGGCAGGCCACGTGGGCGCTCGCGACCAGCGCGGGCGTTGCGGCGCTGCTGCTCGCCTCGGAGCCCCTGTTCGCCGCCCTCAGGCTCGCGGGCGCGGCGTATCTCGTGGTGCTGGGCGCGCAGGCCCTCTACGGCGCGTGGGTCCACGGTCGCGCGCGGGGCGACGCGATCGACGGGCGCTCGCAACGAGGCATCACGCCGCGCGTCGCGTTGCGGCAGGGGCTCATCAGCAATCTCGGCAACCCGAAGGTCGCGGTCTTCTTCACGAGCCTGCTGCCGCAGTTCGCGCCACCTCACCGAGCTTCGTTTTCCGCGCTGCTCTTTCTCGGCCTCGTGTTCTGCTCGGTGACGCTGGTCTGGCTGACCGGTTACTCTTTCGCCGTCGAGCGGTTCGGCGACGTGCTGCGCCGCGCGAGGATTCGCCGCGCGACGGAGGGATTGCTCGGCGCCGTGCTCGTCGCGCTCGGAGTGCGTCTCGCGCTGGAGAGGCGCTGAGGTCATGAGCGACTCGGTCCATCGCGTGACGACGAAAGCCGCGCATTTCATCCTCTACGTCTCGAGCCAATCGGTCAGCACCGACTTCTACGCGAAGGTCCTCGGCCGTCCGCCGCGGCTGAACGTTCCGGGGATGACGGAGTTCGAGCTGACCTCGGGCTCGGTGCTCGGCCTCATGCCATGCGAAGGAATCCGCCGCCTGCTGGGCGGAGCGATCCCGGATCCGGAGGGCGCGGCGGGGATCCCGAGGTCGGAGGTCTACCTCGTGGTGGACGACGCATCGGCTCTCCACCGCCGCGCCCTGGCCGCGGGCGCCCGTGAGTTGAGCGGCGTCCAGAGACGGGACTGGGGCCACGACGCGGGATACACCCTCGATCCTGACGGTCACGTGCTCGCCTTCGCGAACGTGACGAAGCGGGCGTGAAGGCCGGTCGTAGCGGACGGGGCTGAGCGCGGCCCCGGTTCAACCCCGATCCCCTAGCGGTACCCGAACACCGCGGCGTAGAGGATCAGCAGGATCAGCAGGATCCCGAGCGTGAGCGCGGCCGCTCCGAACACCTTCCACAGCAGCAGCGTGCGCGGATCGGGCGGCTCGACCATCCGCTCCTGCAGCTCGCCGCTCGCCATCATCTCCTCGTACTCGCGCGGGCGATCCTTCTTGTACTCCTCGAGCGGCACGATGCCGGTGAAGATCACGGTGTCCATCGGGAACTTCTCGGGGCGGAAGTGGGTGTTGAAGAAGTGCACGGTGAAGATGAATCCCACCGCCAGCAGCGCCTCGTCGCTGTGCACGATGGTCGCGACGTTCAGCAGCCAGCCCGGCAGCAGCCGCGTGAAGAACGTGGGGAACCAGAGCATGAGCCCGGTGGCGCCGATGATGGCGACGCCCCAGAAGACCGCGAAGTAGTCGAACTTCTCCCAGTAGGTCCAGCGGCCGTAGGCGGGGCGGGACCCGCGCCCGGCGAACCACTTGACGGACTGGATGAATTCCTTGAGATCGGTGAGCCCGGGGAGCATCCCGTTCGGCCCGGCGATGAACGCCAGCCACGACCGCCCGCTCGCGCGCTTGCGCCTCGCCATGTCCCACAGGTGAATGCCGAAGTAGCTGAACGTGATCACCGCGCACACGCGATGAATGAAGCCCGCCGCCTCGAAGCCTCCGAGCACGCGCGACAGCGCCCACGCCCAGCCTGTGTACGAGAACTTGAGCGTCATGCCGGTGATCGCGAGCCCGAGAAAGCTCACCATCACCATGACGTGGAGGTTGCGGTAGAGCTTGGGAAACCGCCGCAGGTACACGCCGGACGCGCCGACGTGCTCGCGCTTGAGCTCGGCGCGGTAGCGCAGCGAGCGCGGCAGCCATGCGAAGGTGTGCAGGCCGGCGAACGCGAAGGTGCCGATCAGGAGCCCGGTCATTCCCCAGAAGGTCCAGAACAGCGCGGGGTATTTCTTCGGATCGTGGTGCGTCGCGTGCGTGAGGTAGCCCGCGAACCGCCGGTTCGATCCGGGATGGCACTGCCCGCAGGTCTTCACGATGTTCTGCCGCGAGAGGTGCGATTTCGGATTGAAGATCGCCTGGATGTCGTGTGCGCCATGGCAGTCGTAGCACTTCGCGGTCTTGAGATAGCCCAGCTTCGACACCTTGCCGTGGTAGGTCTCGAAGTAGCTCTCGGCGAGCGCGCGATGGCAGCGCCCGCACTGGGTCATGATGTTGAGCCGGAAGTTCTCCTTGTCGGTCCGCCCGATCTGGTGCGCGCTGTGGCAGTCGGAGCAGGTCGGCAGCGGCTGCTTCGTGTGCGAAACGTTCGGCGAGTGGATGCTGGAGCTGAACAGTTCGTAGATGCCGCGATGGCACCGGGCGCAGGTGGTCGCGATGTTCGCGGGGTTCACGCTGGACTGCGGATTCTCGTGCGGCAGCTCGCCGTGCGAGGTGTGGCAATCCACGCAGGTCGCGGTGACGACCAGCCCGCTCTCGAGCAGGCCCTTGCCGTGAATGCTCTCGACGTAGCTCTCGACGATCAGGCGTTCCGTGCCGCGGTAGCGCACGGCGGCCTTGTTCCCGGTGCGGTGGCAGCGGCCGCACAGCTCTGGAACGTTCTTCGCGTAGGTCGGCGAGTCGGACTCGAGGTGGCCCTGCATCCCGTGCGTGCCGTGGCAGTCGGCGCACATCGGTGCATCCGGGCTCTCCTTCGCCGCCAGCTGGCCGTGGGTGCTCGAGCGATAGGTGTTCACCACCTCGGCGTGGCAGATCGAACAGTCCACCTTGCCGGTGATGGTGCGGCACGGCCGCAGCTCGGAGGGATTGCCGCCGGTGTGACACTGCGCGCACGCGACGCGGGCGTGCCGCGAGTGGGCGAGCGAGTCGGCGTTCACGGTCATCGACGCCCCGCTCGCCGCGCGCAGGTCGCGCTTCGCGTGGCAGGACAGGCAGTCCTTGTCGGCCATGCCCTGGGTGTAGAACACCCGCCGCGCCTTGTGCGGCGAGTGGCAGTCCACGCAAGCCGGGATCAGGTTGGGCTGCTTCTCCCACAGCTCGCCGCGAACCACCTTGCGGTGCACGACCTCGATGCGCACGTGGCACTGCGTGCAAGTCTTCGCGACGTTGCGGTGCGCGATCGAGGAGCGCGGGTCGGTGTGCGGGAGCACGAAGTGCGCGGTGTGGCAGCTGGTGCACACCGCGGTGGTGAGCAGGCCCTTCTTGTAGAGACCCTCGCCGTGGATCGACTCGGAGTAGTTGGCGAGGATGCTGTCCTGCGGGATGTGATACGTGATCTGGACCGGCGAACCCTCGTGATGGCAACGGCCGCAAAGCATCGGCACGTTGAACTTGTTCACCGGGGAAGCGAGATCGGAAGGCCTCAGCACGTCGTGCGTGCCATGGCACGCCTTGCAGCTCGGCGCGAGCTTCTCGCCGCGCTGTGCCGCGAGGCCGTGAATGCTCTCGTGGTACTGGATCTGCTCGGCCCCGTGACACTGGCCGCAATCGACCGGCTTCGGCTTCGGGTGCGGGAAGTCCTGGTTCGCTAGATCGGCGTGGCAGGCGGCGCACTCGATCCCGGCATGCGGCGAGGCGCGCAGCGCGGCAGCGTCGTAGTTCGGAGGCTCGTCCGGCCCGCGATGCGCGGCCGGCACGCCGCCCTGGTGGCACATCGCGCACGGTTCGGAGCCCGGGAGCTGCGCGGCGGCTGGCGCGTTCTTCTGCGCGGCGCCCGCCGCGGGGAGGGTCGCGGCGCCCTGCGCGTGTGCGCTCGCGGGCGCGCTCACGCGCGACCCCATCACCACGAACGCGAGCAGGGCCATGACGAGCGTCGCCCGCTGCGACATGCTCGTCACGACCCCGCCGATGCCATCGCGCGCCACAGCCCACCCGCTCTCGCGCGGCGTGGCCTGTTCCGCGCACTCCGACCCGCGGCGCCGCGGCCCGCGGGCGATGAGCGGGGCCGCGCGGCGCGCGGTCCCGCGTTATGTCCCTACTTGGTCGGCGCCGCCACCGCCACGACGTGCGTGCCCTTGGCCTTGTACTCGTCGAACTTGAAGTTCGGGCTCGTAACCGGCGTATGGCACTGCATGCACATGTTCGCGGTCGGATGACCGTAGATGAACTTCTTCTTGTCCGCCGCAGCCGCCGGCACGTGCAGGCTTCCCGGTCCGTGGCACCCTTCGCAGGTCATGTTGCTCACGCCCGCGTTCTTGGTGCTGTCCGCCGCCGGATATCCGCCCGCCAGGTGAAACGCGGTCACGTGGCACGTGACGCAGGCTTCGTTGTCCGCGGGATTGCCCTTCAGCTCGACCTTGAGCTTCGCGGCCATCTCGGCGACCGCCTTGGGATCGGCCTTGCGAAGATTCTCGAGCGCGTGCGCGTGATTGGTCTCCGAAAACGCCTTGTACTGTTTGAAGTGGCACATCTTGCACTTGTTGACGCCCAGGTACTCGGCAGCCTTCGCATCGCTCGCGGCCGGCGCCTTCTGGTCCGTCTTGTACGTCTTGCCCGCTGCGCTGAGATCCGCACCGCCCGCGGGGTTCACGTGACAGGTCGCGCACGCCGCCTTGGTCTGGCGCGCAAATTCGGGGAACGCCCACGCATGGACCGCCAGCATCGCGACCAGGCCCGCCGCGAGCAGACCGACCACCACACTCCGTACTCGCATCGCTCAGCCTCCTTCGACCGTACGCTCTCGACCTCTCGAACCGGGCCATTCAGGGAGACCCGGTGCATCACACCGGTACTAGTAGGCAAGGACCGGACCTCCGTAGTTTTCCGTAGGGTCCCTGCGGATATCCGAAACTTACGCGACTTCCGGCGCGACGCACAAGCCGGGAGGCGCCTCGTGACCGAGGCGAGTCTGCCACTATTGTCACGGCCTGCCAGAATGTCGGCCCGCGGCCCCGCCGGGAGCGGCGTTCGGGAGGGGCCGCCCTTGCGAATCAACCGTCTGCGCCGGGCCCGCGGTTGCCCTGCTATGGTCCGGTCCTTGCCGTTGGTTGGAGCACAGCAGCGCTGGTGCGAGGGCATCCTGCATGGCGGACCGTGATGGGGTGGGACGGCGGGCTTGGGGCGCCGCGTGCGACGGACTCTTCCGCTCGCGCGCGGCCGGTCTGTCCGTGGCCACCGTGTTCGCCGCCATCGCGCTGCTCTTCGCCTCTGGAATTCCGCCGGGCGCCGCACCCGCGAACGCCGCGCCCGACAACGCGACCTGCCTCACCTGCCACGCTTCGCCCGACATGGGCAAGGCGGCCGTGGACACGCTCGCGATCCACGCTTCGGTCCACGCGGGCCTCGCGTGCTCGAGCTGCCACGCGGGCGTCACCGACATCCCGCACGCCGAGAAGCTTCCGCGCGTGCGCTGCGAATCGTGTCACGGCGCGGTCGCGAGCGCGCTCGCGCGGAGCGTGCACGGCGCGGCGGGTGCGGTCCGCTGCACCGACTGCCACGGCACGCACACGATCCGTCCCGCGAAGCGCACGTCGCTCGAGCTGTGCGGCCGCTGCCACGCGAACCAGAGCGCCGACTACCAGGCCAGCGTCCACGGGGTCGCCCTCGCGAACGGCGATCGCGACGCATCGACCTGCGCCGACTGCCACGGCGTCGTGCACTCGATCCGCGCCCATGCCGACTCGACGTCCACCGTCAGCCGCGGCCGGCTGGCCGCGACCTGCGGCCGCTGTCACGCCGATCGCGCGCTGATGGCGAAGCGCGGGATCACCATTCCCGAGGCCTACCAGCTCTTCCGCCGGAGCGTGCACGGCCGCTCGAAGCGCGCCGACGCCGCGGTGTGCTCGGACTGCCACGCGAGCCACCGGCTGCTCCGCGCGAACGACCCCGCTTCGTCGATCTATCGCGCGAACATCCCCGCCACCTGCGGGCGTTGCCATCGCGCGCAGGACGAGAAGTACTCGGAGGGCGTGCACGGCACGGCGCTCGCCCGCGGCGTCACCGCCGCGCCGGTGTGCACCGACTGCCATGGCGAGCACCTGATCCGCGGGCCGAAGGACATCGATTCGCCGGTCGCGAGCGGGAACGTGAGCGAGACCTGCTCGCGCTGCCACGAGGCGACCGGCATTCGCGAGACCTACGGGCTCCCGGCGGGCCGGCTCTCGACCTACCGCGACAGCTTCCACGGGCTCGCGGCGCGCGGCGGCTCGCCGGTGGTCGCGAACTGCGCGAGCTGCCACGGCTACCACGACATTCTTCCGTCGAGCGATCCGCGTTCCGCGATCTCTCCGGCGCGGCTGCCCACGACCTGCGGGCGCTGCCATCCGGGCGCCGGCGCGCGCTTCGCGATGGGCCGCGTGCACGTCGCCATGACCACGCGCGACCAGCCGCTGCTGTTCTGGGTGCGTCGCGCCTATCTCGTGCTGATCGTGCTCACCATCGGCGGGATGACCCTCCACCAGGCGCTCGATTTCGGCTCGAAGCTGCGGCGTCATCTGTCGGAGCATCTCGGGCAGCTCACGCCGCACACCGACGCGATGAAACGCTGGTACGTCCGCCTCACGCCGTTCGAGCGCGTGCAGCACGTGCTGCTGGCGGCGAGCTTCTTCACGCTGGTCTATACCGGCTTCGCGCTCAAGTTCCCGGAGGCCTGGCCGTTCGCATGGCTGGCGCGCCTCGAGGGCGGATACCGCTGGCGAAGCGTGATCCATCGCGGCGCCGCGGTCGCGATGGTGGCCGCCTCGCTGACGCACCTCGCGTACCTGGCGACGCGCCGCGGCCGCGAGGCGCTGCGCGCGATGCTGCCCGCCCCGGCCGACGCGACTCAGGCGATCGCGAACCTCCTGTATCTCGCGGGGCTGCGGCGTGCCCCGCCCCAGTTCGACCGTTTCAGCTACATCGAGAAGGCCGAGTACTGGGCGCTGATCTGGGGAACCGTGGTCATGAGCGCGACCGGTCTCGTGCTATGGTTCGAGAACGCATCCTTGCAGTGGCTCAACAAGTGGGTGCTCGATCTCGCGACGGTGGTCCACTACTACGAGGCGTGGCTCGCGTTCCTCGCGATCGTCGTGTGGCACCTGTACCAGGTCATGATGAACCCCGACGTGTACCCGATGAACTGGACGTGGCTGACGGGCCGCATTTCCGAGCAGCAGCTGCGCCACGAGCATCCGGCCGAATGGGCGCGCATGGCGGCGGCGGAAGCCGCGGCCGCGCTCCCCGAAAACCCGCCCGCGGCGGAGGGCGCGCCGCCCCACCCGGAGGAAAGGAACGAACCATGACGACCTGTCGCGCGCTGTTCGCGGGGACCCTCGCGATCGCCATGCTGTCCCTGATTTCCGCCTGCCAGACCACGCCGCGGCCGTGGGCGTCGCCGGAATCGCTTCAGAAGGGCCAGCAGGCGTTCCTCTCGTACTGCGCGATGTGTCACGGCGACGGGGGCGACGGCGACGGCGAGCTCGCCTCCACGCTCCAGCAATCCGGCGTGGTGGTCGCGCGGCTCAGCAGCGCGGCGAGCATGCAGAAGCTCGGATACCTGGGCGTGCGCAAGGTGATCGTTCAGGGCGGCGCGCACACCGGTCGTTCGAACATCATGCCCGCCTGGGGCGAGCGCTTGCCAGACGACCTCATCAGCGCCATCGCGGCCTACGTGATGACGCTCTCCGACAAGACGCCGGCCATTCCGGAGGCCACGGTGCGGAAGTACCTCGCGGCGCCGGCCGGCGTTCCGGACGAAGGCCGCCGCGTGTTCGTGCACTACTGCGCGGCGTGTCACGGCCCGTTCGGTCGCGGCGACGGCACCTACGCCGAGGCGCTGCGCGTGCAGCACAACATCCGCCCGCGCGATCTCACCGACTCGACCTACCTCGCGCAGAAGACCGACGAGCAGCTGTTCGCGACCATCTCGCTGGGCGGGGCGCACGTCGGAAAGTCGAACTTCATGCCGGCCTGGTCAGTGTCGCTCAGCCCCGAGCAGATCAAGAGCCTCGCCAGCTACATCCGCGAGATCTCGCGCACCTCGCCGCGGCCCTGAGCGAGGCCAGTCAAGATCCGCTTCATCGCAAACGCGAGCGGGCCGGACCCAGTTGGTCCGGCCCGCCGCGTTTACCGCTCCTCGCTACGCTTCGCGCTTCCCGTCGAGCTGCCGGATCTTGAGGACCAGCATGCCGATGGTCGCGAGGATCACCAGCAGCGAGAGCCCCATGCCGATGCGCCGCGTGCGCCAGTCCTTCAGAGCGAGCCCCGCGTCGGCCTCGGCGTGCGACGCGAAGCCGTCGCCTTCCGCGATGACGGCCTGCACCGCCTCCGCGTCGAAGCCGTGGATCGCGGCGCGCGCGCCCACCAGACGGTCCTGCGCCTCGCGCAGCTGCGCGCGAGCGGCGGAGGTCTCCATGCCGCGCCGCTCCGCGAGATTCAGCAGGCTGTCCGCGCGAGCGAGCGATCCCTTGAGCCGGCCGAAGCGATCGATGATGAGCGCGGCGCCGCGCTCCCCGGCCGAGCCCGGCGCGTGACACGAGGCGCACACGCCGCCGGGGCCGTTCGAGAGCATCGCGTCGGTCGGGCGCTGGACGCCGTGATTGCTGTGGCAGGTTACGCAGCCGCGCTTGCCCGTCGCGAGGAAGGCCGCGCTCACCTTGCTCTTCGCGAACAGCTCGCCCTCGCGGCCGTGGCAGTTGCCGCACACCACCGAGATGTCGCGCGTGTTGGGCGGCACGGCGCCGTGATTGCCGTGGCAATCGTTGCAGGCCGGGGCCGCGGTGTCGTCGCGCTCGAGCAGCGCCTTGCCGTGAACGCTCTGCGAGTAGAGCGCGAACTGGTTGGTCGGCACCGAGCGGCCCTTCATGTACTCGGCGTTGTGGCACTTCGAGCAGGTGATGGGAACGTTGCGGTGGTACACCGGCGAGCGCGGATCCTTGCGCGTGAGGATGCCGTGCACGCCGTGGCAGTTGGTGCAGGTCGCGACCTTGGTGTCGCCTTCCGAGATCTTCTTGCAGTGGACGCTGGTGCGGAACTCGGCCATCGAGAACACGTAGGGCTTGGGGTTGTAGCGCTTCATGTAGGCCGCGTCGGCGTGGCACTTCGCGCAGACCTCTGCGATCTCGATGCGTGCCGGCGCGCCGCGGAATCCCTTGTCGGGATCCATCGCCGACAGCTCGGGATCGGCCGGATTTCCGCCGTGGCAGGCCACGCAGCCGAGCCCGCGCACGGCGTGGATGTCCTCCGCGAAATTGCGCGTGGGAGCGACCAGCCGCTCCTCGGTCTGCCGGCGGTGGCAATCCATGCAGGTGTTGGGGGCGCCCGGGGCGGAGGCCGCGGTCGCCGCGGCGGGCGCGCCCGCCGGAGGCTGCGCGGCGGGCGTTGATTCCGGCGCGGCGTGCGCGAGCGCCGCGCACAACGCGAGCGCGATCGCCAGCGCGGGCACCACCCGGGGCGCGCTCACGGCTTCGCTCCGCGATACGACAGCAGCGTGAAGACGATGATGTAGACGATCGCCACCGCGCCCACCAGCGTCCAGAGCCGCGCGCGCCGGCCGGCGCCGCGCGGATCGTCGAGGAACGGGACCGCCACCCAGACCGCGGCCGCGAATCCGATCGCGAGGATGCCGACCAGCTCGCCTTCCATCCCCAGGATGTGCGAGGGCAGCAGCTTCAGCGTCTGGAACATCCACCCGAAATACCATTCGGGGCGGATGCCGGCGGGGGCCGGCGCGTAGGGATCGGCCTTGATGCCCAGCTCCCATGGCAGCAACGCCGAGAGCAGCGCGAGTACGCCGAGCGCGGCGAGCCATCCCACCATGTCGCGCAGCAGGAAGCCGGGGACGAATTTCATCGTGCGCGGCGGCGCGCCGGCGCTCTCCACCGACGGCGGAACGCTCATGCCGTGGCGCTGCACGAGGTAGAGGTGAAGGCCGAGCACCACGGTCACGGCCGCGGGCAGGATGGCGACGTGAATCCCGAAGAAGCGCGTGAGGGTTCCGCCGGTGATGTGGTCGCCGCCGCGCATGAACCGCAGCATGAACGGGCCGATCCCGGGCAGCACCCCCATGATGTCGGTGCCGACCTTGGTCGCGAAGAACGCGAGCTGGTTCCAGGGCAGCAGGTAGCCGCTGAACCCGAACGCCATCGAGATGCCCAGCAGCGCCATGCCGGTGAGCCACGTGACCTCGCGCGGCTGGCGGTACGACTTGAGCAGGAACGCGCTGAACATGTGCACCAGCGCCGCGCCGATCATGAGGTTCGCGCTCCAGGAGTGAATGGAGCGGATCAGCCAGCCGAACGACACCTGGGTCATCAGGAAGCGCACGCTCTCGTACGCTTCGTCGGCGCTCGCCCGGTAGTAGAGCAGCAACAGGATGCCGGTCGCGACCTGGACGCCGAACAGGAACAGCGTCATGCCGCCCCAGTAGTACCAGAACGTGTGGCGATGGATCGGGACTTCCTTCTTCTCGGCGAGGTGCAGGATCTCGTCGAGGCCGATCCGGTCGCGCAGCCACGCCTGCAGCGCCTCTCTCACGCCGGCCGGGCCTTCTCGACGACGATGTCATCGCCCTCGACGTGCACGACGTACTGCTCGAGCGGGCGCGGCGGCGGGCCCGAGACGTTGCGCCCCTCGAGGTCGTACATGCCGTTGTGACACGCGCACCAGATCACGCGGTCGCCCGCGCGGTACTGCACGGTGCAGCCGAGGTGGGTGCAGACCGCGGACATCGCGTGGAATTCGCCGTTCGCGTCGCGGATCAGGATCCCGGGCTGCGCGCCGAACGGGAAGGTCTTGAAGCTGCCGGGGGCGAGCTCGGTCTTCTTCGCCGCGACCACGCGGCGGGTGACGGCCTCGGGAAGACGCGGCGGGACCAGGTAGCGGACGACGGGATAAAGAACGAACGCGCCGAGCGCCGTCCCCGCGATGCGAATCATCCAGTCCAGAAACTGGCGTCGCTTCATCGGCCTCTCGAAGAGTGTGGTTCGCCGCGAACGGGATCCGAGCGCGGGACGATACTACATGGATCCCGTTGCACGCGCGCGCCGGGCCAGCGCGGCCTCGAGCACTTCGCGCAGCTCGGCGTTCTCGACCGGTCCGATGATGGTGTACATGGGCCGGAGCCCGAGCATGAGCTTCTGCGTCACGAGCGATCCCTGCGAGGCGACCAGGATGAGCGGCACCGCCGGCGCGGCGCGCCGCAACAGCTCGAGCACGCCGAAGTCCTCGTCGTCGTGGGTGGTGAGCTCGAAGATCACGGCGTCCGGCGATTGCTGCACCGCCTCCTCGACCAGGGCGCGACCCTCCTGGCAGCGAACGGCCTCGAAGCCGATGGCGGCCAGCACCTGCGTGATCTCGCCGTCGCAGGAATCGCCGCGCTCGAACAGCAGGAGCCGCGGGGGGCGCTTCTTCGCGACATCGGGGCGGCCGGGCGCGGGACGCGCCGCACCCATCCCCTTCGGCCCCTTCACCGGCCCCCGTCCATCGGCCGTTTCCCTGCGCATCCCGTGATCGGTCATGTTCGAGTCGAGTGCTCGCGCCTCCGGAAGCGTGGCCGCCGCCCGGGCGCGATCCGGAGCGGCGATCGCGTCGTGCCGTCGTGTGCGGCGCCGGCCGCTCCCGCGTTCGTGGCGGGAGGCGGCTTGCCGGGAAGTCGTTGCAAGCCCCGAGCCGGGCATCGCGTTCCCCCCGGCGGAAACCCAAGCCGATGCGGGCCGGTGGATTGAGGGTGGGCGCCGCGCCCGCCTGCGTCCCTCACGCGGGCGCGCGACTGTCAGGTTGACAGAGGAGCCTGAAGGAATGGCAACCGCCGCGGGCGGACCGGCACCTCGGGCGGACCGGCGCCGCGGCCTACGGCTCCTGGAGCTGCTCCAGCTCCTTCAGCTTGCGGTAGAGGTTCCGCTCGCTGATGCCCAGGATGCTGGCGGCCTTCTGGCGATGGCCCTTGCACTCGTCGAGCACGCGCTTGATGTAACGGCGCTCGACCTCGTCGAGGGTGGGAAGGTCCTTCGAGTCCCCGTTGTCGCCGAACGCGGGGGTGAGCCGCACCCCCATCGGGAGGTGCTCGGGCTCGATCACCCCGCCGTCGCACAGGATGAGCGCGCGCTCGATGACGTTCTCCAGCTCGCGCACGTTGCCGGGCCACAGGTAGCGCACCAGCACGTCCATGCCTTCGGGCGCGACCCGCACCGTGCGCTTGGGGACGATCGAGGAGTTGCGGATGAAGTGCTCGACCAGCGGCGGGATGTCCTCGCGCCGCTCGCGCAGCGGCGGGATGTGGATCGAGAACACGTTGAGCCGGTAGTAGAGGTCCTCGCGGAAGGCGCCTTCCTTCATCATGGTCTCGAGCGAGCGATTGGTGGCGGCGATGACGCGCACGTCCACCTTGATGTCCACCGTCCCGCCCACGCGGCGGAAGGTCCCGGTCTCGAGCACCCGCAGCAGCTTGACCTGAAGCGGCGGTGTGATCTCGGCGATCTCGTCGAGGAAGATGGTGCCGCGGTCCGCGACCTCGAACAGCCCGTGCTTGAGGCGGATCGCGCCGGTGTACGCGCCCTTCTCGTGTCCGAACAGCTCGCTCTGGAGCAGGTTCTCGTGGAGCGACGCGCAGTCCACCACCACGAACGGCTGCCGTGCGCGCCGGCTCTGCCGATGCACCGCGCGCGCGACCAGCTCTTTGCCGGCGCCGCTCTCGCCGCGGATCAGCACGGTCGAGTCGGTCTCCGCGACGCGCGCCACCATGCGCATCAGCTCGCGCACCGCCTGGGTGTTCCCAACGAAGCGGTCGGAGGACTGCATGCGGTCCACTTCGATCTGGAGCGCGGTGTTGCCGCGCGAGAGATTCTGCTTCTCGATCGCCTTCTCGAGCACCGCCTCGAGCTCGCCGAGCTTGCAGGGCTTGGTGAGGAAGTCGTGCGCGCCTTCCTTCATCGCGCGGATCGCCTCCTGCACCGTGCCGTACGCGGTGAGCATCACCACCTCGGTGGTGGGCGCGGACTCGCGAATCTCCTTGAGCAGGTCGAGGCCGCTGCCGTCCGGCATGCGCACGTCGAGCACGACCAGGTGGTAGCTCTTCTGGGCGAGCGCGCGGCGCGCCTCGTCGAGGCCGGCGGCCGCGTCGACCGCGTAACCGGCACGCGCCAGCTCCTTGCCGACCAGCTTGCGAAACGACTCCTCGTCGTCGACCAGCAGCAGCGTCGTCTCAGGCACCGTCGCCTCCGGGCCCCGATTCCGGCAGCCATAGGATGAAGCCCGCCCCTTCGCCGGGGCGGCTTTCGACCCGGATCCGGCCTCCGTGCCGGGTGATGATGCGCTGGCTGATGGAGAGCCCGAGCCCCGTGCCCTGGCCCACCGGCTTGGTCGTGAAGAACGGATCCCAGATGCGATCGAGGTGAGCGGGATCGATGCCGGGCCCGGTGTCCGTGATCTCGATCGTGACGCCGCCCCCCTCGCGCCGCGTGCGCACCGTGAGCGTCCCGCCCTGCTGCATCGCCTGCACAGCGTTCATCATGAGGTTCATGCACACGCCGCGGATGCCGCTCGCTCGCGCCCAGATCTCGGGCAGGTCGGGATCGAGATCCTCCACGCGTTGCACGTTCAGCCTGCGCATCTCGTAGTCGAGCAGCGAGAACGTGTCCAGCACCGCGCGGTTCACGTCCATCTTGGTCGCGGCCGTCTGATACGGCTGCGCCAGCAGCATGAGCTTGCGCGTGGTCTCGCTGCAGCGGCGCGCCTCGGTCTCGATCAGCGCCAGCACTTCCGCGGCCTCGGTCACGCCGTCGGCGTCGAACTGGCCGCGCCCGAGCCAGCGCTCCAGGCTCTCGACGCCCGCCAGCATCGAGGCCAGCGGGTTGTTGATCTCATGGCCGACGCCCGCGGCCAGCAGGCCGAGCGAGGCGAGCCGCTCGCTGTGCGCGAGCTGGCTCTCGAGCAGGCTGCGCTCCGAGATGTCGCGCCACACCTCGACGATGTGAGTGATCTCGCCGCCCGCGCCCGCGACCGGATTGAAGCTCACCTCCCAGCGGCGCGGCCGGCCCTCGGCGTCGGGGCGGGTGCGGAGCAGGCGGCGGGCCTGGCGCGAGTCGATCGCCTCGCACGCCGCGCAGCGATGGCCTTCGCCGCCCGAAACTTGCTCGGGACAATTGAGCGAGTCGTGACAGCTCGAACCCACCAGGCCCGCGCCGCTGATGCCGAAGGCTTCGATGTACCGGCGATTGGCGGCCACCACGCGCAGCCCGCGATCGAGCACCACGAGCGCATCGGAGATCGAATCGATCAGCTCGGGGAGGATCGGGCCGACCTGCTGAAGATCCACGCGGCGCGAGGAATCGGCAGAGATCAGCGGGATGGCGCGGCCGGGCTTGGGTCTGGGGCGGGACGGCTCGCGTTCGCGCTCGGGCACGGAAGGCAGTGTCATCGGAATTCTCCCGGCTGTCACTTTGGCAGCACTCGTGCCGAAAGGCAAGCGGGCGCGAGCCCGTCGCGTGCCTGCAACTTCGCGCGGGCCTTCGATTAAAATCCGATTGGGGCGTTCCAAAGCGGTC
The DNA here is from genome assembly GCA_041483195.1 of Candidatus Eiseniibacteriota bacterium. Taxonomy (GTDB): domain Bacteria; phylum Eisenbacteria; class RBG-16-71-46; order RBG-16-71-46; family RBG-16-71-46; genus WS-2. The sequence goes on from JBGPFC010000019.1 coordinate 35,990, forward strand.
ACGTCAGTTCGACTGCAACGCACGAAGCATGCCCCGATGAGGCCCCCACGCCTGGCGGGCCGGCGGGGCCGTCACCCTCGTGCGCGGGGCGCGGCGTCGCTCCCACGTACGCGCGCATGTCAGATGCGCAGGGTTGACTGACTTCCTGGCATCGCGAGAATGGCTCGCGTCGGAAAAGCGAACCGCGTGCGGCACCAAGTCCGCTGTCCCCAGCGATCTGCCACCGCGCGCCCCATTCCCCTCCGGCGGCATACGCGTTGCAGAGACCCAGACGTCCCGGCGGCGTGGGCTCGCGCCGGGAACTCCATTCACGGCACGCCGCGCAACACTCTCGGCGCGATCTCCAGAAAGGATTGTCATCATGAGGCACCATCTCGCGGGGGCCGCTTTCGCCCTGTCCATGCTGCTCGTCGTCGGCTGCGGCGGAAAGAAGGCGGCCGAGGACAGCGCCACGACCTCGTCGTCCTCCGCCACCTCCGCGACCACGATGCCGGCGGTCTCGCCGTTCGACTCGGGTCCGCGCGCAGCGGAGGCCCCGATCGACGAAGCCGCCGCCAAGATCGGCGAAGGGCTGTTCCAGACCAAGGGCTGCACCGCCTGCCACGGGTTCGGCAAGCGCGTCTCCTGCCCGGATCTCGCGGGCGTGACGTCGCGGCGCACCGCGCTGTGGATGAAGAACCAGATCCTCCACCCGGAGAAGATGACCAAGGAGGATCCGATCGCGCACCAGCTGTTCGCGCAGTTCTCGCTGCAGATGCCCAACCAGGGTCTCACCGAAGAGCAGGCCCTGGCGGTCATCGAGTTCCTGAAGCACAAGAATCACGAAGCGGGCGAAACCAAATGATCGAAGGAGGAGGGGCCATGAAGCGCTGGATCGCCGTCGCGCTCGCAGGGGTCGTCGCGCTCGCGCTGGCAACGCAGCTCCCGGGCTGCACAGCTTCGCGTGGCGCCGGTGGCGGAAACGCCGCCGAGAAGGTGTACGTGAAACCGGGCGAGCACGACCCGTACTACGCGTTTCTCTCGGGCGGTCACTCCGGGCAGATCTTCGTGTACGGCATCCCCTCCTGCCGCCACATCACGACCATCCCGGTGTTCACGCCGGAGCCGGCCGTGGGATACGGGGTCGACGAGGAATCGAAGGCGATGCTGAAGGGCATCACCTGGGGCGACGCGCATCACCCGGGGCTCTCCGAGACCGACGGCGACTACGATGGGCGCTGGCTCTTCATCAACGACATGCCCAACGCCCGCATCGCGCGCATCGACCTGTCCGACTTCAAGACCCGCGAAATCTACGGGCCGATCCCCAACGTGTCGGCGGCGCACGCCTGCCCGTTTCCCACGCCCAACACCGAGTACGTGTTCGCGGCGTCGCGCTTCTCGATCCCGATTCCGTACCCGACGGTGAGCAAGATCTCGGACTACGCGAAGAATTTCAAAGGGGTGATCGCGGGCGTGAAGGTGGACCCGAAGAGCGGGCACATGTCGCTGGGCTTCGAGGTGCTGATGCCGCCTTTCGATTGGGACCTCGCGGACGCCGGAAAGGGCCCGAGCGCCGGGTGGGAGTTCTTCACCTGCTACAACAGCGAGGAAGCCTACGACTCGCTCGAGATCAAGGCCTCGCAGGCCGAGATGGATTTCATCGCGATGGTGGACTGGCGAGCCGCTCAGAAGGCGGTGGACGAAGGCAAGGCGAAGACCATCGGCGGCGCGCCCGTGCTCGATCCGAAGGACGTCCCGGGCGTCGTGTACCTGTTCCCGGTTCCGAAGAGCCCGCACGGCGTCGACGTGGATCCGAGCGGGGAATACATCTGCGGCTCCGGCAAGCTGCAGGCGGAGGTCAGCGTCTACAGCTTCAAGAAGCTGATGGCCGCGATCGACGCGAAGAAGTTCGACGGCGACCGGGAGGGCATCCCGGTGCTCAAGTACGAGGACGTGCTCGAGGCCAAGGTGCCGGTCGGTCTCGGCCCGCTCCACACTCAGTTCGACGGCAAGGGCTACGCCTACACGTCGCTGTTCCTCGATTCGCAGATCGCCAAGTGGAAGGTCGGCCCGCCGTGGAACGTGGCCGACAAGATCGACGTCTACTACTCGATCGGCCACCTGATGGCGTCCGAGGGTGACACGCGCCATCCGACCGGCGACTACGTCGTGGCGCTCGACAAGCTCTCGAAGGACCGCTATCTGTCCGTCGGCCCCACGCATCCCGAGGCCGCGCAGCTGATCGACATCCGCGGCCCGAAGATGGAGCTGCTCTACGACTTTCCGACCTACCTCGAGCCGCACTACGCGCAGATGATCAAGGCCGAGAAGATCAAGACCTTCACGGTCTACCCGCTCGAGAAGAACGAGAAGCCCTTCGCGATCAAGCGGGCCGAGGACGCGCGGATCGAGCGCAAGGGCAAGCGGGTGGACGTGATGATGGTGTCGGTGCGCTCGCACTTCACGCCAGACAACATCACGGTCGCGCAGGGCGACACCGTCTACTTCCACGTCACCAACGTCGAGCAGGACGACGACATCGCACACGGCTTCGGAATCCTGTTCTCGAGCAAGAACATGCAGATCGAGCCGGGCGAGACCAAGACCATGCGCTGGGTGGCGGAGAAGGCGGGGGTCACCCCGTTCTACTGCTCGAACTTCTGCAGCGCGCTGCACCAGGAGATGCAGGGCTACATCACCGCGATGCCCGCGGGCACGCCGGTGGCGTCGGTCCAGCGGCCCGACCCGGCGCGGGTGGCCGAGGTCGCGGCGTTGATGCGCCGCCAGTAGTCCTCCGACTATACTGGCCGGCCGGGCGCTCCGCCCGGCCGGCCGTATCGTTCCAGGAGGAACCTCGTGCACTACCTCACGGATCCGTTCAGGCCCGGAGAACGGAGGCTGATCTGGCTCGCGGCCCTCGTGCTGCTCCCGGTCTTCTTCTTCCCGGTGTTGCCGATCTGGATCATGAAGCTGTGGGCCCCGCAATATCGCGAGGGGCTGACCCTCACCATCCTCGCGAACAACATCCGGGGCGACCTGCAGAGCATCAACACGCTCAATCACTACGTCGGCATGAAGCACATCAGCGCCGACGACTTCAAGGAATTCCACTACCTGCCGCAGGCGCTCTCGCTGTTCGGCGTCCTCGCGGTGCTCGGCGCGTGGCTGAACCGCCGCTGGATCGCGATCCTCGGGTGGCTGGTCTTCACCGGCTTCGCGATCTACATGTTCAGCGACTACGCGCGCTGGCTCTACGACTACGGGCACAACCTCGACCCGCGCGCGCCCATCAAGCTCCCGCTCTTCACGCCTCCGCTCATCGGCCTCAAGCAGATGGCGAACTTCAAGGTGCTGAGCATCCCCGGCCCGGGCACGCTGCTGCTGGGGGTCGCGTGGCTGCTGGGGCCGCTCGCGATCCTGCTCGAGATCCGCGCGGGCGCTTCCGGGACCGCGCCGGCGGCGGCGCGGCGTGACGCGACGCGCGACTGAGGTGCGGCCCCCGCGTCCGGCGGCGCTCACGCTGGTGGGAGTCGTTGCCCTCCTCGTTCAGGCCGGGGCGCTCGCGCCCGCGCTCGCCGCGGTGCGGGTGCCCGCGAGCGCGGGCGCGCTCGGAACGGCGCTGCGCGCGGCGGCGGAAGGCGACACGCTGGTGCTCGCCGCCGGGATCCATCGCGGACCGGCCCGCATCGATCGCCGGATCGTGCTGCGCGGAGAGCCGGGCGCCGCGCTCGACGGCGGCGGCGAGGCCACCGTGCTCGAGATCGCGGCCCCGGGCACGGCGGTCGAAGACCTCGAGATCCGCGGCAGCGGACGGCGCGCGCTCACCATCGACAGCGCCATTCACGTGGTGCTCGCGGGGGGCGTCAAGCTGCGGCGCCTGCGGATTCACGACACCCTCTACGGCATCTACGCGGAGCGCGCGGGATCCCTTGACGTCGAGGACTGCGAGATGGAGGGCCGCGTGCCGCCGCTCGCCGAGGACGGCGAGGGCAACGGCATCCATCTCTGGTATTGCGTGGCGCCGGTGCTGCGGCGCAACCACGTCGAGCGCTTCGTCGACGGCATCTACCTCTCGTTCGTGACCGACGCCGCGATCGATGGCAACCGGCTCGTCAATGCCGGCCGGTACGGCCTCCACACGATGTACTGCCAGGGCAGCCGCCTCACGCGAAATCTCTTCGCCCGCAACGTCGCGGGCTGCGCCATCATGTTCTCGAACCATCTCCTGATCGAGCGCAACGACTTCTTCCACAATCGCGGCCCGCGGACGTACGGCGTGCTGCTCCGCGATTGCTCGGACGGGATCTTTCGCGACAACCGCTTCGTGGAGAACACCGTGGCCGCGTTCATGGACGACTCGAACCGCAACCGGATCACCGGGAACCTGATCCAGGACAACGGGTGGGGGATCATCATGTTCTCGTCGTGCGCGGGCAACGAGGTCGCCGGCAACAGCTTCATCAACGACGACTACCCGGTCGCGCTCGACATGCGGCGCACCAGCAACCGCTTCGACGACGGGCGGCGCGGCAATTACTGGAGCGACAACACGCCATACGACCTGAACGCCGACGGCGTGAGCGACGTCGAGTATTCGCCGGTGAGCAGCTTCGCGTTCCTGTCGAAACAGTTTCCCGATCTGGCCGTGCTCGCGAAGAGCCCGGCCGTGCTCGCGCTCGGCGTGGCCGAGCGGGTGATTCCCGCGCTGCGCCCGAGCGAGGTCGTCGACCACGCGCCGCTGCTCAGCCCGGTCGCGGCGCCCGGCGCCGGCACGGCACTCGATCGCGGCGGCCGCCCGCATCGCGCGGACGGCGCGCTCGCGGCCTTCGCGCTGCTCGCCGCGTTCGGCGCGGCGGGGCTCGCGCGCGGAACGCGCGGCGCATGATCCGCGTCGAATCCCTCACCAAGCGCTACGGAGCGATCACGGCCGTCGACGATCTCAGCTTCGAGGTCGAGCCGGGCGAGACCTTCGCGCTGATCGGCCCCAACGGCGCGGGCAAGACCACGACCCTCAAGATCCTGCTGGGGCTCGCGCGCCCCGACGCGGGCCGGGCCGCGATCGGGCCGGACGCGCTCGCGCCGACCGATCCGCGCGCGCGCGCCGAGCTGGGCTACGTCCCGCAGCGCGTCGAGTTCCCGCCGGGACGAAGCGTCGCCGAGGTGCTGGGCTTCTTCGCGGAGCTGCGCGGACTCGCGGGCGATGCGGTGAAGCGTGCGCTCGAGCGGGTGGGCCTCGCGGAGCACGCAGCGCGGCGCGCGAGCGAGCTGTCGGGCGGATACACGCAGCGCCTCTCGCTCGCGCAGGCGCTGCTCGGCGATCCCGCGCTGCTGGTGCTCGACGAGCCCACCGCGAGCCTCGATCCCGAAGCCACGTGGGAATTCCGCTCGCTGCTCGAGCGGCTGCGGCGAGAGGGCAAGACGATCCTGCTCTGCTCGCACCTGCTCGCCGAGGTCGAGCGGGTCGCCGACCGCGTGCTGATCCTGGTCGCCGGCCGCCGCGCCGCGCTCGAGCGTCTCGCCGAGCTGCGCGCGCGCCAGGCGAGCGCCACGCGCCTCGTCATCGAGATCGCCTCGCCGCTTCAGCTCGCCGAGACCGCGCTGCGGCATCGCGCGATCGGCTTCGAGGCGCGCGATCCGCGCACGCTGATCGTGGAGGGCGCGGGCGGCCGGGGCCTCGAGGCGCTCCAGGCGCTGCGCGAATCGGAGGTCGCGGTGCGCTCGTTCGAGGTCGAGCGCCCGACGCTCGAAGAGATCTTCCTCGCGGTCGTGAAGGGTGGGCGCCATGCGCGCTGAGGGCGCTGCCGCCCGGCGCACGGCCATCGACCCGCGCGTGGCGGCCGGGACGGCGATCGCGATGGCGATCGCGGCCGCGCTCGGCGGCTGCGCGCGCTCGGGACCGCCCCGGATCCGCCTCGACACGCCGTGCGCGGCGTGCGGCATGAGCATCTCCGACCGCCGCTTCGCGTGCGAGCGCGTGGTGGCCGGGCGTGCGCGCGCCTACGACTCGATCGAGTGCCTGCTGCGCGAGGCGGCGGAAGGCGCGGGGCCCGGGGCCGGCGCGACGTGGCTCGCCGACTACGACCAGGCGGCGCTGCACGCCGCGGACTCGATGTGGGTGGTGTGCGGCGCGTTCCCATCGCCGATGGGCGGCGGCTACGCGGCGTTCCTCGATCGCGCCGCGGCAGACCACGTCGCCGCCCGGACGCGCGGCCGCGTCGGCCGGTTCGCGGACTCGAGCGCCGGAGCGCGCCCGTGAAGCGCGCGTACCTGGCGCTGGTCGCGATCACGCTCGCGCTGGCGCTCGCGAGCAGGCTGCCGGCGCGCATGCCGCGCGGGGCCGCCGCGACGCGCGCGGCCGCGCCCGCCGCCCGGACCCTCGCGCTCGCGCTCGCGATCGAGCACGGCGCGGTCACTCCGGAAGCCGCCAGCGTCCCGCGCGACGCGATCGTGCGGCTCTCGGTCTGGAATCGCGGCGCGAGGCCGCTGCGGTTCGCGCTCGCGGGCTACGACGACCGCGTGAACGCGGCGATCGCGGCGGGCGAGACGCTGCGTGTCGAGTTCGTCGCCGATCGTCCGGGCGGGGATTTCGCGTGGCTGGTGGACGCGCAGCCGGCCGGCCGCTTCGCGGTCTCGGGCTCGCACCTGGTGGACGGCCACCGATGAGCGCGCCGCTCGCGACCAAGCTGCGCCGCATGCGCGTGGTCGCGCGCGAGGAATTCCGGCGCGCGCTCGAGACCCGCTGGCTGTTCGGCTTCACAGCGCTGTTCGCGCTGCTGGTGCTCGGGCTCTCGTACTTCGGCCTCGCGCAGAGCCGCGAGGTGGGGTTCCAGGGGTTCGCGCGCGTGACCCTGAGCCTCATGAACCTGGTGCTGCTGATCGTCCCGCTCACCGGGCTGCTGCTCGGCGTCACCAGCATCGCGGGGAGCGGCGAGTCGCTGCCGCTGCTGCTCGCCCAGCCGGTCACGCGCGGCGAGGTGCTGCTCGGAAAATTCCTGGGGCTGGGCGCCGCGCTCTCGGCGGCGCAGGCGCTCGGCTTCGGCGGCGGCGGCGTGGTGGTCGCGCTCAACGCGGGCGCCGGCCAGGTGCCGGGCTACCTCGCGCTCACCGCGCTCTCGCTGGGGCTGGGCTGGCTCACCCTCGCGGCCGCGCTCTGCATCGGCGCGCTGTGGCCCGATCGGCTGCGCGCGATGAGCGTCGCGCTGCTGCTGTGGCTGCTGATGGTGATCGCGTACGACCTCGCGGTGCTGGGCGCGACCACGATGCTGCGCGGGCTTCCGCTCGAGAGCGTGCTGTTCCCCGCGCTCCTGCTCAACCCGGTGGACCTCGCGCGCGTGCTCACAACGCTCGCGGTGGGATCGGGGGCGCTGTTCGGTCCCACCTCGGCGGTGCTCGTGAAGTTCTTCGGCGCCTCGCTCGGCATCGCGCTCGGCGTGGCGGTGCTGGTGATCGAGACGCTGGTGCCGCTCGCGATCGCGGCGCGCGTCTTCCGTCGGCGGGACTGGTGAAGACGCCGGAGCCCTACCGGGTGCTGTTCCCGCTGGGATTCGCGTACGCCCTGATCGGCGCGGGACTGTGGCCGCTGCACGCGCTCGGGTGGGTGCCCTATCCGGGCCCGCTCCATCGCGCGCTCATGATGCAGGGCTTCGAGACCAGCTTCGTGCTCGGCTTCCTGCTGACCGCGCTCCCCGGTTTCACGCACGGCGCGCGTTGCCACCCGCTCGAGCTCGCGATCGCGGCGCTCGCCTCCACGGTGTTCGGCGCGGCGGCGCTCGCCGGGCAGGCGGTGGTGGCGCAGGCCGCGTTCGTGGCCGCGGCGCTGATGCTCGCGGTCGCGGCCGCGCGCCGGCTCGGCCCCGCGTCGCTCGCGCCGCCGCAGGAATTCATGTTCGTGCTGTTCGGCCTCGCGCTCGGGCTCGCGGGCGGGCTCATCCAGCTGGGCGAGGCCCTGGGGATCGCGCAAACCGTGACGCCCCGGCTCGGCGAGCGGCTGATCTCGCTCGGCATGGTGCTCTCGCTGGTGCTGGGGGTGGGCGGCCTGCTGGTGCCGGTGTTCGCGGGAATGCGCGATCCGCTCATGATTCCGGGGATCGCGAAGCCGCACGAGCGCGCGGGGCGGCGCCCGTTCTACTTCGCGCTGATGGCGGCGTTCGCGCTCGCCTTCGCGGCCGAATCATTCGGGCATCCGGGCTGGGGCGGCACGCTGCGCGCGGCGGCGGCGAGCGCCCTGCTGCTGCTGGTGTGGAAGATCACGTGCCGCCCGGGCCGGCGCGACGTCCCCGCCTGGTCGCTGTGGACGGCGGGCTGGATGGTGTTCGCGGGACTGTGGCTCGCGGTGCTGCTTCCGCTCCACGCGACCGCGGCGCTCCACCTCGCGTTCATCGGCGGCTTCGGATTGCTCACGTTCGGCATCGCCACGCGCGTGGTGATCGCGCACGGGAAGCACCCGCTCGATGACGAACGCCGCACGCTGACGCCGTGGGTGGTGGGCGTGCTCGCGATCGCGCTCCTCGCGCGGCTCGCGGCCGAGCTCGTGCCCGCGCGTCCGCTCCACGCGCTCGGATTGAGCGGCGCGGCGTGGGTGGCCGCGTGGCTCCTGTGGGGCGCGCGCGCGATGCCGCGGCTCGCGAAGACCGCGCCCGCCCGCACCACGCTTCCCCCGCGCGTCTGACAGAACGGCAGCGGCCCTGTCAGTCTGTCGGGGCGGCATCGCCAAACCTCCGCGCCGCGAGTGCCGCGATCGCCGAGAACGCCGCGCGCGCCCTGAACTTCCCGCGCGATTTCCTCCCGCCCCGCGCTGGCGCGCCGATTGCGTTGCATCGCTCAACCGGCCGCGAGCGAGCGAGGAGGTTGCCATGCTGATCGTGCTGGGAGTCGACGAGTCGCCTCATTCGGAGGCGGCGGTGGAGTGGGTGAAGAACATGACGTGGCCGAAGGGCACGCGGGTTCGCGTCGTGTCGTCGGTGCGCCCGCTGATCGCGGCGTACAGCGAGGTGTACGTGCCCGGTCCCGGGATCTCCGAGGAGCAGACGCGCCAGGAGCTCGAGTACCACGAGGGCCTGGCGGCGCGGGTCGAGGACCGGCTGCGCAAGGCCGGCTTCACGACCGAGGCGAGCGTGATCGCGGGCGATCCGCGTGAGGTGCTGATCGCGACCGCGAGGGAGGCGAAGGCGGATCTGATCGTGGTCGGATCGCACGGGCGTTCCGGCCTCAAGAAGCTGCTGCTCGGCAGCGTCGCGTCCCACGTGGTCACGCACGCGCCGTGCAGCGTGATGGTGGTGAAGCTGCCGGCGGACGCCGCGAGCGGACGCGCGGCGTAGACACGCGCGCGAATCCCATGGCCCCGGAGAGGCGATGAACGAGCGACTCGACTCCTTCAGCTACGACGACGCCATCGTTCGGAAATTCCTGTTCGCGACGTTTCTCTGGGGCCTGGTCGGCATGCTGGTGGGCCTGTTCATCGCCCTCCAGCTCGCGAACCCGGTGTTCAACCTGGGCATCCCGTGGCTGGCCTTCGGGCGGCTGCGGCCGCTGCACACCAACGCGGTGATCTTCGCGTTCGCCGGGAACGCGTTCTTCACGGGGGCCTACTACTCGACCCAGCGACTGCTCAAGGCGCGCATGTTCTCGGACCTCCTGAGCCGGCTCCACTTCTGGGGCTGGCAGCTCATCATCGTGCTCGCCGCGATCACGCTCCCGCTCGGGCTCACCCAGGCCAAGGAGTACGCGGAGCTGGAGTGGCCGATCGACATCCTGATCGCGGTGGTGTGGGTGATCTTCGCCGTCAACTTCTTCGCCACCATGGCGCGGCGCCGCGAGCGCCACCTGTACGTGGCGATCTGGTTCTACATCGCATCGATCGTCACCGTCGCGATCCTGCACATCTTCAACAACCTGTCGCTCCCGGTCGGGCCGTTCAAGAGCTACTCGATCTACGCCGGGGTGCAGGACGCGTTCATGCAGTGGTGGTACGGGCACAACGCGGTGGCGTTCTTCCTCACCACGCCTTTCCTCGGGCTCATGTACTACTTCATGCCCAAGGCGGCGGAGCGTCCGGTCTATTCCTACCGGCTCTCGATCCTGCACTTCTGGACGCTGGTCTTCATGTACATCTGGGCCGGCCCCCACCACCTCCACTACACCGCGCTGCCGGAGTGGGCATCGACGCTCGGCATGATCTTCTCGGTGATGCTGTGGATGCCGTCGTGGGGCGGGATGATCAACGGCCTGCTCACGCTGCGCGGCGCCTGGCACAAGGTGGTCGACGACCCGGTGCTCAAGTTCTTCGTGGTCGCGATCACCGCCTACGGCATGGCGACCTTCGAGGGCCCGATGCTCTCGGTGAAGAGCGTGAACGCGCTCGCCCACTACACCGACTGGATCATCGCGCACGTCCACACCGGCGCGCTCGGCTGGAACGGGTTCATGGCGTTCGGCATGATCTACTGGCTGCTGCCGCGCCTGTTCCAGACCCCGCTCCACAGCCGGAAGCTCGCCGAGGCGCACTTCTGGCTCGCGACCTTCGGGCTCATCCTCTACGTGACCGCGATCTACAGCGCAGGGCTCACCCAGGGCCTGATGTGGCGGGCTTTCGACGAGACCGGCCGCCTCCAGTTCCCGGACTTCATCGAGACCACGATGAAGCTCATCCCCATGTACTGGGCGCGCGCGCTGGGCGGAACGCTCTACATCGCCGGCATGCTGCTGTTCGGCTACAACATCCTGCGCACCTGGCAGGCGCGCCCCAAGACTTACGCCGTGCCGGTGGTGCAGGCGCCGCCGCTTTCGCGCGAGGCGCCGCCCGCGCACGGCGCGCCCCAGCCGGCGGGCGCGTGGGCGCGCTTCATCGCGGCGGGATGGCATCGCCGCTGGGAGGGGCTCCCGCTCACGTTCACCGTGATGACGGCGGTCGCCGTGATCGTGGCGTCGCTGTTCGAGATCCTGCCCACGTTCCTGATCCGCTCCAACGTGCCGACCATCGCCTCGGTCAAGCCCTACACGCCGCTCGAGCTGGCGGGGCGCGATCTCTACGTGCGCGAGGGCTGCTTCAACTGCCACTCGCAGATGATCCGTCCGCTGCGTCACGAGACCGAGCGCTACGGCGAGTACTCGAAGCCCGGCGAGTTCGTGTACGACCACCCGTTCCTGTGGGGCTCGCGCCGCATCGGGCCCGACCTCGCGCGCGAGGGCGGCAAGTACAACGACCTCTGGCACGTGCGCCACCTCGAGGACCCGCGCTCGATCACGCCCAAGTCCATCATGCCCACCTACCGCCAGCTCACGACCTCGCGGCTCGACTTCGCGGCGATCCAGAAGCACGTCGACGGCATGGCGATGCTGGGCGTGCCGTACGGCGAGGCCGTGCATCACGCGCCCGAGATGGCCCGCGCGCAGGCGCGCGAGGTCGCCGCGCGCATCGCGGAGCAGGGCGGACCCGCGGGCCTCGACGACCGGGAGATCGTGGCGCTGGTCGCCTACCTGCAACGGCTCGGCACCGACATCCGCGGAACACCGGTGGCGGCCGCGGCGGCCGACAGCACGAAGGGGGCGCAGTGAGATGAAGCTCTCGGACGTGATGAGCCACTCCGGGCTCGCGATCTACGCCGAGATCGCGCTGATCCTGTTCCTGCTCGCGTTCGCCGTGGTGGTCGCGCGCCTGCTGGTGCGGCCCGACCGCCGCGAGCTGGATCGCATGAGCCGCCTGCCGCTCGACGATCCATCCGACACCCCACAGCCTCCGGGAGCCAGGCCATGACCTCGGGCGCACCGCGCGACGAGAAGCAGGTTCCGCAACCGGAGCGCCTGCTCGACCACAACTACGACGGCATCCAGGAGTACGACAATCCGCTGCCCCGCTGGTGGACGCTGATCCTGTGGGCGACCGTGATCTACGCTGCGCTCTACTGGTTCAACGTGCCGGGGTTCGGCATCGGCAAGGGGCGGATCGTAAACTACGAGCGCGACATGGCCGCGGCTCGCGCGCACGCCGCGGAGATCGCCGCGAAATCGCCGCCGCCGTCCTCCGGGATCACCGCGGCCTCGCTGCTCGCGATGGCGCACGATCCGTCGCGGCTCGGCTCCGCGAAGGCCCGCTTCATCGCCACCTGCGCCCCCTGCCATCGCCCGGATGGCGGCGGCAACATCGGGCCCAATCTCACAGACGATTACTGGATCCACGGCGGAACCCCGCTCGAGATCATGAAGACCGTGAGCGACGGCGTGCCGGACAAGGGCATGCCCACCTGGAGCCTGACGCTCAAGCCCGAGGAGATCGCGGAGCTCGCGGCCTACGTCATCACGCTGCACGACACCCATCCGCCGAGCCCCAAGGAGCCGCAGGGCGTGAAGGTGGAATCCGAGCACGAGTAGGTCCCGCCTCCGCGCACGACGCGCGACGAGGACCACCGACGGGAGCGACCGATGTCCGCGCAGCTTCAGCTCGTGACCGCGCCCGGCCGCGTGCTGTCCACGCTCAACGCCGACGGCTCGCGGCGCTCGATCCGGCCCAAGCCCTCCGGCGGCCGCTTCGAGCGCGCGCGCCGCGCGGTGGCCTACGCGCTGATGCTGGTGTTCTTCATCATCCCCTACCTGCGCATGGGCGGCCGGCCGCTGATCCTGCTCGATCTTCCCGCGCGGCGCTTCACGCTGTTCGGCACCACGTTCCTCCCCACCGAGACGCTGCTCTTCTTCCTCCTGTTCCTGAGCGCCGTGATCGTGATCCTGCTGGTCACCGCGCTGTGGGGCCGGGTGTGGTGCGGCTGGGCCTGCCCGCAGACCGTGTACCTGGAATTCCTGTTCCGCCCGGTCGAGCGCTGGATCGAGGGCGGCTGGCGCGCCTCGCAGCGCCTCGACCGCACGCGCGGCATTCACCCGCGCCGGCTCGCGAAGCACGCGATCTACCTGGGGTTCGCGTTGTTCCTCGCGCACACGTTTCTCGCGTACTTCGTGGGCGTCGAGGAGCTGGCGCGCTGGGTGCGGCGCTCGCCGGTCGAGCACCCCACCTCGTTCCTCATCATGCTCGGCACCACCGCGCTCATCCTGTTCGACTTCGGCTGGTTCCGCGAGCAGACCTGCCTGGTCGCGTGCCCATACGGCCGCCTGCAATCGGTGCTGCTCGACCGCCGCTCGCTGATCGTCGGCTACGACTCGCGCCGCGGCGAGCCGCGCGCGCGGGGCGTTCGCGAGCGCCCGGCCGGCGCCGGCGACTGCATCGACTGCCGCGTATGCGTGCTCACCTGCCCGACCGGGATCGACATTCGCGAGGGGTTGCAGATGGAGTGCGTCCACTGCACGCAGTGCATGGACGCTTGCGATTTCGTAATGCACCGCATCGGCAAGCCGCTCGGCCTGATCCGCTACGGCTCGCGCGACGAGCTCGAAGGCAAGCCCACGCGCTCGATCCGCTACCGCGTCGCGCTCTACCCCGCCGCGCTCGCGCTGTGCGTCGGCCTGCTGGTGTGGGGGCTCGCGACGCGCTCCAGCGCGGAGGTCACGATGCTGCGGGGGCTCGGCGCGCCCTACACGTTCGAGACCGATGGCAGCGTGGTGAACCAGGTGCGGATCAAGGTGATGAATCGCGGGCACGCGGATCGCGCGTTTCACATCGCGCTCGGTGAAGCGCCCGAGGCGAGGCTGATCGCGCCCATCAATCCGTTCCCGGTCGCGGCGGGGACGATGCAGACCACCACAGTGTTCGTGGTGGAGCCGCGCTCTGCGTTTCACGGCGGCGAGCGGGCGGTGCGCTTCACGATCTCGGACGGCGCGCGCTGGTCGGAGACGTTTCCGCACCGCCTGCTCGGCCCCGAAGGCGACGGAGGCATTCGATGAACGCCGCGAAGCTCTGGCCGATCGCGATCGTCGGCGTGCTGGCCGTGACCGTCGCCGCCAACGCGGTGCTGCTCTACGAGGCGAACGATCGCGAGGCCGCGACCGTCGAGCCCGACTACTACCGCAAGGCGGTGGCGTGGGACTCGACGCTCGCGCAGCGCGCGCGTGACGCGGCGCTCGGCTGGCGAATCGACGCGCGGCTCGGCGCGATCGCGCGCGACGGCGCGCCGCTGATCGTGCGCCTCACCGACGCGCGCGGGCTGCCGGTCGCCGGTGCCGCCATCGAGGTGGTGGCCATACACAACATCGAGGCCTCGCGCCCGGCGCGCGCGGCCATGCGCCCCGCGCCAGACGGCGCGTACGAGGCGCGTCTGCCGCTCTCGCACGCAGGGCTGTGGGAGCTGCGCTTCACCGTCACGCGCGGGGCGGAGCGCTTCACGGCATCGCTGCGCCGCGACACGGGAGCGATCGCGCCGTGATCGCGCTGCTCGGATCGGTGCTCGCGGCGAGCCTGCTCGGGAGCCCGCATTGCGCCGCGATGTGCGGCGGGTTCGTGTGCTTCTACGCCGGCCAGCCCGGCGCGCGGCGGGAGGCGCTCGCGCACGCCGCGTACAACGGCGGGCGGCTGCTGTCGTACCTCGCGCTCGGAACCATCGCCGGCGCGCTGGGCGCGGGCCTCGATCGTCTCGGCGGGGCTGCGGGGTTCACGCGGGCCGCCGCGGTGATCGCGGGCGCGATGATGGTCGCATGGGGCGGCGCGAGCCTGCTGCGCGCGCTCGGCGCGCGGGTGCCGGAGCTGGTCGCGCCCGCCTTCGCGCGCGCGCGCCTCACCGCGGCGCTGCGCGCGGTGCACGCGCAGCCGCCCGCGGTGCGCGCGCTCACCGTCGGCCTGCTCACCACGCTGCTGCCGTGCGGATTCCTGTACGCGTTCGTCGCGGTCGCCGCCGCCACCGGTTCCCCGTGGCGGGGCGCGCTCGCGATGGCGGCGTTCTGGGCCGGCACGCTGCCGGTGATGGCGAGCCTCGGCCTGATCGCGCGCCGCGCGTTCGGACCGCTCGAACGCCGTCTGCCCGCGATCACGGCGTCGGTGTTGCTGCTGCTCGGCCTGCTCACCCTCGCGGGAAAGATGACGCCCCGCGCGGCGCACGATCATATGCACGGCATGCACGGGATGACCCATGGCGATCGCTGAGCTCGCGCGCCCCGAGCCGGATGACGCGCCCGCCGCGGCTGCCGCGCCGCCCTCCGCGCCACGCCTCGGCACCGACACCCCGTGCGCGCACTGCGGGCTCGCGGTGCCGCGCGGGTCGATCGACGCGTGCGCCGCCGACCAGTTCTGCTGCGGCGGCTGCCGCGCGGCGTGGTCGGTGATTCACGACGGCGGGCTGGCTCGCTACTACGGGCTCGCCGAGCGCCGCGCCGCGCCGGTCCGGCCCAGCGGCCGCAGCTTCGAGGAGTTCGATCACCCGGCGTTCCACGCGCTCTACGTGACGCCGCGCGCGGGCGGAGCCTGCGAGACCGAGCTCTACCTGGAGGGCGTGCGCTGCGCGTCGTGCGTGTGGCTGGTGGAGCGCGTGCCGCGACTGATGCCGGGCCTCGCGGCTGCGGAGCTCGACGTGCAGCGCGCGCGGGTCAGGCTCTCGTGGGACGGGACGCGCGTGACGCTCGGCCGCATCGCCCGCGCGCTCGACACGCTCGGCTACCGCCCGCACCCGTTCCGCGGCATGAAGGCCGAGGCCGCGCGCCGCGCGGAGGACCGCGCGATGCTCGCGCGCATCGGCGTGGCGGGGGCGATCGCCATCAACGTCATGCTCGCGGCGCTCGCGCTCTACAGCGGACGCTGGAGCGGCATGGAGCGCGAATACGAACACTTCTTCCGCTGGGTGAGCCTGCTGCTCGCCACGCCGGCTTTGATATTTCCGGGCCGCGTGTTCTTCCGCGGGGCGTGGGCGGCGTTGCGCACGCGCGCGCTCCACATGGACCTCCCGATCGCGATCGCGCTCGGCGCGGGCTGGCTGCGCGGCGCCATCAACACCGTGACCGGCAGCGGGCCCATCTACTTCGACGGCGTGGTCATGCTGATCTTCCTGCTGCTGGTGGGGCGCCACCTCCAGCAGCGTGCGCAGCGCGCGGCCGCCGACTCGGCAGAGCTGCTGCTCGCGCTCTCGCCCGCCACCGCTCGCGTGATCGAGGACGGCCTCGTGCGCGAGGTGCCGGCCGAGGCGCTGCTCCCCGGCATGACGATCGAGGTGCGCCCCGGCGAAACGCTCGCGGCGGATGGAGTCGTGATCGAGGGCGTCTCCGACCTCGACGTGTCGCTGCTGTCGGGCGAGTCGCGCCCCGTGGTCGCGGCGCCCGGCACGCGCGTGTTCGCCGGCACGCTCAACCGTCGGGCGCTGTTGCGGGTCCGCGTCGAGGAGGCCGGCGAGACCACGCGCCTCGGGCGCATCGTGCGCGACATCGAGGCGGGCGCGCGCCGCCGGGCTAAGGTGGTGGGACTCGCGGACCGCATGGCCGGCGTGTTCGTGGCGGCGGTGCTCGCGCTCGCGGCGCTGACGTTCGCCGTGTGGCTGCGGCTCGACCCGTCGCGCGCGCTCGACCACGCGATCGCGCTGCTGATCGTGACCTGCCCGTGCGCGCTCGCGCTCGCGACCCCGCTCGCCGTGACCGTCGCGATCGGACGCGCCGCGCGCGCGGGGATACTCATTCGCGGCGGAGAGGCGCTCGAGCGCCTCGCGCGCCCCGGACGCGTGGTGCTCGACAAGACCGGCACGGTCACCGAGGGCCGCAGCCGGCTGGTCGCGTGGGACGGGCCCGAGGCCGCGAAGCCGCTGGTGCTCGCGCTCGAGCGCGACGCGACCCACCCGGTGGCGGGCGCGTTCTTCGAGGCGTGGCCTCACGTGGCGCCCGCGATCGCGCGCGACGTGACGCACGCGGCGGGCGGCATCGAGGGCGAGGCCGATGGCCATCGCGTGATCGTGGGCGCGCCGACTTTCGTGAGCGCGCGGGCGGATGTTCTCGGAGCGACCGCTCCAGCACACCACGCCGCGCCCATCGCCGGCAACGATGACGCAGCGCTCACGCCCGTACTCGTCGCGGTGGACGGCGCGGTCATCGCTCGCGCAGCGTTCGGCGACGCGATCCGGCCCGAGGCGGCCGCCGCGCTCGCCACGCTGCGCGCGCGCGGGTTCAATCTCTCGCTGCTCTCGGGCGACGATCCCGCGGTGGTGGAATCCGTGGGGCGGCGTCTCGGATTCGCGACGTTCGAGTGCCGCGGCGGGGCTTCGCCCGAGGACAAGCTCCGCACGATCGAGGCCATCAGCCAGGTCGAGCCGGTCGTGATGGTGGGCGACGGCGTCAACGACGCGGCCGCCATCGCGCGCGCCGACGTGGGGATCGGCGTGCGGGGCGGCGCGGAGGCGTGCCTCGCGGCGGCCGACGTGTTCCTCGCGCGCCAGGGGCTCGATCCGCTGGTCGCGCTGTTCGCCGGCGCGCGGCGCACGCTCGCCGTGATCCGCCGCAACATCGCGTTCTCGATCCTCTACAACGTGGCGGGCGCGAGCCTCGCGATCACAGGCCACATGCATCCCCTGCTCGCCGCGGTGCTGATGCCGGCCAGCTCGCTCACCGTGGTGCTCGCCTCGTGGCGCAGCCGCACCTTCGAGGAGGGCGCGCGATGAGCGTGATCTTCATCGTGCTGCCGCTCGCGATCCTGGTGGTGCTCGCAGCGGTGATCGCCTACGTGTGGGCCGCACGGCACGGCCAGTTCGACGACGTCACGACCCCGGCGCTGCGCATGCTGCACGATGACGAGGAGGCGGGCGAGGAAAGTCGGAAGGAGTGAGGCGTCCACGGAGCCGGGGCGAATCCAGTCCCGGGGACACGGAGGCATGCTACCGTCGCCGGCAGACCGGCGCCGGTCGGAGGTCGCGATGGGAAGAATGAATTGGGGACGGGTGCTCCGCTGTGGACTCGTGGCGGGCCTCGTCTGGACCGTGCTCGGTTCGCTTCTTACCGCGTTTGTCGGGCACGATTTCGCGGCCGCGGTGCCCGGCGGCAGGCTGTCCGCGCCCGGCATCGGCCTGGTCGCGTTCCTGTTCACCGTGAACCTCGCGATGGGCATCTGGGCCATGTGGCTCTACGCGGCCATTCGCCCTCGCTATGGGGCGGGGCCGATGACCGCCGCGGTGGCCGGGGTTTCCTGGTGGGTGATCAGCAGCCTGGCGGATGCCACCTGGGGATCGTTTGGATTCGTTCCCGTAAAGGCACTGCTGCCCCTGTCGGCGGGCTCCCTGCCCGCGCTCATCGTGTCGGCGGTGGCAGGCGCCTGGCTCTACAAGGAATGAACCGGACGATGCGGTCCATCGTACTCGCGGCATCGGTCGCGATGGCTGCGTCACTCGCCGCGGCGCCGTCGCCCGCGACGGCGGCCGGGTCGCGGCTCGGGGCTTCAAGCGGGGCGGATGGGGTGTGGCAACCGATCCCACCCATGAGCCCGCGCTACGAGCATGCAGCTGTCTACGACCCGGTGCGGCATCAAATGCTCGTATTCGGTGGCCTCGACGTCACCCCGGACAACGCGGTCTGGGCGCTCTCACTCGACGACGCTCCGGAGTGGAATCCCGTCGCCACCCTCGGTGTTCCACCAGCCGCTCGCGGTCACCACAGCGCAATATATGATCCGGTGCGCGACCGCATGATCGTGTTCGGCGGCGACAATATTGTCGTCAACAGCGTCACGTCCAGCGGTTCTGTCCTCGGAGACGTGTGGGCGCTATCGCTGTCCGGGACCCCGACCTGGACGCAGCTTCAGCCGTCGGGGATCGCGCCAGGGGCTCGTCGATACCACAGCGCGACCTATGATCCGGTCAGGGACCGAATGATTGTATTTGGGGGCTGGGACGATACTCGATCCCAGTGGTCGAACGAAGTGTGGACGCTCTCCTTCGGCGACACCCTCGAATGGTCGCTGCTCGCGACGGCCGGCGCCCCGCCGATGGCCCGCGGCGAACACAGCGCCGTCTATGATCAGGCGCACGACCGTCTGATCGTCTTCGGCGGAGGGCAGTGGAGCTACCAGGCTCCGTTGAACGACGTCTGGGTGCTCTCTCTCACGGACACCCCGACCTGGATCATGCCTGTGATCGCCGACCCCCGGCCGACGCCACGCGCCGACCACACGGCAATCTACGACCCGCAGCGCGCGCGGATGATCGTGCTCGGCGGCGAATGGGATCGGGACACGGCAACCGGTATGCCCTGGGTGCTCGAGCTCGGTGACAGTTTGCACTGGTCGCCCCTGGCCCCGTCGGGGCAGGGCCCCGAGCCACTCGACGGCCACGCCGCGATCTACGATCCAATCCATGACCGCATGGTGGTCGCGGGCGGTGCGCAGTACGGCAACGGCGATATGAGCGTTGACACGTGGTCGCTCGCGCTCGCCCCGGGCCCCGCATGGACACTTCTCAGTCCTTCCGCGAAGCCGTGGTGGAGGCGAAGCGGGCACGCGGCGGCCTATGATCCCGTGGGCGACCGGATGGTCGTTGTCGGGGGTGTCGGCAAGGATCTCTGGCTCAATGACGCGTGGGCGCTGCCGTACTCGCGACCGCAGGACCGGGAGGCGATCGTTCCCACCGGACCGGCGCCGTCTCCACGCGAGGCACACAGCCTGATCCTCGACCCCAAGCGGCATCGCCTGCTTCTCTTCGGTGGGTACTCTCATGATTACTCCACCGGCACCACGTCGTGGTTCGACGACGTGTGGGCGCTCTCGCTCGATGCCCCGCCCGCGTGGATCCCGATCTTGCCAGAAGGGGCGCCCCCGCCTGCGCGCGCGTGGCACACCGCGGTCTACGATCCGTCGCGTGATCGGATGATCGTCTTCGGCGGATTGCCCACGGCCAACGATGCCTGGGCGCTCTCGCTCGCGGGAACTCCCCGGTGGACGCCCGTCCCCGCGGTTGTCCCGGCTGAGATGCCCCAGTTCACGAGCCACGCGGCGATCTACGATCCGCCGCGCGACCGCATGATCGTCTTCGGCTGCCCTACTGGCTCCACGAATGAGGTGTGGGCTCTGTCGTTCGTGGGCGACCCATCCTGGACGCAGCTCGTGCCGCGAAGCCTGACCACCGGCCCGCACTACCGTACCAGTCCCACGGCCATCTACGATCCGCTGCGCGACCGCATGATCGTCTTCGGCGGATCCCTCTCGTCCTGCTGTGCCGTCTTCAACGACACGTGGGCGCTCGACCTCGCGGGGCCTCCCGCGTGGACACAGCTCGCTCCGGCTGGACCGCTGCCCGGCGCGAGGTTCGAGCATTCGGCGGTGTACGACCCGATCCATGACCGGATGCTCATTTTCGGCGGGCTCTCCAATGACGCCTGGGCGCTTTCGTTTTCGGGCGCATGGGTCGGGGCGCCGCAGCCGCCACCTCCTGGCCTGCCCGCCCTTTCTCCCGCGCATCCGAATCCCGCGCGCGGCGCCGTGGCTCTCGAGATCGAATTGCGGCAGGAGACACGCGTGACGTTGCGCGTGCACGATGTGTCTGGCCGCGTGATTGCGACGCTCGCGGACCGAACTTTCGGCGCCGGAAGCTCCGTCGTGCGCTGGGACGGCCGCACGCGCGAAGGCACGCGCGCCGCCGCCGGGGTCTATTTCGTGCGCCTCGTCGCCGGAGGTGACATCCGGACGCGGCGAGTCGTGCTGTTGGAATAGCCGCGCGAGCGATCGAAGGTCCTATCGCGGGCGCATTCGCGACCACGGCCCCGCGCTACCTCACCCGCACGAACCTCGCGACCGCGCTCTCGCCCCCCGCGCTCGCGCGCACGAAGTAGAGCCCGGCGGGCGCGGCATTCCCGAGATCGTCCGCGCCGTCCCAGCGCAGCGGCGTGGCGCCGGCGGCGAGCGGCCCGCGCCACAGCGATCGCATCACGCGGCCGCCCACGTCGAGCACCTCCACGCGAGCATCCCCGGCGCGCGGCAGCTCGATGCGCAGGCTCACCGCGCCCCGCGCGGGATTGGGCCACGGCGTCGCGAGCCGCAGCGCGCGCGGCAGCGCGGGCGCCGGCACCGCGACGGACGCGTTCGCCGCGTCGTAGACGGTGAGATCGTCGACCGCCCCTTCGACGATGTTGCCGGGCGTGCCGTCCCTGGCGATGAAGCGCACCTTCATCTGATTCGTGGGCGTCACGAAATCCGAGACGGAAATCGCGCGCTCGACCCACTGATTGTGATTGCCGCGCGTGGTGTCCACCGGCACCCAGCTCGCGCCGTCGTCGTCGCTGATGAGCACCGCGAACCAGTCCTCGGCCGCGCCGTCGCAGTAGAACCATCGCCAGTAGCCGATGGTGGGCTGCGCCATGCCGGTGAGATCGAGCGCTGGCGAGGTGAGCGAGGTCTTGCCGCCGTCCACGTCGTTCTGGCTGATGCTGGTGGAATCGGTGCCCTGGCCCGTGACCCAGCACCGCACGCCCGGCGGCGGCGTTCGGTCGTCTCCCGGCTGCACCTGGCCGGGATAGAGCCCGAGCTCCTCGCCCTCGTGCAGCGGGCCGCTGGGCTCGCGCGCCGAGAGCAGGTCGGGCGAACGTCGCGCGCGCGCGGGCGCGGAGGGCGCGGCCGAAGTGCCGAGCGGATCCACGCGCACCCAGATGCCGGTGAGGGCGTTGTCGCCGGTTCCCGCGCCCCCCACGGTCCAGCCGCGATCGATCTCCATGTCGTCGTAGTCGCGCGCCGGCACGAGTTGAATGTGGTGCGTGGGAAAGCCGGGGTCGAGATCGAGCGTGTAGCTCGCCGGAATGTGGCCGGGCGCGTGGGCCTCCACGTTGTAGAGATCCTCGGGCACCACCGGCATCGAGAACGCGCCGCTCGCGTCGGTCAGGGTGGCGAGCGGGGTGTCGAGCAGGTCGATCTCGGCGGTCTCGAGCGGCAGAGCACTCACCGCGTCCTTCACCGTGCCGCTGTAGTCGCGCACCGGCCGGTGGACCAGCGAGAGCGCGACGGTGTCGCGGCTGCCGATCGTCACCGCGCGCGTCGCGGACGCGCTCACGAAGCCGAACTTCTTCGCGGTCACGGTGTGGGTGCCGGGGCTCGGCGCGAACTGGACGATGCCGTCGCCGGTGGTCGTGAGCGAGTCGCCCTGGGTGACGAGGCGCACGCTCGCGCCTGCGAGCGGCGCGACGCCGTCGCTGTCCACCACCGCGCGCACGATGCCGTAGTCGCGCACCGGGCGATACACGTAGAGCCCGGTCTGCATGTCGCTCGCGATCACGGTGCCCGACGGGAAGAACGGGCACACCTCCCACACGCCGAAGAAGTCGCCGGAGGGCCCCGGATACGAATCCGCGTACGCGAACTCCGCGGGATGCACGGGATCGGAGAGATCCAGGACGCGGATGCCCTCGGTGTAGTTGGAGAGGTAGAGCTCGTTCCCGACCACCTTGGGGTTGTGGATGATGGCCACCGGGTTCGAGGTGATGGCGTTCACCTCCACCGGGCTCATCACATTGGTGATGTCGAAGATCTTGAGCGGCTGGCCGTCCACCTCGTCGGTTACGTACAGGCAGTGGCCGGTCGCGTCGGGCCACGAGCTGTGGGTGAACGCGCCGGGATAGGTCCACGCGTTGATCTGGAACGGGTTCGCGGGGTCGGTGAAGTCGAGCACGCGCTCGTCGCCGGAATAGATCGACGCGCAGTAGAGGCGGTTTCCGATCGGGACGCAGTCGTGCACGTACTGCGCGTTCGGCAC
Source organism: Candidatus Eiseniibacteriota bacterium (assembly GCA_041483195.1). GTDB lineage: Bacteria > Eisenbacteria > RBG-16-71-46 > RBG-16-71-46 > RBG-16-71-46 > WS-2. Next base: position 58,540 of record JBGPFC010000019.1, read on the forward strand.
CGGGATCGCGCCGCCCGGCCACCACGTGAGCTCGACCGGCGCCTCGGGATTGGCGATCGAGAGGATGTGCATGCCGGTCGCCAGGCCCGCGGCGTTGCGCGTGCCGTTGCAGATCAGGATCGCGCGCGCGGTGTCGATCGCGACCGTGTGCGAGTGGGTGAAGCTGCCGGTGTAGGTCGCGGCCAGCACCGGCGCCTCGGGATCGGACATGCGCACGATCTGCACGCCCTCGCCAGCGCCCGTGCCTTCGGTCGTGATGTAGATCCAGTTCCGGTACGACTTCATCTCGCGCCACGCCGAGAATGGACCGGTGATGAACCCCACGCGGTACACGCTGTACGGGTCCGTCACGTTGTAGATCGCGGTGCCGTTGTTGGTGCCGATGATCGCGTACTCGCGCCCGTCGCCGTGGATGTACGACCAGCACGCCGAGTAGCCCGCGCCGAACGGCGAGACGATGGTGGGCGGGTACTCGTTCCGGTTCGCGGTGAACGTGAGGTTGCGCGTGATCGGCGGCTGGGCCACGGCGGGCGCCGCGGCGAGCGCGATCGCGAACGGAAGCAGCGCGCGGAGCGCAATCCCTGGTGCACGCAACGTGAGAGGTCCTTTCGAGGGAGCGCGGCGCGGCCGCACCGCGGGCACAATCATAACCGCGCGGCGCGCGCCTTTGCTAGAGTCGCGGGGATGAAGCCTCCCTCCCCGGCCGTCGCGGTGGCTGCGATCGCCCTCGCCGCCCTCGCGCTGTGGATCGCGCTCTCGCCACCTCAGCGCAACGACGTGGTGGGCGGCGACGAGGGCTACTACGGCACCATGGCGCGCAACGTGCTCGCCTCCCCGCGCTTCCTCGCGAGCCCCGCGCTCACGCCGCTCGGCCCGCCTGGCGACAAGCCGCCGCTCTACCCCGCGCTGCTCGCGGCGTTCGTGCGGATCATGGGGCCCACCGCCGCCGCGCTGCGCTGGCCTTCGCTGCTCAGCGCGCTGATCGTGATGCTGTGCGTGGGAGCGCTCGCCGGGCGAGCGGCGGGCGCGGCCGGCGCGACCACCGCCACGCTCTTCCTCGCATCGCTTCCCTGGTTCGCCGACTCCTCGCGCGTGGCGAACGCCGAGCTCCCGCTCACCGCGTTCGGTGCGCTCGCGCTGGTCGTGCTCGCGGGCGGCCGTGCCACGCCACGGCGCGCCGCCGCTGCGGGCGCGCTGCTCGGGCTCGCGTTTCTCTGCAAGCTGTGGCTCGTGGTGCTGATCGCGATCCCGGCGGCGGCGTGGGTGTGGCCCGACCGCGGCGCGCTGATCGCGCTGGCCACCGGCGCGGTGCTGGTGGGCGCGCTGCAGCTGATCGGCGTCGCGATCGTGGCGCCGCGCGATCTCGCGCACTGGTGGTCGGTCTACATGAGCTTCTCGCTCGCGAGCCGCGTCGGAGGTGAGGGCTTCGCCGCCGACTGGATCAGGCCGCCGACGTTCTACCTCGCGACGCTGGCGCGCGCCTTCGTGCTGCTGCTGCCGCTGGTGGCGGTCGGCGCGTGGGAGGCCGCGCGCCGGAGGCGGGAGCCCATCATGCGCGCGCTGCTCGCCTGGTCGCTGGGTTTCGTGCTGCTCTCGCTCTTTCGCGTGAAGTCGGGGGTCTACCTCTACCCCGTCGTTCCCGCGTGGGCTGCGCTAGCGTCGGTGGGGCTCGGTGCCATCGCGCGTCGCTGGAAGCGCGCGGCGCTGGCGCTGGGCGCGGCGATCGCGATCGCGGGCTTCGCGCGGGAGATCCAGCGGCTGCCCGTGCGCTATCACGATCCCGGCTACCGCGCGGTCGCGGCCGCGCTCGCGCCGCTGCTGGCGGACGCCGATCCCGCGCGGGCGAGCTACGTCGCGCCCGAGGCCCCGGCGTTCGGTTACACGCTGTTTCGCGCCGGGCGCTACTGGGGCACTCCGCTCCGGCCGTGGTCGAGCGCGAGCCTCGAGCCGCTGATGAGCGACTCGACGCTGCGCGCGTTCGTGGTCGACCCCTCGGAGCGCTTCTACGGCGGCTGGCCCGACTCGACCACGCTCCACCGGCTCAAGCTCGCGACCCGGGAGATCACGCCCGACATCGAGCGGTCGAGCGGGCGGAAGCTGGAGGTGAGGGTGTTCGTGCGCGCGGCGAACTGATCACCCAGCGCGCGGTCTCGTGTCGGTCCACCGCGCGCGCAACCTCGCATCGTTGCGTCATCTCGCTCTCGATCGCCGGCGCGACGACGGCGCCGAAGGTGGTCGCGATCGTGGAGTCTCGTCGACGCGCGGAGCGAACACCGACCCTCACGCCACCGGCCACGATGTCGCGTACGCGACACATCGCCCATCGCCCCGATCGCGCCGACCGCGCCGACCCCTCTCGCGAAGAGATCGCAAAAAAATTTCTCTGGCGCGTTTCACTTGCATGGACATTGAGCGCAATCGCTGCACATCGAGCGCGCCCGCATTCTTGGGCATCAATTTCGCGCTTGAACCAACGCACGTCGACAGTGGTATAACACCACACGCCGCGCGCAGTGATCGACCTCGCATGCGCACGGAAGCACCTTCCCTCACGCAGAAGACGATTAACGCCGTACACGTCGACGCGGGTCAAACCGAGCCGGCGGCCTTGGGTGCCTTCGGGACGCCGTCACGGCTTGGCAATTCATCTGAGGGGTGCAGTACTCGCGAGGGACAGGGAGGTCCCAGTGACCCAGACGCTCAGCACCGATCACATCTCCGCTCCGACACCGCCCGCTTCGACGCAAGCGGGCCTGCGCGTGCCCCGCCGCTTCACGCGGCCCGGTATCCATCCCTTCGACGAGATCGCTTGGGATCGCCGCCGCACGGTGATCGCGAACCCCGACGGCTCGGTCGTGTTCCAGATGGACGACGTCGAGGTGCCGGCCGACTGGTCGCAGCTCGCCACCGACATCGTCGTGAGCAAGTACTTCCGCAAGGCGGGGCTCCAGAGCGCACCCGGGCACGAGACCAGCGTGCGGCAGGTCGTGCACCGGCTCGCGCACACGCTGCGCGTCGCGGGCGAGCGGCAGGGCGGCTACTTCGAGCGCCCCGAAGACGCCGAGGCCTTCGAAGCCGAGCTGGCGCACATGCTGGTCCACCAGATCGGCGCCTTCAACTCGCCGGTGTGGTTCAACTGCGGGCTCTTCCACGAGTACGGCATCAGCGGCTCGGGCGGCAATTTCGCGTGGGATCCCGAAACCCGCAGCGTGCAGGTCACGCCCGACTCCTACTCGCGGCCCCAGGTGTCGGCCTGCTTCATCCAGTCGGTGGAAGACGACCTCATGTCGATCTTCGAGCTGGCGAAGAACGAGGCGCGCGTCTTCAAGTTCGGCTCGGGCACCGGCTCCAACTTCTCGCGGCTGCGCGGCCGCATGGAGAAGCTCTCGGGCGGCGGCACCTCGTCGGGCCTGATGAGCTTCCTCGAGGTGCTCGACCGCGGCGCGGGCGCCACCAAGTCGGGCGGCACCACGCGCCGCGCGGCGAAGATGGTGGTGCTCGACGTGGATCACCCCGAGATCGTGGACTTCATCCAGTGGAAGGTGCGCGAGGAGCGCAAAGTCGCGGCGCTGGTCGCATCCGGCTTCTCCTCCGACTTCAACGGCGACGCCTACGGCACGGTCTCCGGGCAGAACTCGAACAACTCGGTGCGGGTGCCCGACGCGTTCATGAAGGCGGTCGAGAGCGACGGCCCGTGGCAGACCACGTTCCGCACCACGGGCCAGGTGTACGAGACGCACCGCGCGCGCGGCCTGTGGCGCACGCTCTCCGAGGCCGCCTGGCAGTGCGCCGACCCCGGGGTCCAGTACGACGACACCATCCAGAAGTGGCACACGGTCAAGGCGACCGGGCGGATCAACGCCAGCAACCCGTGCTCCGAGTACCTGCACCTCGACGACACGGCCTGCAATCTCGCCTCGATCAACCTCATGAAGTTCCTGCGCGACGACGGCACCTTCGACGTGGACGGCTACAAGCACGCGAACCGAGTGTTCTTCCTGGCGCAGGAGATCGCGGTGAGCTTCGCCTCCTACCCGACCGAGAAGATCGCGCGGCGCTCCGAGCAGTTCCGGCCGCTGGGCCTGGGCTACGCGAACCTCGGCACGCTGCTCATGGTGCAGAGCCTGCCCTACGACAGTCCCGCGGCGCGGGCGACCGCCGCCGCGATCACCGCGATCATGACCGGCGAGGGCTACGCGCTCTCCGCCGAGATGGCGGCGAGCAAGGGCCCGTTCGAGGGCTTCGCCACGAACCGCGACAGCATGCTCGACGTGATGCGGCTCCACCGCGAGGCGGCGCGCGCGATCGATCCGGCGTACGCGCCGAACGACCTGCGCTCCGCGGCGGTCGAGTGCTGGGACCGCGCGCTGGCGCTGGGCGCGCTCCACGGCTACCGCAACGCGCAGGCCACGGTGCTCGCGCCGACTGGGACCATCGGGCTGCTGATGGACTGCGACACGACCGGGGTCGAGCCCGACTTCGCGCTGGTCAAGTTCAAGAAGCTCGCGGGCGGCGGCTACTTCAAGATCGTGAACCAGTCGGTGCCGCGCGCGCTGCGGCGGCTCGGCTACGACGATCCCGCGATCGAGGGCGTCATCCGCTACGCGATCGGCACCGGCAGCCTCGACGGCACGCCGCACATCAACCGCTCGTCGCTCATGCGGAAGGGCCTGCACGAGAGCGAGATCGAGCGGATCGAGCATTCGCTGCCCACGATGCTCGACATCCGTTTCGCCTTCTCGCGCGGCATGCTCAGCGAGGAGACGCTCACGCGCCTCGGCGTCACCATCGCCGAGCGCGAGAAGCCGGCGTTCAACGCGCTCCCGTTCCTGGGCTTCACCGACGAGCAGATCGAGCAGGCGAACAGCGCGATCTGCGGCTCGCAGTCGGTGGAGGGCGCGCCCGGCCTCCGGCACGAACACCTGCCGGTGTTCGACTGCGCGAACCGCTGCGGGCCGCGGGGCACTCGCTACATCGAGCCGATGGGCCACATCCGCATGATGGCGGCGGTGCAGCCGTTCATCTCGGGCGCCATCAGCAAGACCGTGAACCTGCCGCACGACGCCACGGTCGACGAGGTCGAGCGCATCTACTTCGACTCGTGGAAGCTGGGGCTCAAGGCGGTCGCGCTCTATCGCGACGGCAGCAAGCTCTCCCAGCCGCTCGCGAGCACCAAGAAGGCCGAAGACGCCGCCAGCCCGCCGCCCAAGCTGCGCCGCCGCCGGCTGCCCAAGCGCCGGCACGGATTCACGCAGGAGGCGCGCATCGGCGGGCACAAGGTGTTCCTGCGCACCGGCGAATACGAAGACGGCATGATCGGCGAGATCTTCATCGACATGCACAAGGAGGGCGCGGCGTTCCGCAGCATCATGAACTGCTTCGCGATCTCGGTCTCGATGGGCCTCCAGTACGGCGTGCCGCTCGAGGATCTGGTGGACCAGTTCTGCTTCACGCGCTTCGAGCCGCACGGCCGCGTGGACGGGCACGACAACATCCGCGCCTGCACCAGCGTGGTGGATTACGTCTTCCGCGTGCTGGGGCTCGAGTACCTGGGCCGCACCGATCTCGCGCACATCGTGACCGACGACCTCAAGGGCGGGCCGGTGCCGCACGCGATCGGACACCCGGTCGGCAAGGAGCACAACCGCGCGGGGAACGGGTCCAATGGGCACGGCAGCCCCGAACCCGCGGCGAGGCCGGCGGGGGCAATGTCGGCTGCGGCGCCGCTGGTGGTGGTGACGCCCGCCTCCGCCGCCGCGAAACACCGCGACAATCCCGGCACCGAAGGCGTGCAGGACGCGATGCTCGGCAAATTCCCGGGCGACGCGCCGTTGTGCGACAACTGCGGCCACATCACCGTGCGCAACGGCACCTGCTTCAAGTGCCTGAACTGCGGAACGAGTATGGGGTGCTCCTGAGCCACACGCGGAGGGAGCCGCGTAACCGGGGCGCGTGACCTCTCCGGTGGCCGATGCGGGCGGAGGCCTCTGGCTTCCGCCCGTTTGCTCTGGGGCCTGAGGCGCGATCCGCCGCGGCACGCGGTTCGAGTATGCTCGCGCGCGTGATGAAGCCCCGCACCGCCGCATCGCTCCCCGCGCCGTTGCTCGCCTGCGCGCTCGCCTGCGCCTTCACCTGCGCGGCCGCCTTCGCGGATGCCGCCCCGCCTCGCGCCTCGGCGATGGGGCGCGACACCACCCATCTCGCGCCCGCCGCGGTGGCGCGCGATTCGAGCGTCGTCACCTACGTGATCGTGCGCCACGCCGAAAAAGACACGACGGCGGGCGCAAGCGACCCGCCGCTCACCGCGGCGGGCGAGGCGCGCGCGCGGGCGCTGGCGCGGGTGCTCGCCGACGCGCGCGTCACGCGCATCTACGCGACGCCTACGCGGCGCGCGATGCGGACCGGCGAGCCGCTGGCGCGGGCGATCGGCGACAGCGTGCGGGTCGTGGACGGCACCGCGGAGCTGATGAGGCGGCTGCGCACGCACCAGGCGGGCGACGTGGTGGTGGTGATCGGGCACAGCAACACGGTGCCCGAGATCGCGAAGGGGCTCTGCGGCGATTCCGTGCCCGCGTTCCGCGACGACGAGTTCGACCGCATGCTCGTGATCGTCGTGCCGCGCAGCGGCGGGCCGATCCTGCTCGCGCTCCGCTACGGGGATCCCTAGCGAGATCGGGGCGGGAGCGCCGGGGGGCTTGAGCGCGGCGCACGCATCGTGCACAGTCCCGCGCCATGACGGCCGCCGAAGCGCGCCCCGCGCGCTCAAGCCTCTTCGCCCCCGAGCGCGCGCTTCAGCTGTTGATCGTGTTCGTCGTCATCGCCCCGCTCGCCCACGCGCTCCACTGGGACCCGCTCGTGGTGTTCGCGTGCGCAGCGCTCGCGATCGTCCCGCTCGCGGGGATGATGGGCGAAGCCACCGAGCGGCTCGCCTCCCGGCTCGGCGCCGGCGTCGGCGGGCTGCTGAACGCGACCTTCGGCAACGCGGCCGAGCTCATCATCGCGATCGCGGCGCTCGAGCGCGGGCTCTACGACGTGGTCAAGGCGAGCCTCACCGGATCGATCATCGGCAACGTGCTGCTGGTGCTGGGGCTCGCGTGCGTCGCGGGCGGGGCGCGGCGCGAACGCCAGACCTTCGACCGCGCGGCGGCGGCGGCCGGCTCCACGCTGCTCGCGCTCGCCGCGATCGGGCTCGTGGTGCCGGCCATGTTCCACTTCGTCGCGGAGGGCGCGGTGACGCACGCCACGCTGAGCCCGGCGCGCGAGATCGAGATCGAGCACGGGCTCTCGCTCGAGATCTCGATCGTGCTGTTCGCGGCCTACCTGCTCTCGCTGGTCTTCAGCCTGCGCACCCACCGCCATCTCTACGCCGGGCAGTCCGGCGCGCACGTCGCGCACTCGCAAGCCGCGCCGCCGGGCGCGGCGGTGGTCACGCTGGTGGCCGCGACCGCGCTGGTGGCGTGGATGAGCGAGCTGCTGGTGGGCGCGGTCGAGCCGGCCTCGCGCGCGCTCGGCTTCACCCCGGTGTTCATCGGGGTGGTGGTGGTCGCCATCATCGGAAACGCGGCCGAGCACTCGACCGCCGTGCTGATGGCGATGCGCGACCGGATGGACCTCGCGCTCCACATCGCGATCGGCTCCAGCACCCAGATCGCGCTGTTCGTGGCGCCGGTGCTGGTGTTCCTCTCCTACCTGATGCGGCACGGTCCGATGGACCTGCGTTTCACGCCGTTCGAGGTGCTGGCGGTGGGGATCGCGGTGGGGGTGGTCAACCTGGTCGCGCAGGACGGCGAGTCGAACTGGCTGGAGGGCGCGCTGCTGCTCGCGGTGTACGCGATCCTGGCGATGGCGTTCTACTTCCTGCCATGAGCGCGGGCCGCGCTCTGCTACCATGAGGCGCACAGGAGGGTTCCCGCCATGACCGTGAGTCCGCATTCCTCGAAGGTGGACGAGCTGATCCGCCGGCTCGACGAAGCCGTCGCGGTGCGCGACGACGCGACCCGCTGTCGCAACGTCAAGCGCGTGCTCACCGACGTCGTGAACAGCGGCGAGCAGTTCCTCGACCCGCCGATGCTCGCGCCCACCCCCGACTGCTACGCGCGGCGGCTGCTGCACCGCGACCCGGACGGGCGCTACACCGCGCTCGTGATGGTGTGGGACCGCGACCAGGGCACGCCGCTCCACGATCACGCGGGCATGTGGTGCGTCGAGTGCGTGTACCGCGGCAAGATCCGCGTGACCTCGTTCTCGGCCCACGGCGGCGACCCGGAGCGCGACATCGTGCGCTTCGAGAAGGAAAACGTGGTGCTCGCCGGGGTCGGCGAGGCGGGCGCGCTGATCCCGCCCTTCGAGTACCACGTGCTCGAGAACGCCGACGCCGCGCCGGCCGTGACCATCCACGTGTACGGCGGCGAGATGACGTACTGCCACATCTTCGAGCCGGTCGAGGGCCAGGGCTACATCCGCAAGTTCCGCGAGCTGCGCTACACCTGATGACTCGCAGGGCCGCCGGTTTTCTGCTGCTCTGCGCGACGCTCTCGCTCCTGTCGGGCGCGCTGGCGCCTCCCGGCCGCGCGCAGGGCACGGCGATTTCGACGACGCTCGATCCCTCGATCCGTTCGGCGGGGATGGCCGGGGCCTCCAACGCGGTGTACTGGGGCCGGGACCCGAACGACTGGGCGAATCCGGCGCTGCTCGGCTACGCGAGCGGTGCGCGCTACGAGTGGGGCAGGACGAGGCTCGTGCCGAGTCTGCCTGGTGGAAATATCCCGTTCACGACCCGCCGCATGGTGCTCGGAGCGAACGGCCTGGGTCTCGCCTCGGCGGGAAAACCCGTGATCGGGGACAACGGCCTGAAGCTCGACACCGGTGAGCTCCAGGGGACCGACATCAACGGAAACCCGATCGGGCCTGTCGACACCTTCGAGAAGATCACGTCGTGGGGCGCCGGGGGAAGCTTCTCGACGCTGCTCGAGTCGCTGAGCGAAATCGCGGGCGCGAAGCCGCCGCTCGCGACGCGATACGTAGATCTCGCGTTCGGCATGAGTCGCAACCAGGTCCGTGTGAATTACGGCGGCCCCGCGGCGGCAGGCGAAACTAGTACCTCCGACATCGGCTTGCTGCTCGGGTTCACACCGCTCGGCCGCCATCGCCCCGGCACGCCGCGCACCGGCCTGCCGCTCGACCTCGACCTGAGCTATGGGTTCTCGATCAAGAACTACAACAAGGCCAGCATGGCGTTCGGAGGGGGCGCGGCGCCCTGGCCGCTTCACCGAACGCGTCGCAACGGCATCGCGCTGCACGCGGCGATGGACGTTCCGGGATCGCTGCGCGAGAGCATCAGCGGCGCGGTCCCATGGCTCGCCGAATCGTTCGACCCCCTGGTCTCGATCGGCGTGGCCGTCGACATCGAGCGCAACACGTTCACCGGGGCGGACTCGGCGAGGGTCGCCGCGGCGTACGACATCCAGCGCTTCGGATTCGAGGTGGCGCTCGCGAACCTCGTCACGGCGCGTCTCGGGTACCTGCGCGACAAGGATGGCCACATCGAGAACGTCACCTACGGCTTCGGCGGGGGACTCCAGGTCGGCCGGATGGGTGGGGCGCGATACGATTGGGCGAGTATTCCGCAGGCGAAGGATGAGGGCCTTCCTCGCGTCACGAGGAGGGGTGTCAGCGTCTTCATCGATCTGCTCGCCATCGTGGACACCGCGCGTCACTAGCCGCCGCATCACGTCCGGTGCGGAGTGCCGGGCTCGCGGGCAGCCGGGCTGTGGCTCGCCGTCAACTCGGGGCGCGCCGGCCAATGGAACGAGGTCGCGATGAATCTCGCGTTCTTCACCGGACGCTACGACATGGGGAACCGCTACCAGGCGCAGGCGAGCGCCGCGCGCTTCAACGACCGGCACGCCGCTGCGCTCCGGCAGCGGGCGAACGCGCTGGCGCGAGCCGCGGTGGCCGGCGGGCCGGGCGGGCCTTGAGCGCGATCCCGGGCCTCGCCCTCGCCGCGCTGCTCGCGACCGGCGGCTTCGCGCTCGCCGAGCTTCCATGGGTGAGGGACACGCTCCACGTGAGCGCGCTGCTGCTCGTCATCCTGCTCGGCATCGCGCTCCGCTCGCTGATTCCCCTGCCGTCCGCGACCGCGCCCGGGGTGCGCCTCGCGCAGCGCCCGTTGCTGCGCTGGGCGGTGGCCGGGCTCGGATTCCGGTTGAGCGTCCGCGAGCTGTGGGCGATCGGCGCGCCGGCGCTCGCGGTGATCGTGGTCTCGACCGGCTCCGCGCTGCTGTTCGGCTGGTGGGTCGCGCGGCGCCTCGGGGTCGCGGAGAAGCTCGGGCTGCTGCTGGGTGTGGGCGGCGCGGTGTGCGGCGCCTCGGCGGTGGTCGCCGCCGAGAGCGTGGTGCATGGCGAGAAGCAGGACGCGGCGCTCGCGATCGGCGTGATCACGCTGTTCGGAACCATCGGGATCGTGCTCTATCCGCTGCTCGGCCACGCGCTCCACATGAGCCCGTTCGTTTACGGCGTGTGGGACGGCGCGTCGCTCCACGAGATGGCGCAGGTGGTGGCGGCGGGCTTCGGCGTGAGCGAGGAGGCCGCGCGGGTGGCCACGGTGGTGAAGCTCGCGCGCATCGCGCTGCTCGCGCCGGTCGTGCTCTACCTGGGCTGGTCGCTGCGCCACCGGCATCGCGAGGCGGGACGCGCGCAGGTCGCGCCGGTGCCGTGGTTCCTGGTGGTGTTCGTGCTGTGCGCTGCGCTCAATTCCACGGGCTGGCTGCCCGCGCGCGTCACCGACCTGGTGCGCCGCGGCGATCTGTGGCTGCTGTGCGTTGGCATGGCGGGCGTGGGACTTCAGACCGGCTTCTCCGACCTGCGGAGCGCGGGGCTGCGGCCGATCGCGGCGGGCGCCGCGCAGTGGGCGTTCATCTCGGCGGCCTCTTTCGCGCTCGCGCGCTGGTTGTGCGGGTAGGCCGGTGCGCTTCGACGTCGCGTTGTTCGAGCTGCGGCTCTTCAAGAGCAGGTCCGCCGCGAGCGTCGCGATCCACGACGGCGCGGCGCTCCTGAACGGCGCGGTCGCGAAGCCGAGTCACGGGGTGAAGCCCGGCGATCGCATCACGCTCGCGACCCTGCGCCCCGCCGGCCGCGAGACCCGCACGCTCGAGGTGCTCGAGCTGCCGCGCGGGTCGCTGAGCCGCGAGGCGGCGAAGGCCCTGGTGCGCGAGGTGGAATCGCGCTGATCGCGCGCGGCGGGCCCGCGCCTCGGGGGTGCTCGCGCGGCGCCCTCGCGCCCGGCCCCGGCCGCCGCTTCGAAGTGGACTCGCCCCGCGGGGCGAGATTAGAATTCCCGCCGCATCGTCCCTGACCCTGGGCCCCTGTCCTCCATGCCAACCCGTTATCGCAACTGGTGGTTTCTTTCGCGCGACGAAGCGGACGCCGACGAGGGCGCCCATCCTCCGGCGTTCGCCGACGCGCGGCTCGATCGCTGGCTCGCCGATCCCGCGCATCGCGCGGAGGTCGTCCGCGTGTACGAGCAGCTGACGGGACGCCGCTCCTCGAACCACGCGCAGCTTTCCCTTCGCGAGCTGCACCGCTTCGTGAAGCCGCGCATCGGCCGCGCGCTCAAGGCCGGCGAGCTGAGCGTCGTGGAGCACCCCGGTCTGCCGCCGCCGCCGACGGCACGCAACGCGTGGATGCCGCTCGACACCGACAAGCCGAAGCCGGCGGCGCCGCCCGAGAAGCAGAAGGAGAAGGAAGAGAAGAAGACCGAGCGCGAGTGGGTCGAGTTTCAGCTGGTGGACCCCGACGGGAAGGGGCTGCCCGGCCACCACTACAGCATCAAGCTCCCGGACGGGACCATCAAGACCGGATCGACCGGAACCTCCGGGGTGGTGTGGATCGGCGACATCGATGCCGGCAAGTGCGAGATCACGTTTCCCGATCTGCCGCCCGATGTCTGGGAGCCGGCATGAGCGACCCGAAGAGCCGGCCGAGCAAGACCCACGTCGTGGTGCAGGGCGAGACCCTGTCGCGCATCGCGGCCGACAACGGCTTCGGCAACGTGCACACCCTGAGCGATCATCCGAAGAACTCAGCGCTCATGAAGAAGCGCCCCAATCACAGCCAGCTGGTGCCGGACGACGAGGTGTTCGTCCCCGCCTTCGAGCCGCGGGTCGAGTCAGCTGACACCAAGAAGCGCACGGTGTTCAAGGCCACGCTGCCGGTGCTGTTCCTGCGCATCCGCCCGCACGACCTGAACAACGAGCCGGTCAAGTCGGACGTCGATTGCCTGCTCGAGATCGGCGAGGCCGAGGACAAGACGCCGATCAAGACCGACGACAAGGGCATCCTCGAGAAGATCATCTCGCCCAAGCTGGAGAAGGCCGAGCTGCACATCGAGATCAAGAAGATGAAGCTGGACGTGCTGGTCGGCCACCTCGACGCCCTCGACACGCTCTCGGGCCAGCGTGCGCGGCTCAACAACCTCGGATACTTCGCGGGCTTCACCGAGAAGGACCGCAAGCAATTCCGCTGGGGCGCCGAGGAGTTCAAGAAGGACAGGGGCGTCACCCCGATCGCGGTCAAAGAGGAAGACATCGACGAGGTCGAGGGCATCAAGGCCCCGGCGTTTCGCACCAAGCTCGAGAAGGAGCACGGCTGCTAGGCGCCAGGACCCATGGCCAATCCGATCTTCATTCTCGACCAGACCGAGGAAGGCGTGGTCGCCACCCACCCCGCGCGGGTCGAGCTGCCGGTGCTCACCGCGCCGACCGTCGAGGAGGACCGCGCGGATCTGTTCAACACCGTCCGGCCCTCGCTGGTCACGCTCGGCTGCATGAACCTGAGCAACCGCGGGTTCGAGTTCGACTCTTCGTTCATCAGCCCCAAGGCGAAGGGCCGCTTCACCGCGTTCGCCGAGCTGATGGCGCGGCTGCAGGGCGAGGACCCGACCGGCGAGAAGCGTTTCCCTCCGATCACGATCTTCGGGCACGCCGATCCGACCGGCGACGAGGAGTACAACAAGACGCTGAGCGGACGCCGCGCGCGCGCGGTGTTCGGCCTGCTGACCCGCGACGTCAAGCTGTGGGAAACGCTCTTCACCAGCCCCTTCGGCGGCGACGACTGGGGCCAGAAGTCCATCCAGCTCATGCTCTCGACGGTGGGCGGCGGCGTTCCCTTCTACGACGGCCCGATCGACGGCGCGGTCACGTCCGAGACCAAGAAGCAGACGGCGGACGCGGTCGAGGCCTTTCAGATCTCGAAGGACATCCAGCCGCCGAGCGGAATCGCGGGGCCCAAGACGCGCGCGGTGCTGTTCCCCGAGTACATGAAGGAGATCTGCCAGTTCAAGAGCGGCGATCCGTTCGAGCTCGATCCCAAGGAACACTTCCTCTGCCGGGGCAAGGACGCCGGCCACAAGGGCGACATCCAGGGGTGCGGCGAGTTCAATCCATCGGTGCTGCTCTCGCAGGAGGTCGAGAAGCGCTTCAAGGACAAGAAGCTCAAGCCGGAGCGCGACGCGGCGTACGAGGACGATCGCCGCGCGCTGGTGTTCATCTTCAAGCACGACAGCGAGATCGATCCGAAGAAGTGGCCGTGCCCGCGCTCGAACGAGGGCGGCGCGGGATGCAAGCTGCGCTTCTGGTCCGACTCCAAGGACCGGCTGCGGCGCGACCCCGACAAGACCCCGGCCGGAGATGACGGCATCCCGATCGGCGACGGGCGCCGCACCTTCAAGGACACGGGTGACACCTTCGCGTGCCGCTGGTATCACGGCTTCGCGCAGCACTCGCCGTGCGAGGCGGGCCGCAAGCTCTGGATCGTGCGGCTGCGCGTGGACGGAGCCAAGGACGTGCAGGAGCCGTTCAAGCAGCGGGCCTACGTGGTGCACGCTGGCGAGACCAGCTACGCGCCGGTGCTGCGGGGATTCACGGACGACAACGGCCAGCTCGTGATCCCGGTGATGGACGAATCCGTCGAGATGAAGCTCAAGCTGGACGTGTTCGGCCTCGAGACGCCGCCCAAGAAGGACGAGAAGGACGACACCGGCACCAGCACGGCGGCCGGGTTCGACGAGGACGAGTTCAAGAACGAGGACAAGTTCGTGGAGATGACCCTCGACGCCGGCGCGCTGGCGCCGATGACCAAGGACGACCTGCCCGCGCAGCAGCGCCTCTACAATCTCGGCTTCGGCCAAGGCAAGCCGGGCACCTGGACGAAGGACGTGTTCGATCGCGCGATCCGCGGCTTCCAGAAGACGCACAAGCTCAAGGACACCGGGAATCTCGACGACGATCAGGACACAAGGGAGCAGCTGAGGGTGGCGCACGACAGCCCGTAGTCGCCGAGTCGATTTTGCCGCGGCCCGCGCGCGGTGATAGTCTGCGCGCGCACTCCTGACCCCCCGCCGACGAGACACTTTCAGGAGACCGGCTGATGCCCTCCGATCACAGCAGGACGTGGAGCAGCGGCACCGCCGCCGGCGCCGCGGCCCCCGCGCAAACCCTGCCCGGCACCGGCACGCCGCCCGGAGCGTGGCGCGGAGCCGGCGCCGACCAGCGCTTCGGCCAGACCGAGCGCAAGGACAACTGGTGGCTGATGCCGGTCGCGCAGGCGATCGGGCTCTCGATCCTCGGCGCGTACGCGACCTGGGCGGCGTTCCAGGGCAATCACTACGAGATCGGCAACTACCTCTCGCCCTTCTACTCGCCCACCATCAAGCCGTCCTGGTGGCCGTTCTCCCCGGCGCTCATGATCCTGTGGATCCCGCTTGGATTCCGCACCACCTGCTACTACTACCGCAAGGCGTACTACCGCGCGTTCTTCCTGGACCCGATCGCGTGCGCGGTGGGCGAGGCGAACCCGAAGCGCTATCTCGGCGAGAACAAGTTTCCGTTCGTGCTCCAGAACATGCACCGCTACTTCATGTACCTGGCGGCGATCTTCCTGATCTTCCTCTGGTGGGACGTGATCCGCGCCTTCACGTTCGACGGGCGCCTCGGCGTGGGCGTCGGCTCGCTCGCGATCCTCGCATCGACCGCCTCGCTCAGCGCGTTCACCTTCTCGTGCAATTCGCTGCGTCATCTGCTCGGCGGCCGGGTGGACTGCTTCTCGTGCGCGGTCGCCGGCGGCCCGCGCCACAACGTGTGGAGCGGCGTGAGCCTGCTGAACGAGCACCACATGGCCTGGGCGTGGTGGAGCCTGCTCGCGGTGTGCTTCGCCGACTTCTACGTGCGGATGTGCTCGATGGGCATTTTCCGCGACGCGAGGATCTTCTGATGCCCGAGCCCATGGAGATCCACGAACACGACGTGCTGGTGATCGGCGCGGGCGGCGCGGGGCTGCGCGCCGCGATCGAAGCCTCGGCCGCGGGCGCCTCGGTGGGGCTCGTGACCAAGTCGCTGCTCGGCAAGGCGCACACCGTGATGGCGGAGGGCGGCATCGCGGCCGCGCTCGCGAACGTCGATCCGCAGGACGGCTGGCAGACGCACTTCCAGGACACCATGAAGGGCGGGTCGTTCCTGAACCACTGGCGCATGGCGCAGCTCCACGCGCAGGAGTCGCCCGATCGCGTGCGCGAGCTGGAGCAGTGGGGCGCGCTCTTCGATCGCACCACCGACGGCCGCATCCTTCAGCGCGCGTTCGGCGGGCACAAGTGGAAGCGGCTCGCCCACGTCGGCGACCGCACCGGGCTCGAGATGATCCGCACGCTGCAAGACCGCGGCGTGCACATGGGCCTCGAGGTGTACATGGAGTGCACCATCACCCGGCTGTTCGTCGACGGCGGGCGCATCGCGGGCGCGCTCGCGTATTGGCGCGAGAGCGGGCGCTTCGTGCTGTTCCGCTGCAAGGCGATCGTCATCGCGACCGGCGGCGTGGGCAAGTCGTTCAAGATCACGTCGAACTCGTGGGAATACACGGGCGACGGCCAGGCGCTCGCCCTCCAGGCCGGCGCTGAGCTGATCGACATGGAGTTCGTGCAGTTCCATCCCACCGGCATGGTGTGGCCGCCGGGCGTGATCGGCCTGCTCGTCACCGAGGGCGTGCGCGGCGAGGGCGGCGTGCTGCGCAACAACAAGGGCGAGCGCTTCATGTGGAAGTACCTGCCCGAGGCGCGGCGCCACGAGTACGCGGCCGACGAGGCCGAGGCGCGCCGCTGGCTCGATGCCTCGGTCGCGATGAAGCAGACCGACGCGCGCCGGCCGCCCGAGCTTTCGACCCGCGACAACGTGGCGCGCGCGATCTACACCGAGGTCACGGAGGGCCGCGGCTCGCCGCACGGCGGCGTGTTCCTCGACATCAGCTACCTGCCCGCCGACCGCGTGATCAAGAAGCTGCCATCGATGTACCAGCAGTTCCTGGAGCTGGCGGACGTGGACATCACGAAGATCCCGATGGAGATCGGGCCCACCACGCACTACATGATGGGCGGGGTTCGGGTGGACCCCGACACCGCGGCCGCGACCGTGCCCGGGCTGTTCGCGGCGGGCGAAGCCGCGGCCGGGCTCCACGGCGCGAACCGGCTCGGCGGCAACTCGCTGAGCGACCTCGTCGTGTTCGGCCGCCGCGCGGGCGCGGGGGCCGCTGCGTACGCGAAGAGCCACGCCGGCGCGCGCACGATCGCGCAGTCCGAGATCGATGCCGAGATCCGCGACCTGCTCGCGCCCTTCGATCGGCCGAGCGGCGAGAGCCCCTACGACGTGCACCGCGCCCTCCAGGAGTGCATGCAGACCAACGTCGGCATCTTCCGCCTGCAGGAGGAGCTCGAGCGCGCGGTCGGGGCCCTGGCCGGGCTCAAGGCCCGCGCCGCGAAGGTGCGGGTCGAGGGCTCTCGCGTGTACAACCCGGGCTGGCACCTGGCGCGCGATCTTCAGAACATGATCACCGTGTCGGAGGCGATCACGCGCAGCGCCATGCTGCGCAAGGAGAGCCGGGGCGCGCACTCGCGCCTCGACCACCCCGCGATCGATCCCGCGCTCGGCAAGGTCAACATCTGCTGCGCGCAGTCCGGCGCCGAGATGAAGGTCGGCCCCACGCCGCTGCCCGAGATGCCGGCCGAGCTCAAGGCGTTGTTCGAGCCGGCGCCGCAGCCGGCCGGAGGGAAGGCGTCATGAGCGCGGCCCACGGCGGCACCCCGTCAGGCGGCACCCGTGAGGCGATCTTCCGCGTGTATCGCGGCGACGCGAGCGGCGGACAGGAGGTCGAGTACAAGGTGCCGGTCGAGACCGGCATGGTGGTGCTCGACGCCATCCACTGGATCCAGGCGCATCAGGCCCCCGACCTCGCGGTGCGCTGGAACTGCAAGGCCGCGAAGTGCGGATCGTGCAGCGCCGAGGTGGACGGCAAGCCCGCGCTGATGTGCAAGTCGCGGCTCGATCACTTCGATCCCGCCGAGCCCATCACCGTGCGCCCGATGAAGACGTTCCCGATCGTCAAGGACCTCGTGACCGACGTGAAGTGGAACTACGAGGTCAACAAGCGCATCCAGCCGTTCACGCCCAGGCCCAACGCCGAATGGAAGTGGCAGCAGGACGACGTGGACCGCGTGCAGGAATTCCGCAAGTGCATCGAGTGCTTCCTGTGCCAGGACGTGTGCCACGTGCTGCGCACCCACGAGCTGAAGCACCAGTTCGCGGGGCCGCGCTTCTTCGTGCGCATCGCGGGGCTCGAGATGCACCCGCTGGACGGCGCCGACCGCACCGGCTTCCTGAAGGACGACGCCGGGATCGGGCTCTGCAACATCACCAAATGCTGCACGGAAGTCTGCCCCGAGAACATCCACATCACCGACAACGCGATCATCCCGCTCAAGGAGCGCGTCGTGGACCGCCACTACGATCCGGTGATGAAGCTGTGGAGGATCGTGAGCGGGAAGGGGTAGGCGGGCGCTATCGGATCACGACCGCGCGCTTGACCAGCGAGCGATCCGACTGGGTGAGTCGGAGCCAGTACACGCCCGGCGGCGTGCGGCGCGATTCGTTGAGGCGGACCAAGTGCCGCCCCGCGCCGAGGTCGCCCACTTCGCGCTCGGCGAGTTGACGGCCGGCGATGTCGAGCAGCTCGAGCGAGGCACGCCCGGATCGCGGGAGTGTGAACGCGACGTTGAGCGCACCCACAGCGGGGTTGGGGAGCGCACCTTCGAGCGCGAGGGCGAGCGCTGCGGGAACGTCCACCCAGGTCTCGGCGCTGAATTGCTCGGTGGCCGACTCGATCCAACTCAAGCGATAGGCATACCGTGTGGCCGGCGAAACATTCGTGTCCTCGAACGCGAGGCGGCCACTGCCATCGAATGAAACACGCCCGACGATCGTCCAATCTTCGCCCGCGCGATGCCTTTGGATTGTGACATCGGACAGGGTTCCTTCCCCCCGATGCCAGACCAGCGTGACGCGATCGGGCAGCGCTTCGATGCTCGTGAGCGAGATCAGCGTCGCGGTGGGACCGTCACCGCTATAGCGCTGGGCGTAGATCTGATTCTGGATTCCGTTGCGAAAGTCATCCCACGTCACGATTGCTCCGCCGCCACCATCCGGGCTGATTGCCAGGCTGCCCTGTTCGCTCGCCGGTAGATCCACCAGCGCAATCCCTGAAGTCGGCCAGCCGGGCGCGAGCCCGCCGCCCGCCGTCAGGTGCTGCACATAACCCTTATTGATGAAGGCGTCCACCAACGCAACGTACGCACCGCCGCTGCCGTCCGGGGCGAGGCGCGGCAGCGCCTGATACCCGGGGATATCGCTAACCAGGTTCCCGCCCGGCTGCCAACCGGGGGCGAGTGTGCCGTCACGTCTGAGGCGCGACACATAGGCCCGCACCACCGGATAGTCGCGCAGGTCGTACCAGGCCACCATCACCCCGCCCGCGCTGTCGGGGACCACACTCGTCAGTAACTGGGTATCGTTGAACACCGCCACCGGGTACCCAGTCGCCGGCCAGCCCGGCGCGATCGAGCCATCGCTGAGGATCCGGGTCGCGTAAACGTCGGCGTCCGAAAAGTACGGATCGAGCCCGTACTGCCAGCCGATGTACGCACCACCCACCCCATCCGAGATCACGCCCCACACCACCGCCGCGCGTCCACCCACGATGATCTGCTTGCCGTCCACGGGCCAGCCCGCCGCGATCTCCCCCGACCAGGTCACGCGCTGAGCGTAGATCTCGATGCACGTTCCCGGACAGTTGCGATTGTCGCTCCAGGCGACGATGAAGCCGCCCTCGCCGTCGGGGGCGAGCTCGGTTCCCCCCTGCGCGAGCGGCGGG
>JBGPFC010000020.1:0-73854 GCA_041483195.1 Candidatus Eiseniibacteriota bacterium
GACGGGCTACCGCCAGGACTTCTCGTGGATCCGCGTGCCCGGCGCGCTCGCCGCGAACGGCGCGCCGTATCAGCGCCAGGGCGTGTCCCCGGTGCCCGGCATCTACTTCGTCGGATTGCACCGCATGTGGGAAGCCGGCAGCGGCACGCTGCTCGGCTGCGGCTGGGCGGCAACGAATGTCGCGGAGCACGTCGCCGCGCGCGTGCGCGCGAGCGGCTGAGTGGCGGGCGAACCCGCGATCGGCGCTGGGGCGGGGCGAGTTGCTGGCCGCGAGCCTTTCGATCCGAATCGCGCGGGGGTGCCTCACGCGCGGTCCCTTCCACCCTCGCTTCCTGGAGCAGAGCGCGCGAAGAAGGAGGTTGCTTCTTGATATAGCAGGGCCGACTCTTAGTCTGTCATTGGTCGGTCTACTGGAACTGACTGGAGGCCCCCGTGTTCGCAAGACCGTTGGTCATTGCCACGTCTCTGCTCCTGCTCTTGCGTATTTCCTCCGCTGCCGCCGGCTCGTACGCCCAGGTTGGCACCAAGCTGATCGCCGCGGACCCGACGGGCGCCCCCAGCCAGGGGAACTCCGTCGCGTTGTCCTCGGACGGAAGCACCGCCGTCGTGGGCGGACCTTCAGACAACGCTTCCATCGGAGCCATGTGGGCGTACACCCGCAGCGGAAGCGTGTGGAGCCAGCAGGGACCCAAGTTGGTCGGCACAGGTGGGGGGACCGCTAACCAGGGAATCTCCATCGCGGTGTCCGCGGACGGGAACACCGCCATCGAGGGCGGATACTTGGGCGCGGGAGCCGCGTGGGTGTTCACCCGGAGTAGTGGCGCGTGGAGCCAGCAGGGCGCCAAGCTGGTTGGGACGGGTGCGATCGGCTCCGCGAACCAGGGAAACTCCGTCGCGATGTCCGCGGACGGGAACACCGCAATCGTGGGTGGGTCGGTGGACAACAGCAATGCGGGCGCCTTCTGGGTGTTCACCAGAACCGGCGGGGTGTGGACCCAGCAGGGCATCAAGCTGGTCGGCACGGGTGCGATCGGCCCGGCGCGCCAGGGGTGGTCCGTCTCGCTGTCCGCGGACGGGAACACCGCCGTCGTGGGCGGCAAGGAGGACAACGGTACGGTGGGGGCCGCGTGGGTGTTCACCCGCAGCGGTGGCGTCTGGAGCCAGCAGGGCGCGAAGCTGGTCGGCACAGGCTCGGTGGGCACCGCTTTCGAGGGATACTCCGTCGCGGTATCCGCGGACGGGAACACCGCCGTCGTGGGTGGCAATTCGGACAACGGTGGGGTGGGGGCCGCGTGGGTGTTCACCCGCAGCGGCGGCGTATGGAGCCAGCAAGGTGCCAAGCTCGTCGGAACGGGCGCCGCGGGCCTCGCTTTCCAGGGAAGCTCCGTCGCGGTGTCCGCGGACGGAAACACCGCCGCCGTGGGCGGGGCTTTCGACAACAGCAGCGTGGGAGCCGAGTGGGTGTTCACCCGCAGCGGTGGCGTGTGGAGTCAGCGGGGCGCCAAGTTTGTCGGCACCGGTGCGGTGGGCATCTGTCGCCAGGGATTCTCCACCGCGATGACCGGAGACGGGAAGCTCGTCCTCGTGGGTGGGAATCTGGACAACACCAACGTGGGAGCGGTCTGGACCTTCGTCGATGCATCCCCGACGATCGTGACCATTCACGATGTTCCCAACGATCAGGGTGGAAAAGTGAGCCTCCGCTGGACGGCGAGTCTCCTCGACAACACGCCCGGCAACCCGATCGAAGCGTACTGGATCTGGCGGCAGGTCCCGATTCACATGGCAATCGAGGCATTGGCCCACGACGCCTCGCACGTGAGGGAGGGGGCCGCCGAGGGCACCCTCTTCGGCCCGGCGTTCCGCTCGACGATCGAGTCCGCGCAGGTCTACTACTGGGAATTCGTCGGCAGTCAGGTTGCGCACGGTTTCCCCGCCTACAGCTACACCACGTCGACCTTTTCGGACTCCGTCCCGGGGTCCAACCCGTACACGCTCTTCATGGTGGAGACCGAGCGACTCTCGACAGGCGAGTACTGGTCTTCAGATCCGGACAGCGGATACTCGGTCGACAATCTCCCGCCCGGTCCGCCGGCGCCGGTCGCCGCGGTGTACTTGGTCGGAGCGACGCACCTCCACTGGGGTGTGAGTGTGGAATCGGACTTCGCGATGTATCGCCTCTACCGCGGCGGCTCGGCCGGCTTCGTTCCCGGCCCCGGCAATCTCGTGACGACCCAGCCCGACACCGGCTATGCGGATGTCGGCGCGGCCGGCAGCTACTACAAGCTCTCCGCCGTGGACGCGCATGGCAACGAGAGCGTCTTCGCGCTGGTGACGCCCGGCATGACGACCGGAGTGAACGATGCGGGCTCGCTCGGATTCGCGCTCGAGGGCGTGCGTCCGAATCCCACGAATGCCAGCGGCCTCAACGTGGCGTTCGCACTGCCGACCGGAGCAACCGCACTGCTCGAGTTGCTGGACCTGAGCGGGCGGCGTGTGTTGTCACGCGAGGTCGGTTCGCTCGGCGCGGGGCGGCACACGGTGAATCTCGCCGAGGGCCGGAGGGTCGCTCCCGGCATTTACTGGGTGCGGCTCGCCCAGGGCGCGAATCGGAGTGGGACGCGGGTGGCAGTGATCGAGTAGTTCGTTTCGCGGCAGCGGTTCGTGCCGGCGCCCCGGAGCACTCGATGCTTCGGGGCGCCGGCCTATCGGGGGGAGGAGTGCGGCTCCCGGGATCTCGCCGCGCGCAGGCGTTCGATCTTCTCCTCGGCGGCGAGCGTCGCGATCCCCACCATCGTGTCCAGCGATCGCCCCGACTCGTTGATGACCATGTCGTAGGCGAGTGGATCGCCGACGGACCGGTGGAACAGCCGGCGCACGAACTTCTCGCGCTCCTTGTCGACGCTCTCGATCTCCCGGGCGGCCTCGTCGGTCGAGACGTTGCCCCTGCGCATCAGGTGACTCACCCGCTCTCCGAGCGGAGCGACCACGCGCAGGTGGACGCCTGCCTCCGGGCCGATGATGAAGTTGGCGCCCCGCCCGACGACCACCACTCCCCCGAGACGGGCGATCGAGTAGAGGGTCTTGAACAGCCCCGCGATGTAGTCGCTCTCATCGAGGTGCTTGCCCGAGAAGATGGACGCGAACCAGTTGGTGAGCTGCGAGCGCGAGTGCTCGTCGAGCGCTTCGAGCAGGCGCCGCGTGTGCCCCGTCGACTCGCTCAGCCGGTCGATCACGGCGCGGTGGAGCAGCGTGTATCCGAACCGCTCGGCAAGGCACGCCGCCAGGTCACGGCCGCGGCTGCCGTGCTCGCGCGAGATCGTGATGATGGGCTGAGCGACCGTCGTCGGCTCGGCCGCGACCACCGTCAGGGCCCGGCGGTTGAACTCCCATTGCCGAAGCTGCCGGTCGATGATCATCTCGATCGATCGCTGCATGGATCACCTCGCCAGCGCCGCGGGCTCCCCGGCATCGGGCCGGGGTCCGGCCGCGATCACCTCGGGCGAGCATCCCTCCTCGAACTTCCTGAAGTTCGAGACGAAGCGCCCCGCGAGCTGACGGTAGCGCTCGAGCCACGCCCTGGGGTCCGGCCAGCACTCCGCAGGGTTGAGAACGCTCGCCGGCACGTCGGGACACTCGGTCGGGATCTGGTATCCGAAGATCGGGTCGGTGCGATAGCCGACATCGAGCAGCTTTCCGCTCAACGCCGCGCGCAGCAGCGCGCGGGTGTGGTGGATGCTGATGCGCTTGCCGACTCCATAGGGTCCGCCCACCCAGCCGGTGTTGACCAGCCAGCAGTGCACGTCGTAGCGCAGGATCTTGCGCTTGAGAAGCTCGGCGTAGACGGACGGGTGATGCATCATGAACGGGCCGCCGAAACAGGCGCTGAATGTGATCTCCGGCTCAGCGCCCAATCCCGCCTCGGTGCCGGCCAGCTTCGAGGTGTATCCCGAGATGAACTGGTAGAGGGCCTGATCGGGGGTGAGCTTCGCGATCGGGGGCATGACGCCGTTCGCGTCGCACGTCAGCAGGATGATGTTCTTCGGCTGACCGCCCAGCCCATCCGGCGCGGCGTTCTCGATGAACTCGAGCGGATAGGAGGCGCGGGTGTTCTCGGTGACGGATTCGTCGTCGAGGTCGGCGGCCCGCGTGACGGGATCGAGGGTGACGTTCTCGAGGATGGTGCCGAAGCGGCGGGTGCACGCGTAGATCTGCGGCTCCGCCGACGGTGACAGGCGGATCACCTTGGCGTAGCAACCGCCCTCGAAGTTGAAGACGCCCCGGTCGCTCCACCCATGCTCGTCGTCGCCGATCAGCGCGCGGCCCGGATCGGCCGAGAGCGTCGTCTTGCCCGTGCCGGAGAGCCCGAAGAACACCGCCACGTCGCCATCGGGGCCGATGTTCGCAGAGCAGTGCATCGGCATGACGCCCTGCAGCGGCAGCAGGTAGTTGAGCACGGTGAAGATCGACTTCTTGATCTCTCCGGCGTATGCGGTGTTTCCGATCAGGCACAGCCGCCGTGCCAGGTCGAGGACGATGAACGTGTTGGTCGCGGTGCCGTCGATGTTGGGAATGCCCTTGAACCCGGGGGCGGCGATCACGGTGAACTCGGGCACGTGGCGACGGAACGACTCGGAGGTGCGCGGCCGGATGAACATGTTGCCAGCGAACAGGCTGTGCCATGCGTGCTCGGTGACGATGCGGATCGGCAGCCGGAACTCGGGGTCGGCGCCGGCATAGCAGTCCTGCACGAACAGGTCGTGACCCTGCAGGTAGCCCTGCAGGCGGCTGAACAGCTCCTCGAATTTGTCGGAGCTGAACGGCCGGTTGTACTGCCCCCACCACACGTGTCGTTCGGAGTCGGGCTCGCGAACGATGAACTTGTCGCTGGCCGAGCGGCCGGTGTGCTTGCCGGTCATGGCCACGACCGCCCCGCCCTGCGACACGCGGCCCTCCCTGCGGAAGGCGATCTCCTCGTAGAGCGCGGGCGCCGCGAGATTCCAGTAGACGGCCCCCGGATTCGCGAGGCCGTGCTGCTCGAGACCATAGTCGGAACGGAGCGCCGCGGCCTCACCGAGCGCCGGCGTCTTGACCCCAAGGAAGTTGATCATGACCAGGTCCTCACGCATTTCCGGTCGCCGATGTAGATCTCGCTCGGCGCGGTCGAGTCCATCGCCCAGCGCATGCGCGCGACGCCTTCTGTGATGTCCTTGATCGTGCCCGCGAAGCTCAGCCTGAGATGTCCTTCCATGCCGAACTCCTTGCCCGGCACCGTGACGACCAGCGCCTTGCGGAGGAGGGACTTCGAGAGCTCGACCGAGTCGCGGCTGTACGCGCTGAAATCCGGGAAGCAGTAGAAGGTGCCGTCCGGCCGCGTGACCCGGACCCCGGGGAACGACTTGAGCTCCTGCATCATCACGTCGCGATTGTTCTGGATCGTCAGCCGCAGGCTCTCGACGCTGCTCTGCAATCCATTGAGCGCCCCCTCGGCGCCGGCCTGCAGCACGATCGAGCTGCACGATGTCGTCTGGGCCTGGATGTTGGTCATCACCTCGACCAGCCTGCGACTCGCGATCGCCCAGCCGATGCGGAAGCCGGTCATCCCGTAGAGCTTCGAGACCCCGTTCACGACGATCAGCGTGCCGGAGTCGAGATCGCGGCGGGCGAAGGCGTATGGCGAAACGGCATGCCGGCCGTCGAACACGAGCTTGTGATAGATGTCGTCCATGATCAGGTAGAGACCGCGACGCTCGCACAGCTCGACCAGATCGCGGATGAACTCCTCCGGATAGAGCACGCCCGATGGGTTGTTCGGGCTGTTGCAGATCACCGCCTTGGTGGCCGGCCCCAGCGCGCGCTCGATGTCCCGGATCCGCGGCTGGCAGGTCCCGTCCTCGGGCGTGACCACGACCGGGACGCCGTAGACCATGCGCACCATCTCGGGGTAGCTCACCCAGTAGGGCGCGAGCACGATGACCTCGTCCTGCGGATTGAGCAGCGCGTAGAGGACGTTGTAGAGCGACTGCTTGGCTCCCGAAGAGACGATCACGTTCTCAGGGGCGGCGACCTTGTCGTAGTTCTCCTCCGTGTAGCGCAGGATCGCCTGCTTGAGCGAGGGGATGCCGTCGGTCGGCGAGTACTTGACGTCCCCCTGCGTGAGTCGCACGGCCGAGCTCAGGACCGCGCCGATCGGCGTCTTGTTCTTGGGCTCGCCGATGCCGAGATGAATGACCGCTTCTCCCTTCTCTCGCAGGATGCGGGCTTCCTCGTTCAGCTTGAGCGTTGGCGACTCGGGGATGGATGAAGCGAGCTGACTGATGGCCATGGCAGCGCACCTCCGACGTGGATGACGTTTCGCGGATCTTCGTGCATAGCTCGCGCCGTCAACGTGCCGCGGCCGGGGTCGGGCCGCGGACGGTCCAACTCCTGCGCTCCTCGCCAGATGGGACCGCGGCGCGGCGCCCGGCCCGATCGGGCCCCATTCAACCCGGGGCCCGCTGCCTGCCAAAAGAACAGGACGGTGACAGACGAGCAGGCGCGCGCGCTCCGCTCGCGGGCCGTCCCGACCCGGGCCCGGGCCCCCCCGCCCCCCCTCCGCGCCGCTGCTTCCAGCGACTTATGCGCCCGCGGCGATGTTCTGCGGCCGGCGCAGGCTGCTGGCTCACCTCATGCGTGTTGGGCCTGTCGATGGCTACGAAACCGCGCATCATCATCATGGGCGCCGCCGGGCGCGACTTTCACAATTTCAACGTCTGGTGGAAGCGCCAGCCCGATCTCGAGGTGGTCTGCTTCACCGCGGCGCAGATCCCCGGCATCGACGGTCGCGCCTATCCCGCGGCGCTCGCGGGTCCGCGCTATCCGCGCGGAATCCCGATCTACCCGGAGGCTCGACTCGAGGAGCTGATCCGCGAGCTGAAGGCGGACCAGGTCACCTTCGCCTACTCCGACGTCTCGTACGAGCACGTGATGCACGAGGCCGCGCGCGTGAACGCGGCGGGTGCCGAGTTCCGCCTGCTGGGCGCAGCTCAGACCATGCTGCCGAGCGTGCGGCCGGTCGTCGCGATCGGCGCCGTGCGCACCGGGTGCGGGAAGAGCCAGACCTCGCGCCGGGTCAGCTCGATCCTCAAGGGAATGGGGCTTCGCATCGCCGTCATCCGCCACCCGATGCCCTACGGCGACCTGGAGCGGCAGGCCTGCCAGCGCTTCGCGAGCGCCGCGGACATGGACGCGCATGACTGCACCATCGAGGAGCGCGAGGAGTACGAGCCGCACATCGACGCCGGGAACCTGGTGTTCGCCGGCGTGGATTACGAGCAGATCCTCGCCCGCGCCGAGACCGAGGCCGACGTGATCGTGTGGGACGGCGGGAACAACGATCTGCCGTTCCTGCGCCCCGACCTCAACATCGTGGTGACCGATCCGCACCGGCCCGGCCACGAGCTGCGCTACTACCCGGGCGAGACCAACCTGCGCATGGCCGACGTCGCGATCGTGAACAAGGTGGACTCCGCAGAGGCCGCGAACGTCGCCATCGTCGAGGCCAACATTCGCGCCGTCAACCCGCGCGCCGTCGTGTTGCGCGCCTCCTCCCCGGTGACGGTGCGCGATCCGGAATTGGTGCGCGGCAAACGGGTGCTGGTGGTCGAGGACGGACCCACCCTCACGCACGGCGGGATGCGGTACGGCGCCGGCGTGGTGGCCGCGCGCGCCGGCGGCGCCGCGGAGATCGTGGACCCCCGGCCGTACGCCCGCGGGTCCATCCGCGCGGTGTTCGAGGCTTACCCCGATCTCACGCAGGCGCTGCCGGCGATGGGGTACGGCCCGGTGCAGATCGCGGAGCTGGCCGAGACCATCGCGGCCGTGCCGTGCGACGCCGTGATGATCGCCACGCCGATCGACCTCGGCCGCGTCGTGAAGCTGGACCGGCCATCGACCCGGGTGACGTACGAGCTGGAAGAGCACGATCGCGCAGTCCTGCCGCGGCTGATCGCCGAGGCCGTCGCGCGGCGGCGAGCGACATCCGCGGTTCCCCGGGAGGCGAGCCATGCGGCCCGATGAAGCGCCGGACGCCGACGCGGCGGTCCTGAGCGAGAGTCATCACCACCTCGAGCTGGTCGAGCGTTACAGCGCGCACAATTACGCGCCGCTGCCCGTGGTCATCGTCCGCGGCCGCGGCGCGTGGGTCGAGGACTTCGCGGGCCGGGAGTATCTGGACTGTCTGAGCGCATACTCGGCGCTCAACTTCGGGCACTCGCACATCGCGATCGTGTCGGCCCTGGTGGAGCAGGCCAAGACACTCGCGCTCACCTCGCGGGCTTTCCAGAACGACGAGTTCGGACCGTTCTGCGAGGAGATCACCCACCTGTGCGGCCAGGACATGGTGCTGCCGATGAACACCGGCGCCGAGGCGGTGGAGACGGCGCTCAAGACCGCGCGGAAGTGGGGCTACAAGGTGAAGGGGGTCGAGGCCGACCGCGCCGAGATCATCGCATGCACCGGGAACTTCCACGGGCGCACGATCAGCATCGTCAGCTTCTCCGACCACCCGCAGTACCGCGATGGCTTCGGTCCCCTCACGCCCGGCTTCCGGCTGGTGCCGTTCGGCGACGCCGCAGCGCTGGAAGCCGCGATCACTCCGAACACCGTCGGATTCCTGGTGGAGCCGATCCAGGGCGAAGGCGGCGTCGTGGTGCCCCCGGATGGATATCTGCGCGCGACGCGCGAGATCTGCCGGCAGCGGCGGGTCCTGTTCATGGCCGACGAGATCCAGACCGGCCTCGGGCGCACCGGGCGGCTGTTCGCGTGCGACCACGAAGGCGTGAAGCCCGACGTCCTGATCCTCGGCAAGGCGCTCGGCGGCGGAGTGCTGCCGATCTCGGCGGTGCTCGCATCGCGCGAGATCCTCGGGGTGTTCGAGCCCGGCGATCACGGCAGCACGTTCGGCGGGAACCCGCTCGCATGCGCCGTGGCGCGCGCCGCCATGCGGCTGCTCGTGCGGGAGCATCTCGCCGAGCGCGCGGCGCAACTCGGCGATTCCTTCCTGCGCCGCCTGCGGGAGATGCCGTCGCGGGTGGTGCAGGAGGTGCGCGGTCGCGGCCTGCTCATCGGCATCGTGCTGCGGCGCGAGGCCGGACCGGCCCGCGAGTTCGCGGAGCGACTCAGGGAGGAAGGCGTGCTGTGCAAGGACACGGTGGAAAACGTGCTGCGCATCGCGCCGCCTCTGGTCATCACGGAATCGGATCTCGACTGGGCCTACGAGCGGCTCGCCCGCGTGCTGCGTTGAGCGGGCGCGTCACCGGGCCGGCACCGTGCGCCGCGGTGGAGCGGAAGCCATGACGACGATCGTCAGGACGGAACGGGCCGCGAGTCCCCCCCGCGTCCAGCACTACCTCTCGGTCTCCGACCTCTCGTCCGGCGAGACTCTGGAGGTCCTGAAACTCGCGCAGCTGCTCAAGCGCGAGCACAAGCTCGGTCGGGGTCATGCGCGGCTGCCCGGCCGCACGCTCGCCATGCTGTTCCAGAAGCCCTCATTGCGCACCCGGGTCTCATTCGAGGCGGGGATGACGCAGCTCGGCGGCCACGCCATCTACCTCGGCCCCGACGAAATCCGGCTCGGCGAGCGCGAGAGCGTCGAGGACGTGGCGCTCGTGCTCTCACACATGGCCGATCTGATCATGGCGCGGGTCTTCGCTCATGAGACCGTGATGGAGCTGGCGCGGCACGCCACGGTCCCGGTCATCAACGGGCTCTCCGATCGCGAGCATCCCTGCCAGATCCTCGGCGATCTGCTCACCATTCAGGAGCGCAAGGGCGGGCTCTCGGGATTGAAGATGGTGTTCGTCGGCGACGGAAACAACGTCGCCAACTCGCTGCTCCTGAGCGCCGCGCTCACCGGCATGCATTGCACCGTGGCCGGACCCGCGGAGTTCGCGCCTCTCCCCGGCCCGATGGCCGAGGCTCGAGCGCTGGCGGCCACGAGCGGCGCGCGGCTCGAGGCGACCCCCGATCTGGCGGCCGCGTGCGGGGGAGCGGACG
Source organism: Candidatus Eiseniibacteriota bacterium (assembly GCA_041483195.1). Lineage (GTDB taxonomy): Bacteria > Eisenbacteria > RBG-16-71-46 > RBG-16-71-46 > RBG-16-71-46 > WS-2. The sequence continues at coordinate 10,036 of JBGPFC010000020.1, forward strand.
TCGTCTACACCGACGTCTGGACGAGCATGGGGCAGGAGAGCGAGACCCAGCGCCGGCGTGAAGCCTTCCGCGGGTATCAGGTGAACGAAGCGGTGATGCGGCTGGCGAAGCCCGACGCGCTTCTGCTCCATTGTCTGCCCGCGCACTACGGCGAGGAGATCGACTACCCGACCTCGCGAACTCCGAACTCGGCGATCTTCGATCAGGCCGAGAATCGGCTGCACGCGCAGAAGGCCCTCCTGGTGACGCTGGCCGGCGCCCGCTAGCGCAAGCCGCACCCACTTTGCGCTGTACGCGCACGGCCCCCGCGCCTAGACTTTTCGCTTCAGCCCACTGCCGATTCCGTGAACCGGCACTGTGCGGAGGCCGCGTGTTCGTCCTGCGAATCACCCTTGCCATCGCCGCAACGTCTCTGCTGGTTTCGATCGCCTCGGCGACCCAGCTCATCTTCGAGCCGGCCAGCGGCGGCTTCAGCGATTTCGTCGAATTGCCCCAGGGCTACGGCGACCGAGTGACGTCGGCGAGCCAGGGCGGGTTCGCGTACGGAATCGCCGGCGGGCCGACGCCGAACGTCGTCGCGCGTTTCGGCTCTCCGCAGGGGATGGTCCCCCTCTACACCTGGTCGACGAACTTCGGCGATCTGACCCACGTGCTGTTCGCGCAGGAGCCGGTGCCATTCGAGTTTCGGCTGATCGCGGACGCCGGATACGTGGTGAATCTGGTGTCGTTCGACATGGCCGGATGGCCCTACCTCGACTTCCCATCCATCGCGTCGGTGAGCGTCGAGGATGGCGTCGGCAACGTTCTGTTCTCGCAGACCCGAGTGCCGATCTACGGAACGACCCCGGGGCAGCAGCATTCCGCTTTCAACTTCACGGGGGTCGTGGCGAGCGAGCTTCGAATCAAGTACGACTCCACGACGGACGGATTCGGGCAGGTCCTCGACAGCGATGACGTCGGCCTCGACAACATCACGTTCGGTCAGTCATCCACCGTTGACGTATCGCAATTCGGCGGCGCCACCTCGGATCGGCTGGCCGTGGTGGCGGGCCCGAGTCCCTTCAGGGATCGCGTGCGGCTCTCGGTCCAGCTGCCGCGCGCCGCGCACCTCAAGGTCGACGTCTACGATCTGCACGGCTCCCGGGTGGCCGGGATCGAGGACGGGCCGGCCGGGGCCGGGGAGCACCACTACGAGTGGGATGGACGGGACGCCGCGGGCCGCATGCGCGGGGCCGGCGTCTACTGGGTGATGGCCTCGAGCGAGGGCCGGCGCGCGGCGAAATCGGTGGTGTTCATCCGCTGAGCCGGCCGTGACGGGCTCGGATCGCGCCGGGGACGCCACCACGGCAGGCATCACCTTCGTCGCGGCCGCGCCCAGAAGAATGATTCGTCGTCGGTGAATGCATTCGCGGCTCGCTTCACCGACGTCGAGTCGATGGTCGCCAGGAGCTTGGGCCGGTACCCCGACGGCTCCAGGCACACCTCCCAGGCGCGTGGCGCCGAGAACTCGTAGCCGAATGCGCTCACCAGCGGGGACGAGAAGCGAAACAGGTTCTTCGCCATGTAGTTGAGGTAGTGCGTTCGGGTGACAGGCTGCCCGTTCCAGTTGATCGTGTCGGGCACGCGAAGCGAGTCACCACGCACCATCGCCGCGCGCACCTCGGCGGGTCCGAGCACGCGACCCCGCCGGTCCGCAAACCACGCATCGTGGGTGGGGTCCATCATCACCCAGCGCGACTCCCGCGGCAGCCAGACGATGTCGACCACGTGGCAGTCCGTATCCTCGAGGTCCGCGGGCAGACAGGTGAGAATCCGCGACCGATAGCCGCTCGCCAGGTAGACCTCGTTGAGGATCGTGCCGAGACCCCGGCAATTGCAGGTGGCGCCCTCGCGCGTGCTCACGTCGAGCAGATGCAACGCATTCAGGGGAAGGGGATTCTCGCGGGTTCCGTCGTGACGCACCCGGCCATGCACCCAGTGCATCAGGCGGAGCATGCGGGACAAGTCGTCGCCCGTTCCGGCCACGCCCGCGAGGTCGTACTGAAGCCGCAGGCGGACCAGCGGGGAATCCGCGGGCGAGGAGTACGTGAAGCGACCCAGCGTGGCGGGACGCCGGTGCCCGAAGCGGGCGTTCCCGCGGAGCAGGGCGAGCTTCGTGCTGTCCTCTTCCTCCTCACGAACGTGGAAGAAGACATGGAACGTCGTGTCGGGTCCGGAGGCGAAGTAGAGGGACATCGGCGTCCGGGATATCGGGACGACCGCCGTGTCGAGCGCGGTGACGAGCCGAACGGGGGACTCGCTCACGACCCGCAGGGTGTCGGTGATCGCGAGCTTCGAGACCGCGATCGGCACGCGCAACGTGTCGGCGTGAACCCAGATCGTGTCGTTCAGCGTGCGGATGACCCGCACGCCGCTCTTCAGGACCGGGGCGCCGGTCGCGAGCGTGGCGGACAACACGATGGCGGTGACCGTGAACTGGACGGGCCGTGAGTAACCCATGTGGGGCCTCCGCGCCGTGAGCCGCGAACCGGGGGGTCGCTTCGCCATACGGCAATGGCCACCCCGCGGTTGCCTCGCATGAACCCGTTTCCGCGCGGGCCGGAGGTCGTGGAGCGAGCGAGTCGCGGTGGTTCGATAGCAGCTTCGAATCCCGCCGGACCTCACGCGGTGGGCGAGCGGGTGTAGTCTCCCCGCCACGCGGTTGACCCGACGCCAGCCATGGAGGTACCTCGATGCGCTCGCCCGTTCGATTCGTGCCGCTCTTGCTGCTCCTCGTCGCCGCCGTCTCCGGGAACGCGCTCGCGCAGTGGAGCTATCCGCCCACGCATGCGACGCCCGTGACCGACACGTACTTCGGAGTCTCGGTGACGGACTCCTACCGATGGCTCGAGAACGTCGACGACCCCGGCGTCAGGAGCTGGCTCAAGGCGCAGGCCGACTTCACGGCGGGGATCCTCGACCGGATCCCGGGCCGCGACTCGCTGCTCGCCGACTTCGTGCGGCTCGACGCCATGAAGCCCGCGAACATCTCGTCGGTGACGCGCAAGAACGGGCGCTACTTCTACAAGAAGACGCTGGCCTCCGAACGGGTGGGCCGGCTCTTCTACCGCGAAGGAATCCAGGGCAAGGAGACCCTGCTCTTCGATCCCACGGCGGGCGCGGGCGGCAAGAGCGTTTCGATCTCGTTCTACGAGGTCACCGAGGACGGGAAGAAGGTCGCCATCGGGGTCGCCGAGGAGGGATCGGAATCGGCGACGATCCGCATCCTGAACGTGGACACCGGCCGGTTCTACCCGGAGTCGATCGCGCCCTGCTGGCAGGGAGTCGGCGGATGGACGAAGGACGGGCTGGGCTTCACGTACAACCTGATGAACTCGACCGACGTCCATGCCATCGACCGCGAGCTGAACACGAAGACGTATTATCACGCGGTCGGCACGGACCAGAAGCGCGACGCCGAGATCCTGTCGGCCGCCAGGTACCCGGCGCTCGGAATGAAGCCGCAGGACATTCCGCTGGTCACCTTCAGCGCCGACTTCCGCTGGATCTTCGCCATCGCGGCCTCCGTTCAGAACGAGCTGACGCTGTTCGTCGCGCCCGCCGGCGAGCTGCTGGGCGAGCGCATCGCGTGGAGGCCGCTGCTCAAGCCCGACGACGGCGTCGTCTCGTTCGTCACCCACGGGGACGAGGCCTATCTCCTCTCCCACGAGGGTGCGGCGCGCTACAAGATCGTCGCGACCAGCCTGCTCACGCCCGACGTGGCCGGGGCCGCGGAGATCATGCCTCAGGGCCCCACCACCATCGACGGCCTCGTCGACATGAAGGACTACCTGCTCGCGACGACCACGGATGGGATCAACAACCGCCTCTATCGTTACGCCTTCGCGGACCGGAAGTGGGAGGAGGTCGCGCTGCCGCGCAAGGGAACGGCGCTCGTCAGTAACTTCGACATCACGTCGAACGACGGCCAGGTGATCCTCTCGTCGTGGAGCAAGCCGACCGAACGCTACGAAATCGACGCGGCGAAGGGCGCGCTGGCGCTGAGCGCGCTGAACGTTCCCGTCACCTACCCCGGGACCGACGACATCGTCGTCGAAGAGGTCGAGGCTCCCGGCCAGGACGGAACGCCCGTTCCCCTTTCGATCGTCTACAACCGCAAGCTCGTCCGCGACGGCTCGGCCAACTGCTACCTGACCGGCTACGGGGCCTATGGAATCTCGAACCCGCCGTACTTCGATCTCATGAATCTCGGGCTCGTCAATCGCGGGGTGATCGTCGCGACCGCGCACGTCCGGGGCGGCGGCGAGAAGGGCCACGACTGGTACCAGGCGGGCTACAAGGCCACCAAGCCGAACACCTGGAGGGACTTCATCTCGTGCGCGGAGTACCTCGAGAGGAATCGATATTCGAGCCCGGAGAAACTGTTCGGCGAGGGCACGAGCGCGGGCGGCGTGCTGATCGGCCGCGCCATCACCGAGCGCCCCGACGTGTTCGGCGCGGCGATCTGCAACGTGCCATGCGCGAACATGCTGCGCGAGGAGAACTCGCCGAACGGGCCGATCAACGTGCCGGAGTTCGGCACGGTCAAGGACTCCGCGGAGTGCAGGGCGGTGCTCGAGATGGACGCGCTCTCGCACGTGCGTCCCGGGACGAGGTACCCCGCGGTCATCTGCGTCGGGGGCCTCAACGACCCGCGCGTGATCGTCTGGCAACCGGCGAAGTTCGCGGCAGCGCTCCAGGGCGCGACCTCATCCGGCAGGCCGGTGCTGCTGCAGGTCAACTACGACAGCGGCCATTTTACCGAGGACAAGAAGGTCACGTTCCGGAACTGGGCGAACATGTTCTCGTTCTGCCTGTGGCAGACCGGGCATCCGCAGTTCAAGATGGCGGGGCCCAACTGAGATCCGAACGGTGAGCGTCTCCGCGGGCTGGTGGCGTGAGATCACCCGCTACCAGTGGCTCGTGCTGCTGGTGGCGTGGATGGGCTGGGTGTTCGACTCCATGGACGCCACCCTCTACGTCGTGGTGCTGACGCCGGCGCTCAAGGCGCTGATCGGCGCGGGAGTGTCGGACGCCGCGATCGCCGCGCGCGGCGGGCAGATCCTCGCGGTGTTCCTGATCGGCTGGGCCATCGGGGGCGTGCTGTTCGGCGTGTTCGCCGACCGCGTCGGGCGCACGCAGGCGCTGATATGGACCATCCTGATCTATGCGGTGTTCACCGGCGCGGCGGCGCTGTCGCGCACCTGGTGGCACCTGATGCTGTTCCGCTTCCTCACCGCGATCGGCGTCGGAGGGGAATGGGCGGCGGGCGCTGCGCTGGTCGCCGAGGTGTGGCCGCACCGGGCGCGAACCATCGCAGCGGGCATCCTCCAGTCCGCGTGGGCGGTCGGCGTGTTCCTGGCCGCCTCGATCAACTACACGATCGGGGCCAGGAGCTGGCGCCTGGTGTTCCTCGTCGGCGTGCTGCCGGCGCTGGTGGCGCTGATCGTTCGCCGCAACGTGCGCGAGCCCGAGATGTGGAGCGTCGCGGTGAAGGGCCGGATGACCGCGGCCGGCGCGGCGTTCTCGGCGGGGCGGCTGCGCGAGCTGTTCCAGCCCGGGCTGCTTCGCCCGACGCTGGTCGGCTTCGCGCTGGCGTTCACCGCGGTGTTCGGCCTGTGGGGCGTGACTTACTGGACGCCGGTCCTGATCCGCCACGCGCCCGACGCCGCGCGCATCGCGGAGGCGCTCACGGTGCAGCGCGTGAGCATCGGCGTCATGGTCTTGAACCTCGGCGCGCTGCTCGGCTACCTGGTGTTCGCGCCGCTCACCGGCCGGGTCGGCAGGCGATGGGCGTTCTTCGCGTACTTCCTCGGCTCGCTCGTGATGGTGCCGGTGATGTTCCTCGGGGTTCGCAGCTACACCCAGATCCTGTGGCTGCTGCCGCCGCTCGGATTCTTCACCAACGGAGTCTTCACCGGCTTCGCGATCTACTTTCCGGAGCTCTATCCGACCCGGCTCCGTGGCACCGGCTCGGGTTTCTGTTTCAACTCGGCGCGCGTGTTCGCGTCGACCGGGCCGTTCCTCACCGGCGCCCTCACCGGGTTGTTCGGCTCTTTCAACCACGCGGTGACGGCGGTGGGCATGGTCTACCTGCTCGGCATGATCGTGCTGCCGTTCGCTCCGGAGACCAGGGGACGAGAGCTGCCGGCGTAGCGCGCGGCTCCCTCCGATCAGAACTCGACGACCCGGAACAGCTTCTCAGCCTCCGGCTGGAGCTGGAAGCGCCGCCTCAGCGAGCGCTCCACCCACACCGTGTCCACGCCTTCCGCGCCCGGCTCCACGATCACCGCCGCGATGTCCTCGCGCGCCTTCGCGACGCGTCTGGCGGCGGCGGCGCCGAGCGCGAACAGCGGCGTGTCCCACGCGTCGGTGACGTAGCCGTTCTTCGCGACCACGGTCACCGCCAGCAGTCCCTCGGCCGGGCGCCCCGTGCGCGGATCCATGATGTGGCCGTAGCGCTTCCCGTTCGCGCTCACGAACTGCTCGTAGTCGGCCGAGGTGGAGACGCCCTGGTCCGAGAGATCGAGGTGCGCGAAGAACGGCATCCGATCGCGCGGATCGCGGATGCCGATCCGCCAGTAGGGCGCCCCGGGCGGATGGCCGATCGCGTCCATGTTGCCGGACAGATCCACGAGCGCATCGCGAATGCCGTGCGCCCGGATCGACTCCGCCACGGCGTGCACCGCGTAGCCCTTCGCGATCCCCCCCAGGTCGATCTGCACCCCCGCTCGATCGAAGCGGATCGTGCGCGCCCGGGGGTCGAAGCGCACGTGATTCGCGCCGACCCGCCGGAACGCTGACGCGATCTCGGCGTCGGATGGCACGTGCGGCTTCCCGCCGAGAAAGCCCCACGCCCGGATCAGCGGCTCGACCGTGATGTCGAAGGCGTGCTGGCTCGCGCGCCACACCTCGAGCGAGTAGGCGATCACGCCCGCCACCTCGGGCTCCACCCGCACCGTCTGGCCGTAGGCCTCGCGATTGATGCGCGCCACCTCGCTGGTGGTGGTCCAGTTGCTCATGAGCGAGTCCTCGCGGGCGAATGTCGCGTGCGCGAGGCGCGCCACCTCAGCGCTCGCCGCCGAATCCCCGGTGACGAGCGTGACGTTGGAGTAGGTGCCCATGGTGCGCCCGGGGTACGAGACCACGCGCGGCTCACCCGAATCCGCGGCGCGCGCGAGGGCGAGCCATGCGGCCACCGTGGCGCAGGCGAGGCGGCGGATCGTCCTTGAACCGGGCATGGTCTCGAGCTCCCTCTCGCGTTCGGCGCGGAGCCGCTCGGCCCGAAGGCTCGAGGCTCCGCGCCGACGAACGCCGCCTATGCGAGCGCGGCCCGCCGATTCCGGATCACGAACCCGGAGCCGACGATGACGAGGAGCAGGGCGGCCAGCGCCGCGCCCCACGCGCCCAGCATCGGAGCGGTGAACGAGAACGGCCCCTGCATGAAGAACTCGTTGGTCGTGTCTCCGTATCGCGCATGGCCGTCATCGCTCAACCAGGTGGATACGGTCTTCCCCACCGGGTCGTCGCCGTTCGTGTCGTACTCGACCACGACACAGAAGTCGAAGCTGCCGGAGCCATTGACCGACGGCACGTCGTTCGTCTTGAACTGGTGCCACACTCCTCCGGGCGGGGCCGGATGGACGCCATCCACCTCGCATCCGCCGGGCGGGCATGGCACCTCCTCCGCGAGGATGGTCGTGCCACCGACGACCAGCAGGTTTCCCTGCGGGTTCAGCACGAACACGCCGTGAAGGGTCCAGCCCGCAGGGGCCTCGGTGCCGATCACCATCGCGGAGGGCTCGCTAACGGATCCGTCGAACTTCGTGCACTTGAGGCCGACCGTGCAGTTCTCGATGTTCGGGTTGTTGGTCTTCTTCGTCCACGTCGTCGTGCCCGTCGAGGTCCAGGTGTTGGTCGCCGCGCCCGATGCCGTCGACGAGCTGGCGACGACGATTGCAGCCGACGCGACGACCAGGGAAAGCGTTTTCGAACTCATCTCCAGCTTCTCCGTCGTTGAACTGCGGCCCTTCGGTGTCCATCGATCTGACTGAGAAGCCGGGGCTCCGTGCGGTCCTGCCTTCCCGGCCGGCGGCGATTATGCCCGAGAGCGCCCGCCCGGGCACGACTTCTTTCTCGCGCTTTCGTGTAACCTCCGCCCACGTGGCGCGAGGCGCCTTCACCGCACGCCGCGGCGAGCAGGACATCACACCCGGAGGTCCGCATGCTTTCACGCCGAGAGTTCCTGGCCGCCGGTCTCACGACCGCGGCCACCGCCCTGGCGCCCGGGGCCCTTCGCGCCGCGATCGAGAAACATTCGTCGCCGCTGCCCGGGCTCTCCACCTGGTCCAGCGTCCGCGAGCAGTTCTCGCTCGCGCCCGGGCAGCTTCACTTCGCGAGCTTCTACCTGGCGTCCCACCCGAAGCCGGTCCGCGACGCGATCGATGCGTTTCGCCGCACCCTCGACGCTGAGCCGTTTCTGGTCGTCGATCACAGGATGTTCACGGACTCGCCGGACAACGTGCAGATGCTGATCCGGAACGACATCTCGGGATACCTCGGGGCACGGCCCGACGAGATCGCGCTCACGGCCAACACCACCACCGGGCTCGCGATGGTGTATGCCGGGCTCCCGCTGCGGGCGGGCGACGAGATCCTCACCACCACGCACGATCACTACTCGCATCACGAGGCGATCCGCTTCGCGGCCGCGAAGGCGGGGGTGAGCATGCGCAAGGTGCCGCTCTACGATCGGGCGTCGCATGTGACCACGGCCGAGGCCGCGGAGAAGCTGGCCGCCGCGATCCGGCCCAACACGCGGGCGGTCGGCGTCACCTGGGTGCATTCCAGCACCGGCGTGCGCCTGCCGATTCGCGCGCTCGCCGACGTGGTCCGCGACGCGAACCGGGGGCGCGACGAGCATGACCAGGCGCTGCTGGTGGTGGACGGCGTCCACGGCCTGGGCGCCGTCGACGAATCGGTCTCGGCGCTGGGCTGCGATTTCTTCGCGGCGGGAACGCACAAGTGGATGTTCGCGCCGCGTGGCACCGGGATATTGTGGGGCCGTGCCGACCGCTGGCCGCGGCTGCGGCCGACGATCCCCACCTTCGCGAGCCTCGACGCTTTCAACGCGTGGATGCGCGAGGACACCGCGCCGCGGCCGACCACGGCGTTCGACATGAGCCCGGGCGGCTTCCACGCGTTCGAGCACCAGTGGGCGATGACCGCTGCGTTCGCGTTTCACGAGCGGATCGGCCGCGCACGGGTCGCGCGGCGAATTCGCGATCTGAACGATCGCTGCAAGGCGGGCCTCGCCGCGATGCGACGCGTCACGCTCCACACGCCGCGCGACCCCGAGCTCTCGGCGGGGCTCGTCGCGTTCGAGGTGGACGGCGTGTCCCCCGAGGACGTCGTCAAGCGGTTGCTCGCGCGGCGCATCGTCGCGAGCACCAGCCCCTATCGCGTCACCTACGCGCGACTCGCCCCGAGCCTGGTCAACGATCCGGCGGAGGTCGACCGGGCGCTCGAGGCGGTGCGGGCGATCGCGGGGGGATGAGCGCGACTCGGACGGCGCTCGGCGACCGGATCGGCGCGCTCGCGCGACAACCGGCAGGCCGTGGTTTACGCTCGCGGCGTCCTGGTGCGGGCGCCGGACGACGCCAACGGGCGGAATCTCGAAGACCCGATCAAACGGTGGAGCGCTCCGGCGAAACCATGGGGAGGAACGCGTGGACCTGCAGAATTATCTGATCTCGATCCTGATCTCGCTCGCCGTCGGCCTCGTGGGTTTCGTCATCGCCTACAAGATCTTCGACTGGCTCACGCCCGGCGTGCACTTCGCGGATCAGCTCAAGGCCGACAACCGCGCGGTGGGGATCTTCCTCGCGGGGCTCTTCATCGGGCTCGGCATCCTGCTGGGGAGCGCGGTCAAGTGATGCCGCGACCCCGCGCGCCTCGGGCGACGGCTCGATCGCGGGCGATGGCGCCCGCGCGCGCGATCGCTCTCGCGCTGGCGCTCGCGGCGGCCGTCGTCCCGACCCCCGCGTTCGCGAAGGTGCCGCCCGCCGCGGGAGCGCCGGCGCCGGATTCCTCGGCGGGCGTCTCCGCCGCGGCCGAGGCCGCCGTACGTGCCGCCATCGAGAGCCACCTCAGCCGCCCCTACGTCTGGGGCGCGTGCGGGCTCAAGAGCTTCGACTGCTCCGGCTTCGTATGGCGGGTGATGACCGAGAACGGCCTCTTCATCAAGCGCACCACGGCCCGGAAATTCTACATGTGCCTGCCGAAGGTGGCCGATGGCGACCGATGGAACTTCGGCAACGTGGTCTTCTTCAGCGATCTCAAGCACTGCGGCATCGTGGAGAGTCGGGAGACCTTCTACCACGCGGCCGTGACCATGGGCACGCATCGGTCCCAATTCGATCCACTGTGGCGGCACAAGATCTCCGGCGTGCGCGCCATGCCGCGGATCGAGCCGCCCGCCGTGGCCGGGGAGTAAGAACCCGGCCCGCTACTTCGCCGCCTGCGCCTTCGCGATGTAGGCGTCGATGCGCCGCTCCAGCACCGGCAGGGTCACGCCCCCGTTCTCGAGCACGGCGTCGTGGAAGGCGCGAATGTCGAAGCGCTCGCCGAGCGCCGCTTCCGCGCGATGGCGCAGCTCGCGGATCTTCAACTCGCCGGTCTTGTACGCGAGCGCCTGTCCGGGCCACGCGATGTAGCGGTCGACCTCGGTGCCGATCTCGTGCGTCGAGAGCGCGGTGTTGGCTGAGAGATAGTCCACCGACCGTTGTCGCGTCCAGCCCATCGAGTGCATGCCGGTGTCGACGACCAGCCGGCAGGCGCGCCACATCTCGTACGTGAGCCGTCCGAAGCGCTCGTAGGGCGTGTGATAGATCCCCATCTCCTGCCCCAGCCATTCGGAGTAGAGGCCCCAGCCTTCGCCGAAGGCGTGCGGATAGAAGTTGAGCCGGAACCGCGGCACGTCCGTCATCTCGCGGGCGAGCGCGCCTTGCAGGTGATGGCCCGGCACCGCCTCGTGGAGCGTGAGCGAGGGCAGCGCGTAGAGCGGCCGCGTGTTCAGCGCGTAGATATTCACCCAATATTCGCCGGCGGCGCCCACCGGCCCCGGGTTGTACCGGCCGGCGGTGTAGTTGGGCGCGAGCTGGGCGGGCACCGCACGCACGCCGTACGGCGTGCGCGGCAGCCGCCCGAAGTACGCGGGCAGTCGCCCGTCGATCTCCTTGGCGATCCACGCCGCGTCGTGCAGCAATTCTTCCGGCGTCTGCGCATAGAACTGCGGGTCGGTGCGCAGGAAGGTCAGGAAATCCTGGAAGCTGCCCTTGAAGCCCACCTCCTCGACGATCGCTTCCATTTCCTTGCGGATGCGGGCCACTTCGTTCAGCCCGGTCTGGTGCACCCGCTCGGGCGTGGCCTCGGGCAGCGTCGTGAAGTAGCGCACCAGGTCGGCGTAGTAGGCCCGGCCGCCGGGCAGCGCCGAGGCCGCGATCGTGCGCCGCGCCCCGGGACGATATTCCTTCTCGAAGAAGCGCTGGAACGCGGCGTACGCTGGGATCACCGAGTCCTGGATGGCCGCGCGGCCGGCGGCCTCGAGCCGTCCGCGATCCGCCTGAGGCATCGTGACCGGAAACTTCGCGAACGGCTGGAACAGCGGACACTCGTCGGCGCGCACGTATTGTTCCCCGGCGACGATGCGGGAGACCCCCTCGAGGATCTCGGCGGGCAGGGTGAAGCCCTCGCGCATGCCGAGGCGCATGTTCGCGATGTTCTCGCGGAAGTAGCGGGGAACGTCGTTCAGGCGCGCGATGTACTTCTCGTAGTCCGCAACGGCGCGGAGCGCGCCGCGCTCGTGGATGAACAGCACCTCGGTATGGAAGCCGCTGTCGCTGGTGAGCGGCGCCCGCCACTCCCGGTGCGCGCCGAGCGCGATGCGCTGCGACACCATGAAATCGAACAGCTCGGCGCTCACGGCCTCCTGCGGGGTCAGCGCGGAGCGATCGATCGCGTGCAGTCGCTGGAGAAAGACCCGGTCCGCCCCCAGCTGGCGAAGCTGGTCCGCCGGCGTGACCGAAGGCAGGCGGTCGTCGTAGTCATGCACGCCGTCCGCGGTCGCGGCCAGCGGATCCTCGCGCCAGACGAAGGCGCGCTCGTCGTCGAACAACCGGGCGAGCGCCGCGCTCGGAGTCGCGGCGGGTGCTTGAGCGAAGGCGGGCGCGGCTGCGAAGGCCATGACCAGAGCCAGGCTCGTCGTCCATGAATGTGCGAGCTTCATGTCGATCCTTTCGAGACGGCGTCATCCACGACCCGAGGCGGGAGCGGCTCGTCCCCCGCCGCCACGCGCTCCGCGTGCAATTCCTGAAGGCTCATCACCTCGATGCCCGAGGTGCGCAGCGCCTCGATCGCGTCGGCCGCCGCCGCCGCGCCGGGCAGCGTGGTGATGCACGGCACGTCGTGCTGCACCGCCGCGGTGCGCAGGCCCCAGCCGTCGCGACGGGACATCGCGCCGAGCGGCGTGTTCACCAGCAGCTGGATCTGGCCGCTCTTGAGCGCGTCCACGCCGTTCGGGCGCCCCTCGCTCACCTTGAGCATGGCGTCCACCTCGAGCCCGGCCTCACGCAGCGCGGAGGCGGTGCCGTGGGTGGCCACCAGCTTGAACCCGAGCCCCGCGAGCCGGCGCGCGGTGGGCACCACCGCCTTGCGATCGCGGACGTTCACGGTGATGAACGCGGTCCCGGCCGAAGGGAGCCGCGTGCCCGCTGCGAGCTGCGCCTTGTAGAACGCCATGCCGAAGGTGCGCGCCACCCCCATCACCTCGCCGGTCGAGCGCATCTCGGGCGAGAGCTTGGGGTCGACGCCCGGGAACTTGATGAACGGGAACACCGGGGCCTTCACGTAGAAGCGGTCCACGGTGAGATCGCGGGTGAGACCCAGCTCGGCGAGGGTCTTGCCCAGCATCAGCCGCGTCGCGATCTTGGCGAGCGGCACGCCGGTCGCCTTCGAAACGTAGGGCACGGTGCGTGAGGCGCGCGGGTTCACCTCGAGCACGTAGAGCTTGTCCTCGGCGATCGCGAACTGCACGTTCATGAGCCCGACCACTTTGAGCGCGAGCGCCATGGTGCGGGTCGCGGCGCGCACCTCGTCGAGATGGCGCGCCGAGATGCTGGTGGTGGGCAGCACGCAGCACGAGTCGCCGCTGTGCACGCCGGCCTCCTCGATGTGCTGCATGATGCCGCCGATCACGCACTCGCGCCCGTCGGCGAGCGCGTCGACGTCCAGCTCGTAGGCATCCTCGAGGAACCGGTCGATCAGGATCGCGCCCCGGGGCGCGCGCTCGAGGGCCTGGGTCATGTAGTGGCGCAGCTCGTCCAGGCCGTACACGATCGCCATGCCGCGCCCGCCCAGCACGAACGACGGCCGCACCAACAGCGGGAAGCCGAGCCGGGCCGCCGCGGTCTCGGCCTCGGCGAGGGAACGCGCGATCGCGTGCTCGGGATGCGCGAGCCCGAGCTGGTCGAGAAACGCGACGAAGCGCTCGCGGTCTTCCGCGAGATCCACCGAGTCGGGCGGCGTGCCGAGGATCGGGACCCCGGCGCGATGGAGCGGCATGGTGAGATTGAGCGGCGTCTGCCCGCCGAACTGCACGATCACGCCCTCCGGCCGCTCGCGCTCCACCACCTCGAGCACGTCCTCGAGCGTGAGCGGCTCGAAGTAGAGCCGGTCGCTGGTGTCGTAGTCGGTGGAGACGGTCTCGGGATTGCAGTTCACCATGATGCTCTCGACGCCCTCGTCGCGCAGCGCGAACGAGGCGTGGCAGCAGCAGTAGTCGAATTCGATCCCCTGCCCGATGCGGTTGGGGCCGCTGCCGAGGATCATCACCTTGCGCCCGGGCCGCGGGTCGCTCTCGTCCTCCTCCTCGTAGGTCGAGTAGAGGTAGGGCGTGAACGATTCGAACTCGGCGGCGCAGGTGTCCACGCGCTTGAACACCGGCCGGATGCCGGCCGCGTGACGGCGCTCGCGCACCGCGTCTTCGCTGTCGCCGGTCAAGTAGGCGATGCGGCGGTCCGAGAATCCGTAGCGCTTCGCCGTGCGCAGCGTCTCATCGCTCAGCGAGTCGAGCGGCCGCGCCCGGATGCCACGCGCCAGCTCGGCGAACTGCTGCACCTGGTCGAGGAACCAGGGGTCCACGTGCGTCAGGAGATTCAGCTCCGCCACGGTCCAGCCCTGCTCGAGCGCGTGCTCGATCAGGTGCAGGCGGTTCTCGGTGGCGACGCCCAGCAGCCGCGCGAGGTCGTCGCGGTTCTTGATCTCGGGGCGGAACGGGCGCACCGCCTCGAGCGAGCGCAGCGCCTTGAACAGCGACTCCTTGAAGGTGCGCCCGATCGCCATCACCTCGCCCACCGACTTCATCTGGGTGCCGAGCGTGGCGTCGGCGCCCGGGAATTTCTCGAATGCAAACTTGGGGATCTTGGTCACCACGTAATCGAGCGTCGGCTCGAAGGCGGCGGGGGTCTTCTTCGTGATGTCGTTGGGAATCTCGTCCAGCGTGTAGCCCACCGCCAGCCGCGCTGCGATCTTCGCGATCGGGAACCCGGTGGCCTTGGATGCGAGCGCCGAAGAGCGCGAAACGCGCGGGTTCATCTCGATCACGATCATGCGGCCGTTCTCGGGGTTGACCGCGAACTGCACGTTCGAGCCGCCGGTGTCCACCCGCACCGCGCGCATGATCGCGGCGGCCGCGTCGCGCATGCGCTGGTACTCCTTGTCGGTGAGCGTCTGGGCGGGGGCCACGGTGAGCGAGTCGCCGGTGTGCACGCCCATCGGGTCGAAGTTCTCGATCGAGCACACCACCACCACGTTGTCCTTGAGGTCGCGCATCACCTCCAGCTCGTACTCCTTCCACCCCAGCAGCGACTCCTCGACCAGCACCGCGCGCACCGGCGAGAGATCGAGGCCGCGCCGCACGATGGTCTCGCACTCCTCGGCGTTGTACGCGATCCCGCCGCCGCTGCCGCCGAGCGTGAACGAGGGCCGCAGCACCACCGGGTAGCCGTTCTGCTCGGCGAACGCGAGCGCGGGCCCCACCTCGGACACCAGCCGGCTGAGCGGCACCTCGAGCCCGATCTTCAGCATCGCGCGCTTGAACGCCTCTCGATCCTCCGCGATGCGGATCGCCTCGACGCTCGCCCCGATCACCTCGACCCCGTGTCGCGCGAGCACGCCGCTCTCGGCGAGCGCGAGCGTGAGATTGAGCGCGGTCTGCCCGCCCACCGTCGGCAGGATCGCGTCGGGCTTCTCGCGCGCGATCACCGCCTCCAGGTACTCGGGCGTGAGCGGCTCGACGTAGGTGCGGTCGGCGAGCTCGGGGTCGGTCATGATGGTCGCCGGGTTCGAGTTCACGAGCACGACCCGGAATCCCTCCGCGCGCAGCGCCTTGATCGCCTGCGCGCCGGAGTAGTCGAACTCGCACGCCTGCCCGATGACGATCGGCCCGGAACCCACCACCAGGATGCAGTGGAGATCGCGGCGGCGCGGCATCAGTGCGCTCTCATGAATCGCGCGGGGGTGGCCGCCGGCCGCGCGCTCACCGGGCGTGCTCCGCAGCGTGATCGCGCATCAGGTCGGCGAAGCGGTCGAACAGGTAGTGCGCGTCGTGCGGGCCCGGGGACGCCTCGGGGTGGTACTGGACGCTGAACGCCGGGGCGTTGCGCAGGCGCAGTCCCTCGAGCGTCTGGTCGTTCAGGTTGACGTGGGTGGCCTCGGCCACGCCCTTAGGGAGCGAATCGGGATCCACCGCGAAGCCGTGATTGTGCGCCGTGATCTCGACCCGCGAGGTCATGAGATCCATCACCGGATGGTTGCTGCCGCGGTGGCCGAACTTGAGCTTGAAGGTCTTCGCGCCGCACGCGAGCCCGAGCAGCTGGTGCCCGAGGCAGATGCCGAACACCGGCACCCGGCCGATCAGCGCGCGTACGTTGTCCACGGCGTAGGCGAGCGGCTCGGGGTCGCCCGGCCCGTTCGAGAGCACCACGCCGTGCGGACGGAGGCGCATCACGTCCTCGGCGCTGGTATTCGCGGGCACGGTGGTCACGCTGCACCCCACGTCCACCAGCCGCCGCAGGATGTTCCACTTCACCCCGTAGTCCATCACCACGACGCGGAACGGCTCGCTCGCGACCGGCTGCGCGCGCGGCGGCTCCTGCCCCGGCGAATCGCCAGGCAGCGCCCAGCTCCTGCGCACCCACCCGTGGGCCAACGCGTCGGACACGGTGCTCGCGAGATCGCAGCCCGCCATGGGTGGCACGCCGCGCGCGCGCGCCGCCAGCGCGTCCACGCCCTGCGCGGCGTCGGCGATCACACCGCGCCTCGCGCCGTGCGTGCGCAGGTGTCGCACCAGGGCGCGCGTGTCGAAGTCGCAGAACCCGGGGACACCGGATGCGACCAGGTATTCCTCGAGCGAGCGCTCGTGCCGCCAGTTGCTCGCGATGCGGCTCGGCTCCTTCACCACGAACCCTGAGAGGAATGCCTGGCGCGACTCGAAATCCTCGGGGGCGATGCCGTAGTTCCCGATCAGCGGGTAGGTCATCACCACGATCTGGCCGGCGTAGGAGGGGTCGCCGAGAATCTCCTGGTAGCCCGTCATGGACGTGTTGAACACCACCTCGCCGGCTGCATCGGACGGGGCGCCAAAACGTCGGCCGCGAAAGGCGCGGCCATCTTCGAGGACCAGCAGGGCGGCTGTCATGGGGGGATCGAGCGCGGCAGTCTAGGGCCTGCGCCCCGTGACTTCAATAGGTTGACCCGATCGGGGCAGGAAATCTAGAATCATTGCCCCGGACCGCCCGGGCCCTTCGTGGAGACCCGCCGATGAAAGCCATCCGCCGCTTCTTTCGCAATCTGTTCGCCCGCCTCGGAATCGCGGGCGGGCTGGTGTCGTACTTCTGGCGCCGGAAGATCTGGTGGATGGTCCCGCTGGTCGTGGTGCTCCTGATGCTCGGCGTGCTCGTCATCTTCGGCCAGTCGTCCGCCATCAGCGCCTTCATCTACACGCTCTTTTAGCGCATGGCCCGCCACTCGCCGGCCGTCCAGCTGGGCTCGACGCGCCGGATCGCAGAGCTTGCCCCCGATGCCCCGCTTTACAAGCGCCTGTGGCATGGCTGGCAGCGCATCGCGCGCGCGATCGGCAACCTGCTCTCGCGGATCGTGACGACCCTCGCCTACCTGGTGGTCCTTCCGCTGTTCGCGATCGGCCTGCGCCTGTTCGCCGACACGCTGCAGCTCCGGCCCGGCCCGGCGCGATGGACCCCGCTTCCGCCCCAGCCTTCGAACGTCGACGACGCGAGGAGCGGGTTCTAGACCCGGCCGGACTCCTCCCCCCGTGAACATCCTCGGCATCTCCTGCTTCTACCACGACTCGGCCGCGGCCCTGGTGCGCGACGGCGTGCTGGCCGCCGCCGCCGAGGAGGAGCGCTTCTCGCGCATCAAGCACGACTTCGGCTACCCGGAGCAGGCGATCGCGTTCTGCCTCGCCCAGGCCGGGCTCACGCCCCAGGATCTCGATTACGTCGTGTACTACGAGAAGCCGTTCCTCAAATTCGAGCGCATCGTCGCGTCCTGCCTCCAGACCTTCCCGCGCAGCTACGAGGTGTTCCGCGAGAGCATGGTCGCGTGGCTCTCGGACAAGCTCTGGGTCCAGAACCTGCTCACCGACAAGCTCGACATCCCGGCCAAGTGCGTGCTCGCGATCGACCATCACGCCTCGCACGCGGCGAGCGCGTTCTTTCCGTCGCCGTTCGACGAGGCCGCGATCCTCACCGTGGACGGCGTGGGCGAGTGGACCACCGCCGCCACCGGCACCGGCCACGGCAACACGCTGAAGCTGAATCGCGAGATCCGCTTCCCGCACTCGCTCGGGCTGCTCTACAGCGCGTTCACCGCCTTCCTCGGCTTCGAGGTGAACGAGGGCGAGTACAAGGTCATGGGCATGGCGCCCTACGGAAAGCCGCGCTACGTGGACGACGTGTGGAAGCTCATCACGCTCGGCGACGACGGATCGTTCCGGCTCAACATGGAGTACTTCAGCTTCCACCACTCGGCGCGCCACACCTACAACCGCAGGTTCGTCGAGCTGTTCGGACCGCCGCGCCCGCCGAGCATGCACTTCTTCACCGACTCGTCGGGATATCCGTCGTACTTCGGGCCGAAGCCTCCCGACTACGACGAGGTCGCGCGCCGCAACCAGCACTACGCGGACGTCGCGGCCTCGATCCAGCGCGTCACCGAGGAAGTGCTGCTGCACATGGCGCGCGCGCTCCAGAAGGAGACTGGCCTCAAGAAGCTGTGCATGGCGGGCGGCGTGGCGCTCAACTCGGTCGCGAACAGCCGCATCCTGCGCGAGACCGGGTTCGATGAGCTCTACATCCAGCCGGCGGCCGGCGACGGCGGCGGCGCGGTGGGCGCCGCGTTCTACGCGTACCACCAGCTGCTGGGCCGGCCGCGCGGGTTCGTGATGGACCACGGCTACTGGGGCAAGGCCTACACGCAGGGCGAGTCCACCGACTGGCTGCGCTCGCAAAACATCGCGCACGAGGTGGTGGACGGCGAGAGCGAGCTGCTCGATCGCGTCGTGGACTCCCTCACGAAGGGCGAAGTGGTCGGATGGCACCAGGGCCGCTTCGAGTGGGGCCCGCGCGCGCTCGGGAACCGCAGCATCCTCGCCGACCCGCGACGCGCCGACATGAAGGACATCGTCAACACCAAGATCAAGTTCCGCGAGCCCTACCGGCCGTTCGCGCCATCGGTGCTCGCCGATGCAGCCGAGCGCTACTTCGAGCTGCCGAACGCGTGCGGCCACTACCCCGCGCGCTTCATGCTGTACGTCGTGCCGGTGCGGCCCGAGCACCACGCCACGCTCCCCGCGATCACGCACGTGGACGGCACCGGGCGGCTGCAGACCGTCTTCAAGGACGCGAGCCCGCTCTACTACTCGCTCATCGAGCGCTTCGGACAGGCCACCGGGGTGCCGGTGGTGCTCAACACGTCCTTCAACCTGAAGGGCGAGCCGATCGTGACCACGCCGGCGAACGCGCACAACACGTTCGTGAAATCCGACATGGACATGCTGGTGCTGGGCAACGTGATCGTGCGGAAGAATCAGCGCGGCGGCTGATATCAGACTGAGCCGTCGGCCGGATTCCCGCCGAGAACCTCTTCGATGACCTTCAGCACCGCGGCCGCGTCCACCGGCTTCTCCATGAACGCCTGGGCGCCGGCGGCGAGCAGCTCATCGCGATCCGCGCCCGAGCCGGTGATGACGATCACCGGCGTGGCCGCGGTGTGGAGCAGCTTCCGCAGTCGCTTGAGGACCATCATGCCCCCGCCTCCCGGCAGGCCCAGGTCGAGCAGGATGATGTCGGGCTTTTCGTGGTTGGCGACGGAGATCGCCGCCACCCCATCCGCGGCGCGGACGATGACATGCCCCGCTCGCTTCAGCTGAGTCGCGAGTGCCAGCCCCTGAACGGGGTCGTCCTCGATGATCAGGATTTTTCGCGATTCCATAGCCAGACCTCCGACTCACGACCCCGGCGGACGGCGATAGACCTCGGGATCCCAGCGTTCCATGTAGCGCTCGGCCGCCGCGACCGGAGTGTAACCGAACTGGCGATAGAGCCCGTGCCCGTCGCGCGTGAGCAGCACCCAGCGCCGGAAGCCCTGGAGGTCGGGGTGCGCGGTGAGGGTCTCCATCAGCCACCTCGCGAGCCCGCGGCCGCGGTGCGGCTCGAGCACGAACACGTCGCCGAGATAGTCGAACGTCGCGAAGTCGGTGATCACGCGCGCGAAGCCGGCCTGCGCCGCCGGCCCGGATCGGGGCTCGTGCCAGACGCTGAAGTTGAGCGAGTGCTCGATCGACCGCCGCACGACCTCGAGCGGAATGCCCTTCGCCCAGTAGCAGCTCGTGAGGAACCCGTGCACGACCGCGAGGTCCAAGCGCGCGGGATCGGTGGTGATGAGGTAGTCGTCGCGCCGCCACTCGGTCACGTTTCGATCTCCGATCGGCCGCGGAGCGCGAGGCGCCCGCAAACGCGAACGGGGCGTCGCATCGACGCCCCGTCCGTGACCATCACCCCCGCGCGACCCCGGCGTCAGTGCTTCGTCGTGTCCGGCGGGGCCACCTGCATCGTGCCCGGTGCCGCCGACTTCGTGGAGTCGGACGGGGCGGACGGCGTCATCGGCGGAGCCGTCGAGTCCTTGCGCAGGTAGTAGCGCCGCTCGCGCTCGATCTTGAGCGCCTCGGTGTTGAGCACCTTGAACTCGACGCGCCGATTCTTCGAGCGCCCCAGATCCGTGGTGTTGGGCGCGATCGGCTTCGAGAATCCGTAGCCCTTCGCCGTGAACTGATCGGCCGGGAGCTGCGGGAACTTCGACTCGAGATAGCGCAGCACCGAGCCGGCGCGCGACTGCGAGAGCGTGTCGTTGAGCGCTGCGCTCCCGCGGTTGTCGGTGTGTCCGCCGATCTCGATCTTCAGCGTCGGATACTGCACCAGGATCATGCCGACCGTGTCGATCAGCGCGAACGACTCGGGCTTGAGGTTCGCCTTGCGCACCTCGAACTGGATGTTCGAGAGCCGGATCGAGCCGGTGTCGAGCAGCTGGGTCTCCTTCTCGTTCACCTCGATCGGGCAGCCGGCATCGTCCACCCGCAGGCCGGCTGGCGTGTTCGGGCACTTGTCGAGCCCGTCGCACACGCCGTCGCCGTCGGCGTCGACGGGGCAGCCCTTCGGGTCCACCGTGCATCCCTTGGGCGTTGCAGCGCAGCTGTCGAGCCCGTCGTACACGCCGTCGCCGTCGGAGTCGAGCGCGCAGCCCTCGGCGTCCACGATCGCGCCCTTCGGCGTGCCGGGGCAGCGATCGAGCCCGTCGCATACGCCGTCGCCGTCGGTGTCGATCGGGCAGCCCTTCGCGTCCACCTTGCACCCGCGCGGCGTGCTCACGCACTGGTCGATCCCGTCGAACACGCCGTCGCCGTCGGTATCGATCGGGCAGCCCTTCGCGTCCACCTTCGCGCCGATCGGGGTGTTCGGGCACTGGTCGAGCCAGTCGCGCACGTGATCGAGATCCTGGTCCTTCTCCTTGCCGAGGAAGCTCCACTGGAGTCCCGCGGTCACCGCGACGTGATTGCTGAATCCCTGCTGGTCGCGGTCGCGGAACATGATGTCGCGCGCCTCGAATCGCAGGTAGGCGCGCTCGTTCAGCACGTTCTGGAGGAGGCCGACCCCGACCGTGGCCGCTCCGCGCTCAAGGACGTCGGGCCGATGGCCGCTGGTGTGGCTCTTCCCGTAGCCAGCTCCGAACAACAGGAATGGCACGGCGCGAGCGTCCGCGGGGCGCAGGCTCCAGCGCAGGTCGAGCCCGTACATGGTGAAGTTGTCCGGCTGACGGGGCAGGGAGTCGGCCTTGCTCGGGCCCCATGTGGCCTGGCCCTCGAGCGCGATTCCGGGGAGCAGGCGCCAGCCGATCGCGGCGTCGTAGGCCGGGCCGAGCTTCACGCGCGCGCGCGCATCGGGGCTGAACACACCGGCGCCGCCCGACAACTCGATCGGGTGCCCGCCGATCTGTGCGGCCGATGGAGCGGCGAGCAGCACGACGACGGCGACCGACGCTAGCGCACCCCGAACCCACGACATGCGGCGCAACCTCCTCCCGGACCCCTGCACATTCGCGAACGAAAAGCGGAGCGATGCGGATCGCGCACGCGCCCCGCGCACGGGCAAAAAGACCGGTAAGTGCTACCATCCGTGTCCCGTCAGGTCAATGTCCCCGCGCGGCGGGGACGCGATTCCATCCAGAGGACTTCCCCCGATGACGCCGGACGAGAGAGCCAAGCTGATCGCGCAGTACGCGGCGGGATACGACGAAGTCGAGAAGAGCCTCAAGGGCTTCCCCGCCGCATCGCTGGCGGCGCATCCGCTCCCCGGCAAGTGGAGCGCGCGCGAGATCGTGCACCACCTCGCCGACAGCGAGAGCGTCTCGGCCCAGCGGCTGCGGCGGCTCCTCACCGAGGAGCACGCGGTGATCCAGGGCTACGACCAGGAGGCGTGGGCCGTGCTGCTGCGTTACAACCTGCGCGATCACGCGCACGCGCTCGAGCTGTTCGGCGCCGTGCGCGCGAACACGACCCAGCTGCTGCGCGAGATGGGCGATGACGACTGGAACCGCTCGGGCTGGCACACCGAGTCCGGGCTCTACACCGCGAAGACCTGGCTCCAGATCTACGCGGTGCACGCGCACAATCACGCGGCTCAGATCACGAGGCTCCGCGAGACGCTCGCGAAGTAGCCCCATGATCTGGCGCTGCCGCGAACGCAGCTTCGACCTCGAGGCGCGCACACTGGTGATGGGCGTGGTCAATGTCACGCCCGATTCGTTCTCGGACGGCGGCCGCTATCTCGACCCCGACGCAGCGGTCGCGCACGCGCGCTCCCTGATCGCGGCGGGCGCATCGCTGATCGATCTGGGCGCCGAGAGCACGCGCCCGGGCGCCGATGCCGTGCCGCCCGCCGAGCAGCTCGCGCGGCTGCTGCCGGTGATCACGCGGCTCGCGAGCGAGACCGAGGCGTGCCTGTCGGTGGACACCGCGAGCGCCGAGGTCGCCGAGCGCGCGCTCGCCGCGGGCGCCCACGTCGTGAACGACGTCACAGCGCTCGCCGACCCCGCGATGGCGCGGGTGGTCGCGGCCGCGGAGGCCGGGCTCGTGCTCATGCACATGCGCGGCACGCCGCGCACCATGCAGCAGGACCCGCGCTACGACGACGCGGCTCGCGAGGTCGCGGCGTGGCTCGGCGCGCGGCTCGGGCACGCGCGGCGCGAGGGCATTCATCCCGAGCGCATCGCGCTCGATCCCGGGATCGGCTTCGGCAAGAGCGCGCGCCACAACTTCGAGCTGATCGCGCGGCTCTCGGAGATCGCGGCGCTCGGCCGGCCGGTGGTGATCGGCGTCTCGCGCAAGAGCTTCCTCGGGAGCGCGCTCGGGTTGCCGGTGGACCAGCGTCTCGAGGGCGGGCTCGCCGCGACGGCGGTCGCTGTGTTCCTCGGCGCGCGCATCGTGCGCACCCACGACGTCGCCGCCACCGGCCGGGCGGTGCGCATCGCCGAGGCGCTGCGGGCAGCGAGGCGGGAATCCGTGGAGAGCCATGAATCGTTCTGATAGATTCCCCGCGGCGCGTACGCGCCCCACTCCGCCATGACGCCCGTCCACCAGCTGTGGTTCCTCGATCTCCTCGACATCTTCCTGGTCGCGGTGTTGTTCTACCGTCTGCTCATTTTGGTGAAGGGCACGCGGTCGGCGCAGATGTACGTCGGCCTGCTCGTGATCGTGCTGGTCGGGCTGCTCGCGCGCGAGTTCGACCTGATCGCGGTCAAGTGGATCGTGGAAAGCCTGAAGACGGTGTGGCTGATCGCGTTCGTGATCCTGTTCCAGCCCGAGTTGCGCCACGCGCTCGCCCAGTTCGGGCGCACGCGCTACTTCCGCTCCTTCCTGCGCGGCGATAATTACGGCGTGCTGGGCGAGGTGGTGCGCGGCGTCGAGAGCCTCGCCGAGCGCCGCCACGGCGCGCTGATCGTGATGGAGCGCAACGTGGGCCTGCGCAACTTCGTCGAGACCGGGACGCGGATCGACGCCAAGATCTCGGCCGAGCTGATCGTCACGCTGTTCAGCCCCGGCTCGCCTTTGCACGACGGCGCGGTGATCCTGCGCGAGGACACCGTGATCGCGGCGGCGTGCATCCTGCCGCTCACGTCGAACCCGCGCATGTCGGCGACGCTCGGCACCCGGCATCGCGCCGCGCTCGGACTCTCGGAGGAATCCGACGCGGCCGTGATCGTGGTGAGCGAGCAGAACGGCTCGATCTCGGTGGCCTATCGCGGCACGCTCAAGCAGCGGCTCGACGAGGGCGCGTTGCGCAGCGAGCTCTCGCGCATCTTCCGCATCCGCCCGCAGGACGAAGCGGCCGAAGGGCTGGAGCACGGCTCGGACGAGGAGAAGGCGGCGGGGTAGGTCGGAGCGCTCAGTCGAATCGTGGTCCCTGTCGTGAAGATTGCAGCACGATGACCTGTCATGAGGGTCGCTAAGCGGCCGACCCGCACAGATCCCGCAAAGCGTGGAGGGATGTCGCGACGCGAGCCCCGGGGCGGATCAACCACCTGGGGCTCACGATTTGCGCGGATAGCCGCCGCAGCTTCCCCGTCACGCTTGCCTCCTACCCCCTTCGGATAACTCTGCAAGGTCTTCGTGCCTCCGCGCCAGATCCTTCGCATCTGGACTCGTTCCCTGTTGGGCATAGACTCGAGACCCCCTCAACACAGGTGTCCAGTCTTACAAGGGCCGCGCTACCCCAGCACGGCCGCAAACTCGGAGGCCGTCATGCTCACGTCCCGATTCCTCGCTCGTGTCTGTCCCATGCTGTTCCTCGCCGTGTTGGCGGCTGCCGCGCACGCCCAGGTGGGTGCGTTCACTGATTCGTGGCCGACTCTTGGGCCGCCGCTAGGACTTGCGCTCGATGGCGGCGGGAATGTGCTCGTCACGTCCGACGCAGGTGCGGGTGCCCCCGCTTACAGTTACTCGTCCAGCGGTACGCTGCTCGCTCAATTCGGCACGGGCCCTGGCATCGAAGCCTATGGGGTCGCGGTTGCTCCAGGCGGGGATGTCTTCGTCACGGACTACTACAACCGAAGGGTGCTGCGCTTCGCTTCTGCCGGTGCATTTCTCAATGAGTGGAACACAGGCGGCTCGCTTGCAACGTTTCTTGCAATGGACGGTTTGGGAAACCTCTACGTGACCGACACGAGCGGAAACATGGTCCGCAAGTTTTCCAGTTCCGGCTCGCTGCTCGGACAGTGGTCGTCAAATCGGCCGGTAGGGATCGCATTCGCGGGTGGTGTTCTCTACGTGGCGAGTCGCGAAGGCGGTACCGTCAGCAAGTACTTGACCGATGGAACGCCGCTCGGGTCGTTTCCGACCGGGGCCAGCGCCGCGGAGCAGCTGACGATCGGCGGAGACGGCCGCCTGTACCTCGCAGACTGGGGAAGCTCAAGACTTCTCATCTTTGCGTTGAACGGAACTCCGTTGGGAAGCTTGGGGAGCTCTGTGGCGGGCTATGCGTATGGGCCGGTGCGATACGATGCCGTCGCGATCGCCAGCGACGGCACGATCTTCGTCGGGGACTACGACCACAATCGCGTACTCAGGTTCGCGCGCGATCTGACCTCGGCTCAAACGATTTCGTGGGGTGGGCTCAAGGCGCGCTACCGGTAGACGGTGCCCCGCGAAGCGGGCGGGCGTAGAGTCAACACTCCACGAGGCAGCACCAATCCCGATCGGCCACATTCTCGGAGGGCGTCATGTTCGCAAAGCGATTCTTCTACGTGTGCGCGGGGCTGCTCTGTCTCGCGCTTGCCTATCACCTTGGCGCACGGGGCGCGAGTGCGCAGGGACAGGGTGTGTTAGCGGTGGCCGAGATAATGCCAACAACCAGCCGAGTTTCGGCAGTCGTGGGGCGGGACATTCTCGCTCTGGAGACGAACGGAGAGCGCTTCGACTCCGGCACGGTTCCAGGCAGCGCGACAATCGTGGCGGTGGACTATTCCAGCGGGCGGTTCAATGCGGTGCTTTCAAACGGAGACTTCTACTACCGCGACTCCTCTGGGCCTTGGATTCTCTCAGGGAAGATATTCGGCCCGACAGGCGCGGGGCAGAACACTTGGGGCCAAGTGAAGGCCCGCTACCGGCAGGGAGCACCCGCAGCCCCGACACCGGAAGGTAGGTAGCTCGGTGGTGCTTGCCACCACCAACTAAGCCGCGACTGTTTGGGGCTCTCGCTCAGCATGGACCACGCTGGGCGCACAAAGTCGTGAGCGGACGCTGAGAGTGTAGCCGGGTGCATCCGAGAAGCCGCAGAGGGCACAATCATGGGTAACAAAGAGAACGAGATGCCCAGCATTGAGATTGCGGAGTCCCAAGGCATTCTGACCCCTCAGGAGCTCGCGGCCGGCATTTCGGCGTGCCACCGGAATGCGAGGCGGCTCATTGACGATGCCATCCATCTGCTTGTTGGTCAGCGCAATGCAAGCGCGCTCGCCCTCGCGCTGCTCGGCGAAGAGGAGGCCGCCAAGTGGGTCCTGCTCTCTGTCGTGGCCACCGCGCGGTCGCAAGCGGTTCGGCGCAAGGCTTGGAACAATGTGCGGGCACATCGACCGAAGCGCGCGATCCTCGGCGCCATACTATTCCCTGAGCGTTTGAGGCGTGAGGATCGACCGTTTGAGTTCAAGGACGTGGACGACGTTAGCAAGATCCTAGAGCGGATGAAGCTTCGAGCGATATATGTCGCGCATCTTGCTAACGGCGTCTGCTCGGAACCTGCAATGATTGCGGACCCTGGTACGGCGACTCTCTTCATAGACCTTGCGGCGGTGCACGTCCGCAAGCTATTCATGACCATTGAGGAGTTGGGACATGTTTACGAGAGTCGCAAGAGGGCGCCAACAGCAGAAGCGCGCCGTATCATCCAGTGGAGCCGGAGTGAAGAAGCAAGGGCGATATCCGCCAGAGATCGTCAAGCGGTGGTGGAGTGGTGGGCTGTCACAGATCCCAGGCTCAGCGAGCTTCGCGCCGAGCTTGGCTCCAATGTGCGCGACTGAACCCGGCGGAGACACTGGCGGCACGTTGCGGCATCGTCGGCCGAGACTTTTCGGGTGACGCTGGTCAGCGTACAGCCTCCGTGCCGCAGATTCACGAGTGCCGGCTAGGGGGGGTTATCCACAGGTGCCGGGGTGACTGGCTGGCGTCCACGCGTCACCCGATCTGGTAGGACGAACAAGATTTCTGCGAGCGTCTCGGCAAACATGAGAACTCGTTTCGCGTCCTCGAGTGTTGGGGGTCCCGTCTTCTGGTCAGCGTGCCGAGGCGCATTAGCATCGAGACGCACGTCGTGCGCCCACAGAGCCATGTCTTCCGTGATCATGTGCTTTTTCGCAGCCTTGTCGATCCGGGCACTGAGCGAACCCCGCTTGTACCCCTTGAACTTCAGCATCGCGTCTACTGCTGAAGCTGACAGCATGAGCGAGCCATCCGGGGCATGAAGCGTGTCCTTTGCTTGTTGGAGGTAGTGAACGACCTCGGGCGGGATGGCTGGATCGAGGATATCGTTCTTTGGGTACCAGTCTGTGGCTTCGTCGTTCGGAGCGGGTCCAGAGGCCATGATGAGGTGCCCGCATGTCACACAGAGATAGATCACCCAGTGCAGCCCACCTCTTCCAGAATGATCCCCTCCGGATCTTAGCTTCCATTGCTCCACAAGCCGGGGCATGTGGATATTGCAGTGCGGGCAGCGATCAAGCTCAAACTGACTGAGCAGCTTCGGCATCTGCGTACTCCCAACACCAACCCTGCTTCGGTAGGACTCAACGGACCAACGGCTTGAACTTCGGTAGCTTGGATTCTAGCTCAACGTTGCACCGCGCGCTGTACGCCCTACTGCGGCTAGCTGTGGTTTCCAAGCACGTTATCCACCGCGTGACCTCGGTCGGCGCTGGTTCACGACCTGCGACGCACGGCGGTGCGCAACCTGGAACGCACTGGGGTGCCGCGCTCCGCGGCGATGCA
This sequence comes from Candidatus Eiseniibacteriota bacterium, assembly GCA_041483195.1. GTDB lineage: Bacteria > Eisenbacteria > RBG-16-71-46 > RBG-16-71-46 > RBG-16-71-46 > WS-2. Next base: position 37,742 of record JBGPFC010000020.1, read on the forward strand.
GTTGACCGGACACCGCACGGAATCCGTCGCCCCCCGCTGTGCTATCGTGTCGCAGCCGGACTTGGCGGCAGGAGTCGGGCGGCTGGCGGCGCTGCATCGGAGTTCCCGCGCACTTCCCGCACAATCGCCGCCCTCATCGGCCAGCCCGTAGATTGACCGCGGCGCTCAACCTGTTGTAAGGGTTGACGCTTCAACTTTCGGGGCGGCGTAGCTCAGCTGGTAGAGCAGGAGAATCATAATCTCTGTGTCCGGGGTTCGAGTCCCTGCGCCGCCACCACTTAGCCCGCGAATTCGCGTGCGCTTGCGCCGGCTCGAACCGGTCATTCGCAGGGCGCTTCGCGGCCCGTGCGCGCTCCCGCCCGGCTCACGCCTGCTGGTCGCGGTGAGCGGCGGGGCCGACTCGGTCGCCCTCCTCATGGCGCTCGATCGCGTCGCCCACGAGTTCGGGCTCTCGCTGCGCGCCGCGCATCTCCATCACGGCCTGCGCGGTGCCGAGGCGGGCGCCGATCTGGCGTTCGTGCGCGCGCTCTGCGAGCGGCTCGAGGTAGGGCTGATCGCCGCACGCTGGGACACGCGCGCGCGAATGCGGCGGCGCGGACTCTCGGGCGAGAACGGCCTGCGCACGCTGCGTCGCGAGTTCCTGCGCGAAGCCGCGCGACGCGCGGGGGCGGCCGCGATCGCGACCGCTCACACCGCGGACGATCAACTCGAGACCGTGATCATGCGCCTGCTGCGCGGAGCCGGCCTCACGGGGCTCGGCGGCATGAGCGCGCGGCGCGGCACCTGGCTCAAGCCGCTGCTCGATGCGACGCGCGCCGACGTCGAGGCCGACCTGCGCGCGATCGGGCAGCCGTGGCGCGAGGATCTCACCAACCGCGATCCGTCGTTCACCCGCAATCGCATCCGGCACGACGCGATTCCCGCGCTGCTCCGCGCGATGGACCCCGCGCTCGATCCCGCGACGGCGCGGCCCGCGCTCGCGCGGCGCGTCGCCCGCATCGCGCGCGAGACGCGCGACGCCGCCCGCGCGTTGCGGATCTGGACGCGGCCCGTCGCCGTGAGCGTCCGGCCCACCGGCGCCGCGCTCCGGCACATCGGCCCCGCCGCGATGGAGCTTGATTCGGCGGCGGTGCGTTCCTACCCTATCGCGGCCCGGCGCACGATCTTGCGCCACTTTTGGAAGCGCTTCACCCCGAATGGACCTGGGCTGACGCATCGGCATCTAGAGGCCCTCGACCGCCTGCTCGCGGGCAAGCGAGCCGGGGCCCGGGTCGGGCTTCCGGGGGACGCGGTCGCGATGCGAACCGTTGGCGCCATCCGATTCACCAGGGCCGACTCGCGCCCGGCGCGTAAACGCGTATCATGCTCCGATGCCGGGACCGCGAGGGTGGGTCGCCGAGAGGCGCCCATCGACAGGTCCGCGACGCGCAATGGTCCATGGAGATTCTTGACGAAGCAGCACTGACCGGGAACCGGGGTCCCGCCGTAAGGGCCCACGCGGAGAGCCATGACTGAACGCCAGCCCGCTGTCCACGCCGAGCCTACCGTCCGGGTGATGTTCACCGCTCAGCAGATTGGCGCGCGGGTGCGCGAGCTGGGCCTCGAAATGGCGCGCGACATGGCGGGCGTTCGCCCGCTGTTCGTGGGGGTGCTGAAGGGCGCGTGCATGTTCCAGTGCGACCTCGCGCGCGCGACGCCGCTCGATGTCGAGCTCGATTTTCTTTCGGTGTCTTCGTACGGCTCGGGCACGACGTCGACCGGCCACGTGAAGCTCATGATGGATCTGCGCGGGCCGATCGCGGGGCGACATGTGGTGCTGTGCGAGGGCGTGGTGGATTCCGGGCTCAGCGTTTCGTTCATTCTCGATCTGCTGCGCTCGCGCGGCGCGGCGAGCCTCAAGGTGGCCACGTTGCTCGACAAGGTTCCGTGCCGCAAGCTTCAGGTGCCGATCGATTACGCGGGGTGGAGGATCGGCTCCGAGTTCGTCGTGGGTTATGGGATGGACGCCGACGAGCGCTACCGCAATCTGCCCTTCGTGGGCGTTCTCGAGGAGGCATAGTTCGTGAGCATCTTCCGGCGGGATCAGGAATCCGGCCCTGACCAACCCCGCAATCGCGAGCCGCGCCGCGGCGGAGCGCCGCGCGGCAATCCGCCACGCCGGCCGTCCGCGCCGGCCGGGCGCCCGTTCCGCACGCTCGCGTTCTGGGCGTTCGTGGCGCTGCTCTCGCTGGTCGCGTTCCGCATGTACCAGGGCAGCTTCATGGCGCCGCAGCGCATGGAGATCTCCTACACGCGATTCATGCAGGAGGTGAAGGACGGCAACATCCTGGATCTCCAGATCATCGAGAAGATGGTCACCGGCGACCTGAAGAAAGAGGCGTCGCTGAAGATCGGCGAGAAGGAGACGACGAACTTCAAGGCGTTCAAGTCGAACATCCTGGGCGACGGCTCGGACCTGCCCGACAAGGTGTGGGCCACCAATCCCGGGATCGAGATCGAGGTGCGCAACCCCGCCTTCAACTGGGTCAACCTGTTGTTCAGCTGGCTGCCGGTCGCGTTCGTGCTCGTGTTCTGGCTGTTCATCATGCGCCAGATGCAATCGGGCGGCAGCGCCGCGCTCAAGTTCGGCAAGACCAAGGCGCGGGTGCTGATCGAGACCTCGCCCAAGGTCACGTTCAAGGACGTCGCGGGTTGCGACGAGGCGAAGCAGGAGCTGCAGGAGATCATCGAGTTCCTGAAGGAGCCGCAGAAATTCCAGCGGCTCGGCGGACGAATCCCGAAGGGCGCGCTGCTGCTCGGCCCCCCGGGCTCGGGCAAGACGCTGCTCGCGAAGGCGGTGGCGGGCGAGGCGGGCGTTCCGTTCTTCTCGATGAGCGGCTCGGACTTCGTGGAGATGTTTGTAGGGGTTGGAGCGTCGGTCACGGGCGACACGCCGGTGCTGATCCGTCGCGACGGCCAGACCCGGCTCACCCCCATCGGCGAGTTCGTGGATTCGTTCTACGAAGGCGACGACGAGGGACGCGTCGTTCCGGTCGACGGGATCGAGACCCTGGGCTTCGAGGAGCGGGACTCCAAGTTCACGGGATCCACCAAGACCTTCGTGAAGGGCAGCGCGTGGAGCCGCGCGCGCGGCGTCTATCGCCACCGCGTCCACGAGATCTGCGAGATCGAGTATCTCGGGGGCACGATCCGCACCACGCCGGACCACAGCGTGTTCGTGCGCACCCGCAATGGCATCAAGGCGGTCGCGGCGGGCGATCTGAAATCCGGCGACGTGCTCGTGAACCTTCCGCTCAAGGTGCGCGGGCAATATTCCGCGGCGCACGGCACGCCCCACACGGTGCGCGCGCACACGTTCACGGAACCCGCCGAGCCGATCCTCCTCGACGTGTACGATCGCGACGAATCGACGCGCGAGCGTTACGCGTACGCGCTCGCCCACGAGGGAGCGCACAGCCAGGCGGCGATCGCGGCGACGATCGGCGTCTCCCAGATGACGGTCAGTAACTGGCAGGCCGGCAGGCACGAACCGCGCGCCATCTCGTCGAACTACGCGGCCACCGCGCTGCCCGAGCACGTCCCGGTCACGACGGATCTCATGCGGCTCCTCGGCTACTACACGGCCGAAGGCCGCGAGAACGGATGCCTCGAGTTCACGTTCGGCACGCACGAGCCCGACCTGCATGCCGACTGCATCGCCCGAATGGAGCGCGTCTTCGGCGTGACGCCGAAGGTGAGACACACGGACGACCACAGCACCAAGATCACCTACCACGTCGCGCCACTGGGCCGCTTCTTCGAGCGGCAGTGCGGAACCGGGAGCCACGAGAAGCACGTTCCGGCTTTTCTCTGGGATCTTCCGCGCGAGTACTTCGACGCCTACCTCACCGGCTACGCCCTCGGGGACGGCTACACCACGCAGGATGGCAAGCTCAGCATGACGTCGGTCAGCCTCCGGCTGATCCGCGAGCTCACCTGGCTCTGCGCGATGCACGGCATCAAGGCCGGGGTGCGGCACATGACGATGCCGGCGGGGCGCGTCATCAAGGCGAAGCCCCTGCCCGAGACCGAGGCGTGGAATCTCATCATCGGCAAGACCAGCCATCCATTCGGGCCAGAGGTCGCGACTCCTGATCAGGGCAAGCGGCCGATCGTGCGTCGCGTGACGCGGAAGCCCTACGACGGATTCGTGTACGACCTCTGCGGCTGCGGCCGCGAGGCGTTCTTCGGCGGCGAGAAGCCGATCCTGCTCCACAACAGCCGCGTCCGCGATCTGTTCGAGCAGGGCAAGCGCAATGCCCCATGCATTATTTTTGTCGACGAGATTGACGCTGTCGGCCGGCATCGCGGCGCGGGGCTCGGCGGCGGGCACGACGAGCGCGAGCAGACGCTGAACCAGCTGCTGGTCGAGATGGACGGCTTCGAGTCGAACGAGGGCGTCATCATGATCGCCGCGACCAACCGGCCCGACGTGCTCGATCCCGCGCTGCTGCGGCCGGGCCGCTTCGACCGCCAGATCGTCGTGGACTGGCCGGACGTGCGCGGGCGCGAGGGCATCCTGCGCGTCCACACCCGCAAGATTCCGCTCGCCGAAGACGTGGACTTGAAGCTGATCGCGCGCGGAACGCCAGGGCTGGCGGGCGCGGACCTCGCGAACATCGTGAACGAGGCGGCGCTGCTCGCCGCGCGGCGCAATCACAAGAAGGTCTCGCTCCGCGATTTCGAGGACTCCAAGGACAAGGTCATGCTCGGCATGGAGCGCAAGAGCCTCGTGATGAACGACGACGAGCGCAAGAGCACCGCGTACCACGAGGCCGGCCACGCGCTCGTGCTGTGGCTCCAGCCCAACCACGATCCGGTCAACAAGGTCACGATCATCCCGCGCGGGCGCACGCTGGGCACCACCTCGTGGCTGCCCAAGGAAGAGCGCTACAACCGCTCGAAGGAAGAGCTCGAGCGCCAGCTGTGCGTGGCGATGGGCGGCCGCGCGGCCGAGCTCATCGTGTTCAACCACTTCACCACCGGCGCGATCGGCGACATCGAGGGCGCGAGCGAGACGGCGCGCGCCATGGTGTGCCGCTACGGCATGAGCGACACGCTGGGCCCGCTCACCTTCGGCAAGAAGGAGGAGATGGTCTTCCTCGGAAAAGAGATCGCGACCCACAAGGACTACAGCGAGCAGACGGCGGTGCTGATCGATCAGGAGGTGCGCCGCATCATCGAGACCGCGCACAACCACGCGTACCAGCTGCTCAAGGACAACATGGACAAGCTGCACCTGCTCGCCAACACGCTGCTCGAGCGCGAGGTGCTGGACGGCGACGAGATGGAGCGCGTGCTGCGCGGCGAGAAGCTCGAGCCGGTGCGATCGGCGACCGAGCCCGAGCCGCCGGCCGAGACGGCGGCGGCCACCGAGGCCGCCAAGGACGCAGAGGGCCCGCAGCTCGACGCGTTCGCCCCGCCCGCGCCGCGCCCCGCCTAGTCCGGGAGCCGGAGCCGCGCGCGGAACGAGTGCTCGCGCGCCCGATCGCTGACCTGCGCGAAGTAGAAACGCCGCACCCTGGCGTAGTCCGCGGCCACCTGCTCGTCGGGGAGCGCGGCCATGCGCGCGATGTAGAAGTCGAGCACGGCGGGGAAATCCGGGCATCGCGCGCCGCGGCGCTCGAGATCGGCCACCAGCTTCGGGTCCCAGGTCACGAGCTGCGCGTAGGTGGAGTCGAGCGCCATGACCACGTGCGGCAGGACGTCGTCGAGGCGCAGCGTCACGGCGGCGAAGTGATGCAGCACCAGCTGCACGTGGCGGCGCTCGATCAGGTAGTCGAGCGGCGCGAGCTTCTCGTGGCCCACGCGGCCGCGCGCGCGCAGGGGTTGATGGGCGACGAAGCGATCGGTGAGCCCGGTCTGGCTCTCGATCGCCACCGCGGGATCGGCGTAGTACACGAGCCCGGCCTGCGAGCCGACGAACGCGACGCGCACCGGCAGCCCCGCGAAGTAACGCTGCAGCCGCATGCCCTCCTCGCGCGTCTGGCGCGTGGCCTCCGGCGTGTAGAACTGCCGCTCGCTCACGATGCCGCTCACCCACTTGCCGGCGGGGAGCGGGTCGGGCGCCAGCACCAGCGCGGCGACCGCAGCCGCCGCGGCCGCCGCGTGAAGCATCGGCCGCGATGAAGCCAGCCGCGCGATCGCGAGCTCGAGCAGGATGAGCAGGAACGGCGTCGCGGGGATGAGCAGCCGCGCGTGCATGAAGTCGCCGCCCACGCGCAGCACCCAGAACGCGTAGCCCAGCGCGAAGAGCGCGGCGAGCGAGGCCTCTTCGCCCCATGCCGGCTTCGGCGCGGCATCCTCGCGCCCGCGGCCGGCGAACGCTGCGAGCGCCGCGAGCGGCGGGCCCAGCGCCAGGATCCAGTAGCGCTCGAAATAGAGCCGCAGGTAGATCCAGCCCTGCGAGTACCACGCGAGGTAGGCCGACTTGGCGTAGTAGGTGTTCGGCGCGAGGTCGCCGTAGTACCAGAGCCGCCACGCCGCGAACGGAACGAGGATCGCGATCGCCGGCCAGCTGTAGGCGAGCGCGGAGCGCAGGCGCGGACGCCGCTTCGCGATCACGTGCGCGCCGCCCAGCGCCAGGAAGATCGCCCCGTCCGGCCGCGTGAGCGCCGCGAGCGCCAGCGTGCCGCCCGCGATCGCGAGCGCGCGCGGGCGCGCGTCCGCTTCGATCAGCAGCACGAACCCGATCGTCGCGAGCAGCGTGAAGAGCGACGTCTCGAGCCCGCTCGTGGCGTACGCGTTCCAGTCCGAGTGCGCGGCCGCGAGCATGGCCGCGATCGGGACCGCGGCGATCCATCCGCGCGCGGGTCCGGCGCGGCGCAGCGCGCGCCACCCGAGCAGCGCGATCGTCGCCCCGTAGCACGCGACGCCCGAGACCACCGACCATCGCTCGGGCGCGACGCCGAGCCGCATGCCGAGCGCCAGCCACAGCGTCCAGAGAAAATTGCTGTAGCCCTCGACCCGCTCTCCGGCGTTGAACACGAGGCCCACGCCGCGATTCAGGTTCGCTGCGTAGCGGAACGAGATGAACGCGTCGTCGCACACCCACGCCTGCCGCGCCGCCGCGGCCATCGCGTGGATGGTGGCGATAGCCGCGAGGGCGATTGGCAGGGCGGCGCGCGGCGCCCGAGTGCCGGGGCCAGGGGCGGGCGTAAGTCGCGTCGGTGGCGGGTTCATGCCGCGCTCATCCTACCCGAGCGGGCGTTCGGGCGGCGCGGCCGCCCGGGACCCATCTCTTGACCTGGGCCTAGCAACCTTTTCGGGCCCGGCTGCGTCAAAGCCTCCGTCACGTGAATGCGAACGCGTGAACAGCGACCTCCAAACCAGTCGCGAGTGTCTTCCAGGACGAGGGGACCGGAGAAGGCAAGGCTCCGGGCCCGCAGTGAAAACGCCCGGCCACCCGGCCGGGCGTTTCGTCTTGGGTGAGGGAGAGCGGATCGCGACGGAGATGCGGCCCATCGCGCCCGCGCGTCTCGCGCCGCGCCGCCGTGAAATCCGAGCCTCACCAAATCCCGGGCAGCATCCGGTAGCGGGCGTGAACACCATCATCGGGCCATGCACCCTCGCGACCCGCCCGCAGCCGGTCGGCACGGTGGCAGCAGTAGAAAGACGCGGCGAGCGCCGGCAGGCTGAGAACCAGGAATCCCCACGGCACACCCACCGCGATCGGCAATGCCAGGTAGAACAGGGCTCGTCCCGCCAGGTCGGGATAGCACACGGCCCGGCTCCGCCGCAGCCAGATCGAGCCGATGGCCAGCGCGACCCCGCAGAGATTGCCGAGCCCGCCGATCAATGGCCCGCCCGTGGGACGGATCAGGAGGTAGAACGCGATGATCGAGGCGACGACCAGCGGCCTGAGCCACCGCGGCGACCGCGGCCTCCAGGTGCCACGCTCCCGCCGGCGCGCGACATGGTCGGCGATGCCATAGCACAGGATCAGCGTGCCCGAAGTCGCGAAGCGCAACGACGCAGTCTCGAACATCGTCCGCCCTCGTGCGGTCCGTCAGACCGTCAGAATTTCGTAGGTTTCCATGCGCGAGGCCATCGGGGGTGGTTCGCCTCGCTCCCGCGCCCGGCGCACGTCTTCGAAACCGCGCCGGTGACCCTCCGCGAACTCCGGGGAGGTTCGCCAGGCGTCGAACGAATCGCGGCTCACCCAGAAGCTCACGACCAGGTAGTCGCCGGCCGTGCGCTCGGGACGCAGCACGAACATGCGCCGGAACCCGGGCGCCCGGTCGATCGCATGCGCGCGGGTTCGAAACAACTCCTCGAAGCGCTCGCGGAAGGAGTCCTGGCAGGAGATGAAGTTGACGGCGACGAAGTCACCCGGTTTCTCCTGGACGGCCTCGGGGATTCGGTCTTCGGGAGCCTGCACGACATCGCGGTTCATTGGATGAGAGCCTCCGGTCTGGTGGGTCGAAGCTGTCACACTGGATTGGGTCTGCTCATGCATGCGGGGCCGGGACGAGGCACGCCAGGCCGCACGTCGCGCACGCCTCGCTGGGCTCGCATGTGCGGTGATATCGCGGGAGCCGCTCGTGAAAGAGCCGGCGCACGCCGCGATCGTCCGACATGAGCTTCAGCAGGTTGACGAAGCGCTCGGCGGTCTCGGCGCTGATGTCGTGTTCCATCAGGCACGCTTCCCGCTCGGCCTGTGGTGCCGGGACGCCGAGCACGTCGATGAGGAACGCCCGCAGCACGCGATATCGGTGGTGAACTTCTTTGGCGACACGTTCGCCCCGCGGGCTCAGCACGAGGAACCGATGAACATCATGGGAGACGAGCCCCTGCGCCTCGAGCGTCCGCAGCCCCACGGACAGGGTGGGATGCGACATGCCGAGCTCGCGGGCCACGTCGGTCAGGCGGGCGTAGCCGTGCCGGGACCGCACCGCCCAGATGCCTCGCAAGTAGTGCTCGTGGCTCGGGGTCAACGCGCGCCGTTGACTCTTTTTTCCGGGTAACATGCGACGCCCTCCTCACTCTGTAGCATGACCTACGCTGACGTAGGTATGCATACATAGCACCGCGCGCGATCGCGAGTCAATGGTGTCTTCGTTGGTTCAGTGCCGAGTCACCCCGTCACGATCGGCTGCGTGAACGTCTCCCCCGCGGCGGCGAGCTTCGCCAGCAGCGCGGCGGGCTTGAATCGCTCGCCGCGCTCGGCACGCAGCGCGTTGAGGCGCGACTCCACCTTCGCGAGCCCGAGGGTGTCCGCGTGGCGCAGCGGCCCGCCGCGGAACGGCGGGAAGCCGGCGCCGAAGATCATCGCGAGGTCGAGCATGCCGGCGTCGGCGACGACCTCTTCCTCGAGGCAGCGCGCGGCCTCGTTGATCATGCCCAGCACCATGCGCTCGGCGAGCGCTTCGGGGCTCGGCGCCTGGCGCGTGCGCGTGAGACCGAGCAGCTCGCGCAGCGCGGGGTCGGCCTCGCGCTTCCGACCGCGGTGGCGATAGAAGCCGCGCCCGCTCTTCTTGCCGAGCCTGCCAGCTGCGACCAGCTTTTCGAGCGCGGGCGAGATCGTCATGCGATCGGGGAACGCCTTGCTCAGCACCCCCGCCGCCTTCTGCGCGACGTCGAGCCCGACCTCGTCGAGCACCTCGAAGGGTCCCATCGGCATCCCGAAGCGCCGCATCGCGGCGTCGATCGCCACCAGCGCGTAGCCCTCCTCGAGCAGGTGCATGCCCTCGCGCAGGTAGGGCATGAGGATGCGGTTCACCACGAACCCCGGCGCGTCGCGCACCACGACCGGCGTCTTGCCCATGCGGCGCGCGAGCGCGACCGCGGTCACCAGCGCGGCGTCTCCGGTCTTCGCGCCGCGCACCACCTCGACCAGCGGCATGCGATGGACCGGATTGAAGAAGTGAAAGCCGAGGAAGCGCTCGGGGCGCTCGAGCCCGTCGGCGAGCGCGCTCACCGAGAGCGACGAGGTGTTGGTGGCGAGCACGGCGTCGGGCCGCATCCGCACCTCGAGCTCCGCGAACACGCGGCGCTTCACGTCGAGGTCTTCGACCACCGCCTCGATCGCGACGTCGGCGCGCTTGAGGCCGGTGAGCTCGAGCGTGGGGAGGATGCGCGCCATCTGCGCGTCGCGCTCCCGCGCCGGCATCCGCCGCCGCTTCCCGCGCTCCTCGATCAGGCCGCGCACCGTCTGGAGCGCCTTCGTGAGCGACTCCGGCCTCACGTCGCGCACCCGCACCTCGATGCCTCCGCGGCTCACCAGCTCCGCGATCCCGCCGCCCATGACGCCCGCCCCCACCAGCGCGAGGCCCCGCACCTGCGCGGGCTTCAGCGACGGATCGGTGCTCACCGCGTCCTTCTTCGCGCGCTCCGAGAGCAGGAAGATGCGCACCAGGTTCTTGCACACCGGGCCCACCACCAGGTCGCTCACCCAGTTGGCCTCGAGCGCGAGCGATTCATCGAGCGAGCGCGCGAGCCCGTGCTCGATCACGCTCAGCGCGGCGAGCGGCGCGGGGTAGTGCCCGCCGGTGCGCCCCTGGGTCATCGCGCGCGCGCGGTTGAAAACGAACGCTCGTCCGAACGGCGTGCCGTCCATCAGCCACTGCATGGCGCCGCGCGCGCGGAACGTGTCGCGCCGCGCGGCGCGCGGCCGGCGCTCCAGCTCGGCGAGACGCCGGTGCGCGTGATCGATCAGCCACGCCGCCGGCACCGCGCGCGCGATGAGCCCCATCTTCTCGGCGCGCCGCGCATCGAGCGCGCGCCCGGTGAGGATCAGGTCGAGCGCCGCGGAGAGTCCGATCAGCCGCGGCAGGCGCGACGAGCCGCCGAAGCCCGGGAAGATGCCGAGCAGCGTCTCGGGCAACCCGATCTGGGTGCGCTCCTCCTCGCTCGCCACTCGCGAGTCGCACGCGAGGGCCAGCTCCGTTCCGCCGCCCAGGCACACGCCGTCGATCGCGGCGACGGTGGGGCACGGGAGCGCGGCCAGCCGCCCGAACGCAGCGTGCGCGCGGGTCACCAGCGCGTGCACCGCCGCGCGGTCCGTGAGCGCGCCGATCGCCTGCACGTCGGCGCCGGCGACGAACGAGCCCTCCTTGCCGCTGCGCACCACGAGCCCGCGCAGGTCGCTCATGCGCTCGATCTCGCCGAGCACGCGCTCGAGATCCGCGATCGCGGCCTCGTCGAGCACGTTCACACGGCGAGCGGGATCGTCCATCACCAGGTGGACGATCCCGCCCTGTTGCGGCTCGACCCGGAACGCGCCCATCAGTCGCGCTCCACGACGAACGCCGCGCCCTGGCCGCCGCCCACGCACAGCGAGGCCATGCCGCGCTTCGCGCCGCGCCGCCTCAGCTCCATGAGCAGCGTGAGGATGAGCCGCGCGCCGCTCGCCCCCACCGGATGCCCGAGCGCGATCGCGCCGCCGTTCACGTTGAGGCGGTCGAGCGGGATGTCGCCCAGCGCGTGATCGAGCCCCAGCTCGTCGCGCGCGAACGTCTCGGAGCGCGCGGCCTCGAGGCAGGCCAGTACCTGCGCCGCGAACGCCTCGTTGATCTCGATCAGCTCCATGTCGGCGAGCGTCAGCCCCGCCTTCTTGAGCGCGAGCGACATCGCGAACACCGGCCCGAGCCCCATGCGGCGCGGCGAGAGCCCGGCGAACGCGAACGCTCGAACCCGGCCGAGCGGAGGCGTCGGCCACGCGCGCGCCGTCGCATCGTCGGCGAGCAGCAGCGCCACCGCGCCGTCGGTCACCTGGCAGGAGTTGCCGACGGTGACCGTGCCGTTCCTGCGATCGAAGTAGGGCTTGAGCTTCGCGAGCGCCTCGATCGTCTGCCCATCGCGCGGGCCCACGTCGTCCGGCACCATCTCGTGCTTCGGCGGGGGAAACATCGGCGCGATCTCCTCGCGCAGGCGCGGGCGGGCGGCGATCGCCTTCTGGTGGCTGTCGAGCGCGTACGCGTCCTGGCGCTCGCGCGGAATGCGGAACTCGCGGCTCAGCACCTCGGCGGTCTGCCCCATGTTGAGCCCGCACACCAGGTCGGTGAGGCCCTCGGCGATCGCGATCCGCGGCGTCAGCATGCTCGGGCGGAAACGCGCGAAGGCGCCGAGCTTCTGGAGCGGGGTCTTCGCGCGCATCAGGCCTTCCAGCCACTCGGAGTATTCGAAGGAGTAGAGCAGCGGGATCTGGCTCATGGATTCCATGCCGCCCGCCAGCACCAGATGCGCCTCTCCGGCGGCGAGCCGGCACAGCCCATCCGCGACCGCCTCCATGCCCGATGCGCAGTTGCGATGCACGGTGGCGGCCGGGACCGACTCCGGGATGCCGGCGCGCAGCGCTGTGATGCGCGCGACGTTCGCGGCCTCGGCCGGCCCCGCGCAGTTGCCGAACAGCACGTCGTCGAGGCGCGCGGGGTCGAGATCCTCACGCGCCAGCAGCTCGGCGATCGCGACGCGCCCCAGCTCGTAGCTCGGCGCGCGGCGGAACGGCCCGCCCGCCTTGGCGAACGGCGTGCGCACGCCGCTCACGATCCAGCCCGTTGCCCCACCCATCCCGGATCCTCCGTTCATCCCTGCTTCGGAAGCTTGCCCAGCAGCTCGCGCGCTTCCTGCTGATAATGCGGGTCGCGCGGATTGCTGGTCGGCGCGAGCGAAATGGCCTTTTCCAGCTCGGTACGCGCATCGGCCCAGCGCTTCAATCCCATGTAGGTGCGCCCCAGCTCGAGGTGGTGGTTCACGTAGAGCGGCTCGAGCTCGATCGCTCGCTTCAGGTCGTTCACCGCGTTGTCCATCGATGCGCCCTTCGGCACGCCGCCCAGCACCGTGTTGGCCGCCATGCGCTCGAACGCGTTCAGGCTCGCGACCTTCCGGTTCCACAGCGCGCGCACGTGATAGGCGCGGCCGATGTTGGGATCGATCACGATCGCGCGGTCCACCTCGGACTTGATCTCGCGCGAGAGCGCCAGCCGGGTCTTGGGCCCCTCCTTGAGCGCCTGGCGCCCGAGCGCGGCCGCGAGCCACGCGTGGCCGAGCGCGCTGTCGGGGGCGGCCTTGACCGCGGCACGCGCGTGCATCACCGCGGACGAGATCAGGCGGCGCTGCTCCTCCCCGCTCGCGTCCTCGCCCAGCTCCGACTCGACGTGCGCGAGCCGCCACTGCGCGCCGAAGCTCGTGGAGTCGGATCGCACCGCGCCCGAATAGGCCCCGCGCGCCGCGATCAGATCGCCGCGCGCGTAGGCGGCGTCGCCGGAGGCGATGAGGTCGGCCGCGGTGGCCGCGTGCGCGGGGTGCGCCGGGCCCACGAGAACCGCGAAGAACGCGACGACCAGGGCCGATGCCGCCGAGCGTCCGCGTGAGGGATTCATGCGTCCATGCCTCCTCCGCGGCGCGGTGCGCGCCTGCGGACCGGCCGACTCTGTCGCAGCCGCGCGGGGCTTGTCAACGCGAGCCCCCTTTTTGCGCTTGTGGCGCGGTCGCGCCGGATGCTAAGCCTTCCCACTGGTACGCCCACCCCGCGGTGCCCGCGCGCCGCACGGAGAACCGCATGGCCGAGTCGCTGGTCCAGATCTTCATCGAGGCGGTCGAGCGTTACCGCAAGCCCGCGCAGTTCATGCGCAAGCTCGCGGGCGGATGGGAGTCGATCCCGGCCGACCGCGCGCTGGCCGACGTCGAGAGCCTGTCGCTGGGCCTGCGCGACCTCGGCATCGCGCCCGGCGATCGGGTCGCGATCCTGTCCGAGAACCGCTACGAGTGGGCGATGGCCGACATCGCGATCCTGGGGCTGGGCGCGGTGTCGGTGCCGATCTACCCCACGCTGATCGCGGAGCAATGCCGCTACATCCTCGAGAACTCAGAGGCCCGCGCGGTGATCGTCTCGAGCGCGGCCCAGCTCGACAAGCTGCACTCGATCGCGGATCAGCTGCCGCACCTCGAGTTCATGATCCCGATCGATCCGGCGCGCGCGCGCGCCGCGAAGGATCACCCCTTCGAGGCGGTGCTCGCGCGCGGCGCGACGTTGCGCGCCGCGAACCCGGGTGCGTTCCGCGAAAGCGCGGCGAAGCTGGGGCCGGACACGCTCGCGACCATCATCTACACATCGGGCACCACCGGCGAGCCCAAGGGCGCGATGCTGAACCACGGCAACATCGCGTTCGACGTGGATGCCTGCCTCAAGGTCGTGGCGCTGGGGCCCGACGACATCCAGCTCTCGTTCCTGCCGCTGTGCCACATCTTCGAGCGCATGGCGGGGCTCTACGCCATGGTGCGCGCCGGGGTCACCATCGCGTTCGCCGGGAGCATCGACAGCGTCGCCGCCGACGCGATGGAGGTGCACCCGACGGTGCTCACCGGCGTGCCGCGCTTCTACGAGAAGGTGTACGCGCGCGTGATGGAGAACGCGCTGGCCCAGCCGCCGCTGCGCAAGAACATCTTCTTCTGGGGCCTGCACACCGGGACCGAGCTGGCGCGCGCCCGCTTCGAGCGGCGCCGTCCATCGCCGTGGCTCGCGTTCAAGGCGCGGATCGCGGACCGGCTGGTGGGCGCCAAGGTGCGCGAGCGCGTGGGCGGGAGAGTGCGCCTCTGCATCTCGGGCGGCGCGCCGCTAGGACCCAAGGTCATGGAGTTCTTCTTCGCGATCGGCATCCCGGTGATCGAGGGCTACGGCCTCACCGAGACCTCGCCGGTGATCTGCCTCAACGTGCCGGGCCGCGAGAAGCCGGGCGCGGTGGGTCCGCCGATTCCCGGCGTCGAGCTGCGGATCGGGGAGGACGGCGAGGTCCAGACGCGCGGGCCGCACGTCATGCGCGGCTACTACAAGAACGAGGCGGCGACGCGCGCGGCGCTGCTCGACGGCTGGTTCCGCACCGGGGACGTCGGCCGGCTCGACGGCGACGGGTCGCTGGTCATCACCGACCGGCTCAAGGACCTGCTGGTGACCGCCGGAGGCAAGAAGGTGGCCCCGCAGCCGCTCGAGAGCCAGCTCAAGACCAGCAAGTGGATCAGCGAGGCGGTGCTGCTCGGCGACAAGCGCCCGTACGTGATCGCGCTGGTCGTGCCCAACTACTCCAACCTCGAGTCCGACGCGCGAACCCGCGGATTCTCGTTCTCGGACCGCGATGCGCTGCTCGCCCTGCCCTCCTCCCGGGCGCTGATCCAGGGCGAGATCGACCGCATCAACGCGGGACTCTCGTCGTTCGAGCAGGTGAAGCGCTTCGCGCTGCTGCCGCGCGATCTCACGCAGGAGGCCGGCGAGCTGACCCCGACCCTCAAGGTCAAGCGCCGGGTCATCTCGGAGCGGTTCGCGGCCGTGATCGAAGGGCTGTATCCTGCCGGGCCGGCCCCCGCGGGCCCGTAGGACCGGGCAGGACCAGGAACGCGTCTCGACCAACTTTCAGGAGACTCCGCAGATGAAATGTGCACGATACCTGGCGGCCCTCGTCGTGGCGGGCTGGGCGATGCTGCCCGCTCCCGCGCACGCCGCGGCGTACGGCATCTACGAGCAGGGCGCCGCCGTGCTCGGGATGGGCGGCGCCGGGACCGCATCGGTCCACGACCCCTCGGCGCTGTTCTTCAACCCGGCCGCGATGACGCGTCTCACGGGCACGCAGGTCCAGGGGGGCGGCTCGCTGCTCATGCCGTTCACCAGCTTCGCCGGCATCTCGCCCTATCCCGGCTACGGGACCACCGAGGAGATGGAGGCGCAGAAGTTTCCGCTGCCGACCTTCTACCTGACGCACCACTACGGTGAGAAGTCCGCGCTCGGGATCGGGGTCAACTCGCCGTTCGGGCTCGGCGTGGACTGGAAGAACCCGGACACGTTCAGCGGGCGCTACATCGTGACCAAGGCCGATCTGCGGGTGATCAACGCTTCGGCGTCAGCGGCCTACCTCGTGAACCCGAAGCTGAGCATCGCGTTCGGCGGCAACCTCACGTGGGCCAAGGTCGCGCTCCACAATCGGAGCTTCACCCCCGCGCCCGGCGGCGGCGGCGGGCAGTTCGAGGTCGCGAAGGTCGATCTCGAGTCGGACTACACGCCCGGCTACGGCTGGAACCTCGCGCTCTCGCTGGTGCCCAACAAGAGCTGGACCTTCGGCGCCACCTATCGCAGCAAGGTGCTGGTGTTCGCGCACGGCAACGCGGACTTCACGCAGATCCAGACCGTCAACGCCACGGTGAACGCCGCGGTCGCCGCGCAGCTCCCGCCCGATCAGCCGGTGAACACCGTGCTGCGCTTCCCCGCGACCTGGTCGGGAGGCGTCGCGTGGCACTGGGGCGAGAGCTGGACGGTCGAGGGCGACGTCAACTACACGGAGTGGTCGCTCTTCGAAGACCTGCCCATCTACTTCGAGAAGACGCCGGCCTCGAACGAGCGCATCGTCGAGGAATACGACAACACCCTGCGCGGGACCTTCGGCGTCGAGCACCGCCTGCCGGCGTTCACCTATCGATTCGGCTACTACTACGAGCAGGCCGCGGCGCCCACCGAGTCGGTGAGCCCGATCCTTCCCGACACCGGCCGCAACGGCGGCACGCTCGGCCTGGGGATGGGATTCGGCAAGGACAAGCGCCTCACGATCGATCTCTACGAGCTCGCGCTTTTCGCGCAGCATCGGTGGACCGAGGACGTGAACCGCGACAACTTCAACGGCCACTACCGCACCTACATCAACTCGAGCGGCCTGACGGTCGCCTACCGCTGGTAGCGAGGAGAACGAACCCCATGAAGCGCATGCATCGAGTCATCGGGATTCTGCTCGCGGCCGCGGCATTCGCGGGCTGCAGCAAGATCAAGCCCATCACCGCGCCGAAGGCCGTGAGCGGCCGCGCGAGCTTCAGCGTGGTCGCCGCGCTGGGCGCGAACCTCACGGCCGGCTTCCAGTCCGGCGGCCTCGTTGATCGCCACCAGACCCGCAGCTACGTCTCGCTGTTCGCGCAGCAGGTGGGCGCGCGCCCGCTCGACGTGCCGACCATCAACGGCGACGGGATTCCGCCGCTGCTTCGCATCCGCCGGCTGCTGCCCCCGCCCACCATCATCGATTCGATCGGGCGCAACTTCGGAGCGCCGACCAACTTCGCGATCCCGACCGCCTACCACAACATGGCGGTCCCGGGCGCGCTGGTGAGCGACGTGAACGACACCAGCACCTACTACGCGGCGGCGCGCGCCAATCCGTACTTCGGCCTGATCGCGCGCGGGCAGGGCTCGCTCGGGCTGCAGGTCACCACCCACCTGAACCCGCCCGCCACGTTCATCGCCTTCCAGTTCGGACAGATCGAGGTGCTGGGCCCCGCGACCAAGGGGCTGGGAACGCCGCTGCTCACGGGGGTGCAGTTCGCGGCGCTGCTGAAGGCCGCGCTCGACACGATCGCCGTGCGCGCTCCGGCGGCGAAGGTCGCCGTGTTCAACGTCCCGGACATCACGCTCTACCCGTTCTTCACGACGCTGCCGCCCACGCTGCTGGATGCGACCGGCAACATCCTGCGCGACGCGAACGGCAACCCGCGCTTCGTGCTCGGGCCCAACAACGTGCGGCTCACCGCGAACGATTACATTCTGCTCAGGGCCAGCACGCTGCTCGCCTCGGGCTACGGGTACCCGCTCGGCACGTATTCGTTTCTCTCGGGAGCGCCGGTCCCGGGCAACGGCATCGGGCTCGCCGACTCGATGGTGCTCTCATCGAGCGAGGCGCTGGGGCTCGCGGCCGAGATCCGCAGGTACAACACCATCATCGACACCACGACGCTGCGTCACGACTACGTGCGGGTGGACATCGACGGCCTGTTCCGCACCGCCGCGACCACCGGCTTCAACTGGCACGGCACGACGTACACCAGCAAGTTCGTGACCGGCGGGCTCTTCAGCCTCGACGGCGTGAGCCCGAACGACATCATGCACGCGTTCATCTGCAACCGGCTGATCGAGGCCGTGAACATGAGGTACGGCTCGACCATCCCGTTCCTCGACCCGACCCAGTACGGCACCCTCACCTCGTCGCGCGGCGGAGCGCCGCGTCGTGAAGAGGCGGGTCTGCCGCCGCTGGTGCTGAGCAGCGGGATGATGCTGCGCGACGCGTTCCCGTGGCGGGACCCGGCATCGCCCTAGCGGCACGGGCGATCCCGATGGCGGCGAGAAGGGGCGGAGCCTCGAGGCTCCGCCCCTTCTCGCGTGACTGCGTTACGGCCGAGGTTACGCCGGCGCTCCCAGCCGCTCCCACAACTCCTCGCGCACCAGGAACGGCTGCGCCGATCCGCTCGCGAGCAGCGCGGCGTGGAAGTCGTACAGGTTGAAGCGCGAGCCGAGGCGGCGCTCGGCCTCGCGGCGCAGCTCGACCAGCAGCATCTTGCCGACCAGATAGCTCATGGGCTGGGTGGGCGTCGCCGTGTAGCGCTTGACCTCGGCCTCGGCGTTCACGCGCTCGATCATCGCCTGCTCGATCTGGTACTCCACCGCCTGCGCGATGGTCATGCGCCCGGTGTGGAGCCCGACGTCGATCACCACCCGGCACGCGCGCCACAGCAGATCCTTGAGCTGGAACAGCCGCGCGCGCGGATCGAGGTGGAATCCCTGCTCCCACATCAGCTCCTCGCAGTAGAGCGCCCAGCCCTCGGCCAGCACGTTGCTGTCGGCGATCCGGCGCAGGCGCGATCCGGTGCGGTTGGCGGTGCAGAGCTGGAGGTGGTGTCCGGGAAACGCCTCGTGCACCGACGTGAGCGCGATCGAGATGTAGTCGTGACCCTGGAGCTGCTGCCGTTGCTCCTCGCGCCGGCGCGAGAGATCGATGGGCGTCACGTAGAAGTACCCGGTCTGATCGGCGTCGAACGGCGCGGGCGAGAGATAGGCGGCGTAGGGCGTGGTGGAGCGCTCGAACACCGGCGTGTCGATGATCTCGAGCGTCGCGTCGGGGATCGGCGCGATGCGCTTCTCGGTCACGAAGCGCCGCGCGCGCTCCATCTCGGCGACGTAGGCCTCGCGCACCTTGAGCGCCTCGGGGTGGCGCTGCTTGCCCTCCGCGATCTGCTCGCGCCAGCTCTTCGATGGATCGATGCGCTTCGCCTCGCTCTCGAGCAGCGCGCGCGTGCGCTCGACGTGCTCGCGGCCCCACGCCTCGAGATAGTTGCAGTCCATCGAGAGCAGGTGCTCGCGCTCGAGCTTGTAGTTCATCCAGCGCTCCCCGATCGCGTAGCTGCCGCCGATGCGGCCCTTGAGATCGCGATCGAGGAACTCCTGGAACTGGAGGAACCCGACCCGCGCGCGCGAGGCCGCGTGCTCGATGCGCTCGCCCTCGCCCGGGAAGCTGTGCATGAGCGTGCGCGCCATGTCGTCCACGAATCCGGGGCCGCTGCTGTTCACCTCGGAGGCGATCTCGCGGAACACGGCCGGCACCTGTCCGAGGTTGGCGCGCGCGCGCTCGAGGTACTCGGGAATCGCCATCATGCGCGCGAGGATCGGCTCCTTGCGCTCGACCAGCGGCGCGAAGGGCCGCGCCATCAGCAGGAACAGGCCGTGCAGCGCGGTGTCGGGATAGATCGCGGGGTTTCGCGTGTGGCTCCGGATCTCCTCGAGCTCGGCGCGCGCGGTCGCGATCCGCGAGCGCAGGATCGCGAAATCCACGCGCTGCTCGGTGGGCAGCTCCTCCCACGGCACGGCGGTGACCAGGCGCTGGTCGAAGTCGCGCAGCCACGCGCTCTCGTCGCGGAAGCCGTCCGGGGTGTGGTTCGGCAGCAGCGAATCGTAGTCGTGGATGCCCTGCAGAGTGGCGGCGACCGGGTGGTGGCGCAGGGAGACTTCGACGTACTCCTCGCTCAGCGCGGCGAACGACTTGACGCTGTCGGCCATGGGGCTCCGAGGTTGGCGATCGAGGGCCCCCGCGCGCTGCTCCCGCGGAGGCCGTTCAGGGTTCAGGGCCGGTGCGATGCTATCCGATTCGCACCACGTTCGCAGCCTGCTTGCCCTTGGGGCCGGGCGATGGAAGTCTCGCCATGCGGGGCTCGCATGAGTGGCAAGGGCGTCACAGCTGAACAACCGCATCGCGCTTCTCGATGCGCCAAACCATGCGAATCGACGGTAACAAGTGATCGGCGGTGCTGCCGAACCGCCGCAGAATCGCGTGAACCGGGGCGACCGCCAGGAGTATCAGCCGCTTGAGTGCGACCTGCGTTCCGCCGAGCGTTCGATACGCCTCGCCCCACTCGCGCGCAAAGTAGAGCTGCGTCGCACGCTCGAGACGCGTCACCTGCGGAGCGCGCCGAAGCAGCTGCTCGTAGCCGCCGAGGCTCAGGTATTGCGATGGCTCGTAGCGCTTGCCGCGGATCTTCGCCGTAAGCCACATCCGACCTGCGCGCGGCAGCACCCAGTGGGCAAGCGGAACGCGGTTGTCGTGGTAGTCCACCGGGAACCACTGGTTGGGCGTCTCGACCAGCAGATGGCCTGCCGGACGCAGCACGCGCACGGACTCGTCGAGCACGCGCTGTTTGGCGTCGCGGCCGAAGAGGTGTTCTAGTACCTGCCAGAGGACAACGAGGTCGAATGCTCCGTCTCGGAACGGGAGCCGGTAGTGCTCCTGCTGGGCGAGCGCGACGCGGCTTCGATGCTCGGATGGGAGGGTGGGGAGCCGCTCGCGCGCGGCACGCTTGAGTTCTTCGCGCGACACGTCGCACCCGACGACCAATTTCGCGGACGTCTGCGCAAGCGCGATCAGATTACGCCCGTAGCCGCACCCGACCTCGAGCACGCGCCCCCCCCCAATAAATCGCTGAGCCACCGGTGCCAACTCCTCGAGTGCGAATGCATCGCCTTCGGCGCCGTGATAACGCTCGTTGAGCCGACGGAACCAGCGCGACAGGAAGAGCACCGGCTCGCTCTAACTCCGGACCAGCAGCGAATCGTAGTCGTGGATGCCCTGCAGCGTGGCGGCGACCGGGTGGTGGCGCAGGGAGACTTCGACGTACTCCTCGCTCAGCGCGGCGAACGACTTGACGCTGTCGACCATGGGGCTCCGAGGTTGGCGATCGAAGGCCCCCGCGCGCTGCTGCCGCGGAGGCCGTTCAGGGTTCAGGGCCGGTGCGATGCTATCCGATTCGCACCACGTTCGCAGCCTGCTTGCCCTTGGGGCCGGGCACGATGTCGAACTCCACGCGCTCGCCCTCTCGCAGCACCTTGAACCCATCGGCCTGGATCGCGGAGAAGTGAACGAATATGTCCTCGCCGCCCTCGTCCTGGATGAAGCCGAACCCCTTCGCCTCGTTGAACCACTTGACCGAGCCCTGGGTGCGGCCGGTCGAGCCGCCATTGTCATCGGTCGATGTCCGGGGAGCCGCGCCGCGCGGGCGCGGGCCCTCGCGCGCCGGCGCTCCGCCGCGCGCTGGCGCACCCGAGCGCGCGGGCTTGCGCGACTGGAAGCAGTTGCGACAGTAGATGGGCTTGCCGGTGGTGGGCGGGAACGGCACCTCGGTCTGCGCGCCGCACTCCGAGCACACCGCGGGATACATGGTGCGCTCGCGACCCGCGCCCCCGGGACGACCGCCGCCCGCGTGGCGCGCATCGCCCGCCGCGCCCCGCTGACCCTTGCGACTCTCGCGGCAGCGCTTGCACCGGGTCGGCGCGTTCGTCAGGCCGTGCGTCCGGTAGAATTCCTGCTCTCCGACCGTGAATAGAAATTCCTCTCCGCAATCGACGCACTTGATCCGCTGATCTTCGCCGTTATCCATGGGACGATACCGGGCCTTCCGGGGGGCGGGAACGGGAGCCGTGGGCGTGATACAGAAAAGCCCCAGCAGCGCTACGCTGCCGGGGCGACATCGACGTCGAGACGGTCGAGCCGGGAAGACGAAGGGTGGGGGCTGAACTGAAACCAATATACACGGACGCACCACGCTCGATCGGACACACGATGACACACGTACGTCGGGAAAAAGTATAGGGGGGCGCGGAGAGGAGTGTCAATGACCGAGCGGGGCGGGGGCCGGCAGCGGTTTCGACCGCTGGTGGAGCATCCGAAACGATGCGAGGCCGCGCCACGCGGCCGGTTTCAGCCTGCCGCGCGCTCCTCGTCGCACAGCACCCGCAGCACCTCGCTCATGGTGATCACGTCGAGCAGGTTGTGGTGGAAGACCGGGATCAACCGGTAGGGATCGCCGTTTCGCACGAAGTCGTGATAGAGGCCGGGAACCTCTTCCGATGGCACGTCGCCCGAGCGGCGGCGGCGGCAGACGTGATATTCGAGCGTCTGCAGCCTGCAATCGACGAGCTTCCCCTTCCACCGCCGGCGCGCGATGTGAAGCAGATCCACGTGGCGCGGCGGCATGGTGACCCGTACGCCGTGCACCACCGCGCGGCCCTGAAGAAACGGCACGTCGTAGGACTTGCCGTTGAACGTCACGAGAAACTCGAAGCCGCGCGCGCACTCCGCGAGCGCGCGCAGCAGCGCCGCCTCTTCGCCGTAGTGGCGGGCGAAGAACTGCCTCAGCACGAAGTCCTCGCCGTTCCAGTGCATGGTGCCGGCCAGGAACACCGGGCTCGATGCGAGCCCGCCGGTCTCGAGATCGAGGAACAGCACGCGCTCGAGCCCGCCCGCCGCGAGCGCCGCCAGCTCGGGCTCGCTCGCCGTGGCGGGGCCGAGCCGCCCCCAGTGCGGGCGGCGCTTCTCGATCTCGGAGCGCAGCCGCTCGTGCACGTACACCACGCCGTGCGCATCGCGCCATTCGCCGCCCGGGAGAAACTCCTCGACGCCGGCCGGGGCGGGGGTGGCCGTGCGCGCCGAGCCTGCCGCCCCCGCGCGTGCCGCGCCCTTCGAGCGGGCTCGCTTGCGCGGCGGGGCCGCGGCGTTCGGGACGCCGGCCCCGAGTTTCGCGACGCCCGCGCGGCGCCCGCGCGCCAGCTCGCCGAGGCGCGCCCGCAGCGTCTCGTCAGCCGCCATGCGCCCCCGCCGCCGCGCCCATGTCGGCGAGCAGGATCAGCCGGCGGCTCTCGGTGGAGTACTCGCTCCGATCGGCGCCGCCCCATGCCTCGCGCACCGTGAGCCCGTTGCGGCGCAGCAGCGCCGTCAGCTCGGCGCAGGTGTACGCGCGCAGGTCGTATTCCTTCGCGACCCGCGCGCCGCCCGCCGGCTCGATCAGCGTCTGGCGGGTGATGACGCGCGAGCGGTTGAGGTCGATCGTGATCTCCTCCATGAGCAGCGCGCCGTCGGCGCGCTGGTTCCAGGTGCGCTGCTGCGGGTGGGTGAGCAGCCAGTCGCGATTCACCATGTCGAGCAGCAGCTTCCCTCCCGGCCTGAGCGCGCGCGCGATGCGGCCCAGCACGGCCTCGTTCTCCTCGTCGGAGTAGTACCCGAACGACGTGAAGTACGAGTACACGCCGTCGAAGCGCCGCTCGAAGTCGAGGGCGCGCATGTCGAACGCCGCCCATTCGATCTCGACTCCCGCGCGCTTCGCATCGGCCGCCGCGAGCTCGAGGTAGCGCGGGTTGAAGTCGGCGCCGGTCACGCGGTAGCCGCGCTTCGCCATCTGGATCGCGTGGCGGCCGCTGCCGCACGCCAGGTCGAGCACGTGCGAGCCGGCGGGCAGCGCGAGCGCGCCGGCGATGAAGTCCACCTCGGCGGCCGTGCGCTCCGGCGTGAACTGCGGCAGGTAGATCTTCAGGTATTCGTCGTCGAAGAAGGCGACCGGCCAGTCGGCGTGCGTCTTCATGCGTGGGTTCCTCCGAGCCAGTGACGGAGCAGTGCGCGCGCGGCGTCCTTGCCGGGAATCGCGCGCGCGCGGCCCAGATCGGGATCCTGCTGCTGCGCGGGCCTCAGGATGGGAAGCCCCACGCACGAAGGGCAGCCGGTCGCGCACTCGCACGCCTCGAGGTGCTCGAGCGAGCGGCGCGCCAGCTCCTCGAGCCGCGTGAATCCCTGCTCCGCGAAGCCGAGCCCGCCGGGATAGCGGTCGAACACGAACAACGCGGGTCGCCCCAGGTTGGACGAGTCGATCATGCCGCCCAGGTCGGCGGGATCGCACATGCTGAGCATGGAGAGCAGCGTGAGGAACAGGTTGCGCGCGCCCGACAGCCCCTCGATCGGGTTGAGGCCGGCGCGCGCGACCGCGCTCCACGCGGCCTCGCTGGGCGCGAACCAGAACCCGACGGTCTCGAGCGTGAGCTTCGGCAGCGCGAGCGGGTGGTAGCCGATCGCATCGAGCGAGTGGAATCGGATTTTCTTCATCGCGACCGTCTGCCAGGCGTACGTGACCTCGCCGAGCGACAGGCGCTCGCCACGCCATTCCCGGCTCTGCAGCTCGCCGCGCACCCGGATCTGGGTCTCGAGCACCGGCTGCGTGTAGTAGTCCACCTCGCGCGGCTCGACGTACGCGACCTTCTGCTCGAGGTCGAGCTCGCGCACGAAGCAGGTCTGGCCCTCGTGCAGGTAGATCGCCTCGGGATACACGAGCTCGAGGGCGCTGATCGCGTCCACGTTGCCCATCACCGCGTTGGAGCGGGTGGCGTCCATGATGGTGTAGGTGTCGTCGGAGATGGTGCGCAGGCTCACCCGCTGCGCCGGGAACTCGGTCTTCGCCCAGTAGGCGCGGCCGTCGATGACCTTCGCCTCTCCCGCCTCTTCCAGCGCGGCCAGGATCGCCGGCGTCTGCGGCCCGAACGCCGCCTCGTCGCCGGGTCCGAGCGGCAGCTCGTACGCCGCGCACGCGAGCTGCGACGCGAGGATGTAGGGATTGTGCGGGTCGATGCACGCCGCCTCCGGCGAGCGCCCGAAGAAGTAGTCCGGGTGCCGCATCAGGAACTGGTCGACGGTGTCGTTGTACGCGACCAGCACCGCGATCGCCGGCTCGCCCTTGCGCCCCGCGCGACCCGCCTGCTGCCAGGCGCTCGCGAGCGTTGGCGGCGCGCCGATCATCACCACCGCGTCCAGCCCGCCGATGTCGACGCCCAGCTCGAGCGCGTTGGTGCTCACCACGCCACGCAGCTCGCCAGAGAACAAAGCGCGCTCGATCGCGCGCCGCTCTTCGGGCAGATAGCCGCCGCGGTAGGGCTTGATGCGCTGATCGAGGCGGGGCTCGACCCGCGCCAGCCGCTCGCGCGCGTAGCGATACACCAGCTCCGCCGCGACCCGCGACTTGGTGAATGCGAGCGTCTGCGCTCCGGATTCGACCAGCCCGGTGAAGAGCGTGCAGCCCTCGACATTCGACGAGCGCCGCTCGACCCGCGTCTCGTCTGCGTAGGGCGGGTTCCAGAACACGAAGTGCTTCTCGCCGCGCGGCGAGCCGTCGTCGTCCACCACCCGCACCTCGCGCCCGGTGAGACCGGCCGCCAGCTCGCCCGGGTTGCGGATGGTCGCGCTGCACAGCACGACGCGGAACTCGCCGCCGTGATGGCGCACGATGCGGTCGAGACGGCGCAGCACGTTCGCGACGTGCGACCCGAAGATGCCGCGGTACGCGTGCATCTCGTCTATCACGACGTGCCGCAGCGCGCGCAGGAAGCGCCCCCACTTCGCGTGCGCGGGCAGGATGCCCTGATGCAGCATGTCGGGATTGGAGAGGATGACGTTGCCTTCGTCCCGAACGCGGCGGCGGGTGGTCGCCTGCGTGTCGCCGTCGTACACGCCGGCGCGCAACACCTTGAGCAGATCGGGGTGCCCGGTCGCGAGCCGGGTCAGCCCCTTGAGCTGATCCTGCGCGAGCGCCTTGGTCGGGTAGAGGTAGAGCGCGGTGGCGCCGGGATCGGTCAGCAATCGCTCGAGCACCGGCAGGTGATAGCAGAGACTCTTGCCGCTCGCGGTGCCCGTGACCACCACGGTGTCGAGCCCGCCGCGCAGCGCCTCGATCGCCTGCACCTGATGCGTGTAGAGGCGCTCGATGCCCTGCGCGCCGAGCGCGTCGGCGAGCGGCGCCGGCAGCGCGAGCGCGAGCTCGCCGAAGCGCGCGGGCCGCGGCGGCAGCGTCTCCCAGTGACAAAGCGCGCCGCGGTTCTCCGGCCTCCGCGCGAGCGCAGAGAGCCAGCCGGCGACGCCGGTTTCGGTCTCGTCGGAGACGCGATCTCCCTCGAGGAAACGCGCAGGTCTGGCTTGCATGGAGTGAACCCCGGGAGCGCGCGCACGGCGCTCCGTGAAATCTCGGCGGGAGCGCTCGGGACGCTCGCGAATGTGGCGTGGCTCGACGCTGCGAGCTCGGCGGAGTATAGCGGGGGGTGAGGCTGCACGAAAGGCATTGTGTCTGGTGCTCGAGGGCGGGGCGCCGGGCGGGCGCGGGGGGTCCCCTGCCTCATAGAGGTAAATCTTCGGCTGGGGACCCCCCGCGCCCGCCCGGCGCCCCGCGCTCGCCAACGAGCAGCGCATGCTAAATTGCGCGGGCCGCGCCCCATACTCTCGACCTCACCAGGGAACACCCGATGATTCGCGATGTACTGAAGCGGTTCGCACATGGCACTTCGCTGGGGCGGGTGGCGTTTCGGGCGTACATCGTCGCTGGCAACTATCGCGGGGCGGCGTTGCGGCGGCCGGTCGAGACGCTGTGGTACGTGCTCGTGGATCCGGAGATCACGAACTTCACTTACGAGATCGGGAACTACGACGAGTTGAGCGCGTTTCTGGCGGCGGCGCTCGATCGCGGCGTTGAAGAAATCGAGCGCTACGTCCGGGAGCTGCGCGGCGACCGGGAGCTTGCGGAGCGGCTCTCGAGGCGGCTCGCGACGCGCGCGGATCGCCGCCACGTGCCGCTGTTCGGGCGTCGCGTCGGGTGGTACTGCGTGGTGCGCGCCCTCAGGCCGCGGCTGGTGGTCGAGACCGGGGTCGCGGATGGGCTGGGCTCGGCCGCGCTGCTGCGCGCGCTCGAGCGCAATCGGGCCGAGGGTTTTCCGGGACGGCTGGTGGGCTTCGATTTGCTCCCGGACGCGGGGTGGATGCTCGACGACGCGCTGCGGGCGGACTACGAGCTGGTGATCGAGGATTCGAAGGTCGCGATGCCTCGGGTGCTCGAAGACCGGGCGGTGGACCTCTTCATTCACGATAGCGACCATCACTACGAGCACGAGCAGACGGAGTATCGCCTCGTCGCCCCGCATCTCGCTCCGGGCGCCGTCGTCCTGAGCGACAACGCGCACGCGGTGCAGGCGCTCGAGCAATTCTCGAACGCCGAGGGCCGACGCTTCGCGTTCTTCCACGAGCGACCGGTTCGGCATTTCTATCCCGGAGGCGGGATCGGTCTCTCCACGCCGATCGCGCGCTGAGCGCCTCCGCGCGAAGATTTCCCGTCATCACGTTGAAAACTCCGGCACAAGCACGACGTGCGCGGCCCGGCGCTACCCCAGCGCGGCAGCACTTGGGCCGCGCGCGTGGTCGCGTGCGCGCGCGGGCCGATACGATTGTCGTCGACGAAGCGCCCGCTCGCGCGGGACGCGGCGTCACTGGGATTGGCCGCCCGCTTCGACCTCAACCGCGCCGTCGCGACGGCACGCCCGGCCATGCCCACTCCGCGCACCGACATCCACATGGCGCAACGCGGCCCGGCTCACGGGGCGCCTCGCGGCACGAGCGCCGTCGCCGGCGCGATCCTCTCGCCCGCCTCGCTGATCGCGCTGTGCGCGGCGATCGCCGCAGCTTCGGGGTTGCTTCACGCCATGCTGGTGGACGGACCCGCGCACGACGGGCAGGTCGACGCCCATCTCCTGTTGATCACGGGGCGCGGGCCGTATCCCGACCAGTACCGCATCCTGAGCTTCCTGCTGGCCGAGGGCCTCATGCGCCTCGGAGTCCCATTCTCGCTCTCGTACCAGCTCCCGCGCTTCGTCTTCACGGCCGCGAGTCTCTACGTGTTCCACGAATACCTGCGCGGGTTCGTGCGCCCCTCCCTCGCGCTGCTCGGACTTTTCATGCTCGCCGCCGCGCTGCCGCTCACGTTCCTGTTCTACAGCATGCAGCCCTCGGATCCGCTCAACATGCTGGTGTTCTTCCTCGGGTTCTGGGCGCTCGCCCGTTACCGCGACGAGTGGCTGGTTCCGCTCACGGCGGTGGGCGTACTCAATCGCGAGACCGCGCTGCTGCTGCCGCTGCTGCAGGCGCTGGTGCGCGTGCGACGCGCCCCGCCCGCGCGATGGCTTCCCTCCTTCTGCCTCGCCTCGCTCGCCGGAGTCGCCGGGTACGCGGGTCTGCGCGTCGTGTTCGGGCTGCGGCCGGCATACGCGCCGGTCTTCCCCCCGGTCTACTGGCGGGCGAACGCGATCGATCGCGCGACCTGGATCCAGCTCGCGGGCTTCTTCAATCTCACGCTGTGGATGGGGTGGCGCGCGTGGCGCGTCCAGCCCGAGTTCCTGAGGCGCGCGGTCTGGCTCGTCCCGCTGTTCCTCGTGATCCACTTCAGCGTGGGAAACGTGCGCGAGGTGCGTTACTTCCTGCCGCTGCTCCCGGTGCTGGTGCCGATCACGCTGATCGCGCTCGAGCGAGCCGAGGAGGCGCAGACCCGGCCCAGCTCAGCGCCGGCCGCGCCGCCCGCCCGCGAGCGCGTCGCGGGCTGAGGACCCGAGGGCCTCAGTTCCCGGCGAGCGCGTCGCGGGGCTATTCGACGCTCTGCGTCGTGGTGCGGAATCCCGAGATCCGCCACGACCCGCCGCGCTGCTCGAAGGTCACGCGGTAGGCCTCGTCGCGGCCATGGAAGAACACCATCTCGCGCGCGGTCTCGTCGGTGGAGGGAGCCACGCGCCATTCGCCCTTCGACGTTCCCCACTGGAGCCGGCGCGCGGCCTCGACCCAGGATGGATCGGTGACGAGCTGCCACGCCCTCGAGCGATCGTCCACCGCCAGCGCCTGAAGGAACTCGGCGAAGGTCGAGTACGGGGACGATATCGATTCGTCCGAGACGCGCTCGAAGCCCTGCGCGCCCCAGTGGAAACGGTGCACGTGGTAAACGTGCGGACAGGTCGGGCACTCGTCGAATCGCGGGGCGGGGCGGTAGGTGCGGGCGACGAGGTCGATGGCCGTGTCGCTCGATGCCTCGAACTCGCCGGTGCCGGTGCCGCCGAGCGAATCCGGGCCGAGCGTTTGCACCAGCGTCGCGTGTCCGCCTCCGAGGGTCCAGACCATGGCGAGCAGCTGCTGTCCGATCGCGCTGCGCCGCCCGAACAGCAGGGCGACGCTCGCGGGGCCGGGCGGTTTCGGCGGATCGCCCCACAGCCCGCGCGCGGTCACCGCGACCAGCTTGAGCCCGCGCCCCTCGAGCGGCTGGGCGAGCACGCTCTTCGGCCCGCACCAGAAGAGCCACGGCCACGCCCCCTGATCGGGATCGGAGCGCGCGAAGAAGTTGACGACCAGCGCGCAGCGGGTGCTCGCGGTCTCGGCGCCGACGCCGAGCGAATCGAGCACGGTGCGCGCCCGGCTCTCCCAGTTCATCGTGGGATCGATCCGCGTCCGCGTCATGAGATCCGCCAGCACGAAGCGCGCGGACAGCCGCGCCGCCTCCTCGCCCGCCCCGGGCGCCTCCCACCTGAGCTGCAGATCGCGCGCGATCACCGCGATCGAATCGACCGAGAGCGTGGTGGTGGAGTCCGCCTGGAGCGGGACGAATCGCGAGCGGCGCTGGCATCCGCACCCGGCGAGGGCGAGACACGCGAGCGCCGCCGCCACGAGGATGCGTGCCGGGCGCGGCGCGGCGTGCGCCGGCGAGACGGCTGCGCGCGGCGTGGTCACCGCGATCCCGGCGCGGCGCCGGCCGCCGGCCTGGTCAGCGGCAACCAGTCCTTGATCACCCAGCGGCTGTCCTTCTGGGTGAAGTGCACGATCCACTTCTGATCGCCCTTCGGCCCGCGAAATCGCACCTCGAACCAGGTGGGCCACTGGCGCTCGTTCTCCGTGTACTCGACCTTCCACAGCCCGCGACCGCTGCCGGTGTTCCATCCGTGCGCGATCGCCTCGCCGAGCTTCGACGGGTCGTTCAGCAGCCGCGCGGCGGCGGCGCGGTTCGAATCGCGCAGCAGGCGGATGAAGAGCGTGAAGTCGGCGTACGCCGACGGAATCAGGCGGGTATCGTGCAGCTCGTAGCCCTGCGGGCCTTCGGTGTAGAGCAGTTCGCTGATCAGGTGCGGGCAACTGGTGCACTCCTGGAAGATCGAATCGGCGGGGGTCGTGGCCCACGCCATGAGCTCGGGCCGCCCGTCGTGATTGATGTCGAGGAAAGTAGCCTGGTAGGCGAGGCTGAGATTGGGGCCCTCGCCCTCGTACTGGCTCGCGCTCCAGAATGCGCCGTTCGGACTCATCCTGAGCAGGGTGAAGGTGAGCGAATCCGCGTAGGCCGCGTGGTGCAGGATCGCCCACTTGTATGGCGCCGTGGTGTCCGACGTCCACCACACGCACACGCGCGGATCGAAGCCGCCGCGGAACGCCACCCCCTGCGAGCGCAGCTCCGACCCCTTGTACCAGAACAGGAAGCCCACGGCTTCGGCCTTGGTCCGGAACGGATTGCGCACCATGAGCAGCAGGAATTCCGGTTGCGCCGGATCGATGGCGACGCTGACCTCGAGCCCCAGCGAATCGAAGACGGCCTGCATCACGGTGGCCTGGGGCATGTTCTCGCGCCCCAGCGCCTGCAGCATGCGCCGCGCCATGCGGCTCACGAGCACGTAGGCGTCGAGGTTGGATCCACCGATGCTGTCGCCGACGTTGGCGCGGAAATGCTCGCGCGCCTGCGAAGCCCACACCATCAGGGAGTCGGACTTCGCGGGCGACCAGGGCTGGATGAGCTGCGCGCGCGAAGGCGCGGGCGCGAGCACGAGCGCGCAGCCGGTCGAAACCGCGATGGCCAGCAGGGTCGCGCGAAGGGCGCCGCGCAGGGTAGGAGTCATCGGGACGGAGTTGAAGCGAAGCGGCGCATCGAGGTCAAGATCGAAATCGCGCGCGGCGGTCAGGGCGTCGCCGGAGCGCTCCCGGAGGGCGCGGGCGATGTCCGGTAGTAGTAAAGCTTGAGCACCGGGCGGTTCGCGACGTTGAAGGCGTTCGGCGAGCCGTAGACCTGGTTCCCCTGAGAGCGCATCGCGTAGCCGAAGAATCCGGGGAGGCGTGAGAGCGCCTCGAGGTGGGCCGTGAACACGTCGCTCTCGTAGCGGAGCAGACTCGTCGAGGGCACCTGCACACCGTCCGCGAGCATCGCGTCGTCGTCGACGAACGGCGGGCCCGGGTACCCCAGCACGCAGTTTCCCCACCGGGCACGGACCGCCCAGATGTTCGGCCGGCTGCTGCGGATGGGCATCATCGTCATCCACAGGGTCGCCCCCGCGAGACGCAGCGTGCTCGCCACCGTGCTCAACGGCCAGCGCAGGGAGCACGAGTAGTTCGGGCCGGTGGTGAGCGACTCGGGCTGACAGACCCGCTCGCGATACTGAGGGTTGGCGTCCCAGTAGAGCCGGGACCACTCCGAGGCCGCCACCACCATGGAGTCGATCGGGGTATTCGCCGGCGGGGTCGTGAAGCTCGCGACCGCGCCGTCGAGCCGATCCAGAGTGGATGCGTTGGCGGCGGTGATCGCCCAGAAGTACCGGGTGCCCAGCGACCAGCGCGTGCGCGGCAGGTAGTACTTCTTCTGCGTCACGCCGATCGGCGCGACGCTGCGCGCGGCGATCGCCGCCGAATCGGCGCCCGCATAAACTTCGAACGAGACGTCGAGGTCGGTGAACGGGGGCCCCGACCAGGTCAGGGCGACGAACGGCGACTGGTAGCCCGGGCCGGCGGGCGGATAGGCCGGCTGCGGGCGGAGCAGGCTGCTGACGGTGAACTGCCACGAGACGCTCTGCCCGAGCGGGTGTCCGTCCACGGTCGAGATCGTCGCCGAGAGCTCGACCGTGTACGTCTCGTAGAGCGTGAGCGGCTGGTCCGGCACCACGCGAATGCGGCGGGTCGCGGGGTCGTACCACACCGTGATGGGCTGGCGCACGGTTTCGATCTTGAGGAATACGGTGCGCACGTTCACCGTCGCCGTGTCGAGCTGTTGCGCGAACTCCACGAAGATGTCGGTGTCGTACACCACGCCGGTGCTGAGCGCGGGCGGTTGCAGCTTGGTGATCTGGGGCGAGATGCCGGGCGCGGCCGGCGCGTCCGGCGGCGGCCGCTTGATCGTGTTGCATCCCGGCACCATCGCCAGCGCGATCATCACGACCAGCGCCGCGCACCGTGCCCATCCGGGGGCGCGGCTCGGGGCGTGGGGCGGCGCGGGACCGGGGTCCGGGAGTGGGAATCGAGGGGCAGCGCTCATGGCTGCACCCGTGCGCCGGTCGCCGGCGCGGCTATCGTCCAGTAGTAGTAGAGCCGGAGCGTCGGGCGGATCGCGCCGTTGAGGCTGTTCGGCGAGCCGTACGTCTGGTCGCCGCTCGAGCGCAGCACGTAGCCGGAGAATCCGGAGAACCGCGCCGAGGCCTCGAGGTGAGCGGTGAACAGGCCGCTCTCGTAGCGGAGCACGTTGGTCGCCCCCACCCGCACGCCGTCGGCGAGCTTCGCGTCGTCGTCGGCGAACGGCGGCCCGGGGTAGTTCAGCGCGCAGGTTCCCCACGTGGAGCGGGCCCCCCAGATGCTCGGGCTGTTGTCGCCGATCGGGCTCATCCGCATCGTGAGCACGGCCCCCGCGAGGCGGAGGGGTTGCGGGATGTTTTTCAACGGCCAGCGCATCTCGCACACGTTGAGCGGCCCGCTGGTGAGCGATTCGGGCCTGCAGGCGAGGAAGCGGTTCTCCGGGATCGCAGCGTCCCAGTGCAGGTAGGCCCACTCCGATGCGGCGACCACCATGGAGTCGATCCGCGAGCTGAACGGCACGGTCGAGAAGCTCGCGGTCCTGCCGACCAGGCGGAATCCGGTACGTGAGTTCGTCGCGCTGACCGCCCAGAAATATCGTGTGGCCTGCTTCCAGGGGACGGCCGGCAGGTAGTACGCCTTCCGGGTCACCCCGATCGGGGCCACCCGGCGCGTCGCGATCGCAGTCGAATCGGTGCCCGCGTACACCTCGCACGAAACGTCCGCCTCCAACCCCGAGGATGCCGACCATGTGAGCGCACAGTATGGCGACTCGTATACCGCGCCGCCGGAGGGGCCGGTGGGATCCGGGCCGATGAGACTGCTGACGGTGAACTGCCAGAGGACCTTCTGCCCGAGGGGATGCCCTTCGGCCGTCGAGACGCCGGGAGCGAGCTCGACCGTGTAATTCGCGCGAAGTCTGAGCGGCTGCAAGGGAAACAGCTGAATGCGGCGGGCCGCGGCCTGGTAGACCACCGTGATGGGCTGGCGCACGGTCTCGATCTTGAGGAAGACGGTGTGGTCGTTCACCGTCGCCGGGTCGAGCGGATCGGCGAACGTCGCCGAGATCTCGGATTCGTACGGGACCGTTGCGCTCAAGGGAACCGGAAACAACGAGGCGACCCGCGGCGGCGCGCCCGGGAACGAAGCTTCCGGCGCGATCGGCGCCCGCTTGATCGTGTTGCATCCGGGCGCCACCGCCAGTGCGATCATCACGACCAGCGCCGCCCGCCTGGTCGATCCGCGAGGGCCGATCATCGGATCACCACGAAGCGCCCGACCTGGTGCCCGAGCGCGGAGTCCACCGTGAACAGGTAGATCCCCGACTCCACCTCCTGCCCGTTCCGCGACACCAGGTTCCACGGCTCCTCGCCGTCCCCGTTCCGCCCGTCGTGCTCGATCTGCACCACGAAGTCTCCCGCCACCGTCCAGATCTTGATAGTGCACAATGCGCGCGGCAGCCCCATGAAATCCAGGTGGCGCGTGAGCTGATCCCCGAGCGATTTCGGACGGTCCCAGTCCGAGTACGCCTTGAACGGGTTCGGCACCACCCATGCGCCCTTCCCATCGGCACGCGAGGCCCCCTGGGGCGTCGCGCGCTTTTCGAAGTCGCCCTGGACCGCGCTCTCGAGCGTGCGGATGTGAAGCTGGCCCGTGTTGTCGCGCTGGCGGATCTCGTAAACGGTCGTGAGCGCGTAGAGGTAGTCGAACCCGTTCAGCACGTACGGATCCACGAAGAAGTATCGGCCCGGAGGGTAGTGACTCTGGCCGTACTCGATGAGATCGCGCGGGACGGCGGGGTTGATGACCGAGGACAGCAGGTGCCCGCCGTTCAACGTGTCGAACGCGAAGGTGGTGAGCAGCTCCCAGTTCTCGTGCGGGGGAACGAGCGACACCCGTCCCCGCCAGTCCTCGATCCGGTAGAGGCGATAGCCCATGAAGCGCGATTCGCCGCGGGCGTCCGTCGGGATGCTCACGCCTGCGTTGAAGAGGATCTCGGGCAAATTGTCCCACTCGACGCGCACGTAGTGCTCGCCGGCGACGGTGCGATAGTTCGGCGGCGGAGGCATGATCCCGGGATCGAGCCAGCGCGCGATGGTCTCGTAGCCCCCGGAGCCCGTGCAGTTGCTGCAGTCGGCGTCGGTCCAGATGCACTGACCCGCGTGATACGTCACGGTCATGTCGGGACGGTTGAGCTCGTCCGTGAACTTGCCGGGACAGTGCGGGTCCATGGCGAACGTGACGCCCGGCGGGGGATCGAGACACACCTCGTGACCGTTCTGCCCGCTCTCGCCCGTGAACCATCCCTGGTTCGGGAGATCCGGCAGCAGGTTGAGCTCCGTTCCGTCGAACGAGTCGGCCGCGAGCGCCATGACGCGGGGAAGGCTGTCGACCCGGTCGGCCACGACGAACGCGGCCGAGAACTCGATCGACTGGCCGGGATCGAGATACGCGAAAGGCCCGCACGACAGCAGCACCACGTAGTCGGCCATTTCCTTCGTCGGCGACTCCTCCAGCGTTCCCGCCAGCGCGGCGTAGCGCTCGGCGTCGGTGCTGGGCGCGCCCCCGGTCCCCGCCGCGATCCCGTTCACGTACACGGACGAGCGAAACGACACGCGCCCGGGCGCGCGTGCGTTGAGCCGTCCCTGCGGGGGCTCGATCAGCGCGAGCGGATCGATCGTGTGCTCGAGCGGCATCACGGTCACGGCCGGCAGCCCCGAGCCGGGCCGGCCGTCGTAGACCGCGGGAAGCTTCTGCCCGAAGTACGCGTAGCATTTCTTGTCGCACGGCCCCGGAGGCGGGCACGGCACCCCGACCCTCGGCCTGCCGCCGCTCGCGACCACGGTCGGGTAGCTCACGTACGCGATGCGATCGTTCACGTGTCCCGACCGATCGTTGCGCTCTCGCGAGTCGAGATCCGCGAACAGGCCGACGTAGAGCTGCTTCAACCGCCGCGTGCCGTGGTTGGTGATCGTCCAGGTCACGCCGGCGATGCGGTCGTAGGGCGGCATGTCCCACTGGTAGTCCTCTTCGTGCACGCTCAACCCCAGCGCGCGGTGACGCTCGCCGTTGGGGTATCCGTACGCGATGGCCTCGGGCCGGTCGTCTGTGTAGTCGGAGGCCGCCGTGTTCTTCGCGAACAGGCCGAGATCCTCGTCCACCTCGCCGTCGCCGTCGTCGTCCTTGCCGTTGAGGATCTCTTCGTCCTTGCGACCGTCGCCGTCGTCATCCTTCCACCGGTCGGAGCCCCGGCGGCTCTGGCTCGCCATCCACACGTGGTCGTCGACGGCGGTGGTGGGTCGCCACTCGAGCACCGGGCCTCCGGAGACCGCCGGATCGCCGGACTCGTCGAGCGCGCCCACCCAGAGCGCCGCGTAGTTCAGCGCCTCGTGCCCGGAATCCGTGGGGTACTCGAACGACGGATCGTTGGAGTAGCCGCGATCGAGAAACGCGTTCCCGATGATGCCCGCGTTGGTGACGCGCATGGCGAAGGTGCCGGTGCGCAGCGTCGGACCGTTGTCCCGCACGTCGAGGATCGCGCGCGCGGGGGCCGGGAAGGCCGTGAGCAACACGGCCAGCGCGAGAGCGGACCGGCGACAGGACGGACGGATCCCCAGGATGGAGCACCTCCCATTACGAGGAAACGCGGGGGATTCGCAGGCCTCGTACTCCCCTTAAGGGTAGTGTCGATGCCCCATGCGCGGCAACCCGCGATCCGGCCGGTGTAGTTCCGCAGTGAAAATGTCCGGGTTAACTCCGCTGTGATTAGGTCCGAGGCATGGACCCCATACCGATGTCACTGCGAGAAGCCCGACGGCTGGGCTTGTTGGAAGCCGCACTGCGAGGAGAAGTGACGAACGTACA
>JBGPFC010000021.1:0-71723 GCA_041483195.1 Candidatus Eiseniibacteriota bacterium
ACGTTCGTCACTTCTCCTCGCAGTGCGGCTTCCAACAAGCCCAGCCGTCGGGCTTCTCGCAGTGACATCGGTATGGGGTCCATGCCTCGGACCTAATCACAGCGGAGTTAACCCGGACATTTTCACTGCGGAACTACACGCTTCGGGTGCGCCGTTGACCCACCTCCAGATCCCTGATAGCGTGCGGCCCGCGCGGCAAGTACCGATGCCGCAAGCACCTCAACCGAACCACTGGAGTCGGCCCACAGATTGGGACGCGAAGCGCTCGGAATGGTCGAGACCCGCGGCTGGGTGGGAGCGGTCGAGGCCGCCGACGCCATGTGCAAGACGGCTCTCGTGCGCCTCGTCCGATGCGAGGTGACGAGCGATGCGCTGGTCACCGTGGCCGTGCGGGGTGACGTCGGATCGGTGGAAGCGGCGGTCGAGGCCGGGGCGCGTGCTGCATCGCGTGTCGGAGAGTTGCTCGCCCGCCACGTGATCCCGGCGCCGCACGCTCAGCTGGAAGATCCGATCGCGGGACCCGCACCCGGGTCGCCCCGCGTGATTTGAACTCGACGGGAAGG
Source organism: Candidatus Eiseniibacteriota bacterium (assembly GCA_041483195.1). Classification (GTDB taxonomy): domain Bacteria; phylum Eisenbacteria; class RBG-16-71-46; order RBG-16-71-46; family RBG-16-71-46; genus WS-2. The sequence goes on from JBGPFC010000021.1 coordinate 564, forward strand.
AGTCGTTCATGAACGAAGAAGCTCTGGGTCTCATCGAGACGCGTGGCTGGGTGGCGATGGTCGAGGCGTCGGACGCGATGGTGAAGGCGGCCCGCGTCGAGCTGGTTCATTACGAGAAGATCGGCGGCGGTTACGTCACCACCGTGGTGCGCGGCGATGTGGCCGCGGTGCGGGCCGCGACCGAAGCCGGCGCGGCAGCTGCCGCGAAGGTCGGCGAGGTGGTCTCGGTCCACGTCATTCCGCGCCCGCATCCGATGCTCGAAGAGGTGCTGCCCATCCGGCGGCCCGAGGCCGCGGGCAAGAAGTAGGGCGGCGTGATCCTCGCGCAGGTCCTGGGCACGGTGGTTTCCACCCGCAAGGACGCGGCACTGCTGTCCCTCAAGCTGCTGCTGGTTCGCGAGGTGGACGCCCAGTTCAAGCCCACCGGGAACTACGTGGTCGCCGCCGACGCGGTCGGGGCGGGGGCCGATGAGATCGTACTCGTCGCGCAGGGCTCCTCGGCCCGCATGACCGAGGTCTCCCGCGACCGCCCGGTGGACGCCGTGATCTGCGGCATCGTGGACGCGGTCGAGATGGACGGCCGCGACGTGTATCTCAAGCGCGCGGCCCACGGCGGCGCCCCCCGCGGGCGAACCGCGTGAACGCCGCGGCCGCGCACTGAGCCCCCATGGCGATTGACGAGAAACGCATCGCGAGCATCGTCAGCGACGTGCTGCAACGGCTCGAGCGCGGCCGCCCCGCCGTTTCTTCCGGAGCGGCGGCTCCCATGGGCGTGCATCCCGACCTCGATACCGCGGTGGCCGCGGCACGCCGCGGCTTCGCGGCGTACGAACGGGTGCCGCTCGCGACCCGGTATCGCGTGGTCGCGGCCGTGCGCGAGACGCTGATCGCGAATCTTCGCGTGCTGTCCGAGGTCGCGGTCGAGGAGACCGGACTCGGGCGGGTCGATGACAAGATGCTCAAGAACCGCCTGGTCGCCGAGAAGACTCCCGGACCCGAGGACCTCGAGCCGCTGACCTGGACCGGCGATCACGGACTCACACTGCTGGAGCGCGCGCCCTACGGCGTCATCGCCGTCATCACGCCGGTCACGAATCCGAGCGAGACCATCATCAACAACGGCCTCTCGATGATCGCGGGCGGAAACACCTGCGTGTTCTGTCCGCATCCGAACGCCCGCCGGGTGTCGAACCTCACGATCGATCTCATGAACCGGGCCGCGCGGGGCGCGGGGGCCCCGGAGCCCCTTCTCCACTCGGTCGATCATCCCACCCTCGAGGTCGCGCAGGCGCTGCTGCGCTACAAGGGGATCCGGCTCAACGTCGTGACCGGGGGCCCGGCCGTGGTGCGCGAGGCGCTGAACGCCGGGAAGAAGGCGATCACCGCCGGCCCCGGCAATCCGCCTTCGGTGGTGGACGAGACCGCCGACCTCGAGAAGGCCGCGCGCGACCTGGTCGCTGGCGCCTCGCTCGACAACAACATCATCTGCACCGACGAAAAGGAAGTCATCGCCGTCGCGATGATCGCCGACCGCCTCAAGGAGGCGTTCGCACGTTCGGGCGCGGTGGTGTTGCAGGCCCACCAGATCGAGAAGCTGCGGGGCATGCTGCTCGAGAAGGAGGCGGGACCGCGCAAGCACGCCGTCATCAACCGCAAGTACGTCGGCAAGGACGCGGATATCATCCTGAAGGACGCGGGGATACCCTGTGATCCCACCAAACGCCTGGCCGTTTGCGACGTGGACAACGACCATCCGTTCCTGTGGACCGAGATGATGATGCCGGTGCTGGCGATGACGCGGCTGCGCACCGTCGACGACGCGATCGACTTCGCGATCGAGGTCGAGCATGGTTACCGGCACACGGCGTCCATGCACTCGCGCAACATCGAGAAGCTGTCGAGAATGGCACGAGCCTGCGATTGCTCGATCTTCGTGAAGAACGGCCCGAATTACGCGGGGCTCGGACAGGGGGGCGAGGGGCCGACCAGCTTCACCATCGCCAGCCCGACCGGAGAGGGCATGACCACCGCGCGCAGCTTCACGCGCATCCGCCGCTGCACGCTCGTCGACCACTTCCGGATCGTGTGATGCTCGTCGCGATCGGCGCGGTCGAGACCAGCAGCATCGCGCAGGGCACGGTCGTCGGCGACGCGATGGTCAAGACCGCCGACGTGGATCTGGTCGAGGCCTGTCCGATCTCCCCCGGCAAGTACTGGGTGCTGATCGGGGGAGAGGTCGGCCCGGTCCACGCGGCGTTTCGTCGCGGGCTCGAGGTTGCGGCCGACACGCTGCTCGATTCGCTGTTCATTCCCCAGCTGCACGCGATGGTGCTGCCGGCGTTGCGGGGCACCGTTGCGCCGGCCGATCACGACGCGCTGGGCGTGATCGAGACCGTGACGGCCGCCGCCGCGATCGTGGCCGCCGATCACGCGGCCAAGGCCGCCGACGTCCTGCTGCGCGATCTGCGGCTGGCCAACGGCCTGGGCGGCAAGGGTGTCGTGTTCCTGTCCGGGGCCGTGAGCGACGTGCAGGCCGCCGTGGAGGCGGGACGCGACCAGGCGCAACGCCGCGGGCTGCTGGCGCGGGCGGTGGTCGTGCCCCAGCTGCACCTGCTCATGAAGGGCAAGGTGTTCTAGTGCGCTTCGCGCGCGTGATCGGCACCGTGGTGTGCACCGAGAAGGTGCGCTCGTGGAAGGGGCACCGGCTCCTCCTGCTGGAGCCCACCGACGCGCGCAGCCGGCCCTCCGGTCGCTCGTTCGTCGCGGTGGATCTGGTCTCGGCCGCCCCCGGCCAGCGCGTGTTCTACGTGAAGGGACGCGAGGCGGCGAACGCCCTGCCCGAAGCTGACAATCCCGCCGACGCAGCGATCGTGGGCATCGTAGACGAGGTGCGCGAGCGGCCATGGGCCGGCCCTCCGTCCGGCGGCGGGACGCCCTGATGTTCACGGGCCGGGTGGTGGGTGAGGTCGTGGCGACCGTCAAGCATGCCGACCTCGCGAGCCAGAAGCTGCTGCTCGTGCAGGCGGTGGATCCCGAGGGACGCCCGATCGGGAGCCCGGCGATCGCGGTCGACACGGTGGACTCGGGGCCGGGCGACTGGGTGCTCGTCGCCGACGAAGGCAACGCCGCGGCGCAGGTGCTGCGCCGTGCGCGCGGCGCGATTCGCACCGTGATCGTCGGCGTGGTGGACGCTGTGCACGTACCCCGGTCGTCTTAGGGCGTGCCCGGGCGAGCGCCGCATGCTAGATTCCGTGCCGATCGAAGGAAGGTGATCCCCCGTGCCACTCTTCGAGTATCAATGCGTGCCGTGCCGTGAGCGTTTCGAGATTCTGGCTTCCAGGGCGGACGAAGCTGCGCCTCCCTGTCCCCGCTGCGGCGGGGCCGAGGTGAGACGCCTGCTCTCCACCTTCGCGGTGACGAAGGGGCAGCCGAAGCCGGGATCCGGAGCGTGCGGCTCGGCGGATTGCGCGTGTCGAAGCTCGTAAGCCCCGAGGAGGATGGACTGGAGGACCGGAGATGACGAAGGCCGACCTGGTGGAAGCGATCGCGAACGAGACAGGAGTCTCGAAAGCTCACACCGGACTCATCGTGGACAGTCTGCTCGACGCCGTGAGCCGCGCGCTCAGCGAGGGGAAGCACCTCGAGATTCGTGGGTTCGGCACCTTCAAGGTGCGCGAGCGTCGCGCGAGACGCGCACGCAACCCGCGAAGCGGATCGGAAGTGATGGTGCCGGCGAAGCTGGTGCCGGTGTTCAAGCCGAGCAAGGAACTCAAGGCGCAGGTGGTGGGAGAGGTGGAGGCCCCGGAGCCCGTCGCGAGCTAGGTCTCACGCGAAACGGTCCGCCGGGCCTTAGTACACGATCGGGAGGAGCACGGATGGGTTCCGGAAAGAAGCGGAAGCGCAAGAAGATCGCCACCCACAAACGGAAGAAGCGTCTTCGGAAGAACCGCCATAAGAAGCGCATCCGCTAGACCGTCACACCGCGGCGCGGAGCCTCCGGCTCCGCGGCTGCTCGGCCGCGCATTTCTCTCCCGCGGCCGCTGGAGCTTCGACCCCGCACGCCGCTGGCGCGGCGGCGCGCGCGATCTGGTGTGGAAGGGATCGCACGCGCCAGAGGACGGGGACTTCTGCGTCGCCGAAGTCCCCGATGCGGGGCCGGCGTTCCTGATCGAGGTGCTGGGCGCGGACGACCGTCCCGAATGGGACGATGCGGCCGTCGCGTCCCAGTATCGGCTCCGGCACCGATTCCCCGCGGCCGCCCTGCGCGAAGCGGAGGCGTGTCACGAGCCGGGCGCCCGCGAGCGGCACGGCCGTCTCGATCTGCGCGACCAGCTGGTGTTCACGATCGATCCCGAGGACGCGCGCGATCACGACGACGCGCTCTCGGTGCGGGCCGCCGATCACGCGCGCTGGGAGGTGGGCGTGCACATCGCCGACGTCTCGCACTACGTCGCGCCGGAATCGGCGCTCGACGGTGAGGCGCGCGCGCGGGGGACGAGCTGCTACCTGCCGGGGGGCGTGGTGCCGATGCTGCCGGAACGGCTCTCGGGAGATCTGTGCTCGCTGGTCCCGGAGCGCGATCGGCTCGCGCTCTCGGTGTTCGTCGAGCTCGACGGCGCGGGCCGCCTCCACGGGGTGCGCTACGCCGAGAGCGTGGTCCGCAGCGCGTTTCGGCTGCACTACGGCCAGGTGCAGGACGCGTTCGATGGCCGCGGTGTCCTCCCGCATCCGCTCCGCGAAGCGCTCGCGGAGCTGCTGACGCTGGCGCGCGCGCTGCGCCGGCGGCGTCTGGCGCATGGCGCGCTCGATCTCGACGTGCCCGAGGTGCGGGCCGTGGTGGACGCGCGCGGCGTGCCGCTTCGCATCGAGCGCCGGGTCGCGCTCGAGAGCCACGCGCTCATCGAGGAGTTCATGCTGCTCGCGAATCGATGCGTTGGCGAGGAGGGCGAGCGCCGCCGCTCGGGGCTCCTCTACCGGGTCCACGAGCCGCCGATCGCGAGCAAGATCGCGGAGCTCGACGCGATGCTGCGCGCGCTCGCGCTGCCCCGGCTCGGGAACACCACGGAACCGGCGAGTGCGCTCCAGGCGCTGCTGCGGGTGCCGCTCGATCCGCCGCACCGCCGGCTCGTGCACCGGCTGGTGCTGCGGTCGCTGGCGCGCGCGCGCTACCTCGAGCGCGACCTCGGCCACTTCGGCCTCGCGACCCGGGAATACTGCCACTTTACCTCGCCGATCCGCCGCTATCCCGATTTGCACAACCATCGCCGGGTGCGCGAGTGGATTCGCGGCCGCCGCAGCGCCGCCTGGGATCCGGCGCTGCTCTCCGAGCTCGCCGCGCAGTGCAGCGCCACCGAGATCGACGCCACCGGAGCGGAGCGCGAAGCGACCCGCGTCAAGACCCTCCGTCATCTCGAGGGGAGACTCGGGGAGCGTGCTTCGGGTATCATCTCGGGATTCGTGCCGCGCGGCTTCTTCGTGGAGCTCGAGGAAGTCCCCGCGGAGGGATTCGTTCGCATCGCGAACGAACTCGACGACTACTTCGTACTCGACGCGTCGGGCGTGCGTATGACCGGCCGCCGGACACGCCGCCGGTTCACGCTCGGCGACGCGGTCGAAGTCATCATCGCGCGGGTCGACGTGCCCGCGAGGGAATGTGATCTGGCCCTGGTCGTGCCGCAGCGGCGACGAGGTCACCGCCACCATGGGAGGGGTTGATGCCGCCGAAGAAGAGTGGGCGCCGCACCGAGCGCCGCCGCAGCTCGCGCGCCGACGCGCGCCTGAGCATGCGGGTGGAAGGGGCCCACACCGATGGGGAGCACACACAAATCGTCACCGAGAGTCAGAACATCTCCGCCAACGGCGTGTACTGCACGTCGTCGCACTACCTGGCCCCGCTCTCCAAGGTCTCGCTGACCATCGTCCTGCCGCGGCTCCCCGGGGGGCATGGCGCCAAGGAGCTCATCAAGTGCGAGGGGATCGTGGTGCGCTGCGATCCGCCAGCTCGGCGCACCGACCGGCGGTTCGAGTTGGCATGCATGTTCTCGGGGCTCGACGACCGGCGCCGCATGCTGCTCGACGAGTTCGTGACCTGGCGCAATCTCCAGGCGCTGCGGGCCGCGGCCGGCAGCGTCAACGGGGAACGCCGCACGGCGCGCCCGCGCGCGGCGAAGGCCCGCGCCGTGCGCAAGACCGCGACGCGCCGACGCACCGTCCATTAGGACCGGCCACATGGCGGGTCTGACCGTTCATCCCGGCCCGCCGCTCGCGGGGCGCTTCGAGCCGCCCGGCGACAAATCCATCACCCATCGCGCCTACCTGCTCGGCCTGCTGGGTGAGGGCGAGACCGTTGTCGAGAACGCGAATCCGGGAGACGACTGCGAGCGCACGCTCGCGTGCGCGGCGTCGCTCGGCGCGGCGGTCGCGCGCGAAGGCGGCCGGGTCGCGATCGCGGGCCGGGGCGCTCGGCTCAGCGAGCCCGACCGCGTCCTCGACTGCGGCAATTCGGGCACGACGCTGCGCCTGCTGGCTGGAGCGCTCGCGCCTCAGCCGTTTCTCGCGGTCCTCTGCGGCGACGCGTCGCTGCACCGCCGGCCGGTCGGGCGGGTGATCACGCCGCTGCGGCTCATGGGCGCCTGGCTCGCCGCGCGTGACGGCGATCGACTCCCCCCGCTGGTGGTGCGCGGCGGCGCGCTGCGTCCCATCACCTACGCCGCGCCGGTGGCGAGCGCGCAGATCGCCTCCTGCGTGCTGCTCGCGGGACTCTCGGCCCCGGGCGAGACCGCCGTCGAACTTCCCGGCGCCGCGCGCGACCACACGGAGCGCATGCTGCGCGCTTTCGGCGCGGAGGTCACGGTGAGCCCGCGTGCGGGGTCCGGGCCGCGGATCGCGGTGCGCGGCCCCGCGCCGCTGCGCGGCACGCGGGTCCGAGTGCCAGGCGATTTCTCGGCGGCGGCGTTTGGTCTGGCCGGCGCGGCGGCGCGGCCGGGAGCCTCGGTCACCGCCTGCAACGATTTGCTCAACCCCACGCGCATCGCGTTTCTCGACGTGCTGGAACGCATGGGCGCACGCGTCGAACGCACGGGCCTCACGGAGGACGCCGGGGAGCCGCGCGGAGACGTGACGGTGACCGGCCCCGAGCGGCTTCATGGCTTCGACATTCCCGAGGAATGGGTGCCGCGCATGATCGACGAAATCCCGGCCTGGGCGATCGTGGCATGCGCGGCGCGTGGCCGCTCGCGGCTCCGGGGCGCCGCCGAGCTGCGGTTGAAGGAGAGCGACCGGCTGCGCGCGCTCGCGGAAAATCTCGGATCGCTGGGCGCCGTCGTGACCGAGCGCGAGGACGGGCTCGACATCGAAGGCGGGCCGCTGCGGGGCGGCACCGTGGCGGCGGGGCACGACCACCGCATCGCGATGGCGTTCGCGGTGCTCGCCACGCTCGGCCGGGAGCCCATCTTCATCGACGACGCCGCGAGCATCGCTACTTCCTATCCCGCGTTCGCCCCCACCCTGGAGGCGCTGGGCGGCCGGATCGAGCGTGAGCTCGAGGAGCACACCTCGCGATGAGCTTCGTGGTCACGATCGACGGCCCGGCCGCGGCCGGCAAGAGCACGACCGCCCGCGCGGTCGCCGCGCGCCTCGGGTTCCTCTACGTGGACACCGGCGCCCTGTACCGCGCGCTCGCGCTGCGGGTGCAGTCCCAGGGCATCGCTCCCGAGGACCTGGAGGCGGTGCGGCGCTGCGTCGAGGATGCGCGACTCGAGCTCTCGGGCTCGCCCGATCACGCCCAGGTGCGCCTCGATGGTGCGGACGTGAGCCGGGAGATTCGGACGCCGGCGGTGAGCGAGCTTTCGTCGCGGCTCGCGACCCAGCCCGCGGTGCGGCGCCGGCTGGTCGAGGTGCAGCGTTCGCTGCGCGAGCGCGGGCCGCTGGTGGGCGAGGGGCGCGATCTGGGGACGGTCGTCTTCCCAGACGCCGAGGTGAAGATCTACCTCGACGCCGATCTCGATGCCCGCGCCCGGCGCCGGGCGCACGAGCTGCAGGAGCGCGGCATCGCGTCCCGGATCGAACAGGTGCGCGAGGAGCTGGAGCGACGCGACCTGCGCGATCGTACGCGCGCCGACAGTCCGTTGCGCCCCCCCGAGGGAGCCACCCTGATCGACACCACGGGACTGGACGTCGAGAGTCAGATCGACGCCGTCCTTCGCGCGGTGCTGGCCCATCCCGCATGCCCCGGACTCGAGCGGAACCGATGAGAACGGCGGGCAGGGCCGTCCGGCGGCGGCACCACCCGGTCCGGATCCGTGGCGGGCGCGCCCCGGGAGCGGCCGCGGGGCGGATGGCGGGTCCACCCGGATTCGCTAGGAGTTTCCGTGGCCGCGTACTATAGTGCTGCCCGGCTTTCGGCAGCGGCTGTCCTGGGGGCGATCACCCGTTGGGACGTGAGGGGACGCGAGCGCATCCCGCATGCTGGCGGACTGATCGTCGCCTGCAACCACATCTCGTTCTGGGATCCACCCCTGGTCGGGGCCGCGTGCCCGCGTGAGCTGCATTTCCTCGCGAAGGAAGAACTGTTCGATACGCCGCTGCTCGGCCCGCTCATCCGCTCCGTGAACGCGATTCCCATCCGGCGCGGCGTCGCGGACATGGCGGGACTGAGTCGCGCGATCGAGCGCCTGCGGAGCGGGGCGGCGCTGCTCATGTTTCCGGAAGGTACCCGGATGCGCGATGGGGAGTTGCATCCCGCGCGCCCCGGGGTCGGCATGATCGCGGTGCATTCGGATGCATCCGTGCTGCCGTGCTGTGTCTCGGGGAGCAATCACCCGGGACGGTGGTGGTGGCCCAGGGGGCGGGTGCGTATCTGGTTCGGAGTGGCGCGGCCCTGGCGGGAGTTCGCGGGACCTGACGCGGATCCGGCGCCGGGCCGACCGCTGTACCAGCGCATCGGCGACGAGGTGATGCGGGAGATCGCGGCACTCAAGAGCGGGCAGATGACATCGGCTTCACGCGGTTCGGCGAGCGATCGCCGCACCCTATCTTCATAAGTACAAGGAGGCTTTTCTCTCATGCTGGACACGACGGACAGAACCCTTACCCCCACGGCGGTGGTCGACGCGCCGCCGCGGGCACCCTCGATTCCCCCCGTGCCTCTCAACGCCGACGACGAAGACGATCTTTCGCTCGAAATGCGCGCCGAGATGTTCGGGCAATACGAAGAATCGCTGCGCTCGATCGGCGAGGGCGAGATCGTGCGCGGCACCGTGCTCGCGATCGACGAGAAAGAAGTGCTCGTCGACGTTGGCTTCAAGAGCGAAGGCGTCATCTCGCTCGCCGAGTTCTCCGATCCATCGAGCATCAAGGTGGGCGACACGATCGACGTGTTCCTGGAGAAGATGGAGAACCAGGACGGGCTGGTCGTGCTCTCGAAGCAGCGCGCCGACTTCGTGCGAGTGTGGGACCGCGTCAAGGAAGCGCACGACAGCGGCCAGGTGGTCGAAGGCAAGCTCGTCCGCAAGATCAAGGGCGGCGTGGTCGTCGACCTGTACGGAGTCGAGGCCTTCCTGCCCGGTTCTCAGATCGCGCTCCGCCAGGTTCAAAACGTGGACGCGATGCTGGGCCAGACCGTTCAGGTCAAGATCATCAAGCTCAACAAGCGGCGCAGGAACATCGTGGTCTCGCGTCGTGCCGTGCTCGAGGAAGAGCGCGACCGGATGAAGTCGTCGATCCTCAAGGACCTCGCGAAGGACCAGATCCGCGAGGGCGTCGTCAAGAACATCACGGACTTCGGTGCGTTCGTCGATCTGGGCGGCATCGATGGCCTGCTTCACATCACCGACATGTCATGGGGCCGGGTGGCGCATCCGTCGGAGCTGGTGAAGATCGGCGACAAGGTGCGGGTCAAGGTGCTGAACTTCGATCCCGAGAAGGAGCGCATCTCGCTCGGCCTGAAGCAGCTCGAGGCCTACCCGTGGGAGGGCGTCGAGGACAAGTACAAGGTCGGCGACCGGATCAAGGGTCGCGTGGTCTCGATCACCGACTACGGCGCGTTCGTCGAGCTCGAACGGGGCGTCGAAGGGCTGATTCACGTGTCCGAGATGTCGTGGACGCGCCACGTCCGCCATCCCTCGAAGGTGGTCAACATCGGAGACATCATCGAAGCCGTCGTGCTCAAGGTGGACAAGGGGAACGAGAAAATCTCCCTCGGACTCAAGCAGGTCGAGCCCGACCCCTGGCTCACCCTCGACCAGAAGTATCCGCCCGGCATGCGCGTCAAGGGCAAGGTCCGAAACCTCACGAACTTCGGCGCGTTCGTCGAGCTCGAGGAAGGCATCGACGGACTGGTGCACGTCAGCGACATGTCGTGGACCAAGCGCGTCGCCCACCCCAGCGAGGTGCTGAAGAAGGGCGACACCGTCGAGGTCGTGATCCTCTCGATCGACAAGGAACACCGCCGGATCAGCCTGGGCCTGAAGCAGGTCAGCGAGGATCCGTGGCCGCAGCTCGCCGACCAGTTCCCGTCGGGAATGGAACTGAAGGGCGCGATCAACCGGTTGTTCGACCGCGGCGCGATCGTGGATCTCGGCAACGGCATCGAGGGATTCGTGCCCCTCTCGCAGATCGGTATCGACGACCTCAAGCGTCCCAACGACGCGTTCGAGGTGGGCGAGGAGTTCACCATGAAGGTGACGCGCGTGGATGTGCCGAATCACCGGCTCATCCTGAGCGTGAAGGCGTGGCTGGCCGAGCAGGACGACATCGCGCTCGCGGAATGGACGTCGCGCCGCAACCAGGTGCGCGCCCGGATCGCGGCGAATCCGCCACCCGAAGAGATTCCGGTCGAGCCCCGTCCTCCGAAGCCGAGAGCCGAGGCGAGCGAGGAAGAGTAGTCGTCGTATCGCGCATCCACGCGGCCGGGCGGAGCTCAGCAGCTCCGCCCGGTTCGCATTTTAAACCGCCGCTCCGTATCCTGTGATCGTGATTCGCGCGATGGTGATGGCACCGATCCTCCTCGTGGCGGCCGCCGCCGCGCCCGGCAACCCGCCCACGCTCGAGGCCGTGCTCGCGAGCCACCCCGCCGACAGCCTGGTCGCGCCGCTGCGCGGCCTCGAGCTCGATCGAGGCCGGTCGAGCGAGGGGGCCGAGGCCGCATTCATTCTCGGCCAGCTGCATTTCGCCCGCGGCGAGTATCGCCAGGCATGCGATGCGTTCACCCGGGCCGCCGCGCGACTCGATCCCGCGCGCAAGCCGGAGGCGCGCTACTGGGCGGGCCTCGCGTGGCTCGCGCTCCGCGATGCGCCGCAGGCGCGCGCGGCGCTCGAGGAGGTCGTCCAGTCCGGCGGCGAGCGACGCCCCGGGGCCCTGCTCGGCCTCGCCCAGGCCTGGGAAATCGCGGACCGCCCCGAGCTCGCGCTCGAGGCGCTCGATCGCGCGCTCGCGGGAAATCCGGGGGAAGCGGGTCCGGCCGCACTCGAGCTCACCATGACGCTGGCCACGCGGCTCGGGCGCCCGGACCTGTCACGAGCCGCCGGGGAGCGCCTGCGGCGCGAGTATCCTGAGAGCATCGAGGCCGCGCGCTCCGCGCTGCCGCCGGCCGGCGCGGCACCGCCTTCGCAGGGTGCGGTGGCGGTGCAGATCGGGGCGTTCGCCGACCCCGCACGCGCTCGCTCGCTCGCGGACGCCGCGCGCCAGGCCGGATTCGCGGGGGCGCGGGTGGTGCCGCGCGGAGACGGCAGCGCGCGCGTGCACACCGTCCGGCTCGGCTCGTTCGGAAGCGTGGACGAGGCCCGGCGCGCGGGGGAACGAGCCGCCTCCGCGCTGGGAGTGACCTACCAGCTCGTGCGCTAGCGAGCGGCGTGACCCGCGATCCGCGGTTGGAATCGCCCGCGGGAGGCCCTATGCTTCGCGGCCCATGATGACGCTACCGCACGCGAGCCGGGCACCGTCCCGCACGATTCGGCGGCCGTGAGCGCCACCCGCGCACCCGCGATCGCGGCCGGCCGCTCCCCGGTCATGGAGCAGTATGCTCGCGTCAAAGCCGAGCAGCCCGACGCGTTCCTCTTCTTCCGTCTCGGCGATTTCTACGAGATGTTCTTCGAGGATGCGGTGCGCGGCGCGGCGATGCTCGGGCTCACGCTCACCTCACGCAACAAGCAGGACCCGGCACCGATCCCGATGTGTGGCGTTCCGTGGCACCAGCGGGACGCGTACGTCGCGCGGTTGCTGCGCCTGGGACACAAGGTCGCGATCTGCGACCAGCTCGAAGACGCCACTCAGGCGAAGGGGCTGGTGCAGCGGGGCGTGACCGAGATCCTGACTCCGGGCTCCGTGACGTCGGATCAGTTTCTCGATCCGGCCGCCAACAATTTCCTCGCCTCGCTGTGGCCAGGTCCGGAGCGCCTCGGAGTCTGCCTCGCGGACGCATCGACCGGCGAGGTGCGGCTCGCGGAGCCCGCATGGGACGAGGCGCCTGGCCTGCTGTCACGCGCGCGCATCGCCGAGTGGGTGACGCCGATCGCATCCGAGATCGAGCCGCGGCTCGCCTCCCGTCTCGAAGGCGTGATGGCCGGCCTTCCCGGGGCGCGCAGCGCGATGCCTCGGGCGCGATTTCTCGAAGCGACCCGCACCCGCGATCGGTGGGGCCTTCAGGCCGAGCGGTTCGCCGACCTGCCGGACGCGCTGGTCGCCGCCGCCGGCGCGCTCGATTACCTGGACCGCATGCAGGGGGGCGCCGCGCTGCAGCTCACCCGGCTCGAGCGCTGGAGCGAGGACGAGACGCTGCGCTACGACGCGGCGACCGCGCGCCACCTCGAGCTGTTTCAGGCACAGCCGGGGGGCGATGCCACGCACACCCTGTGGCATCATCTCGATCTCACCGTGACGCCGCTCGGCGCGCGCCGGCTGCGCGCCTGGCTCGAGCGCCCGCTCGCATCGCTGGCGCCGCTCGCGAGCCGCCACGATGCGGTCGGCGGCTGGATCGCTGCGGGCGAGATCCGCGCGGCGTTCCGCCGGAGGCTCGCGCGGCTTCCGGATCTCGAGCGGCTCGCGGCACGCGTCGCATGCGGCAAGGCGACGCCGCGCGACCTCGGGGCGCTGCGCGACGCGCTGGCGCGCCTCCCCGAGCTGGCCGCATCGCTCGGGCACGCGGACTCTGCCGAGCGCGGGGACGTGCGGGATGCGCTGCGCGGCAGCCCGGATCTCGAAGCCATGCTGCGTCGCGCGCTGACAGACGAGCCTCCCCCGGTGTCCCGCGAGGCCGGCGTCATCCGCCCGGGGTACGACGCGCACCGCGACCAGCTCGACGACCTCGCACACTCCGGCAAGCGCTGGATCGCGGAGCTGGAAGCCAGCGAGCGAGCGCGCACCGGGATCGCGAGCCTCAAGGTGGGGTTCAACCGCGTCTTCGGTTACTACCTCGAGGTGACCCGCCCGCACCTCGACAAGGTGCCGCCCGATTACGAGCGGCGGCAGACGCTGACCGGCGCCGAGCGTTTCGTGACGCCTCCGCTCAAGGCGCGCGAGAGCGAGGTGCTGGGTGCCGAGGAGAAACTGCGCGCACGCGAGCACGAGCTGTTCGTCGCGTTGCGTGAGTCGGCGATGCCGTTCGTTCCGGCGCTCCAGCGCATCGCCGAAGTCATCGGGGGGCTCGACGCCGAGAGCGCGCTGGCCGAGGCCGCGGCGCGCTACCAGTGGGTGCGTCCGATCCTCGAATCCACCGACCGCCTGGTGCTGGAGGGCGCGCGCCACCCGGTGGTCGAGCGCCTGCTCCCGCGCGGCGAGTTCGTGCCGAACGCGCTCCGGCTCGATGGCGCGAACCGCCAGATCCTGCTCATCACCGGGCCCAACATGGGGGGCAAGAGCACCTACCTGCGGCAGGTCGCGCTGATCGTGCTGCTGGCGCAGGCGGGATCGTTCGTGCCCGCCGCGCGCGCGACGGTCGGGCTGGTGGACCGGCTCTTCACCCGTGTCGGCGCGGCCGACCGGCTGGGCTCGGGACAGAGCACGTTCATGGTGGAGATGACCGAGACCGCCGACATCCTGCGGCTCGCGACCCCGCGGTCCCTGGTCCTGCTCGACGAGGTGGGCCGGGGCACCGCGACCTACGATGGCCTGGCGCTGGCGTGGGCGGTCACCGAACACCTGCACTCGGGCGCCGGCCCGCGGCCACGCACCCTGTTCGCGACGCACTACCACGAGCTCACGCAGCTGGCGGAGACGCTGCCGCGGCTCGCGAACGTGCACGTGACCGTCAAGGAATGGGGCGATCGGGTGGTGTTCCTGCACCGCATCGCCGAGGGGGCGGCCGACCGTTCCTACGGCATCCACGTCGCGCGGCTCGCGGGGCTTCCATCCAGCGTGCTGGAGCGCGCGGGCGAGGTATTGCGCGAGCTCGAGAGCGAGCGCACCGTCGAACACCTGAAGCATGGCGCCCGCGCCGCGGCCGTCTCGGACTGCGAGCTGCCGTTGTTCGCGACGGCGCAACATCCGCTGGTGGATGCCCTGCGCGACCTCGACCCGGAGACCCTCACGCCCCTCGAGGCGTTGTCGATCATCGCCGAGTGGAAGCAACGCTGGGAGCGACCGTAGGCGCTCCGAACCGCCGGATCACCGCCGCCGGGCCGGATCGCGCGCCGCTTCGAGCGCCACGCGCCGCAGCTCGCTGTCGGAGGTGGCTGCCGCGAACCGCGCGGCCGCGGCCTTGAGCCGCGGATCGGGCGCTCCGGCCGCCGCATCCAGCGCGAGCCAGGTGAGGCGCTCGAGCGCGGAAGGCCGCGTCGCGCGCCCGAGCACCGCGGCCAGCGTTTCGGCCGCGGCGTCCTGACGGCCGAACGTACGCGGCGCCTTCCACAGCGCGCGGGCCGCCTCGGAGCGCACCGCCTCCGAGGAATCGTGCAATGCATCGAGCAGCCGGATCCGCAGCGTGTCACGCAGCGGGAGCCCCGCGAAGCGCGAAGGCCGCTCGCGGGTCGCATGCTCGATGTCGCTCACCACCAGATTGATCCCGAGCGCGAGCACCGCCTGTTCGCGCACGCGCGGGTCGGGATCGCGACTCAGCTCGACGATTCGCGCGACCCGGGCCGGGGATCGATAGCTCCATTTCAGGATGGACCGGGCCTTGGCCTGCAGCGTGCGCGGCTGCTCGATCCGTTCCTGATCGAAGACCCGGGGGCGCACCACCAGCGGGGTCATCGCGAGGATCAGAGCGAGCGCGAGCGTTCCAAGGCGCCGGCGGCCGGTGCCGGCCCATGTCACCGCCCGGAGCGCCCCCAGCGACGCGCCCCAGAGCGGGATCCAGATCCACGCGCCGGACGCGAGCCACTCGCGAAGCGTGCCCGCGGCGCGCGGACGCCCGATCGCCAGCAACAGGTATCCGGACGCGACCACCGAGAGCGCGGCGAGCAGCGCGGCGGCGAGCATCGCCGCGAGCAGACGCGGTGCCAGCCGCTGCCCGCTCCCCGGATCGCGCTCCCCGCTCACGGTTCCGTCGTTCCGCTTCGCGCGGGACCCCTCAGATCGAGCCTTCCAGCACGTCGAGGCAATTCTCGTAGCGCCCGAAGGACGGCATCAGGTAGACGCCGTTCGCGAGACCCCGGCACTGAGCCAGCAGGTCGCGCGCGAGCTCGACGCCAACCGTCTGACCCTCGTTGCCGGCTTCGTGCATGCGCGCGCGGATCCAGTCGGGCACATGGATCCCGGGAACCTCGTTGTGCAGGAACTCGGCGTGACGAAACGACTGGAGCGGCAGAATGCCGATCAGGATCGGGATCCGGGTGAGACCGCTCAGCCGGTCGACGAATCGTTTCCAGCAGTCGAGCTCGTACACCGGCTGCGTCATCACGAATTGCGGGCCGGCGTCGAGCTTGCGTTTCACGTACTCGAATTCCGCGTCGAGGTCTTCGGCGGTGGGGTTCACGCCGCAACCCAGGGCGAAGCGGGTGCGGGCCCCGATCGACGTGCCAGCCAGGTCGGTCCCCCCGTTCATCTGGTGCACGATGCGCATCAGCCCGGGCGCGTCGGTGTCGAACACCGCGGTGGCGTTCGGGTAGTCACCGAGGCTGGGCGGGTCTCCGGTGAGACACAGGATATTGTGGATCCCGAGCGCGTGCGCGCCGAGCAGGTCGCTCTGCAGCCCCATGAGATTCCGGTCGCGCGTGGTGTAGTGGAGGATGACCTCCAGCCGCGGGAAATGAAGGTGCACCTGGTAGGCGAGCGCCATGGCGCTCATCCGGATCCGCGCCAGCGGCGAGTCCGCGATGTTGACGGCATCGACGCCGCGCTGCGCCATCATGCGGGCGGCGTCCATCACCTTGGCGGTGTTGATGCCGCGCGGCGGATCGATCTCGACGCTCACCACGAACTTCTCCTTCAGCTTCTTCAGAAATGACGGCTCCTCGATGTCGTCGGCGGGCGCCGCCGGAGCGGGCGCGGGCTCCAGCACCCGCACTTCGGCGCCGGGGGCGAGCTTCTCCGCCGGGAGCTTCGAGGCGATCCGCTCGCGCATCGCACGCACGTGCGACGGGGTCGTGCCGCAACAGCCTCCGACCAGCGCGACACCCATTTCGATCGCGCGCGCCGCGAAGTCCGCGAAGTACTCCGGGCTCGCCAGGTAGAGGAAGCGGCCCTCGAGAAACTGGGGGAGGCCGGCATTCGGCATCGCCGAGACCGGCGTGGTGCCCGCCGCGGCCAGCACTTCCTCGAGCACCTCGAGGGTCGCCTGCGGCCCGACCCCGCAGTTGACCCCCACCACGTCCGCCCCCGCCTGCTGGAGCGCGTGCACCGCGAGCGTCGGCGTGTGGCCGTAGAGCGTCTTGCCGTCCTGTCCGTAGGTCATCTGCGCGATGATCGGCAGGTCGAGCGACACGCGGCGCACCGCGCGCATCGCCGCGAGAATCTCGTTGAGATCCTGAAAGGTCTCGAGAATGAACGCGTCGCATCCGCCTTCGAGCAATCCCTCGGCGGCCGCCCGAAAGTAGCGCTCCGCGTCGGCGATCGAGATCCCGCCGAAGGGCTCGAGCGGTTTTCCCAGCGGCCCGATGGACCCGGCGACGAACGCGTTGACGCCCACGATCTCGCGGGCCGCCCGCGCCACCTTCACGCCCTGACGGGCGATCAGTCGCACTTTGTCGCTCAGACCGTGAGGTCCGAGTCGCACGGCGTTGGTGCCGAAGGTGTTGGTCTCGATCAGCTCGGCGCCGGCGGCGAGGTAATCGCGGTGCACCGCCTCGACGGCTGTGGCCTTCGAGAGGTTGAGTCCGTCGAAGCTCTGGTCGAATCCGACGCCGCGCTCGTAGAGCTGCGTTCCCATCGCGCCGTCCGCCAGCAGCGGTCCGCGGCTCAGTCGCTCGATCAAGGGAGAGGGCATGAGCGCCGGAATCTAAGGGCTCGGCCGCCGATGATCAAGGCGACCGCCTCGCGACGAGCCGGGAGCGGGCCGGGGCGCGCCGCTCACGCGGAAACGCGCCGTGCTCACGGTTGGAGCGGCATACCGCCGCTGTTATAGTGCGCGCCCGTGACCTCCAAGCCCTCCGCCACTCTGGCTCTGGCACTCGGCCTCCTCATCGCCCGGGGCGCATCCGCCGCCACGCCCTCGGTTCCAACGCTGAACCCGGAAGATCTGCACGCCGGCCAGAAGGCGGTGGTCCGCACGGTGTTCTCTGGCGAGACCATCGAGGCATTCGACGCCGAGATTCTCGGGGTGTTGAAGGGTGGACGCAGCGAAGGCGACGTCATCCTCGCGCGCGCGACGTCGGAGCGCGTGATCCGCACCGGGGTCGCGGCGGGGATGAGCGGCTCGCCGGTGTACGTGGACGGCAAGCTGATCGGCGCGCTCTCGACGGGCTGGGCTTTCTCCCGCGAGCCGATCTTCGGCATCACGCCGATTCGCGAGATGCTCGCCGTGCTCGATCATCCCGCGTCCGGACCCGGCGGAATCTCCGCCGGTCCCACCGGCGCGGAGGCGCTCGATCGGAGCGCGGACTCGCGCTTCGGCGAGTTCCACTGGGACGACACGGATCCGCCCGACCGGGCGCATCCGGCAGGCGATGCGCATGCCGAGGCGGCGAACGCCGCAGGCGAACTCGCCGGGATCGCACCGCTCCAGGTGCCGCTCGCGGTGAGTGGCGTGCATTCGAGCGCGCTCGATCCGCTCCGCAGCATGTTCGCGCCTTATCATTTCGCGGTGGTCCCCGGCGGACAGGCCGAAGGCGGAGGGCCGGGTCCGGAGGCGCTGGTCCCGGGCGCAGCGGTCGCGGTCGACCTGATGCGCGGCGACATGCAGCTCTCCGCGATCGGGACGGTGACGTACCGCGACGGCGATCGCATCCTGATCTTCGGCCACCCCTTCTTCCAGGCCGGCGACGTGCGCCTTCCGCTCGCGACCGCCGTGATCACGACGATCATTCCGAACGAACAGAACTCGTTCAAGCTCGGCGTGCGGGGCCGCGAGGCGGGGGTCGTGACCCAGGATCGGCGCGCCGCGGTCGCGGGGCGGATCGGGGGCTCGCCGCACCTGCTGCCGTTCACGTTCGAGGTGCTCGCGTCCGGGACCGCGCCCCAGCGCTTCCACTTCGAGAGCATCGAGGACCGGGCGCTCGCCCCGCTGCTGCTGGGCGCGGCCGCCACCAACTGCGTGCTCGAATCGGGAGGCGTCGGCGCGAACCAGACCCTGCACTGGACGATGACGCTGAACCGCACCGGCGCGCCGCCGCTGGTGCTCTCTGACGTGATCGCGGGAAACAGCCCGGTCGGCGAGCTCAGCAACGCGATCGGCGCGCCGTTGCGGTTCCTGTTCAACAATCCATTCGAGCGCCTCGCCCTCGACAGCATCCGCGTCACGCTCGAGATCACACCCGGGCGCGCGGAGTGGACGCTGCGCAGCGCGCGGGTGATCGACAACGCGGTGCGCCCGGGCGGACGCGTGCGCGTGCGTTGCGAGATCGAGCGCTGGCGCGGCGGGCGCGAGACGCGCGACCTCTCGCTCACCGTGCCCGACGACGCGCCCGATGGACGCTACCTGCTGTGGGTGGGAGGCGGACTGGAGTTCGCGCGCTTCGAGGCCGGGCGGCTGCCCGCACGCTACCGCCCGATCTCGCTCGACGACGCGTGGCGGCGCCTCGCGAGCATCCGGTCCTCGGAGGCGCTGTACGGCGCGGTCTTCGCGCACGCGCCCGAGATCACGAGCAACGGGACGGACTATCCGGAGCTGCCGGTCTCGGCGCTCGCGCTGCTCTCGAGCGGACTCAGCGCCGGCGACCGCGCGCGCCGCGGGGATGTCGCGCTGCTCGACGAGGCGCGGGTCGCACCCGGCGGGGTCGTGAGCGGCGAGCTGGTACTCCAGATCAACGTGGATTCCACGGCACCCTGAGCGAGGAGGGGCATTGAACGGCATTCGAATGGCGCGCACCGTCGGCCGGCGCGTCGCGACGTGCGCGGCCGGACTCTGCGTCGTGATGGCGATCGGGCCAGTTGCGCCGGCTCGCTCGTCGGAGACGCAGTGGTGGATCGTGAACAGCGCCGCCGGCCACGCGAAGAGCGAATCGCAGGGGATCATCGTCCGGCCCGAGGGCGCGCTGGAGCTGGGCCCGCGCAGCGAATCGGCGAACGACGACAGCATGGCGGTGATCTGGGCCGCGGTGGTGATGGCCGACGGATCGGTCGCGCTCGCCGGAGATGGGGGGCGGATCGACCGCTGGACCGAGGCGGGCGGGGTGCGCCCGTGGGTGAAGCTCCCGGCGGGCCAGGTGCTCGCGCTCGCGCGGGCAGGCGATGGCGTGGTGGCGGGCACCGGGCCCGAAGGGCTGATCTACCGCATCGGCGCGCGGGGCGATACCACGCGGATCGCGCGCACCGGGGAGCGCTACGTGTGGGGGCTCGCGCCGGCCCCGCATGGTGGGTGGTACGCCGCGACCGGAACCAAGGGCAAGCTGCTGCTGGTGACGGGAGGCGTCTCGCGAGTGCTGCTCGACTCGGACGAGAGCAACCTGGTGTCGCTGGTATCAGATGGCCGGGGTGGCGTGTATGCCGGGGGCGATTCGCGGGGGCGCGTATTTCACGCCGGCGCGGATGGATCGATCGGCACCGTCTTCGACGCCAGCGAGGACGAGATCCGCGCGCTCGCGATCGGCGAGGGCGGCGCGCTGTACGCGGCGGCCCTGAGCGCATCCGCCGTGTCGGACGAGGAGACATCGCCAGGGGTGGAGCGGCCGGCGCCGGTGAAGAGCGTCGTGAGCGGAGGACGGGCCGTCGTCTACCGCATCGTTCCCGACAGCGTGACCGTCAGCTACTGGACCTCGCCCCAGCCGTTCGTGTTCGCGCTGGCCTCGACCCCGGATGGCGTGATCGCCGCGACCGGGAATCGTGCCGGCCTCTACCGGATCGAGCAGTTCGGACGCGCATCGAGGCTGCTGGCGGCCCCGCAGGGACAGATCACGGCGCTCGCGGTGGGGCCCGAGGGACGCGTGTTCGCGGCGTGCTCGAATCCCGCCGCGGTCTGGCGCGTCGGCCCGGGCCGCGCGCAGCGGGGCGATCTGAGCTCGGTGGCCCTCGACGCGCGGCGCATCGCCCGATTCGGTCGCATCCGATGGAGTGGGGATGGCGGCGGCGGTCGCGTCGAGCTCGCGACGCGCAGCGGGAACAGCGATCCTCCCGACACCACCTGGAGCGCGTGGACCGGAGGGGCCACCGGCGAAGACGGCCGGCGCGTGGGCTCGCCTCCCGCGCGATATCTGCAGTGGAAGCTCACGCTGATCGGCGGTCAGCCTCACATCGAATCGGTGGAAGCGGCATGGCGCGAGGAGAACGTGCCTCCCCGCATCGACGAGATCACGGTGGCGCCGCAGGGGCAGGGATTCCGCGAGGGCGAGCTCACCCCGCGCAGCGAGTCCGTGACGCAGTCGCTCTCCGGCGGGCAGAAGGTCGAGTACTCGCTGCCGTCTCCGGCGACGCCCCGCCAGCTACGGGACCTGCCGATGTGGGCGCGCGGGCTGCGCACGGTGCAGTGGCGCGCCAGCGATCCCAACGGGGATCCGCTGCGGTACCGTCTCGACGTGCGGCGAGCGGACGACGGACCGTGGATCAAGGTCGGCGAGGACCTCGACGCGACGTCGTTCACATGGGACACCAACGCGCTGCCCGACGGTCGCTACCGCCTGCGAGTCACCGCGAGCGACGCGCCGGGTAACGCGGTGGGCGAGGAGCGGACCGACGAAGCGCTGAGCGATCCATTCACCGTCGACAACACCCCGCCGTCGATCGCGGCGCTCGACGCGCGCGCGGAGACGGGGGCGATCGCGGTGGAGGGGCGGGCGGAAGACGGGTTGTCGCCGCTGTCGCGGATCGAGGTGTCGCTCGATGACGACGACTGGCGCACGGTTTCCCCGGATGGCGGTCTCGCGGACGAGCGCGTGCTCGGATTCCACGCGCGATTGCCGAAGGTGAGCCCAGGCGAGCACACGGTGAGCGTGCGCGCGATCGATCTGGCCGGCAATGCCGCGACGCGATCGAGCCGGGTCACCGTCCCGCCCGCGCGCTGATTCCCGCCGCGTGACGCGCGCCGATCCATCGCGGCCCCCGACGCCGGGCGGCTTGAGCCCGATGGACCGCCGAGCGACGCTCGAATTCGCGGGGCTCGGGCTCGCGCTCGTTCTGACCGCGGTGCTCCTCTGCCGGTTGCCGGACTGGCTCCACCGTCTGGGCGCGTTCCAGGCGCTGTTCGCGGCGAGCTTCGCGTGCTACGCGGTGGCGCTGCTGCGGCTGCGGCGCTACGAGCACATCCGATACGCCGCGCGGATCGTGGCCGTGGTGGCGATCGCCGCGCGGCTGGTGCTGCTGCCGGCGATCCCTTCGCTGTCGGGCGACATCTTCCGCTACGTGTGGGAGGGGCGCGTCATCGTGCACGGGGGCAACCCGTACCGCCAGAGCCCGGCGGACCCCGCGCTCGCCTCGCTGCGCGAGAACACGATCTACCCGAACGTGAATCACCCCGGCCTCGCGACCATCTATCCGCCGCTGGCCGAAGCGGGCTTCGCGCTGGTGGCGCGGGTGGCGCCCACGGTGCGCGCGATGAAACTGTGGGTGTTGCTGCACGACGTGGCGCTGGTGCTGGTGCTCCTGCGGTGGGCGCGGCGGCGCGGCGAAAGTCCCGCGCGCGTGATCGCGTACGCGTGGAACCCGCTGGTGCTGGTCGAATACGCGGGCGCCGGGCACAACGATCCCACGGCGCTGCTCTGGCTCGCGACCGCGCTGATGCTCGCGCGCGAGCGGCCCCGCTGGTCCGCGCTCGCGCTCGCGGCGGGAGTCCTCACCAAGCTCGCGCCGCTGGCGGCGCTCCCGTTCCTGTGGCGGCAATGGCCGTGGCGCGCCCGTCTGATCGCGACCGCCGTGCTGGGCGCGGGCCTCGCCTGGTTCTGGGCCGAGACCCGGGTTCCGGGCTCCGGGCTCACGGCCTACTGGTCCACCTGGCGTAACAACGAGCTCGCCTTCGATCTGCTCGAGCGCATTTCCGGGAGCTTCACGGGAGGGCGCATCCTCTCGGTCGCGGGGATCGCGCTGGTCGCCGGCGCCGCGTGGTGGCGCCACTGGCACGAGGGGCGCGCGACCCGGACGGTGTTGAGGGCGGCCACCCTGTTGTCGCCGGTGATGCATCCCTGGTACCTGGGCTGGACGCTGATGCTGGAGCCGCTCGGTCCCTCCGCGGCCTGGGTCCTGCTTTCGTTCACCGCGGTCCTCAACTACGGTGTCCTGGCGACGCCCGCCGCGGGCGGCGATTTTCACGCGGGGCTCGCGGTGCGCGCGGCCGAGTACGGCGTCCCGCTGCTGTGTGCGATGTGGCTCGCGGTTCGGGCACGGACCGCAAGGCACTCCTGAACCGGAGGATTCGAGTGTTCCATTCCCTGCTCCAGGTGGTGCGCGAAGAGGTCTCGGGGGAGCGCGCGCTCGAGTCGGTGCGCTCGATCGCGCGCTTCCACCGGGTACAGTCGAGTCCCGGCTACGATGCGGCCGCGTCCTGGCTGGCCGAGCGCATCGAGGCGGCCGGGCTCGAGGTCGAGATCGAACACGTCCCGGGCGACGGACGCTCGCGGTTTCTCGGCGCGCTGATGCCGCGCGGCTGGGCGTGCGAGCGGGCCAACGCGACGCTCCTCGACCGCGGCAGGCGCGAGCCCCTGTGCGATTACGAGGCATCGAAGCTCTCGCTCGTGCTCCGCAGCGATCCGGGACGCGGGCGCTTCCGCGTCGTCGCCGTCGAGGACGGAACCGAGGACGATCACTACCGCGGGCTGGACGTGCGAGGCGCGGCGGTCCTCACGCGCGGAGCGGCGCATCGGGTGCACCGGCTGGCGGTGGTCGCTCGCGGGGCGGCGGGGATCCTCTGCGACGGGCGCCGGCTCGTGGCGCCGGTGCGAGACGCGTTCGACGACCCCGACGCCCTCGCCTACACCTCGTTCTGGTGGAACGAGGACGAACCGCGGGGCTGGGGATTCGTGGTGAGCCCGCGCACCGGCGCGCGGCTGCGCGAGCGCCTGGCCGCCGGGCATCCGCTCGAGCTCGAGGTCGAGATCGATGCGCGAGCTTACGACACGCGCGTGCCGCTGGTTTCGGCGGTTCTGCCGGCGGCGAACCGGAGCCCCGATTCGAGGGAAGTGCTGGTGATGGCGCACCTGTGCCATCCGCAGCCCAGCGCCAACGACAACGCATCGGGGGCCGCCGCCGCGCTCGAGGCGGCGCGCGCCCTCGCCGCGCTCCGCGCCCGCGGAGCGTGGGGGCCGGGTGCGCGCGGAGTGCGCGTGCTGTGGGTGCCCGAGCTCACCGGCACGTACGCGTGGCTCGGCTCGGTCCCGGGCCGCGCCGCGCAGATCGATGCGGCCGTGAATCTCGACATGGTGGGCGAGGACCAGGAACGCTGCGGGAGCACGCTGCTGCTGGAGCATCCGCCCTGCTTCGCCGGCTCGTTCGCCGAAGAGCTGCTGCGGCGTATCCGCGAGCAGGCGGTGGAGTGGGTGTCCTCGTTCTCGGGCCCCGGGCACTACTCGCTCACGCGCATGGCCGAGGTGCCGTACTCGGGCGGAAGCGATCATGCGGTGTTCATCGATCCCGCGATCGGCGTGCCCTGCCCGATGCTCATTCAGTGGCCGGACCGCTACTACCATTCCTCGCACGACACGCCCGACAAGTGCGATCCGCGATCCCTCGCGCTCGCGGCCCGCTGCGCCGCGACCTACGCGGGATTCCTGTCATCGGCCGGGGCGCGCGAGGTCGCGTGGGTGGGCGAGGCGGTCGAACGCGGCGCACGCCGCCGCCTGCTCGATGCGCTCGACGCCGCGGATTCCGCCCGGGCCTTCGCGCGCGAGCGGCGGCGCGGTCTGCGCGCCATCGCGAGCCTCGCGAGGATCGGCGCGCCGGAGACGGCGTTGCGTGGCGCCGCGGCTTCGCTCGAGGCGTTCGCCGCGCGCGAGGGCGCGTGCGTGCCGGAGTGCGCGCTTCCGCCCCGCGAGCCGCTGGGGCCCCGTTCGCGTCCGCGGCGGGCGATCGGAGCACCGCTCGAATATCAGCGCCACCTGCTGGCGGGATGGAGCCGGCTCGGCGATGAGGCGCGTGACGCGTGGCGGAGCGACGAGGCGCACATCCCGGGGGGCACGACCACGCTCGAGCTCGCGTGGTACGCGTGCGATGGAATCCGCACGCTCGACGAGATCGCGCATCTGGTGTGGCTCGAGAGCGGCGTCGAGGTTCCGACCGTGGGTCAGGAGGGTGGCGCGCCGGGCCTGCGCGAATTCTTCGATCGCGCGGCGTCGCTCGAGCTCTGCGCATGGGAGCGGGGGCCGGCATGAACTTCCAGCGCCTGCGCTATGGCTATGCGATCCGCATCGATGCCGGCGAGGAAATCGTGGCGACATTGCGCGCTTTCGCGAAATCGGAGGGCGTTCGCGCCGGACTCATTTCCGGACTCGGAGCGGTGGGAGAGACCGAGCTCGGGTTCTTCGTGCGCGAAACCGGGCAGTACCTCACGCGCACCTTCGGGGGCGAGCACGAGATCGGCGTCCTGACTGGGAACTTCAGCGAGCTGGAGGGCGAGGCGTTTCCGCACTGCCACATCGTGATCGCGGGCGAGGACTTCATCGCCCACACCGGACACCTGTTCCGCGGGGTCGTCACCGTGACCTGCGAGATCCAGGTGGTCACCGATCCCGGAGTGATGCTGCGGGCGAAGCGGCCGGAGCTGGGATTCAATCCGCTCGACTTGCGCGGAGGGTGATGCGGGCGTGAAGGAGCGGGGGCCGGAGCGCCGTGCTATACTCGCGACCCGTTTTGCGCTTCGCACCCTTCAATCCCGCTTCAGGCCGCGATGGAGACCAACGCCCAGTGACGGCCCGAATGACTTCCGTCGCGACGGTAAGAGAAATACCAGGCGCTCTCGCAGGCCGTGCATGCGCCGGTGTCGAAGATCGATCGATCCGGCACGCCGGCATCGAGCAGTTGGGCGCGCGCAGCTGCCGCGAGGTCGAGGCGCCAGCGTTCTCCACTCGCGCGGAAGAAAGCCGGGTCGAATCGCGAGGCGACCTCGAGCCCGACCTCGTAGCAACAGGGCCGAATGCAGGGCCCGAGGTGGACGCTGACGCTCGCGGGGTCGGCGGACCCCGCGGCGCAGATCGCGCCGAGGGCGGCGCGCGGCATGCCGGCCGCGGTGCCTCGCCACCCGGAATGCGCGACCGCGACCGCGCCAGGGGCCACGTAGATGAGCGGCAGGCAGTCGGCGGTGGTGACCGCGAGGGTAAGGCCGCGCTCGCGGGTGACGAGCGCGTCGCACGCCGGCGCGTGCACCGGCTCGCGGACCTCGATCGTCGTGGCGCCGTGCACCTGGCCGGCGGTCGCGACGCGGCGCGGATCCAGCTCGAGTGCCGCGAGCACCCGGCGGCGATTCGCATCGACGGATTCCGCGCGGTCGGCGGTCGACCGCCCGACGTTCAGCGAATGATAGGGTGGGGCACTCGTCCCGCCCCGTCGGGTGGTGAAGGCCATTCGGGTGCCGGGCGCGTCATGCTGCGGCCGCCACAGCGGCACCTCCGCCCGCGCATCGAGAGTCCACATGAACCATTTACGCTAGAGAATCGCGCGCGCGCGCGTCAAGCTCGCGCGCCCCGGAAGGAGCGCAGCGCACGGTGAGATCGAAGATCCTGACGATGACGCTGATCGCGGCCACCACCGCCATCGCGGTGTCGGGCCTCGCACAACAGCCCACGCGCCCGGCGGCGCCGGGCGCGGGCCGGAGCGCGGCTCCCGGCCCCCCGATCGCCACCGTGGGACCGCTCTCGATCTCCCGCTCCGATGTGGAATCGCGGTACTCCACCGCGATGGATCAGTACCGGATGCGCACCGGGTCCGCCGTTCCCGCGGAGTTCGAGCCCATCGTGCATCGGCAGGTGCTCGAAGGCTTCATCCGGCGCGACCTGCTGGTGCTCGAGGCCCCGCGTCAGGGGATCACCATCACCGATGCGGAGGCGGAGGCGGAGCTCAAGCGGGATCCCTTCTTCCAGAGCGGCGGCTCCCTCAACGAGACCCGATTCCTGGCGGTCAAGAACGGCCAGCCCCAGGCGTTCGCTTCGGCGCTCGCCCTCATCCGGCAACAGCTCGCCGCGCGACGACTCAACGAAAGGCTCGAGCGCGATCTGAGCGAGCCGGAGCCCGTGCTGCGGGCGCGCGCCGAGCGCGCGCTCACCCGGGCGTCGGTCGAGTATCTGGGCTTGCGTCGCGGAGAATTCCTCACCGACGCGCCGGAGCCGCGCGAATCCGCGGTGCTCGGTTACTATCGGTCCCACGCCGACGAGTTCCGCCGCCCCGATCGCGCCACGCTCAGCGTGGCTTTCGTGAACCTCCCGGCGCTCGCGGACTCGCTGGTCGGTGACGCCGGCGCGGCGCGGGCCTGGAACGATCGCATGAAGCAGCGCGCCGACAGCGCGCTCGCGCGGGTGCGCGCCGGAGCTTCGCTCGAGGAAGCGGCGGAGCCTTTCGGAGCCCCGCGACAGAACGTCGTCGTGACGCGGGACAACTTTCCCGGTTTCTGGCAGGGTGACGAGCGCCTCGGTGCGTCCATCTTCCTCAAGGCCCCTGGGACGGTGCTCGCCGAGCCGGTGGCGGGGAAGCCGGGCTGGCTGCTGGTGCGGGTGGATGAAGTGCGCCCCGCTCATGTCGCGCCGCTCGCCGAGGTGGCGCGCGAGATCCGTGGCCGCCTGCGGGCCGACGCGCGGCGGCGCTCCGACGATCTCGAGCTGCGTGCGCTGTACGACGGGCTGCGTGACAGCCTGCGGATCACGACCTACCGCGTGCGCTATGCCGTGGCGGACACCGCGGGCATGAACCCGGGCGTGCCGCGGCCGGCCGATCTCGATCGCTACTACCGCGCCCACCTCGCCGACTACTCGAGCTACGATCCGGCGACCGCATCGGTGCGGGTGCGCTCGCTCGCCGCGGTCGAGGATGATGTCCGGCTGCGGTGGCGGCACGATCGCCGGGTCGAACTCGCGCGGCTCGCGATCGCGAGAATCGAAGACCTCTGGCGCCATGGTCGCCGCGATCGCGGGGCCGAGGGCGCCGTCACCCTGTTCCGCGAAGTGGGACCGGTCGCGCTTGGCGCGCCGCCGGACACGGGCGTTGCCGGCGGCGCGCTCGGTGATTCCCTGACGGCCCGCGCGGGCGCGCCGGGGGTGGGGGTCGGGCCGACCCCGCGCGGACCGATGGTGTTCGACGTCTATCAGGTCCTGCACGACCAGCTCCCGGAGTTCGAGCAGGCGCGACCGACGCTCACGGCGCGGCGGACTGAAGCGCGCGATCGGCGGGACGCGGTCAGCGCGCGCGCACTGTACGACCGCGATCCGCGTCAATTCCTGGGCGCTGATGTCGTGCACTTCACCCGCGTGCTGGTCCCGACTGTCAATCTCGTCGACGTCCCGCTCACCCGCGACGAGGTCGAGCGCTATCACCGCGAGCACATCGACAAGTACTCGGCGCCGGAGCTGATGCGCGCACGCCACATCCTGATCAGTCCCGCCGATCCGGGCCCCTCCGCCGACAGCGCCGCGCGCGCGAAGGCCGCCGACATCCTGCGACGGGTCCGCGCCGGCGAAGACTTCGGCACGTTGGCCTCGCGCTATAGCGACGATCCGGCGACCAAGGACAAGGGCGGCGACCTCGGCACCTTCGGGCGCGGCGTGATGCTGGAGGAATTCGAGCGCGTGGCGTTCACGCTGCGCCCGGACGAAGTGAGCGACCTCGTCAAGACCGAGGTCGGATACCACATCATCAAGTGCATGAATCGCGAGAGCGCGGTCGCGCAGCCGCTGGTATGGATCTACGCGAACGTGGGGGCGGACGCGGCGGTCGAGAAGTCCAAGCTGCTCGCGAAGCAGCGGGCCGACAGCCTGTACGTGGCGGCGAAGACGCCGGCGCGCATCTTCGCGGTGGCCCGCTCCATGGGCGATGAAGTCGCGAATCTCGAGTTCAGCGTTGGCGATCACCGCGCGATCGCGGAATTGTTGCCGGTGCTCGAGCGCCTCGAGAAGTTGAGACCGGGGCAGGCCTATCCGGGCAGTTACGAAGTTCCCGGACTCGGCTACGCGCTGAGCTGGGTGGACAGCATCACGCCGCCGCCGACGCCGACGTGGGTTCAGGCCCGGCAGCGTGCGATCGACGCGTGGCGAGGCGGCGCGGACCAGCGCGCACTCGACGCGAAGTGCGCGGAGATCGATTCGCTCCTGCGCGGCGGATGGAGTCTGGACAGCGCGGCCGCGTTGTGGGGGGGGCTGCAGACCGAGCAGGCGCTCACTCCCGGCAACGGTCTGCACGGGCTGGGCGCGTCGGGAATCATCGACTCGCTCGTGTTCGGGGCCGACTCGCCGCCGGTGCTGCGCCGGGGCGACGTGAGCGCGTGGCTGGCGGTCCCGATGGGGGCGGCGCGCCTGCGCCTGCGCGAGCGGGTCTCGCCGGATGCCACGCGTCTCGCCAGCCGGGTGGAAAATGACCGGCGGGAGCGGCTCGAACGGAAACTCTTCGCCTACTTCGAGGGCCTCAAGTCGCGCAGCCCGGTCCGCATCCTGGATCCGGTCCTCCGCAACGTAGTGTTGCCGGAACCGCCGCCCGAATAGGCGCGCCCGGGGCCGATTCGTTCTGCCTGCCTGCCCCGGATGAAGCGTGCAAATCGCCCGGGGCGTCGGCGGGGGTGCGTAAAGCGACCCCGATTCCGGCGTCGATGTTGGAGAATCAGCGGGTGGTATGCTCCGTGCACTCGGTGAGCTGCAACGGAACCATCATGCCCACTCTCTCCAGGACCCTCACTCAAGGCGCCCAGCGCCGCGTCGTGCTCATCGACTTCGATTGGCAGGACGCCGACCTGCTTCCGGGCCTGTTGCGCCAGCCCGGCGTCGCCGTGCGACTCGTGGCCGGCGAGCGATCGGACGAGGCCGGATTGCGGATGGCAGAGCTGTGCGGTCTGCCGCGCACCCTCGACCTCGCCGACCTCACCCGCGAGATCTTCGATCTCGCGCTGGTGAGCGAGCGCTCCCCGCGCCGCACGCAGATCGAG
Organism: Candidatus Eiseniibacteriota bacterium; assembly: GCA_041483195.1. Classification (GTDB taxonomy): domain Bacteria; phylum Eisenbacteria; class RBG-16-71-46; order RBG-16-71-46; family RBG-16-71-46; genus WS-2. The sequence goes on from JBGPFC010000021.1 coordinate 30,127, forward strand.
GGCCTGCTGCTCGCGCTCGGCACGCCGTGCGCTTCGCCGCAGTCGTTCCTGAACGGGCAACCGCCGCTCTCCGAGAGCACGCCGGCGATCGAGGCGCCGCTCGCGCTCCACGCCGCGGCATTCGAGACCGCGATCGGCGGCGAGGATTTCAGCCGCATCGTCGAGCAGGCCCTGAACGATCTCGGGCAGGACGCTCCCACCGCGCCCCGCCCGGTCACCCCCAGCGGCACGCCGAGCTTCTCGATTCCGAGCCTCGAGGACTTTCCGTCCCCCGAAGACCGTCGCGGCCTCGAGCTGGCGTTGTCGCAGCTGCTGACCGTCACGGGCGCCGAAGCCGCCGAGCTCCACGCCGGCCGTTCGGAGACGGTGTCGCTGGTGGCGCGGGTCGGCGGACAGGATCCGTTGCTCAAGGGGCTCGTCGATCTGGCGCTCCAACTCAATTCGCCCCAGCTGATGCGTGGTCTGTCCGCCCCGAACGAGGGCAAGGTCTGGGGCGCGTGGCCATTCCGCACGATGCAGCGCCGAGGCGTGCTGGTCGCCGCCGCGATCGACGAGCGGGGAGGTCTCTCCCCGTGGGAGCGTATGGTGGAGGAGCTGCGAAGCACCTGGGATCAGCGCGATCGCGAGAAGGCCGCGCCGGCGTTCCCCATGATGCCCGAGACCCCTAAGCTCTGGCTGGACGTCGAAGATTTTCGCGCGCGCCTGCACCTCGCGGTCGAGCGCAATCGCCTCGATGGTCTCCGGTTCGGGATTCATCGCCTCGAGTTCGCCGGGCCGGATTCCGCGGTCGCGCTCCTGTGCGAGCGGCTCCCTCAGCAGTTGCGCGACACGGATTGCATCTGCCATCCGACCTCGCGGGAAGTGCTGCTGCTGACCGCGACGCCCTCCGGAGCCTTTGCGCACGTCCGGCGGCGGCTGCTGGGATTGTGGGAGCAGGCGTGGCACGAAAGCGGCGAGATTCCCCCCGCGCCGCCGGTCACCGACCTGCGCGTCGAGATGATGGGCCAGGAGGATGCCGAGGGATTTCTCACGGCGGCCCAGGCGTGGCTCGACGGACTCTAGCCCCCGGGCACGATTCCCCGGCTGAGACCGCGGCCCGCGCCCGGTGCGGCATGGCCCGGCCCTCCGGCCGCGTTTCTTGACCGCGCGGGAAGCCCTCGTGTAAAGGTTCGCCTCCGACGCAAGGAGGCCCCATTGAACCGCTCGATCCGGCGGCTCGGCCCCGAGACCGCTTCGCGCATCGCGGCGGGCGAGGTGGTGGAGCGACCGCTCTCCGCATTGAAGGAAATCGTCGAGAATGCGCTCGATGCAGGAGCGCGCTCGATCGAAGTGCGGGTGGAGGGTGCGCTCGACCGCGCCTTCAGCGTGGCGGACGACGGCTCGGGCATCGCGGCGAGCGAACTCGAGCTCGCACTCGAGCGCCACGCCACCAGCAAGATCACGGCGCTCGAAGATCTCGATCACCTCGCGTCGCTGGGATTTCGCGGCGAGGCCCTGCCGAGCATCGGCGCGGTGAGCCGGCTCCGCCTCACGAGTCGCGCGCCGGGGGCGGAGGCCGCGGCATTCGTCGCGGTGGAGGGAGGCACGGTCGTCGAGCGGGGAAGCGCCGCGCGCGCACCCGGCACAACGGTCGAGGTGCGTGATCTGTTCTTCAATACCCCCGCCCGCCGCAAGTTCCTGGGCTCGCCAGCGGGCGAGCTGCGCAGCGCGATCCGGATGCTCGAGGCCTATGCGCTCGCCTTTCCCGAGGTGGCCATGCGGCTGGTGGTCGACGGTCGCGAGCGATTCGACTGGCCGGTCGCGTCCTCGCGGCGCGAGCGCGTGGCTGCGCTCTCGGGAGCGCGGCATGCCGAGCAATTGCTCGACGCGACCGGCGAGCGCGACGGGATTCGCATCGATGCGCTGCTGGGGCTTCCCGAACATGCGCGTGCGACGCGCGACGGCCAGGTCGTGCTCATCAACCGGCGCTGGGTGCAGAGCCCGCTGCTCGCGCAGGCGCTGCGCCAGGCATACGGAAACCTGCTTCCCGCGGGCCGCCATCCGAGCGCGAAGCTGTGGCTCACGATTCCGCCCGCCCGGCTCGACGTGAACGTGCATCCCACCAAGCGCGAGGTGCGATTCGCGACCGAGGATGCGATCTTCGGCCTGGTCGCGGGCGCATGCGCGAAGCCGCTCGCGACGCTCCAGCCTCCCTTCAGCGTGGTGCGCGGGGGTGCCACGGAGCCGCGCTGGGCCGATCGCGTGCGCGAGCGGCCCACCGACCAGACCTGGCTTCGCCTCGAGCCGCCGGCCGGAGCTGCGCCGATCGCGCCGGCCGCCCCGGGGGAGGCGGGGCCCCTCGCTCCGCCCGCGGCCCCCGCGGCCGCGCCCATCGCGCCGCGTGCGGGGGAGGCGGTGAGCGAGCCAGAGCTCTGGCAGCTCCATCGTACCTACATCCTCGCGCCGGTGCGCGGCGGGCTCGTGATCATCGACCAGCATGCCGCGCACGAGCGCATCCTGTTCGAACAGGCGCGCGCTCGCCTCGAGGGCGATCGCGGGGCATCGCAGCAGCTGTTGTTTCCGGCACTGGTCGATCTCTCTCGCGACCAGTACGAGTTGCTGCTCGAGCTCGGACCGTGGCTCCGCCAGCTCGGCTGGGACGTCGCTCCGCTCGGGCCGCCCACGGTCGTGGTGCAGGGCGTGCCTTCCGATCTCCGTCACGAGCGCCCCGGACAGTTCCTGCAGGACGTGCTCGACGGCATGAACGAGGGCACCGGCCACGGCGCAGAGGAGGACATCGCGGAGCGGCTGGCGCGATCCTACGCGTGCCACGCGGCGATCAAGGCGGGCGATCCGCTCGAGCCGGCCGAGATGCGTTCGCTGGTCGATCGCCTGTTCGCGACCTCGCGTCCGCACGGCGATCCGCACGGCCGGACCACGTACGTGCGGCTCGACCTCGACGAGTTGCATCGCCGCTTCGGCCGCGGGTGAGCGCCGTGTCCACCGCGCGGATCGTGGCGGTGGTCGGCCCGACCGCCACCGGCAAGACCGCACTGGGGGAGGCGCTGGCCGCGGCGCTCGGCGGCGACGTGGTGTGCGCGGATTCGAGGCAGGTCTATCGCGAACTGGAGATCGGAACCGGCAAGCCGTCTCCGGCCGAGCGCGCGCGAAGGCCGCATCATCTGTTCGACGCGCTGGCGCTCGGGGCGCCGGCCAGCGCCGGCTGGTACGCGCGCGCCGCGGGCGCCGCGTGTTCCGAAATCCATGCCGGCGGGCGCGTGTCGGTGCTGGTCGGCGGTTCGGGACTCTACCTGCACGCCGCGCGCGCGGGGCTGGCCCCGGTGCCGCCCGGAACTCAGGAAATTCGCGCTCGGATCCGGGCGGAGGGCCTGCGACTCGGATCCGAGGCCCTGCACGAGCGGCTGCTCCGCGCCGATCCGGAGACCGCCGCCCGGCTCGCTCCGCGTGACGCGCAGCGCATCGCGCGTGCGCTCGAAGTGCTCGAAGCCAGCGGGAAGCCGCTCTCGTGGTGGCACCGGCAGCCCGCCGCCTCCGGGGCCATGGGGCGCTGGCGGATGTTCGAGATCGACGTCCCGTCGCAGGAGCTCGCGGCGCGAATCGATCGGCGCACCCACGAGATGTTCGAGCGGGGATTGATGGAAGAGGTGCGCGCTCTGGTCGAGAACGGGCTCGCCCCGGCGCTGCGCGCGCTGCGGGCGATCGGCTACGACGAAGCGCTCGCCGTCCTCGACGGCGAGCTGACGCGTGAAGCGGCCGAGGCGCGCACCAGCCTGCGCACGCGGCAGCTGGCGAAGCGGCAGCGCACCTGGTCCCGTCATCAGCTCGATGCGGTGAGGCTCGATGGGGAACGTCTCGACGCCTCCGGCCTCGAGGCCGCAGCGCTCGCCGCGCTGGCCGGGTTCGATTGACAGTCCCGCCGCGACTGACTAGCTTCAGTCGCGCCGAATGCCACCCGACGCTTCGCGGGCATAGCTCAGTTGGTAGAGCGCGAGCTTCCCAAGCTTGAGGTCGCGGGTTCGAACCCCGTTGCCCGCTCCATTCTTGTTTCCGTGGGCTCCGGCGCGCCGACGAATCGCATTCGAGATTCCGGTGCGCCGCGCCCGTCTGCCGTGTCGAACGTGCTCCATCCGCACCCCGCGTCGCATGAGCCGAGTGCCACCATGTCCGCTCCAGTCGTCGCCATCATCGGCCGCCCCAACGTGGGGAAATCCACGTTGTTCAACCGTGTCCTCGGCGAGCGGAGGGCGGTGGTGCACGATCGTCCCGGCATCACGCGCGATCGCAACGCGGCTCGCGCCGAGTGGACCGGTCGCGCGTTCCTGCTGGTCGATACCGGAGGATTTCTGCCGACCGCGGCCGAGGGACGCGACGCGCTGGTACGGCGCCAGGCGGAGATCGCGATCGGGTTGTCGAGCGTTGTGATGTTCATGGTGGACGCGAAGACCGGCGTCACCGATCTCGACCGGGCGATCGCCCGCAGCCTGCGCCGCGGCGCGGCGTCCTGCCTGCTGGTCGTGAACAAGGTGGACAAACCCGGCGACGCGGCCGTCCACGAGTTTCACGCGCTGGGACTCGGCGAGCCGATCGCGATTTCGTCAGAGAACGGCTTCGGCATCGGGGACCTGCTCGACCTGGTGGTGGCGAAACTGCCGCCGCCTTCGCCGGCCGAGGAGCGACCGCACGCTCGGATCGCGATCGTGGGACGGCCCAACGTCGGGAAGTCCTCGATCGTGAACGCGCTGCTCGGGGAGGACCGCATGATCGTCGAGCCGCAGGCCGGCACCACGATGGACGCGGTGGATTCGATCTGGACGACGCCCGCCGGTCCATTCGTGCTGGTCGACACCGCCGGGATCCGGCGGCAGTCGCACTTTGGAGACGACTCCGAGTTCTACGCCTCGGTACGAGCGCTTCACGCGCTCGATCGAGCCGACGTCGCGGGCCTGGTGGTGGATGCGACCGAGGGGTTTCGGACCCAGGAGGCCCGGCTCGCTCACGCCGCGCTCGATGCGGGCTGCGGACTGCTCGTGATCTACAACAAATGGGATCTGATCGAGGAGCGGGAGGAGGCGTGGAAACGCGTGACCGCCGAACGCGTGGAGCGCTATCCGACGCTGGGCGATCTTCCCGCGCTGCCGTTGTCGGCGACGGTGCGCACGCATCTGCACCGGCTCCCGGGCGCGCTGCGCCAGCGCGTTGAGGAACACCAGCGCAAGATTTCGACCCGGGCGCTCAATGACTGGCTCCGACTGGTACAACGCAAGCGCCAGGTTCCGAGCACCAAGTCGGGTCGCACGGCGCGCATCTACTACCTCACCCAGACCGGCACCGGCCCTCCCGAGTTCACGCTGTTCGTCAACGAACCTTCGAGGTTGTCCGAGAACTACCGCCGCTTCCTCTGGCTTCAGCTCACGGCGCACTTCGGCTTTCACGGGACGCCGGTGCGCCTGAAGGTGAGAAAGAGCGACTGATTCCATGGACGCGCTCCCGATGCTTCCGCGACTGGCCGTGATCTACGGGGCTCCCACCCTGATGGCGTATCTGTGCGGCGCGCTGCCCTTCGGATTGTGGCTCGGGCTGTGGTTCCGCGGCGTCGATGTGCGCCGCGTCGGTTCCGGCAATCTCGGCGCAACCAACATCTACCGATCGCTCGGCCCCGCGCTCGGGATCGCGACGCTGGTGCTCGACATCGCGAAGGGGTGGGCCCCGGCGCAGTTCCTGCCGCAGCTCGCGATCGCGGCCCGGTGGCCGAGCGTTGAATGGTGCCGGCTGATCGTGGGTCTGGCCGCCGTCGCCGGTCACGTGTGGACCGTGTTCGCGGCATTCCGCGGCGGCAAGGGGGTCGCGACCACGGTCGGGGTGCTGCTCGCGATCGCGCCGGCCGCGTGCGGAGTATTCGCCGCGGTGTTCGCCATCGCGCTCGCGATCACACGCTACGTCTCGGTGGGCTCGATGCTCGGCGCCCTCGCGTTCGCGATCGCGCTCGCGTTCCTGTCGCCGCGCGGCGTGGCCAGCCCCACGTTCCTGGTGGGCGCGCTGCTCGCCGCGCTCGTCATCGCGCGGCATCGCGAGAACATCGCACGGCTCCTGCGCGGGGAGGAGCGGCGCTTCGCGTTTCGCGCCGCGAAGCCGCGATGAGCGTCGCCGCGGTGCTGGGCGCCGGATCCTGGGGCACCACCCTCGCCCTGCACCTCGCGGGCGGCGGGCACGAGGCCAGATTATGGAGCAATGACCCCCTCCATCTGGCCGCGCTCGAGGCCGAGCGCGAGAACCGGAAGTTTTTGCCTGGCATCGCGCTCCCGGACGGGGTTAAGGTTCGGTCGGAACTCGAAGCCGCACTCGACGGGGCGGATTTCGCGCTGTACGTGGTGCCGTCGCATGCGCTGCGCGACGTGGCGTCGCGGGTGCGGGCGGCGGGCGGCGAACGCACGCTTCCGATCTGCGCGACCAAGGGGCTCGAGCTCGGAACGCTGCGGCGGATGAGCGAAGTGCTCGCCGAGGCGCTGGGCGGCGAACCGCCGGTGGTGCTGACCGGCCCCAGTCACGCGGAAGAGGTCAGTCGCGGCATACCCACCTCGGTCGTCGCGGCGGCGCGGGACGCGGCGCGGGCGCAGGCGGTGCAGGTGTTGTGCTCGACGCCCCGGTTTCGGGTGTACACGAATCCGGACGTCGCGGGGTGCGAATACGGGGCCGCGCTGAAGAACGTCATCGCGATCGCTGCCGGGGTGTGCGATGGGCTGGGTTACGGCGACAACACCAAGGGTGCGCTGCTCACCCGCGGTCTCGCCGAGATCGCGCGCCTGGGTGTGGCGATGGGCGGCATTCGTGAAACCTTCTTCGGGCTCACGGGCATGGGAGATCTGATCGCCACCGCGATGAGCCGTCACAGTCGCAATCGCCACGTCGGCGAACGGCTCGGCCGCGGCGAGACGCTCGAGCAGGTGCTGGGCAACATGGTCATGGTGGCGGAAGGCGTGAACACGGCGCGTGCGGCGCGCGATCTGGGCCGCGCACGCGGAGTGGAGCTTCCGATCACCGAACAGGTATGCGCCCTGATGTTCGAGGGCCGCGGTCCGCGCGAGGCGCTGCAGGCGCTCATGACACGGGACCTGAAGAGCGAGTTCTGAAGCCGGAAGGAGGAGAGGTTGGCGCCGCTCCGAAGTGAATCCGAGACCGAAGGCAAGCTCTACCGTTCGATCAGCGAAGTGAGCGAGATGGTGGGGGTCAAGCCCCACGTGCTGCGCTACTGGGAGACGCAGTTCAGCATGCTGAGGCCCAGGAAGAACCGGGCGGGCAACCGCATGTACCGCCCGGAGGAACTCAAGCTCCTGATGCGCATCAAGGAGCTGCTCTACCAGCGCCGTTACACGATCGCCGGCGCGCGCCGCACGATCCTGAACGAGCGCAAGGAATCGACTCCGGAGCAGGTCGAAATCGGATTCGCCGACGCCGACCGCAAGCTGGCGCTGCGCGAAGTGAAGAGCGAGCTGGTCGCGCTGCTCGGCCGTCTGCAGAGGGTCCCGGCGCGCACCTGACGCGCATCCCGCGCGCGTCGGCGCGGCGGGCGACTTGCGGGAACCGCGCGGCTTGCATAGATTGATGATACATTCCATCCTCCATCCGTACGGTCGGGGCGTAGCGCAGCCTGGTAGCGCACCTGCATGGGGGGCAGGTGGTCGCTGGTTCAAATCCAGTCGCCCCGACCATTTCTTCTTTCCTCGCCCGCCCCGGCTCGCCGCGCTGCGGCGCCATCGGGGCGCACACGGACCGGCCGCCCCGCCCCATGCGCGCGCTCAACTCCACCCGCAGCACCGCCTCCGCCGGGTGTCGCCCCCGACGGCAGGGCATCGGCCCGTCTCCGGCCGCGCGCGCCGCCCGGCGGGTGAGGCGGCCCGCGAGCGCCTGATGCGGACCGCCGCGCTCATTCCCGCCTATCAGGCGGCCGCGCACCTGGGCGGGGTGCTCATGCGCCTGCAGGCGCTGGCGTCCCCTCCGGACGCGCTGGTGGTGGACGATGGATCCCGCGACGCGACGCTTGCGGTCGCGCGGCAATTCGGCGCGCGCGTGCATTCCTTCGCGGCGAACCGTGGCAAGGGCCACGCGCTGCTCGCCGGTTTTTCGCTGCTCGCGAAGTACGATGCCGTGGTGACGCTCGACGCCGATGGGCAGCATCCGCCCGAGTGCCTGCCGCAGCTGGTGGCCGCCGCGGAGGCGGGCGCCGATCTGGTGCTGGGCGCGCGCGCCCGCACCTCCGAGATGCCCGTGCTGCGCCGCTTCGCCAACGCGTTTTCGTCGGGCTGGACCGGGCGTCTCGCCGGCGCCCGGGTCACCGACAGCCAGTGCGGCTATCGCCTCTACCGCCGCGGGCTGCTCGCCCGCACGCCGCTCACGCCCGGACGCTACGAGCTCGAGACCGAGATCATCGTCCGCGCGGCGCGGCTCGGATTTCGGCTGGCGGAGATCCCGATCCCGACCGTGTACGGAGGCGAGGTGAGCCAGTTCCGCACGCTCCGCGACGCGCCGCGGATCGTCGGCACCCTGCTGCGGCTCACGCTCGAGGGGGTGCGTCCGCCGGCCCCGATGCGCGACGCGCTCCGCCAGGGCACGCGATGAACATCCTCGTCACCAACGACGACGGCATCTTCGCCCCGGCCCTGCACGCGCTTCGCACCGAGCTCGCATCGCTGGGCCGCGTCATCATCGTCGCCCCCGATCGCGATCAGAGCGCCACGTCGCACTCGCTCACGCTTCACCGCCCGTTCCGGATCCATCGCCACGACGTCGACGTCTTCAGCGTGGATGGCACGCCCACCGACTGCGTGGTCTGCGCGTACTACGGATTGCTCGACTCCGCTCCCGACCTGGTGGTCTCCGGAATCAATCATGGTCCGAACATGGGCGAGGACGTGTTCTATTCGGGCACCGTCGCTGCGGCCATCGAGGGCTCGATCCAGGGCGCGCCTTCGATCGCGGCCTCGCTGGTCACGCGCGAGGTCGCCGACTTCCTGGAGCCCGCCGCCTTCATCGCGCGGCTCGCGCGGCGGGTGCTGGAGCGGGGCCTGCCGCGGCGACAGCTCCTCAACGTGAACCTGCCCCATCTGCCATGGGACGCGATCCGGGGGGTCGCGATCACCCGGCTCGGGAGCCGGGTGTACCGCGACACGCTGGTGCGCAAGGTGGATCCGCGGGGGCGCGACTACTACTGGATCGGCGGCGAGGACCCGGTATGGGATCCGCAGGAGGGCACCGACTTTCACGCGGTCCACGCGGGATGGGTCGCGGTGACGCCGCTGCACCTCGATCTCACGGACTCCGGTGCGCTCGACACCCTGCGCGCGTGGAACCTCGAGAAGTGACGAACGGCATTTCATCCGGAGGCGATGCCGGCGACCCGTTCGCGACGGCCCGCCGCCGCATGGTCGATGAACAGCTCCGCGATCGCGGCATCCGCGACGCGCGGGTGCTGGAGGCGATGGCCGCCGTGCCGCGCCACCTGTTCGTGGACCCGGCGTTCCTGCCGCGCGCCTACGGCGACCACGCCCTTCCGAGCGGGGAAGGGCAGACCATCTCGCAACCCTTCATCGTCGCGCGCATGCTCGAGCTCGCCGAGCTCGCGCCCGAGCAGCGCGTCCTCGAGATCGGCACCGGCACCGGCTATCAGACCGCGTTGCTCGCCCGGCTGGCGGGGCGGGTGTTCAGCGTCGAGCGCCTCGCGGCGCTGTTGCGGGCCGCGCGGCAGCGGCTCGACGCGATCGGAGTGAGCAACGTCGCGCTCCGTCACGGCGACGGCACGCTGGGGTGGCAGGAGTTCGCGCCCTATGCTAGGGTGCTGGTCGCCGCCGCTGCACCCCGCGTTCCCGATGCTCTGCGCGCGCAGCTGTCGGAGCGGGGTGTTCTCGTCATCCCGGTGGGCGATCCTGAACTCCAGCATCTCGAAGTCTGGCGCAGCATGCCGGGCGACCGGTGGGAGCACGAACGACGTGGCGAGTGCCGGTTCGTGCCGCTGTTGGGGCGCGACGCGTGGCCGGACGCGCCCGAGACAACCCAATAAGGCATTGCGTCGGGGCGTGGCTCAGCCTGGTAGAGCACCTGGTTCGGGACCAGGGGGTCGGAGGTTCAAATCCTCTCGCCCCGACCATTCTTCGGGGCGCCGGCGTGGACCCTGGGCTGCGCGGTTGACAGCACCCGCCCCTGCTGACGCATCCTGATCCCCGCGAGGCATGCCACACGTTCATCTGGTGATCCGCGGGCGCGTTCAGGGAGTGGGCTTTCGCTATTTCGTCGCGCGCGAGGCCCAGCGTCTAAGGCTGAGCGGGACCGTGTCCAATCGCCGCGACGCGAGCGTCGAGGTCGAGGCCGAGGGCGACCGCGACGCGCTCACGCTGCTGGTCGCCGCCGTGTGGCGTGGACCGTCGGCGGCACACGTCACGGGCGTGGCGGAGAGCTGGAGCGAAGGACCGCCACGCCACGTCGGGTTCCACATCGCAACCGAGAGGCCATGAGCACACCGCACCTCACGCCGTTCCGCGACCGCCTCGAGGCCGCGCTCGCCGACGCGCTGCGCCGCGGCGGCCTGAGCGCGCGCGAATACGAGGCGCTGCTGCTCGATCCCGACTTCGACGACGCCGAGTTCGAGCGGTTCCGCGCGGCGGCGGCGAGCGCCCGCGTCGCGCTGCCCGAGGACGAGGTCGAGCCCGCCGCGCTCGAGGTTCGTACCCCGGGCGCGGCGCGTGATCTCATGGATCTCTACCTCGACGAGATCGGGCGCGTGAAGCTCATGACGCACGACGAGCTGATCGCGGCCGCCGGCCGCTCGCGCGCCGGCGACGCGGACGCCCGCAAGCGCATCATCCTCGCGAACCTGAGGCTGGTTGTGCACATCGCGCGCGCCTACCGCAACCGCGGGCTGCCGATGCTCGACCTCGTGGAGGAGGGGAACCTCGGCCTGATCCACGCGGTGGACCGCTTCGAGCCGGAGCGCGGCCTGCGATTCAGCACCTACGCCGCCATCTGGATTCGCCAGGCGATTCTGCGCGGCGTCGCGGAGCAGGCGCGCAGCGTGCGCATTCCCGTCCAAATGTTCCAGCAGGTGAATCGCTTCATGCGCGCGGAGCGAGCGCTGCGTGCGCGTCTGGCTCGCGAACCGGTGGCCGATGAGCTGGCGCGAGAGCTCGGCATCTCGCTGCCGCGCGCGGAGCGGCTCGCGGGCCTGGTCGCCGGCCTGCGCTCGCTCGACGAGGGCTCCAGCATGGCGGCATTCGAGCAGCTCACCGGCGAGGATCTCGACGAAGCGCCGCTCACGGTGGAGCGGCTGATCGAGCTGCAGCTCGAACACGAAAAGCTGGACCGGCTGCTGCGATCGCTCGCGCAGCGCGAAGAGCAGGTGCTGCGCATCCGCTACGGATTTCACGACGGGGTGGCGCGCACGCTGGCTCAGACCGGCGAACACTTCGGAATCTCGCGCGAGCGCGTGCGTCAGATCGAATCGCGCGCGCTCGAGAAGCTGCGGCGGGCGATCGACATGCAGGACCTGGACCGCGTCTCCGGCTCGACGGTCCAGTGACGGGCGTGCCGGGCCGCATCGTCGCCGCCTCTGGCGCGCGACCACGAATGCGAAAGGCGAACCGATGAACGACCTGCGACGCTGGATCCGCGACATTCCCGATTTTCCAAAGAAGGGCGTCGTCTTCAAGGACATCACGCCGCTGCTGCTCGACCCCGCGGCGTTCGCCTCCTGCATCGGACAACTCGCCACGCGCGCTCAACGTCCCGAGGCGGTCGTCGCGATCGAGTCCCGGGGCTTCGTATTCGGCACCGCGCTCGCGCTCCACTGGAAGGTCCCGCTGGTTCCGGCGCGCAAGTTCGGGAAGCTGCCGGGACCCACGGTGCGCGAGCTGTATTCGCTCGAGTATGGGGAAGACACGCTCGAGATCCATCGCGACGCGCTGCGCCGTGGGCAGCGGGTCCTGATCGTGGACGACCTGCTCGCCACCGGCGGCACGGCGGCCGCGACCGCTCGTCTGGTCGAGCAGCTCGGAGGCGTGGTCGCGTCGCTGTTGTTCCTGATCGAATTGAAGGGGCTCGGCGGCAGGGAGAAGCTCGCCGCGTATCGGGTCGAGGCGCTGCTCGCACTCGACCTGGCGGGTGATCCGGCGTGAGCGAGCGGGCGGCGGCCGGCTCGGGTTCCGGGGCGCGGGAGAAGCCGACCGGGAACGAACTGGAACGGATCGTGGACCAGATGGACCGCGCGTTCCGCGGCCCCGCGTGGCACGGTCCCTCATTGCGCGAGGCGCTGGCGGGAGTCGACGCGCGGGCCGCGGCCGCCCGGCCGATCCCCGGCGCGCACACCATCTGGGAGCTGGTGCTCCACGTCGCGGCATGGGAGGGCGTCGTGCGGCGCAGGCTCGAAGGCGACCGCGCCGGCCTGCCGGACGCCGAGAATTTTCCGGACGTGAGCGACCCCGGCGAGACCGCCTGGCAGGCCGCGCTCGCGCGGCTCGAGTCGGGCCATCGCGCGCTGATGGACGGGGTTTCGCGCATCGAGGTTTCCGATCTCGATCGGCCGCTCGATGCACACGGCACGAGCGCCTACGGGCTGCTCCACGGTGCGGCGCAGCATGACATCTACCACGCAGCGCAGATCGTGCTGCTGCGCAGGGCAGCGGGCCCATGACGCGGGCGCTCCTGCTGTGGGCCTCGCGCAATCGCTGGATGCGGGAGCGCTTCACGCGCGCGGGATTCGTGCGCCGCGCGGTGTCCCGCTTCATGCCGGGCGAGACCGCGGGGGCCGCACTCGATGCGGCCGGCACGTTCGACACCCGCGGCATCGGCACGGTGCTCACGCTGCTGGGTGAGGATCTGGCGAACCCGGCGGAGACCGCCGCCGTCGTCACGCACTACTCCGGCCTGCTCGACACCATCGCGACCCGCGGTCTCCACACCGAGATCTCGGTCAAGCTCACGCAGCTGGGGCTCGCGCTCGATCCAGGGATCGCGCTCGCGAATCTCGAATCGATCGCGCGGGCGGCCGACGCGCGCCGGGCGCTGGTGTGGGTCGACATGGAGGGCAGCGCGTGGACGCAAGCGACGCTCGACCTGTTCCGGCGGGCGCGCGCCGGGCATTCCAACCTCGGACTCTGCCTGCAGGCCTACCTCTACCGAACCTCGGACGACCTCGATGCGCTGCTCACCCAGGGCGCGGCGATCCGGCTGGTGAAGGGCGCGTATGCCGAGCCGCGAACGCTGGCAATCCCGGGCAAGGCAGAGGTGGACGCGAACTATCTGAAGCTCGCCGAGCGGTTGCTCGACGCTTCCTCGCGCGTGGCGTTCGCGACCCACGACGGACGGCTCATCCGGCAGATCCTGGACGCCGCGGGGCGGCGTGGACGGCCGAAGGGCGCCGTCGAATTCCAGATGCTGTACGGCATCCGCCGCGCGGAGCAGGACCGCCTCGCCGCCGAAGGCCACCGGGTGCGAGTGCTCATCTCGTACGGGTCGGCATGGTTCGCGTGGTACATGAGGCGCCTCGCGGAACGGCCTGCGAATCTATGGTTCGTCGCGAAGAGCACGTTCGGAGGCTAGGCGGCTCCAGGTCGTGGTCTCGCCGCCCGCCCGCCCCGCAGGCGGGAGCGCGGGATCCGGCACGAGGAGGGTGAAGCATGGAGGCGGTCGGCGTTCGCAAACTGGTGCGGGGCGCTTTCGCGGGCGGCCTGCTGCTCGGGTCGAGCGGGGGAGCGTGGGCGATTGCGCGGTTGCGAAACGTTCAGCTTCGCGGCTGGCTCGAGATCGAGCTCGGGCTCGGCGCGCTCTTCGTGATCGCGGTCGTCGCGAGACGGCTCGGTTCGCTGCGCGATCAGCCGTCCGGCCCGCGAGGCGGGGCCTAGCGATCGCCGCCGAAGCGCCTCGCGCGCGGCGCCCGATCCCGCGCATGAGCGATCATGCGATCCCGCGAGGCGGGGCGCCGGCTCGGGCTCTCAGGTCTTGAGCGTCGCCAGCGCGCGCTCGACGTGCTCCGGCCGCATGTAGAGGATGTATCCGTAGTAGCCCTTGCCGTCCACCACCGCGCTCGACGCGTACACGTGAACGCCCGCCTGATGCAGCCGCGCGTGCAGATGCGCGATCGCCCCGAGCTCGTCCTCGCCCTGCACCAGCAGCGCGGGGTGCGGACCATCCAGCGCGAGCCGCGCCGCCTGCGCGGCGTTGCGAAGCGCCATTGGATTGTCAGGGAAGAGCGTGAGCTGCGTGCTCTCGGGTCCCATGGGCACCGTGTGCAGCGCGAGCAGGTTCACGCGCTGGACCGCCAGCTGCGTGAGCAGCTCGTAGGCCTCGTCGGGCTCGCCCCTCACCGTCACGTAGAAGTATTCCAGCCGTCGCACGGACACCGCCATCGCATTCTCCTGTGGTGTGAAGGTTCTGGGTCGGGAGGCCCGCGCACAGAGTAGGACTTCGGGGGCCCCGATGGCCAGCGGCAGGCGCGGCCCCGGGCGGGTGCGCCCGCATACCGGCCGGCTTCACGCCGGCCCGCGGCGGATCAGGCGTCGCGACACGCGGCCGCGAGCATGCTGTGAAAGTGATGCACGCCCTGCTCGCGGGTGGGGGAGTAGCGCCCGCGATCGTAGCGTCGCGACCGGGTGCCGCGCTGCACGCTCTCGACGATCGCTTCGTCCTCGCGCTCCACGCGGTCGAGCGCACCGCCGGCTCCGCCCGAGAGCTTCGATTCGTCCCACACGTACGCGAGAAACGTGACCCGCGTACGGTCCACGGCGAGCGGCCGGACCACGTTGATGGACACACCCCACGGATAGAAGTTGAACATCGTATTGGGCCAGAGCCACCACCACCAGGCGGCGACCCGCCGGCCATGGTCCGGATGCTCGGGGGGCGGCGTGAACGCATGCTCCCCTTCGGTCGCGATGCCGATCTGGAGGGACGAGCCGGGGAACAGCTCCGTGCGGTATTCCCCGTAGTCGATGGCCTGCGCCAGCCCGGCATGCACGTAGGGGACGTGAAATCCCTCGAGATAGTTGTCGCAATAGAGCGCCCAGTTCGCGTTGACGAAGTACTCGCCGGAGCGACCCGGATCGAACCGCGCGCGTTCGATCGGCAGATGCCCGCAGCGCGCCCCCATGGCGCGCACCAGCTCGTCGAGATTCTGCGCGGGCTCGAGCGAGGCGAACAGGAATTGATTCCATGATCCGAACGGTATCCGCGGCAGGTCGTCCGCTGGAGAAGGAAAGCCCTCCGCCTGCTCGAACTCGGGCATCGAGAGGAATCGCCCGTCGAGCCCGAACCGCCGGCCGTGATAGCGGCAGCGCAGGAACGATTCGACGCTTTCGCCATCGCACACCAGGGTGCCGCGATGGGTGCACACGTTGGACAGGCAGTGGAGCCGGTCTTCGCGATCGCGCGAGAGCAGCAACGGCTCGTCGAGCATGCCTTCGAGCAGGGTGAACGGGAACACCTGCCCCGGCACCTTGACCCTCGAGGCATCCGCGACGAATTGCCAGCTGCGCGCGAACACCCGCTCGCGCACCCGCACGAACACCTCCGGGCTCGTGTAGGCCCAGCCCGGGAGCGTTCCGGCGCGCCGGATGTCGGGGTCGATCTCGATGGGTTTCACCCGCGGAGTGTAACAGGATCGCAGGTGCGCGACCGCCGGTTGAAGCTCTGGCGAGAAGCTCCTAGAGTCGGACCGTTCGGCGCCGCTGCCGTCACACTCGTCCGACCCGAGGAAAACCCCATGCAGCGTTTCGGATTGCTCACCGCTCTGGTGCTCGCCGCCGGCGTCACCGCCGCCGCGCCCCCCGCGCAGACTCCCGGTTTTCACGTGTCGCGCCGCATCCCGATCGGCGGAGAAGGTGGTTGGGATGCGCTGACGATGGATGTCCCTTCCCATCGCCTGTTCGTCACCCACGCCACGCGAGTCGAGGTGGTGGACGTGGCGCGCGACACCGTCATCGGCCAGATCCCGGACACGCCCGGCCCTCACGGGGTGGCGCTTGCGCCCGATCTCGGCCGCGGCTTCACCAGCAATGGCCGCGATTCGTCCGTGACCGTGTTCGACCTGAAGTCGCTCGCGATCCTCGACCGCGTGAAGATCCCAGAGCGCAATCCGGACGCCATCGAGTACGACCCGGTGACCCATCGCGTGTTCACGTTCAACGGCGGCAGCGCGAACGCGACCGCGATCGACGCGCGCACCGGTCACATCGTGGGTAGCGTCCCGATCGGCGGAAAGCCCGAGTTCGCCGTCGCGGACGGCAAGGGCGTGATGTACGTGAACAACGAGGACAGCAGCGAGGTCGTCGCATTCGACACGCGCACCCTCAAGGTGCTGAACCGCTGGCCGCTCGCGCCGGGAGAGGGACCCAGCGGGATCGCGCTGGACCGCGAGCATCACCGGCTGTTTTCGGCGTGCTCGAACGCGAAGCTGGTGGTGCTCGATACCGGGAACGGGCGCGTCGTGAGCGTGCTCCCGACCGGCCAGGGCACGGACGGCGCCGCCTTCGACTCGAAGCGGGGCCTCGCGTTCGTCTCGAACGGGGAGGGCACGCTCACCGTCATCCAGGAGGCGGCGGGTGATCGGTTCACCGTGATCGAGAACGCGCAGACGCAGCGCGGTGCGCGCACGCTCGCGATCGACGAATCCACCGGCATCGCGTATGTGGTCACCGCCGAGTTCGGCCCGGCGCCCGAGCCCACCGCTGAGCACCCGCATCCGCGCCCCAGGATCGTGCCCGGATCTTTCGTCGTGCTCGAGGTGAGGCACTAGACGCGGAGCGCACTCACCCGGGAGACCCCATGAGCCACGTCCACATCCCTCTCACCTCCATCACGCCGGGGCGGACTCCGAACGCCGGCACGGAGCGCGACCCGGTGTGCGGCATGAGCGTGCGGCCCGATTCGCCGCACCGCCTCGAGCACGCGGGCCGGACCTGGCTGTTCTGCTGCGCCGGGTGCCGCGCGAAGTTCGCGGCCGATCCGGAGAAGTACACGAAGGCGCCCGCGCGGGAGACGCCGCGGCCCGCGGTGCCCGCCACCCCGGCAGGCTCGAACGCCGTTTACACCTGTCCCATGCACCCCGAGGTGCGCGCCTCGGGCCCCGCGAGCTGCCCGAAGTGTGGGATGGCGCTCGAGCCGCTCGAGGTGGGGGCGGACGACGATGCGAACCCCGAGCTGGAGTCCATGACCCGCCGTTTCGTCTCGTGCGCCGTCCTCACCGCACCGCTCATGGTGCTCGCCATGCGCGAGATGATCCCGGGCCGTCCGCTCGACGGGTTGCTCCCCGGGCGCGCGCTCGGCGGGCTCGAGCTGCTGCTCGCGACCCCGGTCGTGCTGTGGGGCGGGTGGCCGTTCTTCGTGCGGGCATGGCAATCGCTCGTTTACCGGAGCCTCAACATGTTCACGCTGATCGGACTCGGCGTGGGGGTGGCGTACCTCTACAGCGTCGTCGCCAGCGCGCTCCCGGGCATGTTCCCCGTCTCGTTCCGCGCGTCCTCCGGCGTCGTCGCGACCTACTTCGAGGCCGCCGCCGCGATCGTGACCCTGGTGCTGCTCGGCCAGGTGCTCGAGCTTCGCGCGCGCGCGCGAACCGGCTCCGCGATTCGCTCGCTGCTCGCGCTCGCGCCGCAACGCGCGCGACGCGTGAGCGAGAACGGCGAGGAGCAGGACGTGCTGCTCGAAGGCGTGCGACCGGGCGACCGGCTGCGCGTGCGGCCCGGCGAGCGGGTGCCGGTGGACGGAGTCGTGGTCGAGGGCAGCGGCACGCTGGACGAATCCATGGTGAGCGGCGAGCCGATCCCGGTCGCGAAGCGCGCCGGAGACCGCGTGATCGGCGCGACGCTCAACGGCGCCGGATCCTTCCTCATGCGGGCCGAGCGGGTCGGCGCCGACACGCTGCTCGCACAGATCGTCCGGATGGTGAACGAGGCGCAGCGCAGCCGCGCCCCGATCCAGAGGCTCGCCGACCGGGTGGCGGGCTACTTCGTTCCGATCGTGGTTGCGATCGCCGCGATGACGTTCGCGATCTGGGCGCTGGCCGGGCCGGAGCCGCGCTTCGCTCACGCGCTCGTCAACGCGGTGGCGGTGCTCATCATCGCGTGCCCGTGCGCGCTCGGGCTCGCGACCCCCATGTCCATCATGGTGGCGACCGGCAAGGGGGCGGGCGTCGGCGTCCTGTTCCGGAACGCCGAGGCGATCGAGTCCATGCGTAAGGTGGATACGCTGATCGTGGACAAGACCGGCACGCTCACCGAGGGCAGGCCCCGGCTCGTCACGATCGAATCCATGCGGGGCTTCGAAGAGCGTACCTGGCTCCGCCTCGCGGCGGGCCTCGAGCGCGGGAGCGAGCACCCGCTCGCGGCGGCGGTGCTCGCCGGGGCGCGCGAGCGCGGGGTCGAGGCCGCGGCGGCCGAGGATTTCGAATCCATCACCGGAAAGGGCGTGAGCGGACGCGTCGATGGCCAGCGGGTCGTGCTGGGCACCGCGAAGCTGCTCGATGAGCTGGGGATCGCGGCGGGGGAGGCGCTCGAGCGCGCCGAGGCTCTGCGCGCCGACGGGCAGACCGTCGTGTTCGTCGCCGTGAATGGGACGCTCGGGGGCTTGCTGGGTGTCGCCGACCCCATCAAGGAGTCGACCCCGGGTGCGATCCGGCAGCTCCACGCCGAGGGCGTCCGGGTCGTGCTCGTCAGCGGCGACAACCGCACGACGGCCGAGGCGGTGGGGAAGCGCCTCGGAATCGACGAGGTCGTCGCGGAGGCGCTCCCCGCGCACAAGGTCGAGATCGTGAAGCGACTCCAGGGCGAGGGACGCTTCGTCGCGATGGCGGGGGATGGGATCAACGACGCGCCGGCGCTGGCGCAGGCGCAGATCGGGATCGCGATGGGAACCGGTACCGACATCGCCATGGAGAGCGCGGGGGTCACGCTGGTGCGGGGCGATCTGCGCGGCATCGTACGCGCCCGGCGGCTGAGCCGCGCGACGATGGCGAACATCCGGCAGAACCTGTTCTTCGCGTTCGTCTACAACGGGATCGGCGTGCCGATCGCGGCCGGGATCCTGTATCCGCTCTTCGGGCTGCTGCTCAGCCCGGTGATCGCGGCCGCCGCGATGAGCTTCAGCTCGGTCTCGGTGGTGGGCAACGCGCTGCGCCTGCGGCGGGCCAGCATCTGATGGGCCGGCCGGATGCCGGGGCCTCGCGCGCGAAGACGCCGAGTCCGGTCGTGTTTCTGCTCGACGTGGACAACACGCTCATCGACAACGACCGCGTCGCCGCCGACCTCAAGCGCTATCTGGTGGGCGAGGTCGGGCCCGAGCGGGAGGAGCACTACTGGGCGGTGTTCGAGGCGCGCCGCGCCGAGCTGGGCTACGCCGACTATCTCGGAGCGTTGCAGCGCTACCGCACCGATCACCCGCACGATCCGCACATCCTCGCGGTGTCCTCCTTCCTCATCAACTATCCGTTCGCGAACCGGCTCTATCCGGGCTCGCTCGATGCGATCGAGCACCTCGCGCAATGGGGCCCCACCGTGATCCTGTCGGACGGCGACGCGGTGTTCCAGCCGCGCAAGGTGGAACGCTCCGGCCTGTTCGACACGGTCGAGAAACGCGTGCTGATCTACGTGCACAAGGAACAGGAGCTCCACGACGTGGAGCGGCGCTATCCCGCCGACCACTACGTGCTGGTGGACGACAAGCCCCGCATCCTGACGCGCTTCAAGCAGGCGTGGGGCGCGCGCCTCACGACGGTGTGGCCGCGACAGGGCCATTACGCGCTCGCGCCGGAGGCCGCGGGCTACCCGCCGGCCGATCTCGCCATCGACCGAATTGGCGATCTGGTCCGCTACGATCGGGCGGCCCTGATCGGTGCGGCGCGCGGAACGCCCGGGGCATCCAAGCGGCCCCCGCGGTCCTGAGCGCGCCCGCGCGGGCGGCGATCCCGCGCGGTTGCGGGTGGCGCGCGTCATCTCTATCGTGCGCGCCGTGAACCTGATCGCGGCGGCGTCCGGCTTCCTCGTCATCGCGTTCGTCCTGTGGGACGCTTTCGAAACCATCCTGCTGCCGCGGCGCATCCCGAGTGGGTTGCGCATCTCGCGCCTGGTGTTGCGCGGACTGTGGGGGGGATGGTCCGCGATCGCGCGCCGGATCGTGCAGCGCAACGCCCGCGAGAACGTCCTCAGTCTGTACGCACTGCTGTCGCTGATCGGCCTGCTGGTGGTGTGGGCCGCCGGACTGATCGTGGGATTCGCATGCATCCAGTGGGCGTTCGGCTCCCGGCTCGAGACCCTGGGCGGCCCGGTGGGATTCCGCACCGACCTCTACATGAGCGGAACCACGTTCTTCACGCTCGGCCTCGGCGACGTGAGCCCGATCTCGGCGGGCTCGCGATTCCTCACCGTGGTCGAGGCCGGCACCGGATTCGGATTTCTCGCGATGGTGCTGGCGTATCTGCCCGTGCTCTACCAGGCGTTCTCGCGGCGCGAGGCGCGCATCACCATGCTCGACGAGTGGGCGGGTTCGCCCCCCTCCGCGGCGGTGCTATTGCGGCGGAGCTTCGAGAGCCGCGATCCCGGCGCAGCGCTCAACGCGCTCCTGCGGGACTGGGAAGTCGCGGCCGCGGAAATCCTCGAGAGCCACCTCTCGTACCCGATCCTCGCCTACTTCCGCTCCCAGCACGACAATCAGTCGTGGCTCGCCGCACTCACCACGGTGCTCGACAGCTGCGCGCTGGTAATCGCGGGCGTCGATGGCATCGATCCGTTCCAGGCGCGTCTAACCTTCGCCATCTGCCGCCACACGCTGGTGGATGTGAGCCAGAACGTCGAAAACCGGGCGCGGCCCTCCGCGGCCCTCCGCGCCACGCCCGAGCAGCTGGTGGAACTGCGCGCGTGGCTCAACGCGGCCGGCATTCCAATCGCGCGCGGGGAGGAGGCGGACCGGCGCTTCGCGGAGCTTCGGGCTCTCTATGCGCCGTACGTCCTGGTGCTGTCCGAGCGGCTGCTCATGCCGCTCCCCTCATGGCTCCCACCCGCGAAGGCGCGGTACAACTGGGAGACCACGGCGTGGGCGCGGACCGGGCGCGACGACGCGCACTGAAGCCCGGCGCGCGCGCCTAGGGCGCGGACGGGGTGTAGATGCGCGTCGGCACGTTGCGATTGCCGGTCTCGGGCCGCATCGCGCCGACGAACTCCCCAACTCGGCCGGACAGCCGGTACGAGGCCGACAACGACGCCCACAACGGTCGCGAGACGTCTCCGCATGCTTCGAGCGTGGTGTCGCACACGATCGCGGGCCGGCCGGGGCCGCCACGCAGGCGGGCGAACATCCGATCGAAGTAGCCGGGGTCCGTACGGAGCAGTCGATTTCCGCGCGCGCGCATGACGTCGTCGAGCGCGAGGACGCTGAGGCTCATGCCTTTGCCGGAGGCCCAGCCGTAATAGCCGTGGAAGGGGATCATGACCGGGCCCGGAATCTCCCGGATCGTTTCCATCAGCAACCGGTGCTCGCGAACCCCGCTCGAGGGCGGCCGGAAATCGTGAACCGCGTAGAGCAGCGGCAGAAACGCCAGCGCGAGCAGGCCGTGAGCCAGCGGGGATGAGGAGGCCGCGTGCGGTCCGTGCGCGCTCGCGAGACGCGCGGTCACCCGCTGAATGGCGATCGGACCCATCACCGCGAACGCCGCGAGCGACGGCATCAGCACCTGGAAATAGGCATAGGGATCGAGGGTGGCGAGCAGCCCGGTGCCGAGCCCGCCGCCCGCCATCCACAGCCAGATCGCGCCGGCCCCGCGCCACGGCCGCTGCGGCAGGCCGAGCGCGACCACGATCGGCACGGTGAGCATCGCGAATTTCCCGAAGGCGTCGCGCGAGAGATACTGGAGCACGCGCCCGCGGCTGAACTGCGACCAGTGCGACGGCACGTCGTAGGTGTAGAAGCTGTACCAGGGGCCCAGCCATCGCGTGAGCGCGAGGAACCCCCCCGCGCAGCCGAGCGCGAGCGCGAACGCGAACGGAACGACACGGCGGCGGTCGTTCACGGCGAGGTGCAGCAGCGCGGCGCCCCCGAACAGCAGCGCGTGCTGCTTGGTGAAGAACGCCGCCGAGAACAGCAGGGCGGAGATCACGGCGCCCGCCCTGCCCGAGCTGAATCGCAGCACGGCGGCGGCGCCGAACGCCAGCAGCAACATCGCCTGGTCGGGCCGCACGACGTCGTATCCGCCGGTCAGGCCGTGACCCATCATGAAGATCGCGGCGCCCGCGACTCCCGGCAGCACGCTGCCGGTCTCGCGGCGGATGACGGCGATCATGAGGGCCGAGAGCGCCACGACCGCCAGCACGCACACCAGTCGCGGTTCCCAGAGCGCCGGTCCGAACAGGCTGGCGAGCGGCGCCACCAGCGCGGGGAACAGCGGGGGGTAGGCGAGCGGGATGAAGTCGAACGATGGGGCGACATAGAGCGGTTTCCCCTGCGCGAGACGAAGGATGTGATCCATGAGAATGCCCTCGCCGTTCCCGAGCTCGATGGGGTGGGCGAGCCGCAGCGCCGTCAGGCCGATGAAGGCCGCGAACGAAAAGGCGCAGAGCCCCCAGAGCGCCAGCGCGACGGCACGCGCCGCCGTTGCATTGGCCGCTGTTTCGAGCTTGATCATGCGGGTCGGGTGCGGGGCATCGACGATTCCTAGCAGATGCGAAGCGGCGATGCGAATCCCCTCCGACACGCCGGCGCGTGCGATGCTCGCGTCGCCCCCGCGGATCCGCGCGGCCGCTCCCGGCGCGCGGGGCGTCCTTGCGTCGCGGCAGGTGAGTCCATAGTCTGCCGCGCAGTCGTGCGCCGGCGCGTCTTTCGTGCGCCGCGCCCACCGAAACCGCGTCGCTCACCTGGAACCAGCGGGACAGCGTGCACATGGCGGACGTTCACACCCACGCGCAGTCCACTGCCGCCCGGCATGGTCCCGCGGCGACGACCGCCGGGCCGGGGGTCAGTCCCTCGCGGGCGCGCGTCGGGGTGCCGCTGCTGGTTCCGGGCGTCCTGCTCGCGATCGCGCCGTTCGTGTATTTCGCGCTGCGGCGTGTCGGCGGTCTCGAGTTTCCGCTCGACGACGGATACATCTACCTCCAGTACTCGCGGCAGCTGGCCGCGGGACGACTCTTCGAATACTTCCCGGGCGCGGGGTACTCGACGGGCTGCACCAGCTTCCTCTACCCGCTGATCCTGGCGCCCGGATTCTGGTTGGGGCTGGACGGGCGCCCGATGGTGGCGTACACATTCGCGCTCTCCATCGTCCTGATCGCGGGCTGTGCGTGGGTGGCATCGCGGCTGGGGCAGCGCGCGGCCGGGCGAATGGGCGCCGTGTTGTGCCCCGCGTTCCTGCTCGCCACCGGTTCGTGGATGTGGGGCGCGCTCTCGGGGCTCGAGGTCGCGCTGCTCACGCTGCTCACGTTGCTGGCGGTCGACTTGAGCTTTCGCGACGCGAGCGACGCCGTGTCTCTGCCGGCGCGCGGCGTCGCGGAGCACGACCGGCCCGATCCTCCGCGAGGGCTCGCGCTCTGGATCGTCGCGGCGCTGCTCGCGCTGACGCGGCCCGAAGGGCTGTTCGTGGCGGCGCTGGTGGTCGCGCTCTCGGCCCTTCGTCGCGACCGCCGCGGTCGCGCGCTCACCTGGATCGCGTGGCCGGCCGCGCTGCTTCCGTGTCTGGGCGTCGGTCTCATGAACCTGCGCCTCACCGGCCAGCTGCTCCCGAATACCGCGATCGCCAAGAGCGCCGCCCTGCTGCCGCGGCAAACCGTGAATGGGCTGCTGCTGAACGCCTGGACCCAACTCGCGCAGGTCGGAACGGTCTTGCTTCGGGGCTGGCACCAGAAGGACATGATCCCGCTCGGCCCGCTCACGCTGCTGGTGATCGTGGTCGCGACGCTGCCGAGGGTCGCCGGGGAATGGAGGCGCCGGGCCTCGTTTCCGTGGACGATCCTGCTCGGCGCCAGCGTCGCGAGCATGGCGGCCGCGCTGACCGCACGCTGGCCCGGACAGCTCTTCCGCTATTACCATCCCACCTTCGCGACCCTCGCGGTCACGGGCGCGATCGGCTGGGCGATCCTGATCGGGCGTGCGCGCGCGGGATCCGCGCCGCGGACGTTCGCGATGACGGGGGCCGCAGCGGTGGCGCTCACGCTGGGATGGGTCGGGGCCCAGCAGGCGCGATGGGCCGCGTTGTTCGGTGATGCAGCCTATGAGATCCGCCATCAGCAGGTGTACGCCGCGGAGTGGATCGCGAAGACGTTGCCGTCGGATGCCACGCTCATGCTCAACGACGTTGGCGCGATGGCCTACATCCCGCGGCGCCGCGTCTTCGACCTGGTGGGCCTCGTCACCAATCACCAGGCGCGGGTATTCGTCGAGGGGCCGGGCGCGCTGTTCGAGAAGCTCGAGCGCATGCCCGCCACGGAGCGCCCGACGCATCTCGTCGTCTACCCCGAATGGCTGCGGCTCGACCCGCTGCTCGGCCGGCGGCTGTTCGAAGCCCGCGTGAGCGGACACATCACGGTGATCGGCGAGCGCGCGGCGATCGCATTCGAGCCCGACTGGCATCTGCTCGAAAGCGGCGAGCGTCCCTCCGCGCCCGTCCCGTTCGGCGACGTGCTCGACGCGATCGATGTCGCGGATCTCGACGACGAGACCGCCCACCGCCACGAGTTCGCTGCCGCCGCCCCGGAATCGCTGAATGCCCCGGATACGTTTCTCAGGCTGGGAAGGGATGCCGGGGGACGCGAGATCGCGGATGGAGGGCGCTCCGTTGCCGGGCGTGAGTCGTTCGACGTCCGCGTGCCCGACGCCGGCGAGCTTCATCTTCGCGCGCGACTCCAAAGCTCGGCGGCGCTGGAGGTCCTGGTGGACGGCTCGCGCGCCGGCGAGCTCGGCGTCCCGATCGGCGGCGAGTCGAGTGCCGATCGGTTCGACGAGCGTGATCTGGTGCTGCCGGCGCTCGCGCACCGGCCCGGCCGGCACCGGGTCGAGATCGTCGGCGCGGCGGACGCCCCGTTCCGCGCATACCACTACTGGCTGTGGGGAGGAGCGCCGCCGCCGCCGTGAGGGAGCCGGGACGCGGCGTGCGCGGCACCGGCACCAGGGGCTAGGGCGTCGCGGAGTCCACGCGCTGGTACCATGCGCCTGAGCGCCGCCCGGGCAGCGGCCGGTAGCTTCGCGACAGGAGCTCGAAGAACGGCGCGGAACGCTCGCCCTCCGCGCGCACGATGTCCCCGTAGTCGCGCCCGATGAAGATGTAGCCGGGCCGCGCGCGATCGAGATCGCGCGTCACGCGCTGCCACTCCTCGAGCGAGAAGCTCTCGATGAAGCTCGCGCCGTTGCGCGGGATCGCCTGCTCGCGTCCCGAGAGCCAGTAGTAGAGCGGGTTGCCGAGCACCCAGATCGGCCCCGTGAGACTCGAGGCCTCCCTCAGGAACGCGACGTCGTCGAGGATCTGGCCGTATCCATTCCCGAGGCTCGCGCGGACCTGGTAGGCGCGGATTCGCGCCGGGGTCAGCGCGAATCCGGTGCGCGCGAGCCGCACGCTCTTTCCCGCGAGCGTCGCGAGCGGCGCCGCGAACAGCAGCCCCAGCGTGAGCGCCCCCACCGCGCGACGCTCGATCCTGCGCGCGCCCGGGGCGAGCGTCGCGAATGCCGCGGCCAGAGACTCGAGCGCCGCCGCGGCCAGGATGCCGAGCGGAACCAGGAACAGCAGGAATTGATACGGCCAGTACGACCAGCGCTGGATGACGATCACCACCGCGCTCATCGCGAGCCATGCCACCATCTGGAGCGCGAGCGCCTCGCGCCGCGCGCGCCACCAGAGCCACGCCCCGGGCACCGCGAGCACGATCAGCGGGAAGAACTGAGTGCAGAACCAGGTCAGGCTGCGCTCCAGGATCTTGATTCGAATCCCGTGCGCCTGCGCCAGCACCGACGCGGGGTAGGTCACCGACGTCCACCATGCGAGCGCGAGCGCATGATGCGCCGAGAAATAGGCGATCGCGCCGAGCATCGGGATGGCGAACCCCACCAGCGCCATGGAGAGGGCGCGCCAATAGGGAAAGCCTCGCGCTCCATCCGCCGCGCCTCCCGCCGGTCGCCGCGCGGCGAGCCCGGTGATGGCGATCGCGATCGCGATCGGGAGGAACAACAGCTTGAGGAGCACGGTGATCCCGGTCGCGAGCCCGGCGATCAGCGCGAGTCGTCCCGCGCGATGCGGGGCGAGCGCCGCCGCGCGCGTGCTCCACGCCACCGCGAACAACGGCAACCCGACCAGGCCCTCGATCTGCGTGAGGTGCCAGTCGCCGCACGCCGCGAAATACATTCCCACCACCAGCAGCGCCGCGAACGCGGGACCGCGGCGGGTGGCGAAGGCGTCGCGCAGTCCGAACATCAGGAAGCCCGCGAACGCCACCATCACGAGCACCTCGAGCGCGTGGATGCCGACCTCGCTGAAACCGAACAGCGCGCCGCCGAGCTGGAAGAACCAGAACAGCCCGGGTTGCTTGGGGTCCCAGTAGTCGCGGTAGAGCACGGCGCCGTGCTGCATCATGCGCGCGCCGAGGGTGAACATCGCCTGGTCCCATGCGAAGGGCTGCGGGAGGTTGATCAGCCCGAGGAGGGCGATCGCGGCCAGGACTGCGGCACCGATCGGGCGGTGCCGAGCTTCAGGTGGTGCCATGCGGATGGCGTCTCCCGGAATACCAGGCGTGGGTCGCCGCGCGGAGTCGCTCCGATCCGGTGGTCGCGGATCGCGCGCGCGCGCGACACTCTAGCGTATCCACCGTCACACCGCCCGTTTGAGTTCCGGGCGGGGCATGACGCTCGCCGGGGGAGACGGCTCCACCCGGCGCCGGTTCCATCCCGGAAGAGATACAAAGCTGTTGATATCCCGACGATCGGACACCACAGTGCTCTCTCTTCGTCGCCCGACGGGATGAACCCCAGCCCCGCGGGCGGCGCGCTGACCCGGTGCCGGGCGATGCGAAATCCTCGCCCGCGCCGAAACCTCGGAGGGGGAACGCGTCATGAAGCAGGCGAAGGGGACTCGGGGCAGCACCGGCAGGCGTCAGGCGGCCGGTTCATTCGCACCCGGCGAACACGTTCGTGTGGTGCCGCTCCATCACCCGAAGCCCTCGGTCACGATCGATGGACTGAAGAAGATGCGCGAGGAGGGCGAGCGCGACCTCTTCGACGGCAAGCCCCACGCCGTGGCGCCCGATGCGCACCTGACCTATCGCAAGGGCCCGCTGCTCCCGAACGTCGAGGTGTTCACGATCTTCTGGGGGGCGCTGTGGGGGACGAGCGCCAAGTCCACGGCGCTCATGAAGAAGCTCAACAAGTTCTTCGCCGCGATCCTCGTGAGCCCGGCGATCGATCAGCTCGCGGAGTACAGCGTCCCCGGCCAGAAGCTCGGGCACGGATCGCTCACCGGCACCGCGTTGATCCACGCCAATGCGCCGGTGAAGAGCATCACCGATTCCGCGATCAAGACGCAGGTCAAGCTGTGGATCAAGACCAAGGCCGTGCCCAAGAACACGAAGAACACGCTCTACTTCATCTATCTCGACCCCGGGATCGTCTCGATCATGGGCGGCAGCAAGTCGTGCCAGAACTACTGCGGATATCACGATCACGTGGGCGGCGCGTACTACGCGGTGATGCCGTACCCGACCTGCAGCGGCTGCCTGGGCGGGATGTCCGCATTCAACGCCCTCACCGGTACCAGTTCGCACGAGCTGTGCGAGGCGGTCACGGACCCGGTTCCGGGGGCGGGATGGTACGACGATCACGACGGAGAGATCGGGGACATCTGCGCGTGGAACTTCAAGAAGGTCGCGGGCTACACCGTGCAGCTCGAGTGGTCGAACAAGCAGGGCAAATGCCTCTAGCCTGATCGATTGCCCCGTGCGGGGCGGTTGGCGGGCCGGTGGGCTGCGGGGCTACCAGCCCACCACCGACGCCGGCAGCAGCGTGCGCAGCTTTCGGCGCGCGACCAGGTTGATCTCCTCGGCCCGCAGGTCGGCGGGATTCCAGTCGTCGGTGAGCACCCGGCCCCCCGCCGGGGCGAAGCGGTTGCTCCACGCGTGCCTGCGCTGGAGCACCCGCCAGTGTTCCTCGTCGTCCGACAGCGTCCCGACCGGATCGCCGAGCACGGCGTCGTCGATCTCGGGCGGGCGGTCGCACGCCAGCAGCACCACGTTTCCGATCTGGTCGGGGGGCTCGGCGATCGGAAGGGCCAGCACGTGACGGAACCGGGTCGCGAGCGTCGCGGCCACCGCCCGCACCAGCGGATCGTTCCAGCCCACCGCCTCGACGTTGAGCACCAGCGCGCCGCCCGGACGCAGCCGCGCCTTCGCGTCCGCGAACGCCTCGGAGGTGAGCAGATGGAAGGGAATCGAGGCGCTGCCGAAGGCGTCCAGCACGACGAGATCGAACGTGTCGCGCGACGCCCGCAGGAACCGCCGGCCGTCGGCGTGGTGCACGGTGGCGTGCTGCGGCCGCAGGTTGAAGAACTCGCGCGCGACGGCGGTCACGGCCGGATCGATCTCGACGGCATCCACGCGCCAGCCGTCGAACGCGAGCACCCGCGCCAGCGCCCCGCCACCGAGCCCCACCAGCAGCGCGCGGCCGGGGCGCGCGAACAGCTCGGTGGTGAGCTCCGCGACCTCCACGTACTCCTGGCGCGTGGCCAGATCCTGCTGCCGGACGATGGTGTGAGCCCCGCCGTCGAGCAGCAGGAAGCGCAGCCCGGCGTGATCAACGACCCGCAACTCCGCGTACTGACTCTCCCGCAGATCGCGCAGGCCATCGGGCCGCGCGCGCGCCGATCGCGTCGCGCTCCCCGCGGCGAGCGCCGCGACCAGGGCGAGCAGCAGCGCCGCGATCGCCCCGCGGCGCCCATCCCCGGCGCGGGCGATGGCCGCCGCCACCAGCAACGTCACGCCCACCGCGATCAGCAGCCGCGTCACGCCGAGGACGGGGATCAGCACGAAGCCGGTGAGGAGCGCGGCCCCCACGCTCGCGAGCGTCGAGATCGCGAACAGGTCACCCGCGACGCGACCGACTTCGTTCATGTCCCGCGCCGCGAGCCGGATCGCGTAGGGGCTCACCATGCCGAGCAACATCAGCGGCGGGAAGAAGAGGGCGGTGGACGTGACGAGCACCGCCGTGCGCAGCCCGAGGTGTTCGCTCGCCGCGAGCAGCGGCACTCGCATCCAGGGCACGGCACACACCCACGATCCGGCCGCGGCGAGCACCGCGGACAGCCGTGCCGCGCGCGGACCGCGGTCCGCCCAGCGTCCCCCCAGCGCGTAGCCTGCCGCGAGCGCCGCGAGCGTCACCGAGATCAGCGCCGACCACAGGAACAGGCTCACTCCGTAAAATGGCCCGAGCACCCGCGTGCCCACGATCTCGAGCGCGAGCACGCTGGCGCCCGAGAGCGAGACGACCAGCCACAGCTTCGCGCGATTCATCGGAGCCACGCCCGAACCGGGACGAAGACGGGGCTCACCTCGAGGAATCCGGCATCGCGCGAATCTCCCCGGTGACCTCGATTCGAACCGGCCATCCCTCGAGCGACTTCGGGATGCGCCGTTCGAGCTCCGCGCCCGACTTCGCGACCATCACCACGATGATCGGCGAACCATCGGGCTTCGCCCCCTGGTAGGTGCCGACGACTCCCGGGAGCGCCATCAACTCCGGGGTGTGGGCGGCGAGCACGTCGGCGATCGGGCGCTCAGGCATCGGCTGGGGATGTCCTCCCGGTGCGTGCGGATGGCACGCGAGGGTCATGCACGAGACGAGCACGATGATCGCGGCCACCGCGACGCGCCCGGCACCGGGCCGGGCGCGCGCGCTGCTGCGACGTTTCCTGCTCACGGCCGCGAGCGGATCGCCCGCGGACTACTGCCCCACCATCGTCACGCCCAGATGCGTCAACACGGCGCCGATCGGGTTCGCGACCGCCGTGCTGCTGCTGCCGGCGTAGAGCAGACCGACCGCCTTCGGATTGGTCGCGACATCCTGGACCATGAGCGAGCCGGAATCTCCGGAGTTCAGGAATCCGCTCCGCCGGTTGCTGATGATGATCTGGCCGGTAAACGTCTTGGTGAAGGTGGTGCCCGCGCACTCGGTCTCGTACCCGACGCTGACCGTGGCGTTGAGCCCGCTGATCGTGCTGCGGGTGAGGCCGGTCGTGCGTCCGCTCTTCTTGACCGCCTGGCCCACGGACGCGGCGATGGTCTGCGCCGAGAGCGTGCCGATCTCGAGGATGGCGCCGTCCGTGCGCACCATGCCCGCGCGCACCTGCGCGATCGCGCAGTCCACGTTCGGAGTCGAGCCCGGAGGATAGAGCGTCGAGAGCGATGAGACGTCGGCCACGAAGTTGACGCCGCTCGTGCTGCAGTTGTTGTCGACGTAGCCGGGCTGAGTGACGTCGTCGCCGATCGCCGACACCTTGCCGTTGCCGCCCGACACCACGTCACCCGCGAACACGTGGCTGTTGCTGAGGATGTACTGCACGCCGTTCTTCGTGACCAGCGAGCCCAGCGTGCCGCTGCAGCAGTAGCCGTTCGCGAGATCCGTCACCGAGCCGCCCGAGGTGCCGAGCTGAATCGGCGGCGTCTGCTTGGCGGTGTGGCTCACGCCGCCCCCGCCGCCCTTCATCGCGACGATCCTGCCCGAGACCTCTTCGATCACGCCGAAGCCATCGAGCGAGGCGGGCAGGCGGCCCGCCGGCATCGCGGATTCGGTCAAAACCATGATCGCCGGCCGTCCGGCCGCATCCGCGGTGATCGCGGTGCCGACCACGCCCGGCATGCGCATCAGCTCGGGCGTATGGGCCTGCTGAGCGCGCATCGCCAGCTGGACGCGCGCGTCGCCGAGCTTGAGCCCGACGACTCCATCCGGGGACGCGATTTCGGTCGAGGTCGTGGGAGCGGTCACGAGCGACGTCTTCTTGCTGCAGCCCCAGAGGACCGCACCAAGCCCGAGCATCAGGACCACCGCGACAACGGGACCTTTCCACGAGCGACGGGAGGACGACACCATTGGAACCTCCGGGGGTGAGACGCCTGCTGTGGACGGGATGCCGGCGATTTGGCGCCGGCCGCCGCGGACAATCCACCCGTGGCGACCGGGGTTCAAGAGAAATTTGCGGCATGGCGCTGCCACGGTATGAGCCTTGTCATGGAACAGCCCGCTCCGCCGACCGGTCTCGGGCCGGTCGCGCGGGCCGGGTGGAACGCTGATTGCAGTCGATTCGGCATCCGGGGACTGGTGGAGGGAGGGGTTGTCGGATGGGTGGCATCAACCTGAGGCGGGCGCGCTCGATCGTCCATGCCGCATCCGTCATGCTTGTCGCGCAGGTGATCGGTCCCACATCGGCGCCTTGCGCCGAGCGCCGGGAGGTCGCCCCGCCTGAAGTCCGGCTTCCCGCGGATGTCGTCTACGACCGCATGGTTGGCCCGGATAGCGCGGTCGTCTTCAGCCATCAGATTCACTTCGCGCTCGCCGGAAACCGCTGCACGGGGTGCCACCCGGGACTCTTCAGAATACTGGCGCCTACCCCCAGCCCGACCCACCGGGAGATGAACGCGGGCGGCTCCTGCGGAACCTGCCACGACGGGCGACAGGCTTTCGGCGTGATCGACCGGAAGTCATGCACGTCGTGCCATGTTGGCAGGCCTACGCCAGAACGCGCAGGTCGCGACACTTTGTCCGCGAACCCGGGCGGGCCGCCGCGCGCTCGCGGGCCGAAGCCGATCTCGTACGCGCGAGGCGAGTCCTCACCCGGAGGAGTGACCTTCCGGCATGCGACCCATCTGCGCGAAGCCACCGCCTGCACCCGCTGTCATCCGAAGCCGTTCGCGATGAAGTCATCTCCGCCCCGTCCCGCCGGCGGGATGCACGAGAGCGCGGCGTGCGGCTCGTGCCACGACGGCACCACGGCCTTCGCCACCGGCGATCCGAACGCGTGCGCTCGTTGCCACGTCGAGACCCAGGGCGCCCCATGAGCTGGGGCCTGCTGCTCGATGCCACACGCTGCATCGGCTGCGGCGCGTGTTCTGCGGCCTGCAAGGAGCAGAACGGACTGCCGATGCCGATCGAGGCACGGCCCACCGCTTACACCTGGACGCTGGTCGAGCAGCATGCCGGCCTCAACGTGCGTCGCATGTGCATGCACTGTCTGACGCCGACCTGCGCTTCGGTCTGCCCGGTCGGCGCGATGCGCAAGACGCCATCGGGCCCGGTGGTGTACGACGCCGACAAGTGCATCGGATGCCGCTACTGCGTCATGGCCTGCCCGTTCGACGTCCCGAAATATCAATGGGACCGCCCGGTTCCGATCGTGGGCAAGTGCATCATGTGCGCTCCGCGGCTGGCCGAAGGGAAGGCCACGGCCTGCGCGAGCGTGTGCCCGACCGGTGCCACCCTGTTCGGTGAGCGAGAAGCGCTCGTCGCCGAGGCGAAGGCGCGCATCGCGCGCGAGCCGGATCGCTACGTGAATCACATCTATGGGCTCGACGAAGCGGGCGGCACGTCGGTGCTCATGCTCTCGAGCGTGCCGTTCGGCCAGCTCGGTTTCCGCGACGACCTGCCGAGCGAGCCTATCCCGATGTTCACCTGGCGCGCGCTCTCGAAAGTACCGGACATCGTCCTGCTCGGCGGGGCGTTCCTGTACGGCATCTACTGGATCACGAAGCGCCGCGAATACGTTCGCCGCATGGAGGCCCTCGAGTCCGGAATCGCCGCGTCCCCTGGCGAAGAAGGACGGCGCCCATGACCGCCGCCCCGGTCGACCAGAGCCCGCGGTTCCGGTGGAGCTTCTGGCGGGCCGTGTTCGCGGTGCTCTCCGCGGCCTTCGTCACGGCCACCGTGATTCGGTTCACGCGCGGCCTGGGGGCGGCGACGCATCTCAGCGACCAGTTCCCATGGGGGCTGTGGATCGGCTTCGACATTCTCTGCGGCGTGGGGCTCGCGGCCGGTGCGTTCACCATCATGGCGGCCGTGCACCTGTTTCATCTCGAACGCTTCGAGCCGATCGTTCGGCCCACCGTGCTCACCGGGTTCCTGGGCTATCTGCTCGTGGTCACGGCGCTGATGTACGATCTGGGGCAGCCGTGGCGGATCTGGCACGCCATGGTGTTCTGGAATCCGCACTCCGTGATGTTCGAGGTCGCCTGGTGCGTGATGCTCTACACCACGGTCCTGTCGCTGGAGTTCGTGCCCATGGTGTTCGAGCGCTTTCGGCTCGAGCGCGCGCGCCGAATCCTGCGCGCCGTCAACACGCCGCTGGTGATCGCGGGGGTGCTGCTCTCCACCCTGCACCAGTCTTCGCTCGGAACGCTCTACCTCATCGTCCCCGAGAAGCTGCACCCGCTGTGGTATTCGCCGTACCTGCCGGTGCTGTTCTACCTCTCCGCGATCGGCGCCGGCCTGGCGATGATCATCCTCGAATCGCACCTGAGCGGGCGGGCCTTCGGACGCCAGCTCGAGATGGACCTGCTCGAGCCGCTCGGGCGTGCGATGGTCGTGGCGCTGGCGCTGTTCGGGATCCTGCGGCTCGACCTGTTGGCGCACGCCGGCGTGCTCGGGACGATCTTCGCACCGACCTATGAGAGTCACATGTTCCTTGTGGAATTCGGACTGGGCGTCGTGGTGCCGGTCACTCTCCTCGTGTGGCCCCGCATCCGCCGCTCGCCGACCGGGCTGGTGACCGGCGCGACCTTCGCGGTGCTCGGCTTCGTCATGCATCGGCTCAACGTGAGCGTCACCGGCCTCGAGCGCGCCAGCGGCACCCACTACGTGCCGAGCTGGATGGAATTCACCGTTTCGTTCGGCTTCGTCGCGATCGGATTCGCGGCCTTCGCGCTCGCGGTCCGGTATCTGCCGGTGTTTCCGGCCGAGCGACACTCGCCCGAAGCGCCGGCGGGAGGGGAGGAGCGGTGGACGGCGGGCGCCGTCGCCGGCTGACCCCGTGAGGCTCCGGATCGGAGTGCTCGCCATTCTCGGCGTGGCCGTGGTGACCGCCGCGGTGATCGGAGTGATGTCGGTCCTCATCATCCGCACCCACCGCGCGGCGCTGCTCGCCCAGCTCATGCGCGGCGCCGACCAGGTGAGCGAGACCATCGGGAGCAGCACGTACTACGACATGCTCGAGAATCGCCGCGAGTCCCTGCACCGCGAGATCACCACGATCGGCCGGCAGCAGGGCATCGAGAAGGTGCGCCTCTTCAACGCGACGGGCACGATCATGTTCTCGTCAGACGAAGGCGAGATCGGTCACTCGCTCGATAAGAAGGCGGAGGCCTGCTACGCGTGCCACGCGGCAGGCGAACCGCTCCGAAGGCTCTCGACGCGGGAGCGCGCCCGCGTGTACCGCGCGGCGGACGGGCACCGCGTGCTCGGCATGATCCGGCCGATTCACAACGAGGCCAGCTGCTGGAACGCAGCGTGCCACGTGCACTCGCGGAACGAGGCCGTGCTTGGCGTGCTGGACGTCGATCTCTCGCTCGCCGAGGCGGACCGTCAGATCGCGGGGGACCAGCGCCTGTTCATGCTGCTGGCCATGCTCGCGATCGTCGCCAGCAGCCTGCTGCTCTGGCTGCTGAACCAGCGCCTGATCCTGCGGCCGGTCGCCGCCCTGATCGCCGGCACGCGCAAGGTGGCGGAGGGAGACGTGCACACCACGATCCCGGCGACCGCCGGACACGAGCTCGGCGATCTCGCGCGGGCTTTCAACGAAATGACCCGGCGGCTGGGTGAGGCGCAGCGCCAGCTCACGCACGCCGAGAAGCTCGCTTCGGTGGGCCGGCTGGCGGCCGGCGTCGCGCACGAGATCAACAACCCGCTGACGGGTGTGCTCACGTACGCGTCATTCCTGCAGAAGCGTCTCAAGGACAACCCGGAGACGGCCGCGGATCTCGAAGTCATCGTGCGTGAAACCAAACGCTGCCGCGAAATCGTGCGCGGTCTGCTGGACTTCGCGCGACAGACGCCGCCCCGACGCCAGCCGACCGATCTCAACGCCGTGGTGCGCTCGGGCGTTGCGGTGGTCATGAACCAGCTCGCGATCGACCACGTGGCGCTCGACTTCCAGCTGGCGGCGGGCCTGCGGCCGGTCCCGGCCGACGCGAACCAGCTTCAGCAGGTGATCGTGAATCTGCTCCTGAACGCCGCGGACGCGATCGGGGGCGGCGGCGGCACGATCCACCTGCGCACCAGGGAGATCGAGGTTCCTCCGCGCGGACACGCGGTGATCCGCGCGGCGGCGTGTCCGCGGGGCTGCGACCTGCTGGACCCGAACGTGCGCATCGGGCGGTACCCGAGCATTCGCGTCATCCGGCGTCTTCGGGGCCAGGACGCGACGGTGAATCTCGACCCCGTCTACGGTCGCGTGAACCACCGGGCCTCCGAGCCGTGCGAGGCGGACGTCATCGCCGCCTACGCGTGTCATCGATGCGGCGTGCAGCTCGGAATTCCCGATCGCGCCTGCCCCGCATGCGGTGCCGGAGTGTTCGCCGTGCTGAGCGGAGAGCGCGGCGTGGTCGAGTGGTGCGCGCGCAAGGGCTGTCACTGGACGCGCTGGGAGGCGATGGACGCCGCCGGTCCGCAGATCCACGCCGAGCTGGTCGTCGAGGACTCGGGGCACGGCATCTCCGAAGCCGACCTCGACCATCTCTTCGAGCCGTTCTTCACGACCAAGGGAAACCGCGGGCTGGGGCTCGGCCTCGCGGTGACGTGGGGCATCATCGAGGGCCACGCGGGCACGATCGAGGTCCACAGCGAACCCGGGAAGGGCTCGCGCTTCGCGATCCGTCTTCCGCTCGCGGCGCCCGCGAATCAGGCGGGGGAGCCGGCGGCGTTGATTCCTGTCGCCGCCGCCACGCCCCTGGCTCCCGGCCCCGCGGCCAGGGGCCCGGCCGCCGATGCGGCGCGAGGCGCGGCATGAACGAGCGCTGGGACGTGCTGGTGGTGGACGACGAGCCCGTCGTGTGCGATGCCATCCGTCTCGTGCTCGAGCAGGAAGGACTCTCGGTCGCACGCGTTCCGGATGCGGAGTCCGCGTTCGCGCACCCCGGCCTCGCGACCTGCAGGCTGGTGCTCTGCGACATCATGCTTCCGGGGTGGTCCGGGTTCGACGTCGCGCGCGACCTCAGGCGGCGGCGCCCCGACCTTCCCATCGTGCTCATCACCGGGTTCGCGACCTCCGCGATCGCCGAGCAGGCCCTCGAAGCGGGGGCCACCGCGTTCCTCGCCAAACCGTTCGACGACACCGAGCTGCTCCAAGTGGTTCGGCAAGTTCTCGGGCTGACGGATGTCGCCCCGAAGGAGAATGGACCATGACCGCCCTGCTGATCGTCGTGCTGTTCGCCGTGTTTCTGATCACTGACCTGGCCGTGCGCGCGATCTCCAAGCGCGCGAGCGCGGCCCGCGAGCTGAGGGAGCGCACGGCGGTGCTGAAGAGCGCGCTGCAGATGAACTTCGCCAGCGAGGCCAAGAGCCTCAAGCGCGCGGAGGTGCAGAACGCGCGGGCCTCCATTCTCGCGGTGGACGACGAGGCGATCGTGCTCGACAGCTTTCGAAAGATCCTGGTGCTCGCGGGCTTCAGCGTGGACACGGTCGAGAATGGCCCGGAGGCGCTCACGCTGCTGCGCGCGCGCCCGTACGATTTCCTGTTCACGGACCTCAAGATGCCAGACATGAACGGCGTCGAGGTCGTGAAGGCCGCCAGGGATCTCCGCCCCGATCTGGACATCGCCGTGATCACGGGGTTCGGATCGATCGAGACCGCGGTCGAGACCATGCAGTACGGAGCCGTGGATTACGTGCAGAAGCCGTTCACCGAAGACGAGCTGGTGGCGTTCGCGAACCGGCTGGCCATCCGGCGCGAGGCGCGACTCGAGGCGCAGCGCCGTCCCACGGTGCGCGTGGTGGCCCCGGCGCTGGCGGAAGTGGTCTCGAGCCGCGAATACTGCGTCCCGGGCGGCGCGTTCCTGTACCCGGGACATACGTGGGCCCAGATCGCGACCGGAGGCCAGGTCTGGGTGGGCCTCGACGACTTCGCACGCAAGGCCCTGAAGACGGTCGAACATGTCGACCTGCCCGCCGCGGGGACGCGCGTGCGGCGAGGCGATCTGCTGTTCGTCGTCCGGCGCGGGGAGGAGATCGCGCGGCTTCGATCGCCGGTGAGCGGTGAGGTGACGCAGGTCAATCCCGCGCTTCAGCGCGATCCCGCTGCCCTGATGCAGAGCCCATACGATCGTGGGTGGGTCTGCGTGATCGCCCCCAGCGACCTCGCCACCGAATTGCTCGGCTTGCGCATCGGGAAACCGGTCGTCGCCTGGTACCAGGAAGAGATCGCGCGACTCCGCAAGGAGTCTCCGGGCGGCGACGGGGCCGCGGTGCCGTGGCGCGCCCTCGAGTCCGGGTACTTCGGCCCCGGCATCGCGCACACCGAGCCGGTGACCGACGTCGTCACCGCCGGGTCGTAGCCGATCGAGCCCCATGACGCGTCGCTGCGCCGGGCGGGGCCTGTCCCCTCGTGCGCGTGACGCGGGCTTGACCGTGAAGGGGGACCCCCTGGCAGATTTCACAGAACCAGATCGTGGCTGGCGGGTATGATGTCGCGTGCCGCGGGGAGGGGATTGTGCGTTTCCGCGCGACGCGGATGGGACTGGCACCGATGAGAGGCGGCGACATCTGCTGAGAGGTTTCCGGGTCGCGAGCCTGCTGCTCGTCGCCCTCGCGCTTCCGGTTCACGCGAGAACCGCCGCGCCGCACGCCGCGCTCGCTCCACGATTCACTCTTCCCGGACGCGAAGGCAATGTGTCTCTCGATTCGCTCCGCGGCAAGGTCGTGCTTGTCGACTTCTGGGCTTCGTGGTGCGAGCCCTGCCGCCGGTCGTTTCCGTGGCTCGGCGAACTGCATCATCGTTTCGCCGCGGAGGGTCTCGCGATCGTCGCGATCAATCTCGACAAGGATCGGGAAGCTGCGGACGCGTTCCTGGAACGGTATCCCGCCCCGTTCACCGTCGCGTTCGATCCCGCTGGCCACACGGCCGAGGCGTTCCGGGTGTCCGCCATGCCGTCGAGCTTCATCATCGACCGTCGGGGCGCCATCGTCTATTCGCACGCGGGATTCGATCCCCGGAAGACCGGGACGGTCGAGTCGCTCATTCAGGAGGCATGTCGTCCATGACGAGATTCGCGAAGCGGATGGTTCTCACCGCGTTTCTGATCGCGGTCTCCACGCTGGCCGCGGGCTGCGCCGCCACCGCGGTCAAACCCTGGGATCGCGATCTGCTCGCGCAACCGAAGATGAAGCTCGTTCCCTCCCCCATGGTGAACGCGATCGACGAGCACATCTACTTCAGTAAGGAGGGCTCGACCGGCGGGCAGGAAGTCGGCGGCGGCGGATGCGGATGCAACTAGGCGCGCCGGATCGTACCTCCCCGCTGCGCCGCCGGCTGGGGGCGGCCGCGTGCATGCTGCTCGCGTCCGGAACGCCGGTGATCGCCGGCGCGGAGTCCGCGGCGAGCACGCAGTTCGACGCGTCCGCGTTGCTCTACGGCGAAGCGAGCCGGGCCAACGTGGTGGAGCCCACCGCACGCATCACGCGGGTGTTCGCCAGCGGCCAGTCGCTCTCGGCTCAGCTCGGCGTCGACGTCATCAGTGGCGCATCGCCGAGCGGGGCCCTGCCCTCTGGCGCCGCGCCGACCGGACAGGTCCAGACCGTCACCACGCCGTCCGGCAACGTGAAGACCATCCGTCCGCCCGATCCGAACCAGATCCCGACCACTCCGTTCAAGGACAACCGCGGGGTGTTCGACGCCGAATGGCAGGCGCCGTTCGCGGAATGGCTGAGGACCGCCCTCGGCGGCCATTTCTCCCGCGAGAAGGACTATCAGTCGCTGGGAGCGACGGCGAAGCTCTCGGTGGATCTCATGCATCGCCTCGCGACCGTCACGG
Organism: Candidatus Eiseniibacteriota bacterium; assembly: GCA_041483195.1. Lineage (GTDB taxonomy): Bacteria > Eisenbacteria > RBG-16-71-46 > RBG-16-71-46 > RBG-16-71-46 > WS-2. The sequence goes on from JBGPFC010000021.1 coordinate 69,120, forward strand.
CGGGCGCCGGCTACAATCGAGACGGGGTGTTTCCGGTGGGCGGGAGCACCGCCGGACTCTCGGACACCAGCCTCGCGGTTCGAACCGCTCCGAATCCGAAACGCGTCACGAGCGGAATGGTCGGGGTCTCGCGCGTCATCACGCGGTGCTGGCTGATGTCCGTGAACGCGTCCCGCACGGTGGAGACCGGCTACCTGACCGAGCCATACAAGGTGGTGAGCCTGCTCGACGGCACGACCGGCATGACGACCGGCCAGCTCACCGAGAAGCGCCCCTCCACCCGGCAGCGCGCCGATCTCCTCGCCACCTCGGTCTATCGCGTCGGTGAGGACGTGCTCCACCTTTCCTACCGCTACTACTGGGACGACTGGCGGGTGCGATCGAGCGCCGTGGATCTCAAGTACCGGCGCGACCTGTCGGATCACGACTACCTGCAACCGCACGTGCGTTATTACACGCAGACGCCCGCCCGCTTCTTCACGTTCGGACTGATCCAGGGAGCGCGACTTCCGGAGTTCGCGACCAGCGACGAGCGACTGGGTCCGCTCCACACCATGACGCTCGGGACCACCTACGGCTTCCATATTCCCGACTACCCGGGCGAGTGGAGCGTGCGCGCCGAGTACATCCGGCAGTCGGGCGATGGCCACCCACGCAACGTCCCGGGGATTCAACGCAAGTTCGATCTCTTTCCCGCGGTGAACATCGGCACGCTGGTGGTCGGGTATTCCATTTCGTTCTGAGGGACGAGCGGTGTCCGACTCGATGCGATCCGCCGGCCGGCGCGAGGCCATTGCCCCTTCGCTCGCGCGCGTCGATGACTACTTCGCGGGTCGCTTCGCAGCCATGGCGAGCCCCTGCGAAGTGCTGGTCGATACCGACGACCGGGCCGAAGCCGATGCGCTGGTCTCGATCGCCGAGCGCGAGGCGCACCGCATCGAGTGGAAGTTCAGCCGCTATCGGGACGACAACGTCATCCATCTCATCAACCATGCGCGCGGGACTCCCACGCGGGTGGACGAAGAGACCGCCCTGCTGATCGGCTACGCGACGACCTGTTACGAGATGTCGGACGGCATGTTCGACATCACGTCGGGGGTGTTGCGCCGGGTGTGGACGTTCGACGGCGGCACGCGCGTTCCGGCGGAGCCCGCGCTCCGCGCCGTGCTGCGGCGCGTGGGCTGGCACCGCGTGACGTGGCGGAATCACACCCTCGCGATGCCGGCCGGGATGGAGATCGACCTGGGCGGCGTTGGGAAGGAATACGCGGTGGATCGCGCCGCGGGCCTGATCGCCGCGCGCACCCGCAGCGCGTTCCTGGTGAGCTTCGGCGGTGACCTGTTCGCGAGCGGCGCACGCCGCGGCGGTCTCCCATGGGCCGTCGGGGTGGACGATCCCGATCGCACCGGCGAGGCCGCGGTCGCGCGGATCGAGTTCCCGCGGGGCGGGCTCGCGACCAGCGGCGACACTCGGCGCTACGTCGTGTGGCAGGGAAGGCGGCTGGGGCACATTCTCGATCCTCGGACCGGCTGGCCGGTGGAGGGCGCACCGCGCGCGATCACCGTGCTCGGACCGACCTGCATCGAGGCCGGCACGCTCTCGACGCTGGCCTACCTGAAGGGTCCGCTGGCCCGCGCTTTTCTCGAAGAGCAGGGCGTCCAGTTCTGGATCGCCTGAGCCTCGCAGCGGGCCGCGCGCCCTGATCGCGCCCCGCGCGGCGGCGCTGGACCGGATCCCGCCCACCGGCTAGTGTCCCGCGCTCGACGATTCGATTACACCCTGGAGCCCCCGCCGACATGAATCCGCTCGGAGTGCTCGCGCTCGGACTGCTTCTCGGGCTGCGTCATGCCGCCGACCCCGACCACGTGATCGCGGTGAGCGCCATCACCGCCCGCACCCGGCGCGTATTCGGCGCGGCGTGGCTGGGCGTGGCGTGGGGTCTCGGCCACACCCTCACCCTGTTCGCGGTCGGGATCGCCATCATCCTCTTCAACGTCGCCGTGCCGCCGCGCGTGGGATTGACTTTCGAGTTCGCGGTCGCCATCGCGCTGATGGTCGTGGGCCTGCTCAACCTCAATCGACCTCACGCGCACGAGGTGCCGCTGATCCTCACGTCGGCGGGAGGCTCGCATCGCGTCCCCGCGTGGCGCGCGTTCGGCGTCGGCCTGCTGCATGGACTCGCCGGAAGCGCCGCTGTGGCATTGCTGGTGCTCGCGAGCGTGCGCGATCCGTGGTGGGCGTGCGCCTTCCTCCTGATCTTCGGTTTCGGCACCACGCTGGGCATGGTCTTCATCACCGTCGGGATCGCTTCGCCGCTCGCCGCGGGAGGCCATCGGTGGCCCGCGTTCGGCGGCTGGGCCCGGCTCGCGACCGGCACGCTCTCCATCGTGTTCGGAGCGTGGCTCATCTATCAGATCGGCTGGCTCGACGGGCTGTTCCGCGCGACGCCCGGGTGGCACCCGCACTAGGAGCCTGTCCGAGTATTCGCAACGTCGGCGCGCATGATCCGAGATCCTGGGTGGTGCGCGTCGATCGTCGTTTCGGCCGGCCTGCGAAGGGATCCGCGACGCCCTCGGCGGCGGTCGACCTCGCCCCGGGCCACGG
>JBGPFC010000022.1:0-67678 GCA_041483195.1 Candidatus Eiseniibacteriota bacterium
CCCGGTCATCACCGTGGCGCTGGTGTTCCTGCTCTTCGACCGCTTAGTGGGCACCCACTTCTTCCTTCACAGCTCCGGCGCCGATCCGCTGCTCTGGCAACATCTGTTCTGGCTCTTCGGTCACCCCGAGGTCTACATCCTGATCCTGCCGGCGATGGGTATCGTCTCCGAGGTGCTGCCGGTGTTCTCGCGCAAGCCGCTGTTCGGCTACCAGGTCATCGTGTACTCGGGAATCTTCATCGGATTCATGGGCTGGGGCGTGTGGAGTCACCACATGTTCTCGGTGGGGCTCGGGCCGCTGGCCGACTCGTTCTTCGCGCTCACCACCATGCTGATCGCGATCCCGACCGGGGTGAAGATCTTCAACTGGATCGCGACCATCTGGGGCGGCCGCATCGAGCTCAAGAGCGCGATGCTGTTCGCGCTCGGGTTCATCGGGCTGTTCACGATGGGGGGGCTCTCGGGGTTCATGCACGCCTCGCCGCCCGCCGACCTGCAACAGACCGACACCTACTTCGTCGTCGCCCACATCCACTACGTGCTGTTCGGGGGCGCGATCATGGGCGTGTTCGCCGGGATCTACTACTGGTTCCCGAAGATCACAGGGCGCCTCATGAACGAAGGGCTGGGCAAGGTCCATTTCTGGTCCATGCTGATCGCAATGAACATCACGTTCTTCCCGATGCACTTCGTGGGGCTGCTCGGGATGCCGCGGCGGGTCTACACCTACGCTCCGAACATGGGCTTTGACGCCATGAACATGATGTCCACCGTCGGCGCGCTGCTGCTGGTGCCCTCGCTGCTCACGTTCGTGTGGAACGCCATCTGGAGCCTGAAGCACGGGAAGCCATCGGGCGACGATCCGTGGGGCGGGGCGACGCTCGAGTGGGCGATCTCCTCTCCGCCGCCTTCCTACAATTTCGGGAGCCTCCCCGAGGTCCACAGCCTCGATCCGCTCTGGCACAAGGACGGCCGGGTGGCCGCGCTCGCCTCGAACCAGGTGCGGGGCCACATTCACATGCCGCCCCCGTCGATCTGGCCGCTGGTCAGCGGGCTCGGCGTCACGCTGCTCATGTCCGGGATGATCTTCGGCTGGTACGTCGGCATCCCGGGACTCGTGCTGATGCTGGTCGGGCTCTATTCCTGGGCGTTCGAGCCGTGCGCGTGACGCGCCTCACGCACTTCAGAGGGGGACACTAACGTGGCCGTTGCCGCCCACGCCGCAGCAGCGCCCGAGGCTCACCACACCAGCACCGGGCTGAGCAACCGGAAGATGGTGTTCTGGGCGTTCCTCGGCTCGGAGTGCATGTTCTTCGGCTCGCTGATCGCGACCTATCTGGTGTACCGCGGCCGCGACTCGGTGGGCCCGCACCCGCACGAGATCTTCAACATCGCGTTCACGTCGGTGAGCGCGTTCGTGCTGCTGATGAGCAGCCTCACGATGGTGCTGGCGCTGGCGGCGGTCCAGCGCGGCAATCAGCCGGGCGCGCGAATCTGGCTGGCCGCGACCGCGCTGCTCGGCATGACCTTCGTCGCCGGGCAGTGCTACGAGTTCACCCAGTTCGTCTACGAGGGCCTCAAGCTCCAGACCAACCTGTTCGGCTCGACCTTCTTCGTGCTGACTGGATTCCACGGCACGCACGTGACCGTGGGCGTCATCTGGCTCTGGTCGCTGTTCATGATGGCGGTGCGCGGCAAGCTGCCGAAGGAGCGGGCGCTCGACGTCGAAATCGCGGGACTGTACTGGCACTTCGTCGACGTGGTCTGGATCGCGATCTTCACGCTGGTCTACCTGATCCAGTAGGGGAGGCGCACATGGCGGAACATACCGAAACCCACCCGCATGCGGCCGAGCATGCGCACCCCGGCGCGAAGGAATACCTCGCGATCGCGACCGTGCTCACCGTGATCACCGCGATCGAGGTGGCGGCGTTCTACATTCCGGCGTTCAAGCCGGTGCTGGTCCCCGTGCTGCTCACGCTCTCCGCGCTCAAGTTCGCGCTGGTCGCGATGTTCTACATGCACCTCAAGTTCGATCACCGGATCTTCTCGTGGCTGTTCGTGACGCCGATGGTGATCGCCGCGCTGGTGATCATCGCGCTGCTGAAGCTGTTCGGGCACTGGTAGCGAACGCCTGCGCCTCAGGGACCGGCCCCCGGCAGGGCGGCCGGCGAAAAGGTCGAGCCCCGGCATCCTCGCGGATACCGGGGCCCTTGTGGTAGCGGGGGCTGGATTTGAACCAGCGACCTTCGGGTTATGAGCCCGACGAGCTACCAGGCTGCTCCACCCCGCATCAACCGACGCGGACGTTAGGCCGGCCCCGCGTTCCTGTCAAGTCGTGCGGCCCGGGATGATCGCGCGTTCCTGGGGTTGCGCGATGCTGGCTCGACCGATACTCTGCGCCGTCTTGACCGGCAGGACGATGCTTGGATCGGGGGCGACATTTTCGCTGGGAGGCGGCGTTGACTCGTAGACAGCTCGCGGCCGCGGTGGCCATCGCTCTGCTGCTGGCGGTGGGAGCGGGCGCCCGTCAGGCCCGCGCGGCGGCGGAGACGCATCACCTGAATCTGGTCTTCTCGGCCATCCCGACTCAGATCACGGGCGGCGATTTCAACGACGAGATCGAATTTCGCAACCGCGCCTACATCGAGCCCCGCGGGCTCGAGGGCCTGGATCGCATCACCTACGCGTGGTTGTTCGAAACCGAGCTGCGCTATTTCATCCGCCAGAACGTCGCGCTCACGATGGGCGTCGGACAGCTGCGCAACGTGACCAAGCGGGAATACCTCCCCGCGCTGCAGGAAGACATCCAGCTGCGGGCCGAGATCTTCTCGGTGCCGATCCACATCGGCAGCGCCTACTACTTCCAGGCATACAACCAGGGCGACTTCCGCGCCCGCGCGTACGCCGGAGGCGGCTTCCTCACCCTCGCGCACAACCGCGCCAAGTTCCAGCGCTTCGAGAATGTCGGCGATCCCTCGCGGTCGCTCTCGAGCTGGCGGCAGGAGACCTACAAGGGTGACAGCCCGGGGTTCTATCTCGAGGCCGGCGTGCACATGTTCTTCGCGGTGCGCTACTCCGTCCTGCTGGGCGGACTCTACCGCGACGCCAAGATCGCGCACATGGTGAATCGCGCGACCGAAGAACCCGTGATCACCGCGGATGGCCAGCCGTTCCGCCTCGACGCCAGCGGTTACGGCGTGCGGATGGCGGTCGCCTGGGGATTCTAGGCGGCGCCTCGCGCGCGGCGGCGTTCAGCGGGCGACGCTGTCGCCCCGCGCGCTCTGGATCCGGTAGACGATCTCGCCGCGCCCGGCCATGCCGCCGTTCTCGCGCAGCCAGCGTTCGGCCCGCAGCCTGGCCGCCTGCGGGTCTAAGATCTCCGCATCGAGCCGCTGGATCTCGCCGCGCGCTCGCTCGAGCTCTCGAGCCGACGCCGCGTTTTCGCGATCGAGGCGCCAGATCCGGTAGAGGCTGTGCTCGCTCAGGAATCCCGCCCAGGCCAGCCAGATCGCGGCGAGCAGCGCCGCCCAGCGCAGGCGCCGGCGCACGGGATCACGGGGCGACGCGTAGCGTGAGAGCCGATAGCGTTGAATGCGCACGCCGATGTCGCGCATGACCTCCCTGTCCTTTCCCCCGCGTCGCGACGGGGTGCCGCCTGAGTCCGATCGCGCCCGGGCCATCGTGGCCCCGCGCGTCCCGCCGCGAGCGGCGGGCTTCGATCAGCCGCGCATCACCCGGAACGCGCTCCGTCCCGGGTATCGCGCGCCGGAGCCCAACTCCTCCTCGATGCGCAGGAGCTGATTGTACTTCGCCACCCGGTCGGTGCGACACAGCGAACCGGTCTTGATCTGCCCGGCGTTGGTCGCGACCGCGAGGTCGGCGATGGTCGTGTCCTCGGTCTCGCCCGAGCGGTGCGAGATGACCGCCGTGTATCCCGCGCGGTGCGCCATCTGGATCGCGGCGAGCGTCTCGGACAGCGTGCCGATCTGATTGACCTTGATCAGGATCGAGTTCGCGATTCCTTCCCGGATGCCGCGCGCGAGGCGCTCGACGTTGGTCACGAACAGATCGTCGCCGACCAGCTGGATGCGCGCGCCCAGGCGGTTCGTGAGCAGCGCCCACCCCGTCCAGTCGTCCTCGGCGAGGCCGTCTTCGATGCTCACGATCGGATAACGCTCGCACAGGCCCGCGTAGTACTCGACCATCTCGGGTGGGGCGAGCCTGCGTCCACCCTCGCCCGCCAGCACGTAAGCCCCATCCTTCCAGAATTCGCTCGCCGCCGGATCGAGGGCGAGCGCGATCTGCTCGCCGGCGCGGTAACCGGCCTTCTCGATCGCCTCGACCAGCACCCGGAGGGCTTCCTCGTTCGATTGGAGATTGGGCGCGAATCCGCCCTCGTCGCCGACCGCGGTGGAGAGCTTGTGCTTCTTGAGGACGCCTGCCAGCACGTGAAAGACCTCGGCCGCCCAGCGCAGCGCCTCGCGGAAGGAAGGCGCGCCGAGCGGGACGATCATGAATTCCTGGAGGTCGACGTTGTTGTCTGCGTGCTTGCCGCCGTTCAGGACGTTCATCAGCGGCACCGGCAGCGTTCGCGCGTCGACGCCCCCGAGATGGCGATAGAGCGGAACGTCGAGCGCCGCCGCGCATGCGCGCGCGACCGCGAGCGATACGCCGAGCAGCGCGTTCGCGCCGAGCCGTCCCTTGTTGCTCGTGCCGTCGAGCTCGACGAGCACGGCGTCGATCCGCGCCTGATCGAAGGCGTCGGTGCCGAGGAGTCGCGGCGCGATGGTCTCGTGGACGTTGCGCACCGCCTGGAGAACGCCCTTGCCCCGATAGCGCGAGGGGTCCTCGTCGCGCAGCTCGACCGCCTCGTGCTCGCCGGTCGACGCGCCGGAGGGAACCGCCGCGCGGCCCAGCGTGCCGTCCGCGAGCCGGCAATCCACCTCGAGCGTGGGATTGCCGCGTGAATCGAGGATCTCCCGTGCTCGAAGCGAGGCGACCGTGGTCATGGCGCGCGCAGGCTAAGGGGGTGTGCCCCGCCAGTCAAGGCGGGGCAGGCGGCCTCGGGCGAGGCTCGGCGCTCGAGAGCGCGGGCGCCGCGCGGGCGGGACCCGGGCCGCGCAACCCTGCAATTTGCCCGGCCTTGACCGGTCCACGACCCCCGCCTATCGTGCGATCCCATGAAACTTTCGCTCCCGGCCGGCCGTAGGCGGCCCTGAAGGTTGCGGTGTGGAAAACGGTGATGACACCGACATCCTTCGGCGGTGCCTCGCAGGCGACGAGAAGGCCTACCGGGAGCTGGTCCAGCGGTATCAGCGGCAGGTGTATTCGGTAGCCCTCCGGATGCTGCGGCGGGCGGAAGATGCGGAAGATGTCTCGCAGGAAACGTTCATCCGCGTGTTCAGATCGATCGACCGATACGATCCCACGCGACCCTTCGCAGCCTGGCTCTTCACCATCACCTCGCGGCTCTGCATCGATCACATTCGCCGGCGCCGGGTCCGTCCGATCTCGCTGTTCCAGCGCGACCCGGAGTCCAACGAGGAGCGCACCATCGAGATCGTCGATCCGGGGCTCAAGCCGGACGAGGAGACCTCGAGAATCGAGGAGGAGCGGAACGCGCAGGAGTTGATCGACTCGCTGCCGCCGCATTACCGGATCGTCGTGATGCTTCGCCACCAGCAGGACCTGTCCTACGATGAGATCGCCGAGGCGCTGAAACTGCCGCTCGGCACGGTGAAGGCGCGGATCCACCGCGCGCGCGCGCTGCTCAAGCAGCGCCTGGAGGAGCGGACGCCGTGAATCGCTGCGCCGAATCCGAGCGCGTTCAGAGCTTCCTCGACGGCGATCTCGCCGGCCACGATCTGCGCGCGTTTCTCGAGCACGCGGGCGGGTGCGCGCTCTGCGCCAGCGAGCTCGCGCTCTACCGCCGGGTCGTGCGCTCCCTCGAAACGCTTCCCCTGATCGATCCGGGCCCGGCGTTCACCGCGCGCGTGCTCGACCGCGTGCTCCCGTCGCGGGTGCGCAGGCGGTGGCTGCGCACGCTGGGGCTCGGCTATGCGAGCGGCATCTCCGTCACGCTGGCCGGCGCGCTCGTGCTCGCGACCCAGCCCGCCGCCCGCACCCTGCTCGTGACGCTCGCCGGCGAGACCCCGCGCCGCATCGCGCAGGCCTTGATCTTCCTGCTCAACGCGCTGAGTTTCTCGGTGCTCAGCATCGCGGAAGGCGGGCGCCTGCTCGAGGGCGTCGGCCAGCGCCTCGCACCATTGGCGCGCGCGATCAGCGCGCTGCTCTCGCATACCTCGATCGGCGTTCCGCTGAGCGTCGCGGTGGCGGCCTGCGTCGTCCTGCTGTGGTGGATGCGCCCGCGCGAGCACACTTCACGGAAGGAGATCGGCCATGTCGGCGTGCTCGGCTTCTGATCGGCGGCGTCGCGTGAGGTCGCTCGCGATCGCAGGGGTCGTGCTCGCGGCGGGCGCCCTGATCGTGTCGGCCGGGACCGCGCCGGCGGCCGCTCGATCGCTCGCGCACCGCGACAGCGGCCGGGTCGTCGGCAAGATCGTGATCAACGACCAGGGGATCCAGATCGAGGGTCAGGATGCCGGCGACGGATCGGGCGGGGTCCACGTCGACATCAATCCCGACGTTCGGGTGCGCGCCGGGCGCCTCGCGCGCGGCCGGCGCGACAGCACCGACTCCGGGGCCAGCGTGCGGATCGGCCCCGGGATCGTGGTCGATGCCAACGAGAGCGGGCTGGTGCGCGTGTTCGCAGACGCGGAGGTGCCGGTCGGCGATCGCATCGAGGGTGACGTCGTCGCGGTGTTCGGCTCGGTGGACGTGAAGGGCCAGGTGGCCGGTAACGTCGTCGCGGTCGGAGGCTCGGTTCATCTCGATCCCGGCGCGGCGGTCGAGGGCGACGTCGTCGCGGTCGGCGGAGTGCTCGATCAGGCGAAGGGCTCGAGCGTCGGCGGCGAGAGCGTCTCGCTCGGATTCTTTCCGATCGCGTGGGGCGTGCCAACGCTCCCGGTGCTGTTGCTCGGGGTGCTCGCGGGACTGCTGCTCTCGCTCTTCATGGGGTGGTTGCTCCACCTGATCTTCCCGGAGCGCATGCTGCGCGTCGCGGTGACCGCCTCGCGGCGCACCGCGGTTTCGTTCCTGCTCGGCATCGTGTCGCTGCCGCTCATGCTGTTCACCGTCATGCTGCTCTTCATCACCGTGATCGGGATTCCGATCGCGTTTCTGCTGCCGGTGTTCTATGCGCTCCTGGTGTGGGGCGGTCAGCTCGCGGCCACCACCGTGCTCGGAAGCAAGATCCTCCGCCAGCGCCTCGGTCAGGGCGGCGCCATGAAGCCGCTGTTCGCGGGCGCCCTGTTCGTCGCGATGTTCTTCGCAGTGGGCGCCGTGCTCGCCAGCCCGCCGGGATTCGTGCGCACCGTCGCGCTGTTCTTCGGCCTGCTCGGCGTGCTGCTGCTGGTCGCGCTCTCCACGATCGGCGCCGGCGCGTTCCTGCTCTCGCGGCTGGGCAGCTCGCCGGCCGACGTGCACCCCGAGCGGGGCTCGGACACGGCACCGCTGCCGGTCCCGGCGGCCGGCGCAGCGATGCCACCCGCGACTCCCGGAGCCTGATCGCGGCGCCCGCTCCCGCGGGCACCACCACCACGCGGGCGGGTCGGTGGGGTCGCTTTCCCACTAAGCTCCCAAGCCTGGGGCGCTTTCCCCAGAGCCATGGTCCCGGGCGCCGATTCCGGGGCTCGCACGCTCCCCCGCCGCGCTCCGAGTTCGACTCGATTCGGTTGTGGCGCATGGCGTTGCCCGGCTGAATCGCGAAGTGCACGGAGGCCCTTTCGCGGCGCGCGGGATGGCACATTCGTGGCGTTGATGATCAGGCATGACCCCGCTCGCGACCATCCGCCGCATGCTGATCGGACTGCTCGGCGCGCTCGCGTCATGCGGGCTGCTGGCCGCGGCGAGCCGAGCGAACGAGCTCTCTGGCACGACCTCTGTGCGTGGATTCGTGATCCACGACGCGCAGGAGACACTGCGCTCGTTCTGCAGCGTGGGAGCGGACGGCAGGTCGTGGCTCGTGCTCCCGGGCGGCGTTCGCTACGAGCTCGTGACCTCGACCGACGACCCGGCGATCGCGAACCCCGGAGACGGCGCGTTTCATCCGTTCGACGCCGGCGAGGTTCGCGCATCCCTCGACGCCGCCCGCTTTCCGCTGGCCGCCGTGAGCGCCGAGATCTTCATCCTGCCGTATCCGCGGCGGCTCGGACTCGAGTCCGCGGCGGGCCACGGCCTGATCCTGCTCTCACCCGGCGTGCGTCCGCTGTCCGCGGAGCATCAGCACGCGGAGTTGCTCCACGAGCTCGGCCACGTCGTTCAGTATGCGCTGATGCCGGACGGAGACGTGCAGCGCTGGAACGCCTACCGCAGCCTCCGTGGCATCGGCGACCCCGCCGTGTACGGCGCGAGCAGCGCCCACGCCGACCGGCCCCACGAGATCTTCGCCGAGGATTTTCGCATGCTGTTCGGGGACCCGCTCGCGACCTACTCGGGCTCGATCGAGAACGCGAACCTCGCGCTTCCGGCCGGGGTGGCCGGCCTCGAGCCCTTCATGCTCGACCTCGCGCAGTCCGCGCTCCCGAAGCCCGGCCTCGCGGCGTATCCGAATCCCGCGCGCGGCGGCGTCCTGTTCTCGCGGGCGGGCGGCGCGCCGGTGCCGCTCGATCTGTTCGACGCGGCGGGCCGGCGCATCGCGACGCTCGAGCCGAATGGCGCGGGCAGCGTCGTGAGCTGGAGCTGGGATCGCAGTGCCGCGGGTGGGGGGCGCGTGGCGCCCGGAGTGGTGTTCGCGAGGCTCCGTGGCGGCGCCGCCACCCTGCGCGTCGCGCTACTGCCCTGAAGCCGGGGGCTCGGCCGGGAACAGCGTACGCAGTTCGAAGTCGGGCGAGATCGCGCGCGCCTTCAGATCGCCGAACCCGGCGAAATTGCGCACCGCGTCGAATACCGAACGCGGCAGTTCCGTGATGATCCCGAAGCCCGCCGCGCGTTTGCCTTGGACCTCGCCCGAGAGCCAGCCTTCGATCGCCTCGACGTCCTCCACCGAGAGCGGCTTCAGCGTCGCGACCACGACCAGGTAGTAACGCGCGCCGGGCTCCAGCTGTCCGACCCGGCCGACGCGCATCGCGATCGGCCGCGTGAGTGCGGCGGCGATGGAGTCGAGCGAGGCGGCGCCGAACTCCGGAGCCCCGCGACGTTCCAGCCGGTAGGCACGCGTCCACACATCGAAGCGGATCCGCAGATCGGCGTCGAAGCTGCTCTCCATGCGGTCGAACCAGGCGGTGCGGCGGCGCCACAGCTCGGCGTGGAGGCGGAGCGTGGCCGGCATTCCGCGCGTGAGGCTTTCGGCGACCCGCGGCTCGAACACGTCGCCGAGCTGGACGTCGGTCCACACCCAGCCGCCGTTCTCGCGGGTCGCGAGCACCGCGACGTCGAGCGCGCGCGCTTCATGGGCCGCGAGCATCGCCAGGGCGGCGATCCATACCCCCACGCGCGGCGTACCGGCGCGGCGTCCGCGCGGTCGGCCCTGCCTGGTGGGGAGCACGTGGGAGCCCTGAACTCAGAACGGCCGATTGAGTCGCACGCTGATCACGAAGTCCGAGGCGGGCTCGTGCAGGTTTCTGGCGAAATAGACGCGCAGCCTGTCCTCCGAGGTCCCGAGCCCGAAACCGCCGTCGGCCTGAAGCTGCTGGCGGCCCACGTCCCATTCATGGTCGTGGCCGAACCATGCGCGGCCTCCATCGACGAACACGATCGCGTTGAGGCCGCCCTCGAACGCGTGCGCGCGCAGTCGCCAGAGGCCCATCACGTACTCCGCCTGGCCGAGCAGCAGCTCGTCGCCACGGTAGCGCGCGAACGAGTGGGCGCGCAGGCCGTCGACTCCGCCCAGCGTGAACTGTTTCTGCCGCGGAAGATCGCCCTCCGGAGTGTGTCCGCCGACCACTCTCAGCGCCAGCGTCGTCGCGGGAGAGAGCCGCACCACGCTACGCAGGTCCGCGAGCGCTCGCGCGTAATCGAAGTCCCCTTTGAATCCGCCGCCCGCACGCTCGTACTCGATCCAGTGATACAACCCGGCGCGGGTCCGGCTGGTGCTGTGTGCCATGCGCTCGAGCCGCACGGTCAGCGTGTGCGCCTCGCCGGCCCTGACGCCCGGATTCGGGCGCAGCGCGCGATCGCGCATCAGCCACGATCGCGTGTCGGGGTCCGTGACCAGCGAGTCGTAGCGGTCGTTGCGCACGTGGACGCTCACCGTCGAGAAGTCCGGCACGCGCCACGAGAGGTAGGCCCCGAACCCCTCGCGTTCGAAGTAGTCCCGATAATCCTGCCGCCCCAGCAGCAGCGCGAGGCTGTTCTCGACGTCATCGACCTGGTTGAGATCGCCGTGGTCGGTGCGGCGCGCCATCGAAACGCCCAACGCCAGCCGCCCGGGAGGCAGGAGCGGTTGCTCGAGCTGGACTCCGTAGAGCACGCGCTGCCGGCCGAACGCGTATTCGATGAGCGTGCCGAGCCGCGGCATCATCGTCGCGGGCTGTTGCAGCTGGTGAGCGATGCCCAGCCGGAATCGATCTACGCGGTTGTAGTCGACGAGCATCGCGCTGCGCTCCACGTTGTCCCCGGCTGCGCGCCACTGGTCCGGGTCGGTGAGCAGGTGATCGCCGAATGGCGCCCGGAGCCAGACTCCATCCGAGGCGTGGACCCAGATCCCGTGGTCGCCCTGGGTTTCCGCGCCGAGTGATTCCTCGGGGGCGGGCGCGAACTGGAAGATCTGGAGCGTGGTGTCCGGGGCGATCGACGAATCGCCGGGCGTCGCGGCGATCGGGGCGACGATCGTGCCGGGCGGGCCGGACACGAACAGCGAGCCCCGGCGGGGAACCGGGGCGCCGGATGCGGTGGTCGAAATGGCCGCGAGCGTCGCGGCGAGCGCGAGCGTCGCGGCGATCGAGAGTCGGGTGATCACGGTGCCTCCTCGTGAGACGATCGGGGAGAGGGTGGACACATCACCGCGTTGCAAACTCCGTGCGCGGCCCGGTTCGTACCGCGGCATTCCGAACCCCGGCTCCGGCGCGGGCGCTGACGCGCGCGGGCCCGCGCCGGCCCGCGCCGGCTGTGGCGAACCCGCCACGACCTGTCGCGCGATGCGCGGGTTCAGCGCCGCGCGATGCCGTACTTGCGCATCTTCCGGTGGAGATTCGTACGGTCGATGCCGAGTCCGGAGGCGGCCTGCGTCACGTTCCAGGCCGCGGCCTCCAGTGCCTTGCGGATCGCGTCGGATTCACGCCGCTCGATCTCGCCGCGCAGCCCCACGCCGTCTTCCCGCCCCGGGGAGGACTCGAGCCAGACCGCGAGATCTTCGGCGCGCACCGTCTCGGCCTCGACCAGGATGGCGGCACGCTCCATGAGATTGCGCAGCTCGCGCACGTTTCCCGGCCATGCGTATTCCTCGAGCACGGTCCGCGCCTCCGGCGCGAGCCGCTTCCCCGGCCGTCCTTCGGCCTCGCACGCGCGCGCGAGGAAGTGCTCGGCGAGCATCACGACGTCGGTCCGGCGCTCGCGCAACGGCGGCATGTGGAGGGGCAGGACGTTGATGCGGTAGTAGAGATCCTCCCGGAATACCTCGGCCTCGATCGCGCCCGGCAGGTCCTTGTTGGTCGCCGAGACGTACCGCACGTCGCAGCTCAGCGTGCGGGTCCCGCCCACCCGCTCGAATTCCCCGGTCTCGATCGCGCGCAGCAGCTTGGCCTGCGCCTCGAGCGACAGATCGCCGATCTCGTCGAGGAACAGCGTGCCCTGATCGGCGAGCTCGACACGGCCCTTCTTGCTCTGCATCGCCCCGGTGAACGCGCCGCGCTCGTAGCCGAACAGTTCGCTCTCGACGAGGTCCTTGGGGATCGCCGCGCAGTTGAGCTTTACGAACGGGCCGGCCGCGCGCTTCGAGAGCGCGTGAACGGCGTGCGCGACCAGCTCCTTGCCGGCGCCGTTCTCCCCGGTGATGAGCACACGGCCCTGCGACGGCCCGACCCGGCGAATCTGGTCGATCAGGTTCAGCAGCGCGGGGCTCTCACCCACGAGCCCCAGGTTGTCGGCGCGCGCGGCGGGGGCGCCGCGCCGCATGCGTGTCACGCGCGACGCCTCCACGACCGCGGCGAGCAGCCGGTCGGCTTGCGGGGGTTTCTCGATGAAATCGTAGGCCCCACGCCGCGCGGCCTGAAACGCGTTGGCGGTGGTCTTCTCACCCGTGACCACGATCACGCCCGTGTCGGGCGCGATCTCGCGGATCCGGCTCAGCGCGTCGAGCCCCGGGAGGCCGGGCATGCTGAGGTCGAGCAGCACCGCGTCCACCCGGCGTTCGTCCAGCACCTCGAGCGCGCGGTCGCCGCTCTCCGCTTCGTAGACGGTGTGACCCTCGTCCTCCAGCGTGCCCCGGAGCGCGGCGCGAATCTCGGCTTCGTCGTCCACTACCAGGATGTCGAGCCGGGCGTTCGTGCTCATGGGCTCGCGGCGGTGAGGCCGCCCTCCTCCATCAGGGGAAGCTCGAGCCGCGCGCATGCGCCGCCGCCTTCCCGGTTCTCGAGTGCCACGCGGCCGTGATGCTGCGTGGCGATGTCGCGAACCAGCGCGAGCCCCAGCCCGCTGCTGCGCTGTTTCGTGCTGACGTACGGCTCGAACACTCTTTCGCGCAGATCGCCGGGAACACCAGGCCCGCGGTCCGCGATCTCCACGACCGCCCGCCCGTCCGCGGAATAGGTGCGCACCTCGACGCGACCACCGCTCGGGCTCGCCTCGCACGCGTTGAGCAGGAGATTGTGGATCGCGCGGGACAGTAGCAGAGAATCCCCCCGCACCATCAGCCGCGAGCCGGGCGCGATCGCCACGCCGACCCCTTCGTGCTCGTGCATGCCGGCCGCCTCGCGAGTCGCCTCGGTGAGGTCGAGCGGCTCGAACCGCGGATCGGGCAGGCGGGCGTACTGCGAGAACTGCTCGGCGAGACGCGTCATCTGGTCCACGCCGCGCTCCAGCGCGGCGAGACTCTCGCGCACGGCGGCCTGCTGATCGGGCGGCACGCTCGCGGCGCGCGATGACAACCGGTGGAGCGAGAGCGCCATCGGCGTCAGGATGTTCTTGAACTCGTGGGCGAGCCGCCGCGCGACCTCGCGCCACGCCGCCTCGCGCTCCGCGTCCTTGAGGAGTTCTCGAGCCGATTCGAGTCCGGCGGTCATCGCGTTGAACCCCTCGCCCAGCGTGCGCAACTCGCGCGCGCCGGACGGGACGACGCGCGTGCTCAGATCGCCCGCCGCGACACGCTCGAACGCGGTCGCCAATCCGGCGAGCGGCCGCGCCATGCCCCGCGCGAGGAGCGTCGCGAGCGCGAGGGCGATCACGGCGATGCCCACCACCAGCAGCGAGACCAGCAGCCACACGTAACGGTGCTGCAGCGTGACCAGCACGCCGAGCTGCCCGTAGCGGCTGACGCCGACGCCGACATCCTCGACCCGCGCGAAGAAATCGGGGGGCACCCACAGGCCCACGACCAGCTGCCGGCCGCGCGCGAGTCCCGCCACGGCCGCGATGGCCCCCTGCGCGGAATGCACCACGCGGCTCGAATCCGGCGAGCGGCCCAGCTCGGCGGACAGGTCCACCGCAATCGGCGCGAGCACGCCCGGCGTCGTGATCTGCTCCTCCAGCCGCGGGCGCGCCCCATCGAGGCGATAGAGCTGAACGAAATCGAGGCCGGTCGCGCGCAGCGCCTCGCGCACGGCCTCGCGGTCGGCATCGCTCGAGAGCCCGTCGGGAAAGCGTGCGGCGAGGGCGTCGGCCTGCGCGAGGGAGGCGGCCTCGATGCGAGCCAGCGAGGTGCGGGTGACTTCGAGCGCCGAGGAGAGGGCATGATTCACGCCCGGCCGGAACCAGCGCTCCGCCGAGCGGCCGAGCTGATCGAGGGTGAACGCGGTGTACACCGCGGTCGGGATCAGCGCGAGCGCGATGAGCGCGAGGGTGAGGCGGGTGCGGAGCGTCATCGGGCCAGCCGGGCTCGCCGAATCACGGCGCGTGGAGACGGGGTCAGGGGCTCAGTCCGCCGAGCTGACCGCACGCCGCCCAGATCTCTCCGCCCAGCGTATTGCGCACCGTGACCGCCGGAGCGCGCGGATACAGTCGGTGAACGAAATCGTCGATCGCTTCGGGGGTCGGCCGCTTCCAGGCGAGACCCGGGACGGGATTGTAGGGGATGAGGTTGATCTTGCTCGGGAGCTCGCTCGCGATCGCGCCGAGGCGCTCGGCATCTTCCGGGCGGTCGTTCACCCCGGCGAGGAGGGTGTATTCGATGGTGACGCGCCTTCCCGAACGCTCCCCGAACTCGCGCGCGGCGTCGAGCAGCTCGCGCAGCGGCCAGCGCCGGTTCACCGGAACGAGCTGGTCGCGCAGCGCGTCCTCCGTCGCGTGCAGCGAGATCGCGAGGCCGACCTGCAGGCCCTCTCCCGCGAGTTTCAGGATCTGCGGCACCAGTCCGCTGGTGGAGACCGTGATGCGCCGCGCGCCGAGATTGAGGCCGCGCCCCTCGTGGAGAATGCGGATCGCCTCGAGCACGGCGTCGTAGTTGGCGAGCGGTTCCCCCATGCCCATGAACACGATGTTGAAGCGATCGTCCTGCCACCGATGAAAGTCACCCATCGCGATCACCTGGGCGACGATCTCCTCGGCCCTCAGATTTCGCTTGAGGCCCATCAGGCCCGTCGCGCAGAACGAGCACTTGAGGGCGCATCCCACCTGGCTCGAGACGCAGAAGGTGAGCCGGCGTGGCATGCGCATCGAGACGCACTCCACGCGCGCGCCGTCCGCGAGCGCGATGACGAACTTGTGGGTGTTGCGGTCGCCGCTCTCCAGCACCGAAGCCGCACGAGGCTGCGAGAGGTCGCAGAGCTCACCCAGCCCGTTGCGGAGCGTGAGCGGCAGGTTGGTCATCCCCTCCGCGCGATACTCGTGCTTCCGATAGACCCACGAGTAGAGCTGCGCGGCGCGGTAACCCTGAAGGCCGCGGCTGCCGAGGTGAAGCGCAAGACGCTCCATGCTGAAGCCGAAGAAGCTCGGCCGGTTCCCGGTGGGCCGCACGGGGGCTGAATCGAGGGATGGGATGGTCATGGCGGTGGCTCCGGCCCAAGCTATCAATCTGCCGTGTTGCGGTCAACGGAAGCAGGTGGTATGCATCCCCGTGCAATGGATGAAGCGCCCTTCGAAACTCGCGCGATTCTGGCTTGCCTCGGGGTTCCGTCCCGTTTTCGGATCGCTCACTCGCTGCTCTCCGCCGAGCGCTGCGTGAGCGATCTCGCCGCGGACATCGGACTCTCGCAGTCCTGCACCACCCGACACCTGCAGGCACTGCAGCGCGAGGGCCTGGTGTGCGGCGCGCGCGCCGGCAAGCGGGTGGTGTTTCGCCTCTGCCTCGATCGGCCGCACGTCCGCCATTTGCTGTCGTGGGTGACGGGCCAGATATCGAACGCCGCCGCCGTTCATTCCGAGGGTGCTCGCCCTCGAGATCGCGCGGCGCGTGGGACCCGAGCCCGGCCTGCGAACCCGCGCCCACCTTCGGCGGCCGGCGACCGCCCCGGAACACGGCGCCATCTCGGCCCACCCTACTCGCAAGAGTCGGCGCGCCAACCGAACCCGCCGCGCGTCGATGGACCAGGCCAGACATCGGACGGCGCTCAGCAGCTGGCGCCGGCGACCGACATGTTTCCCGTCGCGGGGTCGCCGAGCGACGCCGCCCCGCCGCTTGGCGCCGCGCGCGTCGCGCCTCGGGCGAACGATCTCGAGGACTGGCTCCTGTGAGCGAACCCAATCGTATGCGTGTCGGTGCAATTGATCTCGGTTCGAATTCGCTTCGACTGCTGGTGGCCGACGTCTCCGCCGGGTCAGCGGACGCTGGTCAGCTGACGGTCCTGGCTCGGGCGGGTGAGGCTTGCCGTCTCGCACGGGGGCTCGAACACAGCGGGATGATCGAGGGCGAGATCGCCGAACGTGCCGGATCGATCGCGCGGGAGTTTGTCCGCCGCGCGCGCGGCCTCGGAGCCGTCAACATCATTTGCGGGGCCACGGCGGCATTGCGGAGCGCATCCAATGGCGCCGCGATCGCGGAGGCCATCGGCCATGCCTGCGGCGTCCCGGTGCGCATTCTGAGCGGAGAGGACGAGGCACGGTTGACGTACCGGGCCGTCGTGCTCGGTCTCGGGTCGGCCGCTGGCCGCAGCTCGTGCGTCGTGTTCGACATCGGAGGCGGGAGCACCGAGGTCGTGAGCGGGGTGGGTGACAGGCCCGGCCGCTGGACCAGCCTGCCCGTCGGCGCCGTCAATTTGAGCGAGCGTCACCCGCTTTCGGATCCCGCCGGGTCGGGTGAAGTCGAGATCCTGCGCGATGAGCTTCGAGAGTTAATTATGCATAAGTGTGCATACATGCCGTCGCGTGCGCCGCTGTTCGCCGGGGTCGGCGGGACCGTCACCCTCCTGGCCGCGCTGGCGACCGGGCTCACGACCTACGACCCAGCGCTCCTCGAGGGCAGGAACATCGACGGACCGCGGCTCGCGGGACTGATCCAGCGCCTGCTCGATTCGAGCCACCAGGAGCGTCTCGGCTGGCCCGTCATGGGAGAGGGGCGCGCCGACATCGTGGTGGCCGGGGCCATCATGGTCGGAATGCTGGCCGAGCGCTTCCCATCGAACGGCCTGGTCTGCTCGACCCAGGGCCTCCGGTATGGCCTCGTGCGTCTCGCGGCGGAAGAAGCCCTCGAGCGCAGGGGAGCGGAAGCCCGCCGAGCCGGCGGGGCTCCAAACCCGCTCGATGTATTCGAGCCCGGCGGGGACCTCGGGCCAGCCTGAAGTTACCCGTTGACGCCTCTCCCGATGCGGGCGGATACTTGAGCCGGCATCCAGTTGCAGGCGTGGTCCCCTCAAGATTTCCGAGTCGCGCGGCGTCGGTTTCCTCCGATCGCGTAATGTTGTCGTTTTTTCTTTCACCGCCAGTCGTGGAGGGAGCGGGATCGCATGGTGAAGACTCGCAACAGGCTCCTGGTCACGCTGGTCCCCATTCTGGTGGCGGCGACGATGATGGCTTCTGTCGCCCTGGCCCGCCCGAGGACCGACGGCACTCCGTCTGGGACTACGGCGGGCTCTGGGATTCAGAAGCCAGTCGCTCTGCCTGCCTCCGGAGAGCCGGATGTTCCGCAAGCTCCAGTCCTGCCCCAGGCACCGGGCTACACGGTCTCAGCGCCCGAAGTGGGTGTGACCGGTAACGAAGGAATGGATCCGGGCTTTGCGTTCATCCGTGGGATCGGCAGGATCTGGGCGGCGATTTACTTGAGGGTGGCCTTTTAGCCGAACGCTTCATCCGAAGGGCCATCGTCGCAAGGCTTGAGATTTCGAATCGCTTTCAGCGCTCCGGACCGAACCGCCGGAGCGCTCAACCGGGCGTCGAAAACCGAGGGTTCGGAAAAGTGCAGCGAGCGATCCCCCCCGATCTGTCTCATGCTCACCTCTCCGCTCAAGAGGGAGCGCTGCAGTATGAAGCGATCGGTGATTTGCACCTGGCCGCCGACAACTTCTCGGGAGCCGTCGATGCCTACTCGGCGGCGCTGCGAGAGTTGGGCCCCGAGGCGCCCCGCGAGCGTTGTCGGCTCCTGCTGAGGGTCGCGGAAGCCCAGATCCATCGTGGCGATTATGAGGCGGCGACCGGCCGGCTCCGCGAAGCCCGGGGCACGGCGAGGCTGCTCGGCGATTCGCGCGTTCTCGCCGCCGTCGCCGCCCGGTTCGCGGACGCGCTCACCGAACTCGGCCAGTACCGCCGGGGCCGGCGTTACGCGCTCTACGCCTATCGCGTCCTTCGCGACACGGATGAGCACCGTACCGTCGGGCAGGTCGGCGTGCGGCTCGGGACCTGCTGCGCGAGGTTGGGTCGCGTCGCGGAGGCCATCGAATGGCTCCAGAATGCCGCCGCCACATTCCGCCGGATCGACTACATCGATGGACTGGTCACGGCGCTCAACAACCTGGGCCTCGTCTACAAGAACCTGCGTGACTGGCGCGAGGCCACCCGCTTCCTCGAGCAGGCGCTGCGCCTGGACGAACGAGCGGGACTCTACGCGCGGATGCGCGGGCACAATCAGAATCTCGGCCTGATCCGCTACCGCCTCGGGCAGTGGGACCTGGCCGAAGAGAATTTCCGCCAGTCGCTCAAGATCGGTCGCGAGACCGGGCACCTGCAGGGTGAAGCCGCCGCGTTGCTCGCGCTGGGCATGCTCTGCCGCCGCCGCCGCCAGTTCGACCGCGCCGATGAGCATTTCCGCCGGGCGATGGCGCTCTCGACCCAGGTGGGAGCGCAGCGCGAGACGTTGCTCGCTCGCGAGTTCCTGGCGGAGGTCGAGCTCGACCGCGGAAACGGGGCGGGCGCGCTGGCGCTGCTCGAGGCCGCTCTCGATGACGCGCGCCAGATGGCGCCACAGGGCGACATGGTGGCCGAGCTCGAGACCCGCACCGGCATGGCGCTGCTTCAGCTCGGTCGCGCCGATGAGGCGCAGCGGCACCTGCTGAATGGCTCGACCCTGGCCGAGCAGATCGGGGACCGGATCGAGCAGGCGATCGCGGAGCGCGCGCTCGCGCGGCTCGACGCGATGCGCGGAAACGTCCCGGGGCTCGAGGCGAGGCTGAGAGTCGCGACGCAGTGCTTCGACGAACTCGGCGAGGTCTACGAGCTCGCGGTCTCCCTGCTGGCGTGGAGCGAGTACCTGTTCCTGCTGCCATCCAGCGCGCGGCTGCGCATGGAGCTGGATCCGATCACCGACGCGACCCGGCGCGCGTGCACGCTGTTCCGCCAGCTGGGGGTGTCGCCGCTCGCGGCGGAGGCGATGCTCAATCTCTCGCGACTCGAAGCGGAGCGCGAGCATTACGATCAGGCGCTCTCGATTCTCGAGCAGGCCGAACGCTGGCTCGACGAATCGGACGACCCCGAGACTCGCGATCGCGCAGAGGCGCTGCGCCGTGATCTCGAGCGCCAGTACGTCGCGGTTTCGCTGTCGACCTGCAACGAATTCCGCGCCCTCGAGGAGGCCAACCGCCTGTTCCGCGAGACCTCCGACATGGACGGCGTGCTGAGCCAGGCCGTTCGGCTCGCCGTCGAGCACGCGGGTGGCGACCGGGGCTTCGTCGCGTTCACAGGGGGCGGGAGCCGCCTCGACGTGGTTGCGCAGCATGGGCTCGGCCGTGACCGTGCGCGCCGCATCCTCAAGGTGATCGAGGGGATCTTCGGAACTCGCATCGCCGAGAGCGGCCCGCTGTTCTCCAGCCGCGTCACGGCGGATCCACGCTTCCACGCCGCGGTGGTCGACGCGCTCGAGGGCGTGGGATCGCTGGTGAGCGTCCCGCTGAACTTCCCGTCGCAGTCGATGGGGCTCGTCTACGTCGACCGTCTGAACGACAACCTGCTCGGCGCGTTCAAACAACGCGAGCTGAATCTGCTCGCGGTGCTCGCCAACAGCGCGGCGGTCGCGATCGTCGAAGCGCAACGCTCGCTGCTCCTGCAGGAGAACAAGCAGCTGCGGGACAAGCTCCGGCCGGCGCCGGGCTCCGAGCGCGTGATCTCCCAGTCGCGCGAGATGACGAGCGTCATGAGCCTGCTCGGTAAGGTCGGGGACAGCCAGGCCACCGTGCTGTTCATCGGCGAGACCGGGACCGGGAAAGGCCTGCTCGCCCAGGTCGTTCACGAAATCTCCAACCGGCGGGACCGGTCGTTCGTCCAGGTGAACTGCGCGGCGCTCCCCGAGCAGCTGCTCGAGAGCGAGCTGTTCGGCTACATGCACGGGGCGTTCACCGGCGCGACGCGGGACAAGGCGGGACTTTTCGAGGAGGCGGAGGGCGGCACCATCTTCCTCGACGAGATCGAGAAGGTTCCCGAGAGCGTCCAGGCGAAGCTGCTTCACGTGCTCGACCGCGGCGAGATCCGCCCGGTGGGCGCGACCCGCAGCAAGCGCGTGGACGCGCGCGTCATCTGCGCCACCGGATGCGACCTGCGCGAGCGCATCAAGGCCGGACGATTCCTCGAAGACCTGTACTACCGGCTCAACGACATCACCGTGCGGGTTCCCGCGCTGCGCGAGCGGCGCGAGGACATTCCGGTGCTCGCCCAGCATTTTCTCGCGCTCTACTCGCGGCAGATGGAGAAGACGGTGCGCGGCTTCTCGCCCGCCGTGGTGCAGGCATTCCTGGTGCACCCGTGGCGCGGAAACGTCCGCGAGCTGGAGAAGACCGTGAAGCGCATGCTGGTCCTCGCTGACGATGGCGACACGCTGGATCTCGATCTGCTGCCGCCCGAGATGCGCGAGACGGTGGGCGGCGCCGCCGAGAAGCCGAACGGCCGATCGCTGCGCTCGAACGTGTCGCAGCTCGAGCGGCGAATGATCGCCGACGCGCTCGAACGCTTCCGATGGAACAAGGCGCGAACCGCCCGGGAACTCGGCCTCAGCTATCCCACCCTCCTGAGCAAGATCCGATCGCTCGAGATCGAACGGCGCAAGAAGACCTGAACTGGCGCCGCGCTTGATAGTTCGCTTGTAAAATACTTTGCTAGGAAAGCCCGCGCCGTTTCGGCACTTAGCCGAAGCGGCGCAAGTCTTTTATATTTTGTTCCGAGTTCGTCCCGTGAATCCGTCCTCTCGCGTCCCGCCACCTCGAGCTTCGAGATCCAGTAATCCGTTGCCATCCAACCCGCTGCCGAGAAATCACGATGTCGGGCCCTCGCTGGCACGGAGGGTGCTGTAACCAGGTCTTCGGAGGGGGGGGACCTCCAACGTCCAGCAGTTCGCTGTTGGACCACTTCTGGGCTAGCCGGTGCAGTGAGGGTTCGGTCGAGGGTACGAGCCCCAGTCAAACGACAACGCACCGTCCTTCACGACCGGCTAGCTTGGAGTGCCGAACGCCAGACTTCATTCCCGGGAACACGTCCGAGCGACCGCCGACCCGCCAGCTACGGAGTGTCGAGCGGCACGCGCATTCGGGACCGATCCCGGATCATCAGGACACCGGTCGATTCGCGTCACGGGCCAGCACTGGGGGATGTCCGGGCTTGTGGTCGCGGCAGTGCAGACCGGTGTCCTGATCTTTTCCCCGGGTGTGGCGCCTCACGCACACCTGCGACGGCCCCGCACACTCTCCGCGAACGAACCGCGACCGCGGGGCCATCTCAACCGTCTATCTTCCGTGTTGCCAGCGCGAAGGTTAGGGACGGACTCCCGGGGTCCGATCGCCACCGCGACGCGTGGCACGTCGGTTGCCCTCTGTAACTCCCGACGCCATCGTGAGGCCACGCACGGGAGGACGACATGTTCAGGCACTGGATGACTGCGGTGACGGCGGTCGTGCTGATCGCCGGCTGCGACGAGGAAACGACCCGTCCTCGCGACGTGATCCCGCCCACGCCTCCGCGCGGCGTATACAGCGTCACCGGCGACCGGCGCGTGGACATCCACTGGCTCGCCAACACCGAAGGCGATGTGGCCGGTTACAAGGTGTTCGAGGCGCCATGCGCGAGCGGTCAGAGTTGCCCTTACAAGCTGGTCGGAGTGACGGCCGGAACCTCTTTCGGCGTGACCGGCCTCGCGAATGGGGCCACCCGCTACTTCGCCGTCGCCGCGTACGATCGCGCCGGCAACGAGAGCGCGCCATCGCTCGAGGACGTTTACGATACCCCGCGTCCGGCGGGCTTTGGCCTCGCGCTCGCGGGGTTCGGAGCTTCGCCCGCGACCAGCGGGTACGATTTCTCGGCATTCGTGGTGCGCCCCTACGACAATCAGAACGCCGACATCTTTTTCGGCTACGGCGGCTCCATCTACCAGATGTTCGCGGCGTTCGACGACGTCCTCATCCAGGATGCCGGCTACACGCACAGCCTGGATGAAGTAGACTTCGCCCCGACCGCCGGATGGTCCGCGAATGGCACGGTCGAGCTCATCGAAGGCCACAGCTACGTGGCGTGGATGACCCTCGACAATCACTTCGCCAAGTTCCGCGTCGTCTCGCTGACGCCGGCGCCGGCGCGAGTCGTCATCGACTGGGCGTACCAGGTGGATGCCGGAAACCGCGAGCTCGTGGCGCGCCCCGCCGCGCTCGAAGGCGGCCGGGTGCGCAGGCCGGTCGTATGGCTGCGCTGAAAGGACGCGATGGGACACTGGACCCGATGGGTCGGAATCGTGGCGGCGCTGGTCGCCGTTTCCGGCTGCATGGCGGGGTACCGGGCGACGACCGTGTCCGCGCGATACACCGCATCGAGTCGGCCTCACGCGAGCTATTACTGCTATGATTGCCATGGCGATCGGTTCTTCGATCCCTACTATGACTGGTGCGCGTACTATGGCTTCCAGTACGCGTGGTCGCGGCACCCGGAGGTGGTCGGGCTCTACCGCGAGCGCTACCTGAGGATCAAGGAGCGCCACCCGGAGTACGGCCGATATCGTTACTCGGCGGACTACCGCGAGACCCGCCGCTATCGCGAGCCCATGGACTACGAGGCATGGCGCCGCGCCTCGCGGAACGGGCCCGGAGGCGAAACGCGATCGGTGGAGCGTCCGAAATCGAGGGAGAAGAGTCACGACGACGCGGGTACACAGCAGAAGCCCAAGGGCCGCGAGCGCAAGGAACCACGCGACCGGAAGTCGCGCGACTCCCTGCGGGAGGGAGCATGAGATGGAACACCAACGGATGAAGTGGAGCCTCGCGCCGTTGCTCGCGCTGGCATTGCTGCCGGGCGCGGCGCTCGCCCGCGGGTTCGCGGTCGACGTCTGGACCGACCGCGGGAGCGATGCCGTGTACCAGCCGGGCGACGCGATGCAGGTCAAGGTGCGCGCGTCGGATGACGCGTACGTGATGGTCTACGAGATCGACGCCGAAGGATCCGTGCACGTGCTCTACCCGTACCAGGGCCGCAGCGGGTTCATGGATGGACGGCACACCTATCGCGTCCCCTCCGATGATGCCGACGTGTCGCTCGTCGTGCAGACCTCGGTCGGGCAGGCCTACCTGGTCGCGCTTGCATCGCGCGATCCGTTCGGACCGTTGCCATGGTACCTGCGCCCCTACAACGCGCAGGCGGAGGGCGTCGGCTACGAGGGCAAGCCGGACGAAGAAGACGGCGTGACCGCCGAGGGCCGCATCGTCGGCGATCCGTTTGTCGCGATGGAGCGCATCCGCCGCCGGGTGCTGAAGGATCCCGACAGTCCCACCGAGTTCGCGACGGCGTACACCTCGTACTACGTGCAGCACGAGGTGCGCTATCCGCGGTACCTCTGCTACGACTGCCATCGTCCCGGCCAGTGGGCCTGGTGGGACGGTTTCGACCCGTACTACGCCCACTGCAGCATGATCGACTTCCGCGTGAACTGGTCCTGGGCATGGGGGCCCAGCTACTGGTTCGGTCGCGTGCCGTACTTCGTGTACGTGTACCGCACCAACTGCCCCCCGCGCTATTGGCGCTACCGCGACCAGGGCATCTGGTATTCGTCGTGGGACGGCTGGTCGCGCTGGTGTGACGTATGGGGCACGCCTTCCCTCACGCGCTACAAGTCGCCGCCGCCGCCTGGATACAATCCGCCCACCAAGTTCGGTCCACGCACGACCTGGGGCCCGGCTCAGCCCACGCCGCCGGGATTCCTCGTCACCGACATGCGAAAGCGCGAGAGCATGCATCCCGATCCTCCGATCGGCCGCAATCACGAGGGCGGCAACGCGGACGACCGGTTCGACGGCGGACTCAGGAAGTGGGGTACGGGACGAGCGCCCTCGGTCGCGCCGCGGGACGAAGGTGAAGGGGAACGGACCGGACGGGGCGTCTCGCGCCCCTCCGTCGAGCGGACTCCGATGCCCAGCGCCCCGCCGCGGGATGAGTCGGCGCCCCGCGTCGAGCCGCGTCGGGAGGAGCGTCCCACCCCTCGTCCCGCGGCGCCGCGCGAGGAAAAGCCCGCGCCGAGAGCGGAGCCACGGCGCGAGGAGCGTCCCGCTCCCAAGGCGGAGCCGGCGCGTGACGAGCGTCGTCCCGAGCCCGCGCAGAAACCGCGCGAGGAAGGTCCGGTGCGTGGTGGCCGTCGGGGCGGCGGTTGATCGCACCCGGCCCGAATCGTAGCGGCGAGCGACGGGGCACACGCGCGGCTTCAGTCGCGCTTGTGCTCGTCGCGTTCGCGTGCATTGCGGGCGTGCGCTTCGCCCACGCCGGCCCCGCGGGCTTCGCCTTCCTCGAGATCCCCGCGGGCGCGCGCGCGTCGGCCATGGGGGGCGCGTACGCCTCGATCGCCACGGGCGTCGAGGCGGCGTTCTGGAACCCGGCCGGTCTCGATGCGGCGCGCGGCACGCAGGTGACCGCGAGCCACTTCGAGCTCTACCAGAACTTTCGCAATGATCAATTCGCGATCGCCGGCCACCTGCTCGGCGGCGGCGTCGCGGCGTCGATGCGCGCGCTCTACTCGGAGCCCATCGAGGAACGCGACGAGCTCGGCAACCTGACCGGAAGCTTCGGCGGGCACGATCTCGAATTCGCGCTGGGGTACGGAACCATGGTCGCCGCCGGCTTGCGGGCCGGAGGAACGGTGCAGACGGTTCGCGAGCGCATCGCCAATCTCGCCGCGACCACCTACTCGATGGGCCTAGGCGTCACCTGGGACCCGGAATTCCTCTCGGGATCCCGGTGGAGCCTGAGCGCGCACAACCTCGGATCGTCGGCGGCCTACCCCATCGACGGCGCAGGCCCGGTGGATCTTCCGAGCGCGGTCCAGGGCGGATTCTCCTACGGGCGGGTGCTGGCGCCGGGCCTCGATCTGCGCGGAGCGGTCGAGACGCGCGTCACGCGCGGCCGCAGCGGCGTCGCCATGATCGGGGGCGAGCTCTCGAGTCCGGCGGGGGCCGCGCTGCGCCTCGGATTCCGGGTCAACGACAGCTCGACCAGCTTCAGCGTAGGCGCCGGTTACGCGAGGAACGTCTTGCGCCTCGACTACGCCTTCGTGCCGTCACTTCTCGATCTGGGCGACACGCACCGCGTTTCGTTCACGACCCAGTTCTGACGGGCGCCGCCCGGGCGATTCAGCATTCGGGCCACACCTCGAGCCGCAGCTTCCCATGTTCGAGCACGACGTAAGTGAAATTGCGAATCCAGTCGCCGAGCACGAAAAACTCGCGACCATTCTCGCGGCGCTCGAAGGCGTGATGGAAGTGCCCGATCATCACGGCGTCGTAGCCGGCGGCGAACCGCGGGGCGGCGATCTCGCGCCACAGCCGCTCGCCCTCGAGCGGACGGCTGTCGCGCGAGCCGCGCGAGCGATTCGATACCCAGCGGGCGAGCGGGAATCCGAGGTCGGGATGAAGCAGCCCGTAGAGGGCGATGCTCGCGGGGTGGCGGATGACCTTCTTCATCAACCGGTATCCGAGATCGCCGCCGGTGAGCCCGTCACCGTGGTGCAGCCAGAGCTTCCGGCCCTGGCGTTCGAGGGAAAGCGCGCCGTGCTCGGTCGCGATGCCGAGGGATTCCTTCATGAAGCGACCCAACCAAAAGTCGTGATTGCCGTTCAAATACGTGATCGGGAGGCCGGACTCCCGGAGCCCGCGCAGGACCGAGAGGGTCTCGAAGAAGCGCCGCGGGATGGCGGTGCGGTACTCGAACCAGAAATCGAAGAGGTCGCCCACGATGTAGAGGGCGTCCGCGCGTCCGGGCAGCGAGTTCAAGAAGGCGTGAAGGCGCCGCAGGCGCGGCGCTTCCACCTCCGCCGCCGAGGCGCCGATGTGCGAATCGGAGAAAAAATAAACGGCGCCGTCGGACATGACCGGGCAGTCTATCAACCGCCCGCGCGGCCGGACAAGCCGCGCGGGGGCGTCGCGCGCGCCGCCGCGCGGCATGCCGTTTCGAACTCGGGCGCCGCGCGGCGCGCCGGCCCGCGCCGGGCCCGGAGTTCGCCGCGCCGGGCGCCGAGCGTGGTTCGATCGAGTGCGCTGCGACATCCTCAACCCGCGACGCGGGGCTCGCGACGCCGGAGGGCGGTGCGGCCCGCACAATTGACGGACAGGTGACAGCCCGCGCTTCGCGGCCGATAACCATGAAGCGTGCCCAGATCTCGGCCCGGGACGGCGCCCCCGCCGCGGCGGCAGCCCCGATCCGAACGACGAGAGTCATACACGGAGGAAAGCGGAATGAACCCGAGTCCTGTAGCCCACACCCGCCCACGCAACTACTACCTGAGCGCCTTGCTGGTCGGATTCATCGGTCTCGCCCTCGGCCTGGGTCTGAGCGCGGGGTTCAATCTCCAGCGGGCGTCGAGGGCTGAACACGCCGCGCTCGCGGCGTTCACCTCCGGCGCCGACGTTCCCGAGAGCCCGTTCGTTCCGGTCGTCGAGCGGGCGCTGCCCGCGGTGGTCTTCATCGACGTTCGCAAGAAGGTGAGCGGCGAGGACGGACAGGATCCGCAGGACGAGCTGTTCAAGCGCTTCTTCGGCGACTCGCCGCACCGGCAGCGCACCCAGCCCACCTCGGGCTCCGGGTTCATCATCGACCACGACGGCCGCATCCTCACCAACAACCACGTGGTGCGCGACGCCAGCGACATCACCGTCACCCTCAACGACAAGCGCACGTTCAAGGCGAAGGTCGTCGGCACCGATCCAGAGACCGACGTCGCCGTGATCAAGATCGAGGGAGACGATCTCCCGACGCTGCCGCTCGGCGACTCCGACAAGATCCGCGTCGGCGACTGGGCGATCGCGATCGGCAACCCGCTCGGCGAGCTGCGTGGGTCGGTCACGGTCGGCATCATCAGCGCGCAGGGCCGCTCGAACCTGAACATCTGGGGCGGCACCCCCGGCTTCCAGGACTTCATTCAGACCGACGCTTCGATCAACTTCGGAAACTCGGGCGGACCGCTCTGCAACATTCGCGGCGAGGCGATCGGCATCAACACGGCGATCAATCCCAGCGGTCAGGGGATCGGATTCGCGATCCCGATCAATCTGGTCAAGCACGTGGCCGAGCAGCTGGTCGCGCACGGCGAGGTGTCCCGCGCGTGGCTCGGTGTGCAGCTGGCGGAGCTCACGCCCGAAATCGCGGAAGGCTTCGGCCTGCGCGCCGATCGCGGCGTGCTCATCCAGGAAGTGCTGAAGGATCAGCCGGCCGAGCGCGCCGGCCTGCGCCGCAACGACGTCATCGTGGAGTTCGAGGGGCAGCCGGTCTCCGATCTCCAGAAGTTCCGCCTCAAGGTGGCCGATACTCCCGCCGGGCAGAAGGTCCAGCTCGTGGTGCTGCGCGACGGCAAGCGCGTGCCGGTCACGGTGACGCTCGCGCCGCGGCAGACCAACGCGCTGGCGCAGAACACGCAGCCGACCGAGGAGGCCCCGGTCTCCGAGAAGCTCGCCGGGGTGCGGGTACGGGATCTCACCGCCGGCGAGAAATCGACGGCGAAGCTCGAGGCTGGCGTCGTGATCAGCGACGTGCTGGATGGCAGCGCGGCCGATGAAGCCGGCCTGCAGGCCGGCGACGTGATCGAGGAAGTCGGCGGCAAGCCGGTCCACTCCGTAAACGAATTCGCCGCGCAACTGAACGTGGCCAAGAAGTCCAGCAAGAAGCACGCGGTGTTCCTCGTGCGCAGGGGCGACGTCTCGAACTTCGTGCCGGTGCAGCTCGGGGAGTGACATTCCGCGACGGACGTGCCGGATGCTGCGGGTCCGCCTCCGCCTGATATCATGCAAGGGTTGCGCGACCCACGGAAGGACTCCACGCGTGAGGCATGATCCGCACCGATTGAAATCCGGCGGTGTACCGCCGGCGCCGGCTCGACTCGCGGCGCCGGCGCTCGCCTGCGTGGCGCTGGGCCTCGCGCTGGCGCTGGGCGCGTCCGGCGCGCGCGCCGACGGCCCTCCGCGCGGCGCGCTCACGCTATCGGGGGTGCGCTCCTGGTCCGCGCCGGCCAACACCCGCGTGGTCTTCGACTTCAGCGGAGACGTGACGATGGTGGCCCCCGACAGCGGGGTCAGCGACCAGGTGGTCGTCAGCATCCCGGGTGAGGCCATGCTGCGGGGGAGCGGCGTGCCTGCGATGCTGGTGGTGGGCGACAGCGTCGTGGACTCGGTCCAGGTGTCGACCGGGGCCGAGGGAGCGCGCTTCCGCCTCTGGTTTCGGGACACCACCAGCTTTCACGTCTTCACCCTGAGCGCCGAGGACGACAAGCCCTTCCGGCTGGTCGTCGACGTGGACCGCCCCGGCGCGGCCGCCGAGGAGGCCCAGCGTCTCGCCGCGATCGCCGCCGAGAAGCGACGCGACCGCGTGCGCATCATCGCGGTCGACGCCGGTCACGGCGGCGAGGACACGGGCGCGCGGGGACCGCGCGGCGTGCTCGAGAAGAACGTGACCCTCGGCGTCGCGAGGGCGCTCGCCGACGAGCTCAACCGGATGGCCGGATTCCGCGCGGTGCTCACGCGCGACCGCGACTACTTCATCCCGCTGCGACAGCGCTACCGCATCGCGGAGAAGATGAAGGCCGACATCTTCATCAGCATTCACGCCAACTCGTCGAAGCGACGCGGCTCGGGGAGCGGGACCGAGGTCTTCTTTCTCTCGCTGGCCGGGGCGAGCGATCAGGCCGACGCCGACCTCGCCGACCTCGAAAACGCGGCGGACCTGGTGGGGGGCGTGCCATCGCGGGCGGAGGACGATCTCGTGAACATCCTCTACGACGTGAAGCGCAGCTCCGCCATGCAGCAGAGCCAGCTGCTCGCTGACGCGCTGCTCGAGAACGTCGCCTCCGACCGCCGGCTCGAATCGCGCGGCGTGAAGCAGGCCGGCTTCGTCGTGCTGAAGTCGGTCGAGTTCCCTTCGGTGCTGGTGGAGACCGCGTTCATCAACAACCCGCTCGAGGCCCGGCTGCTGCGCGACCCGGCCTTTCAGAAGCAGATGGGCAGGCAGCTCGCGGGGGGAGTGAGGCACTACTTCCAGCGTGCGGGCATCGGGCTCAGGCTCGACGACGACGCGCGGGACGCCGCCACCGCATCATCGGGGCGTTGAAGTGGGCGGCCTAGTTGCCCGCGCGCGCCCTCTGGATCCGCCCGTCCGGCTCGACGCGTAGCTCGCCGCCGTTCTTGCACCGCCCGGCCACCAGCCGTTCCATCGCGTCGCGCACGGTGCGACCGGTATCCAGACGGTTCGCGCCGGCGGCGAGGACGTTGTAGTTGTCGCCGCCGGTCGCCATGAAGTTGTTGCACGCGACCCGGTAGCGGCGCAGATCGTCGAGCGCCGCGCCGTCGGCGCGCGTGATCGTGACCACCCGCTGGCCGGCGGGCCGATCCGAATCGTACGTGAATCGAATGCCGCTCACCTGGGTCACGCGCCCGAAGCGCAGGCCGTCCTCGATCGCCTGCTTCACCTCGGCCGCCGTCAGGTCGAGCGTGAAGATGGTGTTGTCGAATGGCATGATCTCGTAGATCCCGCCCCGAGTGATCTCGCCTTCGGCGAGATCGGCGCGCAGGCCCCCGCTGTTCTGCATCGCGACGTCGGCGCCCACCGCTTCGCGCATCGCGTCCGCCACGAAGTCGCCGATCGCCGATTCCGGGCTGCCGCGGGTCATGCGGCGGGCGTTGCTGCCGAGCCTCACCGCCGCGAGCGGCGCGATCTCGGCGTTCCAGCGCTCGACGCGCGCCGCCATCGCAGAGTCGGGGGTCACCTCGTCGGCGTATGTGAGCTTGAGCGACGTGCGGTGCTCGATCACGCGATGCGCGACCGGATCCACCACCAGATCGCAGACCGCGATGACCTGCCCGTGCGAGCCCGCGATCATGACCGGCACTCCGTCGATCTCGTCGAGCACCAGATTGTGGCTGTGGCCGCCGAACCACGCGTCCACCCCGTGCACGCCGCGCGCGAGACGCGGGAGGTCGCCCGAGACCGCACGCCGCGTCGAGTCGGTCTCGGCCGGAATGTGGCCGACGCCGATCACGATCTCGGCGTGCTCTCGCTTGCGGAGCACCGGGACCAGCCGCGCGGCGGTCGCGGAGTCGTCGGCGAAGCGAAGGTGGGCGACGTAGGCGGGCAGCGTCACCGTCGGCGTATTGCGGTAGCACAGTCCGAACACGCCAACGCGCACGCCGCGCCGTGCGACCAGGGTATCGGCGCGCGCCCAGCGCGGGCGCTTGCCGTTCGAGCGCTGCAGCAGGTTGGCGCCGAGCGCCGCGAAGTGCATCTCGCTCACCCGCTCCGCGAGCGTGTCGGCGGTCCAGTCGAATTCGTGGTTGCCGATCGCGGTCGCTGCGTAGCGCAGCGCGTTCATCTGCTCGACCACCGGGCGCCCGAACTGGAGGTTCGAGATCATCGTGCCCTGGAAGCAGTCGCCGCCGTCGATCAGCAGCGTGCCTTCGGGATTCTCGGCGCGCAGCCGCTCGATGTGGGCGGCCAGCACCGCCGAGCCGCCGTATGCGCGCCGCGTGCGGCGCTCGCTCGCTCCGGGCAGGATCGCGCCGTGGAAGTCGGTGGTCTCGAGCACGCGCAGCGTCGGGAAGCGGGTGTTCGCGACCAGCCCGACGATCTGCGCGCGGGTCAGCGTGTCGCGCAGGAATTCGCGCTCGCGCGGCGCGGGCAGCAGCGAGGTGCCGGTCATGAGGCCGCGACGGAACCCCGCGTCGGGAAACGCCGCCAGCGAATAATTCACGTAGCGCGCGGCGCGTTCGCACCATTCGAGCGCGAGCGAGAGCGGCATGATCGCGAATGGCCGCATGCGCTCGAGCGACCCGGCATCTCCGAGCACGCGGCGCCGCAGCAGGCCATCGAGCCACGGCTCGAGCGAATCCGGCACGTCGGCGAACGCGTTCGAGAGGCGCTTCTCGCGCCAGCCGTAGGCGCGCGCCAGCCAGTAGCCGAGATCGCCGCGCCGCGCCGGCTCGTCAGCGCCGAGACGGTAGACTTCCCCCTTCGGGGCCAGGCCCTGCCGCACCATGAGGTCGATCAGCGGCCGCTCCGGCGTCGAAGCGTAGTCGGGCAGCATCCCCCAGTTGTGAGTCCACGCCCCGTCGAGAGTCTTCATCCTCGTCGCATACGCGACCAGCAGCTCGGGAATCGACGCAGAGGAGCGCCACACCTTGGGGGTGTCGCCCAGTCCCTCGAAGCCTCCGCCACCGTTCGCGCGGTAGCTGTTCACGGCCACCCGGACCGTCTGCGCGGCCGGGATCGGCGCGCCGTGATACACGAGGTTCAGCACGCGCTGGCCGGGGGGACGCGAGGGATCGAGCTCGTAGCTCACGCCCTCCGCCGCGTCGAAGTTGTATCCCGGCATTCCGGGGACGGCCAGCGGCCGGTCGCGTTCGAACGTGTACGGCGCCAGGTAGAGCGCCGATTGCTCGAGCACGTCGCGCAGCTGTCCTAAGGTGAGCTCGACCACGTCGAGCGTGTTCTCGTAGGGGTAGGCGCGCAGCAGGTCGCGCACGGTAACCGGGCCGCGCGCGATCTTCGCGGCTGGATCGGGGAGCGCGGCCAGCGAGATGTCGGCGCCGCTCGCATCGAGCTGCACGCGCTGGATGAGCTCCCAGAGCGGTCCGTCGTCGAAACGCCCGCGCGGCGCGCCGATCTCGCGCGCGGCGGTCGCGACCACCCTCGAGAGCAGCGATTCGGCGGCCGCGTGGTAGGGCGCGGCCAGCGCCTCGATGGCGGGATCGACCGGGGTCGAGTCCGCGACCGCGATGACCTGGCACGTGGTGCCGGTCAGCGTCCAGCGACTGGCCGCTTTCTCGCGCGTGAGCGTGAGATCCACCCGTCCCAGACCCTCGCCCCACTTGCCCGCCTGCGTCGCGGTCACGGCGCCGAAACGCTGGGACGGCACCACGGCATGGGTGTGCCCGAGGATGACCACGTCGACGCCCGGCACCTCGGTCGCGAGCCGCACGCCCCAGTTCTCGCCGGGGGTGTCGCCCTTGCGCTCGATCCCCGAGGCGTCGCGCTCGAGACCGGTGTGCGCGAGCAGCACGACCACGTCGCAGTGCTCGCGCTCGCGCAGCAGCCGCGCCTCGTGGCTCGCGGTTTCGACCGGCGAGCGGAAATCGAGCCCCGCGACATTCGCCGAATCCTCGAACGAAACGACCGCGGGGGTGGTGATGCCGACGATCCCGACCTTCACGCCGCCGATGGTCTTGATCAGCGACGTCCCGAACGCCGGGCCGCCCTCGCGCTCGACGTTGACCGCGAGCCACGGAAACCGCGCCTCCGCCCGCGCGCGCGCCATGCCGTCGAGCCCGAGATCGAACTCGTGGTTGCCGACCGCCATCGCGTCGTACCCCATGAGGTTCATCGCCGCGATCATCGGGTCGGGCGGCGCGCCTTCGCCGCGCGGGCGCAGCGCCTCGATGCCGCCCTGCATGCAATCGCCGCCGTCGAGCAGCAGCGTGGGCCTGCCTTCGGCCCGCACGCTTCGCACGAGCGACGCGATCTTCGTCAATCCGCGGTTCGCCGGGCGCGCGGCGAGGTAGTCGTAAGCGGTGAGCGCGCCGTGGAGATCGGTGGTGTGGAGGAGCACGAGCTTCGTCTCCTCGGCGTGCGCGGCGCCCGACAGCAACGACGCGAGCCCGAGGGCGATGGCGAGGCGATGGGGTCGCATGGAGGGGACGAACGCTAGCATCCGCGCGATGCGCGTTCAACAGCCCGCGCCGTGCGGCCGACGGTTTGCCCGGCCGCGCGCGCGCGGGCTAGAGTGCCGAGGCTCTCAGGCGCCACTCGAAGGAGAACATGTCAGACACCATTCGCTGTCCCGATTGCGGCCACGACAACGCGCCAGGCGCCACGGGCTGCGCGCAGTGCAATTTCCCGCTGGCGCCCGAGGCGCACGGCAAGCCGGCGGCTCCGCCGGGGGCTTCGGCCGCCGGGCCCAGGGCGCCCGCGATTCCGCGGCCGACGCGCCCGATCCGCCCGCGGCGCCCGCGGCCCCAGTCGAATCAGGCGCTCACGCTGTGGCTCGCGTTCGGCGCGCTGGCCGCGCTCACGGTGATCTTCGTCGCGATCCAGGCGAACGTCGAGCGCGCGCAGCAGCCGGTCGAGGGCGCGAGCGTCCTGGATCAGCGGGAGGCCGATTCGCTGCGCGCCGTGCTCGAGAAGGACTCCACCGACGTGGAGACGCGCATCCGGCTCGCCGACATCCTCTACAACACCGCCAACTGGCCGGATGCCATCGTGCAATACCGCTCGGCGGTCCATCACGACTCGACCCGCGCCACCGCGATCGTCGATCTCGGCGTGTGCTACTTCAACCTGAGCGACGCCGAGCAGGCCGAGCGGCTGTTCATGCTCGCGCTGACCCGCGACCCGCACCAGCCGGTCGCGCTCTTCAACCTCGGCATCGTGCACGAGCAGCGCTCGGACTGGGACGAGGCGCTCAAGTACTTCCATCGCGCGCTGCAGAGCGATCCGCCCGAAGACATGCGCAAGCCGCTGATGGACGCGATGGAGCGGATCATGAAGCGGCAGGGGAAGAGCGCGCCGCCGCTCGGCGGCGGAGGCTAGGCGCCCGCCGCGCCGGGCAGCAGCCCGAATGCGCGCAGCCAGTCAAACCTATGATTGCGCTTCGCGGGCTCATCGCTTTCTTTCTCGCCGGGTCACAGCACCCCGCACCGCTTTCATGAGTTCGACACCCTTGGCGCGCCGCCCATCAAAGCGCGCGCCGCTCAGGCGCATGATCCCAGCGGAGAACCCGACAGGATGGAAAAGCCCGTCAGGATCGCGGCGGAGCAAGAGGACGGCCGGCTCGCTCGGAACGTAGTCGGAAAGGCAGTACACCGGGATCATCGGCCCCGCAGGAGTACCGAAGAGGACCGTATCGATCGCCACCGTCACGCAGGGAGCGTTCACCCGAACGGGGGGATGCGGGAGAGGCCGTGATACCGCCCGGCCGACGATCCCGAGGCTGGCTGCCGCGACGAGCGAATCCAGAGACTGTCGTTGCAGGGCACGCTCGACATCCGCGATGGTTGCTGCCTCAGTCGACGGTTCCAGGACGAGCGCTCCGCCCCAGGGACGATCGGGGCCTGTGTTGAGATAGAGCGACGCGCGCCCTTCGAAAAGGAACAGCACAACTCTTCGTGTCGCCCTCTCGCCATCTGCCTTGCCGAGCATTTCCTGGAGGCGGGACCTGGGACCACCCAGTCTCACGCTCAGGGTTGTGCCGATACTCCGCGCAGCGCCCCTCAGCCAGCGGATGGGACGAATACGAACTGAACTGACCTCGACACGACCGTCACCGCTTGTCGGATCTTCCAACTCCACGGTGTCTTGAAAGCCTTCAATCGTGCAGAGGACGATTGCATCCGACGAGCTGATCGCAATCTCGAGCCTCTCGCGTGGGGAGAAATCGCGAACCGGTGGTGGGTAGGTCGTGGCCTGCGATATCGATCCCAGACAACATATGAAGACGATAGACAGAGCAGAACATCTGCCGAGGACTGTGAGGACTGTGTAGCGACGGCTCTTCTTGCATGGTGTCGAATGGCTGCTCCTCATCCTACGGCCGCCCTCCATCCAGGCAATGGACTCGCGGTGGCATCGGCAAACTACTCTGCACCCGTTTGAACGCCCGCCCGATCCGGCAGCAGCCCGAGCGAGCGCAATAGTCGTCGCGTGCGGCTCGGCGCTGGCGCGGCGCGCGTGACCGACTCCGCCAGCCATCGCACCAGATCCTCCGGCGTATCGAGATCGTCGAGCTGCGGGAGCAGGTGCACGCGCAGCGCGGACGCTCGCGCGCGCTCCAGCGTCTGCCCGAGCACGCGCGCCGTGCTCCACTCGATGCCTTCGAAGATCGCGGGCGCACGCCGCGCGAGCCCGACGAGGTAGTAGCCGCCGTCGCGGGTCGGCCCCAGCACCAGGTCGTGCGCGGCCAGCGCCGCGAACGCTGCGCGCAGCTCGGGCGCGCCGAGCGCCGGACAATCCGCGCCGACGATCGCCGCGCGATCGCCGGGACCGGCCAGCAGCTCGTCGAATGCGCTCCCGAGCCTCGAGCCCAGATCCGCGCCCCGCTGCTCGCGCGCGGCGAATCCGGCGGGCAGCGCGACGGCGTCGCGATCGGCTGGCGCGCCCGCCCAGTAGACGAAGCGTTCTCCGGCATCCGCGCCGGCGGCGGCCGACAGCGTGTCGTGGAGCAGCGCGCGATAGAGATCGCACGCGAGGGCGGGCGGGAGTGCGGGGGAGAGCCGAGTCTTCACCCGGCCCGGCGCCGGCCATTTCGCGAACATCGCGAGGCGATCCATGCGCGGACCATAGCGATTCCGCGAGCGTGCGCAACGGCGGGCCGGGGCGGCGGGCCTCCCGCCATCGACCGCGGCCCGCGCCTCGAACGCCGCGCACGGTCGCCGGTTGACAGTCCCTCGCTGCCTTCCTAGATTCTGAAGGGTTCGAGACCCTGATCCGAGCCCCCGGCCGTATTGCGCCGACGCTTCGTTCCTTCCCAACGAGCCATTCCATGTCCGATCCCAAGCATTTCGACCTCGTGATCGTTGGCGCCGGCCCCGGCGGTTACGTCGCCGCGATCCGCGCCGCCCAGCTGGGCCTCAAGACCGCGATCGTCGAAAAAGACGAGCTGGGCGGCACCTGCCTCAATTGGGGCTGCATCCCGACCAAGTCGTGGATCATGACAGCGCACCTCCTCGAGCAGATTCGCCGCGCGAAGGAGTTCGGTATCGAGGTGTCGGAGCCGAAGCTCGACTGGCGCGTGCTGGTGGAGCGCAAGAACAAGGTGGTCAAGCAGCTCACGGGCGGAGTGGGCACGCTGCTGCGCGGCCGCGGCGTTGAGATCGTGAAGGGCGCCGCCACGCTGGTCTCCGCGAACCGCGTGGCGATCAGGCCCGCGGGGGGCGCCGCCTCCGAGCTGTCGGCCGCGAACGTGATGCTCGCGACCGGAGCGTACGCTTCGCTGCCGCCCGGATTCTCGCTCGATGGCCAGCGCGTCATCACCAGCAAGGAAGCGCTCGACCTCGAGCGCCAGCCGAAGCGCGTGGCCGTGCTGGGCGGAGGCGTGGTGGGGTGCGAGTTCGCGTGCTTCTTCTCGGCGGTGGGCAGCCAGGTCACGCTGATCGAGATGCTGCCGCGCCTGGTGCCGGCCGAGGACGACGAGATCGCCGAGACGCTCGCGCGCGAGATGAAGAAGCGCAAGATCGCGATCCATCTCGACACCCGGGTGGACGGCATGAAGGACCTCACCGACGGATCGATCGCGCTGACGATGACGGGAGGGAAGACCATCGAGGTGGATTGCGTGCTGGTCGCGACCGGGCGCCGGCCCTTCGCGAGGGAGCTGGGGCTCGAGGCGCTGGGCGTCAAGCTCGGCGACCGGGGCAGGATCGTGGTGAACGACCGGCTCGAGACGACGGTCAAGGGCGTGTACGCGATCGGCGACGTCACCGACATCAAGCAGCTCGCGCACTTCGCGTCGGCGCAGGGCAAGGCGGCCGCGGAGGTCATCGCGGGGCACGCCGCGCAAACCAACTGGCGCGCGGTGCCGGCCGCCACCTTCACGACCCCCGAGATCGCCAGCGTCGGCCTCACCGAGAACGAGGCGAAGGCCGGGGGACGCGCCCTCCGGATCGGGCGTTTCCCGTTCCGCGCGCATGGCCGCAACATCGCGGACGGCGAGACCGCGGGCTTCGTCAAGCTGATCGCAGACGCCAGGAGCGGGCAGGTGCTCGGCGCCCACATCATCGGCGCGAAGGCGAGCGAGCTCATTCACGAATGCTCGCTCGCGATCGCCGCCGATCTCGACGTCCGCGATCTGGCCCAGGCGATCCACGCGCACCCGACGATGACGGAGGCGATCGGTGAAGCCGCCGAGGACGCGGAAGGCATCGCGATCCACCTCATGCGCCAGGAGGCGAAGGCCGCGGCCCGCTAGGGGCGACCGCACACATGTTCGGCCCGAAGATCGTCAAACGCTGCGCCAAGGGACACGTGATGGAGCTCGCGTGGCGACGATGTCCGCGCTGCACCGGCCGCAGCACCAAGGCGCAGACCGGGCGCGACATCACAGAGCAGACCATCATCGCCGCTCCGTCCACCCCCGCCGCCGACGAGACCCGGATCTTCACCCCGAGCGTTTCGCGCCCGCCCGCGCCGGCGGGGGCGAAGTCCGCCCCGGCCGCCGCGGCTCCGCCGCCCCCGCCGCCGCCGCCGCCTCCGCTCGGCAAGCTCGAAGTGATCGGCGGTCCGCTCGCCGGGCAGTCGTTCCCGCTCGAGCCCGGCGTCTACCGCATCGGGAAGGCGCCGCCGCAGGCGCCGGACGGCGTGAGCCTCACGATCACCGGAGACCGCTTCATGTCGAAGGTGCACGCCGTGCTCACCATGGGCACCGCGCAGCTGGTGTTGAGCGATCCCGGATCCACGAACGGCACGTTCGTGAACGGGGAGCGCGCGAGCCGCACCGTGTTGAAAGATGGAGACGAGGTGCGAATGGGCGAGTCGCTGTTCCGCATCGTGCTGGGCCGCTGATCGCGATGCCATCGCTCATCGTGCGCGTTCCCGGACAGTCGCCCATCGAGGTGCCGTTCGACGGCTACGAGCTCAAGATCGGGCGTGCCCCGGACTGCGAGGTCGTGGTGGACGAGCACGAGATCTCGCGAAATCACGCGGTGATCACGCGCGACGCGCAGGGGTTCGAGATCGAGGACGCGGGAAGCCGCAACGGCGTGTTCGTGAACGACGAACGGATCGAACGCAAGCGCATCGGCCCGCGCGACCGCATCCGGCTCGGCTCGAGCGTCGAGCTCGAGCTGCGCGCGCGGGAAGCCGACGAAGACGACGAGGATGAAGAGGCGAAGGCGCCGCGCGGCGGGGGCCGGAGCGCCGGCCGCGCCGGCCGCGGCGGCGCGGGCCGCGGGTCGCGTCGGGCGCGGGGCGGAGGCGGCGGGCCGTTTCCGTTTCTGCGCGAGGTGGTGTTCGCGCTGCGCGCCGAGGAGCTGGGGGGGCGCGGCGCGGTCCATGTGCTGCGCTCGCGGGTGACGACCGTCGGCCGCGACAGCTCGGCGGGGCTCCAGATCGAGGACGACAGCCTGTCGCGGCTCCACGCGCGGCTCGATCGGGACGGCGGCACGCTCACGGTCTCGGATCTCAAGAGCCGCAACGGCGTGAACGTGAACGGCGAGCCGGTGCTGCGCGCCGCGCTCGAGGCCGGGGACCTGGTCCAGTTCGGCAACGTCGCGTTCGAAGTCGAGCGCGAGGAGCGGCTCGCGTGGGGCCGCGTGTGGTTCTCGCTGGGGGCGATCGCGGCGCTGGTCGCGGTGGTGTGGGGCGCGATGGCGATCAACGACACGCTGAGCGAGCACTCGGCGATCGCGGCCGAGAAGGATCGTCTCCACCGCCAGGCGCTCTCCAGCGTCGAGAAGGGCATCGCGGCGTTCCAGCGCGACGAGCCCGACTACGCGCGCGGCTACCTGCTCTACGCGGCCGACCTGCTGCTCCTCACCGGACTCGCGCCGGCCGGCACATCGATGTCGAAGCCCGAGGAGGTGTTCCGCAACATCGCGCGCGAGCTTCCGGCCGACGAACGCGGTTTCGATTTCGCGAAGGCGCTGGATCCCACCACGGTCACCGCGGCCCGCACGCGCCTCGAGGGGCTCTCGAACCACGATTACGTCGAGCGCCAGACCAAGAGCATCGCGATCGAGCTGGGTCTCGACGAGGGCGTTCCGCAGGGATTCATCGACGAGGTGTGGTCGTTCGTCGACCAGTTCACGCGTTACCCGGGACAGATCCAGAGCTGGCTCAACCGGTCGCCCCGCATCCATCCCACGCTCAAGATGCTGCTGGCCGACGCGCATCTGCCCGAGGTGTTCTGCTACGTGGCATGGGTGGAGAGCCAGCTCGATCCCCAGGCGAGGAGCCCGGTGGGGGCGGTGGGGCTGTGGCAGTTCATGGTTCCGACCGGGCGCGACTACGGGCTGCGCATCGATCAGGGCGGCGTGGACGAGCGGACCGATCCGGTGCGCTCCACCCAGGCCGCGACCCGCTACATCGGGAGCCTGCTGCGCCGTTTCGGGCGCGAGCAGTTCATGTGCGCGCTGGCCTCCTACAATCGCGGCCCGGGCGCGGTGTGGCGCGCGATGGAGAAGATCCCGGACCCGATGATGGAGTCGTCGAAGAAATACTGGTACCTGGTCGAGAACGGCCTGCTCCCGAAGGAAACCAGCGAATACGTGCCCAAGATCTTCGCGGTGCGGATCATCGCCGAGGATCCGGAGCGCTTCGGGATGCACCGCCCGTGAGGGCCCGCTGGAACGCGATCCTGATCGCGCTGCCGCTGCTCGCGGCGGCGATCGCGCCGGCGCGGGCGCAGGAGGGCTCGATCGCCAGCGTCACGCTCGATCGCCTGCGCGTCCGGGGCGGCGGCGAGCACGAGGCATGGGTCTCGGTGCTCGACGCGAGCGGCCGTCCGATCGCGGGGGTGGACTCGCGCGCGTTCTCGGTGACCCTCGACCATCGCCTCATCACGGGGCTCGAGGTCGCGCCATTCGATCTGCGCGTGCCCGCCCTGGAGCTCACGGTGCTGATCGACGCCGACCTGCTGCGGGAGCCGGCGCTCGACGCTGCGCGCGAGTTGATCGGCGAGCTGGCCCGCGGCGCCGGCCCGCACGACGGGCTGCGCGTCGTGAGCAACGCCGCGCGCTCGCGCACGCTCGAGTTCCCGGTGTCGCGCGCCGCGGAGATGGGCGATCGGCTCGGCGAGCTCGCGGCCCCGGAGCCGGGCGCGCGGCTCTACGACGCGCTGTTCGACGCCGTGCGCGCGGCTTCACGCGAAGGCGGATCGCACGGCGGCGCGGTGCTGCTGGTCACGCGCGGCGGCGAGAGTGGAAGCCACCGCGGAGTGCCAGACGTGCTCGCGGTGTCGTCCGCCCGTTCCAGCGACGTGCCGATCGTGATCGTGCTGCTCGACGAGGGCTCGGGAAGCGCGGAGAGCGAGCGGCTGTCGCGGCTTGCCGCGAGGTCCGGCGGGGGATTCGTGCGCGTGGATTCGCCCGCCCGGATCACCGATGCCGCCCGCCGCATGGTGCAAAGGCTCCGCGGCGCGTACCATGTCGCATTCCGCGACCCGCGCTGGGACGCCCGCGAAGACCATCACGCGCTGCAGGTCACGGTCGAGCGCAATGGCGCGAAGCGGTGGGTCTCGCGGGACTACGACACCGCCGACGTGCTGGGCGCGGCCTGGTGGCAGGGCCCGCTGCCGTGGGTGGTGCTGGTGGTGCTGGTGGTGGTGGGGGTGGGCGCCATGCTCACGCTCACGCGGCGCAGGCTGTGCCGGCTGGTGATCGAAGCCGGGGAAGAACGCGGTTGCAGCTTCGAGTTGTTCGCCCTGCCGGTGACGGTCGGCGCGGCGATCGGGAACGACCTGATGTTTGCCGAAGCCAGGGTCTCCCGCAATCATGCCGTGTTCGAACGCCGCGGATCAGGCATTGATTTGGTCGACCTCAATTCGGAGAATGGGACGTTCGTGAACGGAGAGCGGGTCACGCGGCGCCGGCTGGAGCACGGCGACCGCATCAGCGTGGGTGGTGCGGTCGATCTGACCTACGAGCGACGCCGGTGAGGGCGAGGGAGCGAGCATGACGGTCGTAGTCAGGGCGGCGACGGATCTGGGGCTCAAGCGCACGCAGAACGAGGACAGCCACGGCTCCTGGATTCCCGGCGAGGGCGAGGAGCGCGCGCGGCGTGGCGTGCTGCTCGTGATCTGCGACGGCATGGGCGGCTCGAAGGCGGGCGAGGTCGCGAGCAAGCTCGCGGTCCAGACCGTGCTGCGCTGCTATCGCGAGGCCGCCGGCGAAGACCCGCTCGAAGACCTCTACCGCGCGGTCGAGACCGCGAACCAGCTCGTGCACCACGAGAGCTCGACCAATCCCGACCTGTCCGGCATGGGCACCACCTGCACGGCGATCGTGGTGCGCGAGCGCGACGCGTTCATCGCGCACGTGGGCGACAGCCGCGCCTACCTGGTGCACAACGGCCGCATCCGCCAGCTCACGCGGGACCATTCGCTGGTCGCGCAGCTGGTGCGCGACGGGCAGCTCACGCCCGACCAGGCGCGGGTCGACCCGCGGCGCAACATGGTGACGCGCAGCGTGGGGGTGAGCGCCCAGGTCGAGATCGACGCCGACCACGAGCCCGGGCTGCTGGTCCCCGGCGACACGCTTCTGATGTGCACAGACGGGCTGCACGGCCAGGTCGTCGACGAAGAGCTCAAGACCGCAGCGAGTTCGAACGATCTCGACCAGGGCTGCCGCGATGCGATTGCGCTCGCGAACCAGCGCGGGGGACCCGACAACATCACCGTGATCATGGCGCGCCTCCACGAGGACGGCGACATGCGGGCGGCGGGCAGTGGGTCCCGCCGCGCGCGCGAGGACGACGACGATGACGACGACGACGACGATCCGCCGGTCGCGCGCGACGGGACGCGCGAAGACCCGCCGCGGCCGTACGCGTTGCGTGCCGAGAGCCGGCGGTCGAGCTCGAAGATGCTGATGTGGCTGATCGTCGCGCTCGCCGTTTTGCTGATCGCGGTGGCCGCAATGGCGCTCATCGTTCGCCGCATGGGGCAGGAGACCAAGGGGCTGGGCACGACGCGATCGTCCCCCGCTCGGGAGGCACGCGTCGCATGGCGATGAAGAAGGATTTCGGGGCCTTCGAGATCCACGAAAAGATCGGGAGCGGCGGCATGGCCTCGGTCTATCTCGGGGTCCAGAAATCGCTCGATCGCAAGGTCGTGCTCAAGGTGCTCTACCCGCACCTCGCCGAGGACGAGAAGCTCGTCACGCGCTTCGAGCGCGAGGCGCGCGCCGCCGCGATGCTGCGCCACGAGAACATCGTGCAGGTCATCGACACCGGGCGCTACGACGACGTGGTCTACATCGCGATGGAGTTCGTCGAGGGGCTCGATCTCAAGAAGTGGATCGAGAAGTTCGGCACGCCGCCGGTGGAGGTCGGCCTGCTGCTGCTGCGCGACCTGTGCGGCGGCCTCGAGCACGCCCACCAGAATCGCATCGTGCACCGCGACATCAAGCCGGCCAACGTCATGCTGACGCCGGAGGGCATCCTCAAGATCATGGACTTCGGCCTCGCGCGGCGCGGCGAGGATTCCACGGCGGTCACGGTGGTCGGGAGCGTGCTCGGAACGCCGGCCTACATGTCGCCGGAGCAGGCGACCGGCGAGGTGGTGGACGAGCGCAGCGACATCTTCT
This sequence comes from Candidatus Eiseniibacteriota bacterium, assembly GCA_041483195.1. Taxonomy (GTDB): domain Bacteria; phylum Eisenbacteria; class RBG-16-71-46; order RBG-16-71-46; family RBG-16-71-46; genus WS-2. The sequence continues at coordinate 42,297 of JBGPFC010000022.1, forward strand.
CGGCGGGCGTCACGGGTTACGAGCTGCTGGGCGGACAGCGCCCGTTCCTGGGCGACTCGTACTCGACCGTGCTGCGCGCGGTGCTCACCGTGGAGCCGCCCTCGCTCGGGAGCTTCAATCCGCTCGTGCCGGACGAGATCGTCGCGATCATCCACAAGATGCTCCAGAAGGACGTCTCGAAACGCTACGCGCGGATCGGCCAGGTGCGAGCCGAGCTCGACGCGGTGCTCGACCAGATGGGCCTGCATCGCAGCCGCGACCTGCTGCGCGAGTACGCTGCGGACCCGGTGGCGATGGGAGAGAAGCTCAAGAAGAAGCGGCTCGCCCGCCATCTCGATCAGGGCGTGTACTTCGAGAACATGGGGCTCGGCAAGATCGACGACGCGCTGCTCGAGTTCCGTCGCGTGCTCTACCTCGACCCCGACAACGCGGCGGCTCAGGATCACGTGAAGAAGCTGGAGCGCGAACGGGAGAAGCATCGCGCGCAGCAGGAGTCGGTGCAGGAGGCGGCTTCCGATCCCGACGCGACCGCCGTGCTCACGCCCGAGGCGCTGGCCGCGCTCGCCGCCGCGCCCGTGAAGCCCGCGGCGCCGGCTCCGCCGAAGCCTGCCGCCTCCGCCGCGGCGCCCGCGGCGAAACCGGCCGCGCCGGCGCGACCCGCGGCCCCGGCGAGGCCCGCGCCGGCGAGACCGGCCCCGCCGCCGAGGCCGAGCGCCGACGCCTCGGCGCGCACGCGCACCATGCTGTTCGTCGCGGGCGGCGCGCTGGTCGCCGTGGTGCTGGTGGTAATCGGCGTGCTCGTGTTCGGCGGCAAGAAGAACGAGACGGGAGCGAGCACGCCGGAGACGCAGACGCCCGTTGTGGAGGCGCCGCCGCCCGTGCAGCCGCCGCCCGTGAGCGCTCCCGAGACGCCACCCAGCACGCCCGCCGCTTCCGCCGCGCTCGGCGCGATCGCGATCACCACCGATCCGGTCGGCGCGAAGGTCTACCTCGACGGGACCGCCCAGACCAAGCGCTCGAACGCGACGCTCGACGACATCGCGACCGGCTCGCACACCGTTCGCGTCGAGAAATCGGGATACGTGGCGCAGGAGCGACAGGTCGAGGTGAAATCCGATCAGCCCGCAGCCATGAGCTTCAAGCTCGAGCCCTCGCAGGCGGCGATGGGAACGCTACTCATCAAGGCCACGCCCTGGGCGTCGTTCTACATCGACGAGAAGCTCGAGGGCACGCCGAACTCGATGACCGCTCGCGTGCAGCTCAAGCCCGGGGTGCACAACGTGCGGGCCGTGAACCCCAACTTCGATCCGAAGGTGTGGAACAACATCCGGGTCGAGCCCAACGGCACGGTGACGCTCGAGCACAACTTCCTCACCAGCACCACCGGCCGGCTCAAGGTGCCGTCGCCCGGGACCTGGGCCTACATCGTGATCAACGGCGCCAACACCGGCAAGACCACGCCGTTCGAGTTCCCAGATCTCAAGCCGGGGAAATACGTCGTCACGCTCCTGCGCGACGGCTTCATCGTCGACGGTGGAGCGCAGACCATCACCGTGGTGGGCGGCGAGACCGCGGTCGCGACGTTCAAGCTGAACCCGACCTCGCACTGACCCGCGCGTCTCGTGCGGGGCCCGGCTCGACGCGCGACGCGGCGCGCGCCCCGGAACGCCCTCGCCATCGGCATGGGAGCGATTCACGGCCGCCCGGGGCTGGATGCATTCCGTTCTGGACTTCCGCTCTCAAAGGAACGATTCTCTCGACGCTTTTTGGGCCAGGCGCATCGCGCCGTGCATCGCTCCGATTCAAGCCCGAATCCAGGTCTCTGGCAGGAGGTGCTCGATGAAGCAACGTCCCGCCCGGTGGCGGACGGTCGTCACTGCGGTCACGCTGTTCTCCCAACTCGCCGTGACGCTCACTCCCGCGATCTCGTTCGCTCAGGGCGAGAAGCCCTCGGTGCAGCGCGGGCAGGAGTATTACGAGCAGTCGCGCTTCGACGAGGCGATCTCGCTGCTGAAGGACCTCGTCGACCGGGGACTCCTGAGCGGTGAAGATCTGCAGAAGGCGCGCGAGTTGCTGGCACGCTCGTACGTGAAGAAGGGCTATCCGGTGCAGGCGAAGGAGATGTTCAAGGCGATCCTGCACACCACGCCCGACTGGCGGCCGGACCCGATCCGCGTGCCTCCCGACGAGACCGCGGTGTTCGATCAGGCGCTGAAGGAGTATCAGGCGGAGCAGGCGATGACGCCCTCGGCTCCGGGGGCGACGCCGACTCCCGTCACGCCGACCCCGGCTCCCACGACCCCGACCACGACGCCGGCCGCGCCGCCGCCCGTCGTCGCCAAGCCGGCGCCGAGCAAGCCCGCGCCGAGCAAACCGGTCGCGGTGATCCCGATGGAGAGCGGCAAGAAATCGAGCAAGACGCTGTGGTACGTGATCGGCGGAGTCGTGGTGGTTGGCGCGATCGCGGCCGCGGCCGGAGGCGGTGGAGGTGGAGGCAGCACGCCGCCGCCGCCGCCGCCCGCGCTCGCAGGATTCCCGCCGCCGCCGGTGCCGTAACGCCGCGCGCGGATCGAACTCGCAGGACTTCTTCGAACGACGACTCGGACTAGATCAATGGAGGCTCCGATGATGCGCAAGGTTTCTGTGTGGTTCACCACCGCGGCACTCACGCTGGGGCTGTGCTCCGCCGCGATGGCCGCGGTGCCCTCTGTGATTCCCTACCAGGGCCGTCTCACCGACGCGGCCGGCACGCCGATCAGCGGCAACCAGAGCATCGTGTTCTCGCTGTTCACGACACTCACGGGCGGCGTCGCCGTGCACACCGAAACCCAGGCGACGGTGGCGGTCGCGAACGGTCTGTTCAGCGTGGATATCAGTCCGCCGGCCAGCGTCTTCACCGGCGGCCCCCTTTTCCTCGAGATCAAGGTGGGCGCGGATCCCGCGATGGTGCCGCGCCAGCCCCTGGGCTCGGTGGCATACGCTCAGCGGGCAGGGACTGCGGACGCGATCCCCGATGGCTCGGTGACGACGCTAAAGCTTGCCGATGCCTCGGCGACCACGGCGAAGCTCGCCGACGGCTCGGTGACGACGATAAAGATCCCTGATGCCTCGGTGACGAAGCCGAAACTCGCGCCCGGTCTCGTGCCGGCGATGGCGAACGCGTCCGTGGGATTCATTGGCGGCGTCGTCGGGCTCTCGAATCTCACCTCGGTCGCGGTGACGTTTCCCGCTGCGGGCTTCGCCGTGGTGATCGGTACCATCGAATCCAGCGTCTCCGTCCCCCCCGGAGGGACCAACTGCTACGGGCTCGAGATCAGCGACGTCTCGGGAGCTTCGCAGGGGATCGAGGCTTTCCAATGCGTCCACAACACCAACGCCGGCGTCACGAAATTCTACGAGGGCAACGCGTTTACGACGCGGGTGTTCTCGGTGGCGGCGGGCGCCAAGTCGTTCTTTCTCATCGGCAATCAGCAGTCCGGGTCGTGGAGCCTCTTCATCCGGAAGCTCACCGTCATGTACTTCCCGGACGCGATCGGCCCGACGAGCCTCGTCACCGAGCCGCAGCCGGGTCCTTCCACCGCCCATCGCGTGGGCAACACCATTCAGTAGCGAGCGCTGGTATCAGCGGCACCGCGCATTCCGGCGCCGGCGGGTCCGGCACTCGACCAACGGGAGGAACCCATGCGGATGATGCGAATCGCGCGAAGCGCCAGTTGGAGCGTGCCGCTGCTGATCGCGGCGGCCGTGTCCAGCGCGTTCGCGCAGAGCAGCACCAACTTCAAGCTCGCGCCGGGGGTTTTCGGCGCGGGCACCAGCATCAGTTCGACGAACTTTAAGCTCAACAACGATGTCGGAGGCGCTCGCGGTCGCGCACGCGCTTCGAGCGCGAATTTCGACGCGATCGGTGGCTTCGTCGGCGGCGCGTTCTCGCCGGTGGCGACCGTGACCGTCCCCACGCTCGCGAGCCCCAACTTCGCGTCGATCGCGTTCGGGGTGAACGCGAGCAACAACGCCGTGGGCGCCGTGCTCTCCGAGTTCGGGGCGTACGACAACACGCTCTGGCGTCTCGGGCATTTCTCGCCGGCGGACTCCGCATACATGGAGCCGGGCGCCGGGACCGGCCGCTCGGGGGGATCGCTTAATCTCACGACCATCGCCCCGGGACAGGGCTACTGGCTCACGACCAAGGCCGCCACCACCGCGAACGACGCGGGGCTGCCCGCGCCGGCTACGGAGTTCTCGATTCCGCTCTTGGGCACGAACTTCCCGGCTCTCTCGGTCGCACGTCCGGCCTGGAACCAGATCGGCAACCCGTTCCTGTTCCCGGTGCCGGCGAATGCGCTGAAGGTCACCGACGGGACCATCCCCAACACGTTCTTCCTGACGAGCATCCTCAACACGCTCACCGACCAGACCGTGAAGGGGTGGACCGGGACAGCTTACGCGGACGTCACGGTGCTGAACGGCCGAACCGCATACTGGGTGCACAAGAAGGTTCCGGGAACGGTGACGCTGATCATCCCGTACATCTCGAGCGCGACCGGCATCCCGGAGCCCGCCCTCGCGAAGCCGGCAGGCGCGGACTGGGCGGTGGCGATCACGGCCCATCAGGGCGAGCGCGAGTGCGAGCCGATGATGGTGGGCGCGACCTCTTTGGCGGCGGGACCCGAGAGCCCGCTCAACGCATCGCGCGCGCCAGCGCCGCCGGTTGGAAACTACCTGAGCCTGCACATGCCCAGGACCGACTGGGGCTATTGGAACGGCGACTACGTCCACGAGTTCAAGGCTCAGTCCAGTGACATGAGCTGGGACTTCCTCGCGAGCGGGGGAGAGGCGCCGGGCGAGATGGCGTTCGATTTCGCGGGCTTCGACGTGCCGTCGGGCACGAGGCTTTGGCTCACGGACCTCGGGACCGGGACGACGCGCGCGGTGGTGCCGGGCGAGACGGTGACGATGGCCGCGACCGCGGCGCCGCGGCAGTTGCGGCTCCAAGCCGTGGCCTCCGGCGCGAGCGGACCGCAGGCGACGATCAAGGCCGACGGGTTCCGCATGGCCTATCCAAATCCGTTCGGAGCGACCACCGGGCTGGCGTTCGCGCTCGCGCGCGGCGGCGACCTCAAGGTCGAGATCTACGACGTGATGGGCCGGCGGGTGCGCGATCTGAGCCGGCCGGGCGCGGGCCCGGGCGAGCACGTGCTGGTGTGGGACGGGCGCGACGCGGACGGCCGGTCGGTCGCGAACGGGATCTACTTCGCGCGCTATCACGCTGGCGAGGCCGCTGGCGTGCGCAGGCTGGTGCGAGTCGAATAATCGGCGCGGGACTCCACCGCGCGGGCAGTGACGCCGGGGTTCGCCGCGATCGCGGCGGACCCCGGTTCAATTGCGCTCGGCGCCGGGCCGCGTTAGCCTCATGTTGTTGTGCCCTGTGCGGCAGGACCCCGGGCCAAGCCGGCCCGTCACGACGGCCGCCGTGGCCGCCGGCCCCCCACATTCGAAAGTGATCCTCTCCGGTCCGTGAAGAACGAATTCGGCGCATACGAGCTTCGCAAGCAGATCGGCAAGGGCGGCATGGCGTGGGTGTACCTCGCCGTGCAGAAGGCCCTCGACCGCCCGGTCGCGATCAAGATCCTGTTTCCCCATCTCGCTGAAGACGAGAGCCTGGTCGCCCGCTTCCAGCTCGAGGCGCGAGCCGCTGCCCGCATGAAGCACGAGAACATCGTGCAGGTCATCGACTACGGAAAGTTCGAGGACCAGCCCTACATCGCGATGGAGTACATCGAGGGGCTGAACCTGCGCGAGTGGCATGACAAGCACGGCACGCCGCCGATCGAGGTCGCGCTCGTGATGTTGCGCGACCTCTCGCGCGGCCTCGAGCACGCGCACGGCCGCGAGATCGTTCACCGCGACATCAAGCCGTCGAACATCATGTTCACGCCAGACGGCACGATCAAGCTGATGGACTTCGGCCTCGCGCGCCGCGTCGAGGACCACACGGTCATGACCGTCGCGGGCGCGGTGCTGGGCACCGTCCCCTACATGTCCCCCGAGCAATCGAACGGGCAGCGCGTCGAGCAGCCCTCCGACATCTTCTCGCTGGGCGTGGTGTTCTACGAGCTGCTGGGCGGCGAGCGCCCGTTCGTGGGCGAGACCCAGTCCGCGATCACCGCGGCGATCCTGCACGGCGAGCCGCGTCCGCTCACCAATTTGAACCCGCTCGTGCCCGAGAGCATGACCGCGACCATCAAGCACATGCTGGAGAAGGACGCCCACCAGCGATGCCAGAGCATCTCCGAGGTGCGGCAGGCGCTCGATAGGATCCTGGTCGAGATGGGGATCTTCCAGGACCGGGTGCTGCTCGCGGATTACGCCCAGGCTCCGGATCGGGTGAGCGAGGATCTCAGGCGCAAGCGCCTCGCGACCTGCCTCGAGCGCGGCGCTGCGCTCGAGCTCGATGGGCCGCAGGCGATCGATCGCGCATTGCGCGAGTACGAGGGCGCGCTCCATCTCGACCCCGGGAGCAAGGTGGCGAAGGACGGCCTGCGGCGCCTGAAGCAGGCGCAGGCGCAAATCTCCGCCGCCGCGCCGCCGCCCGCGTCCATGGAGGACTCCGGCTCCGATCGCACGATGGTGATGCCGCCCGGGGGAGTGCCGCACGCGCCCGCGGCCCCGCCGCCCGTCGCGCCGAAGCCCGAGGCGCCGAAGCCCGAAGCGCAGAAGCCCGCCTCCGGCGGGCTGGCCGCGATGCACCAGCAGCGCCCCGTGAAGCCCGCCCCGCCCGCGCCCGATGCCGTGAAGCCGGTCGCTCCGCCGCCGCCGCGCCCCGCGCCCGCGCAGAGGCCCGCGCCAGCTCCGAAGCCCGCGCCGGCTCCCACGCCCAGGCCCGCACCGCGACCCGCGAAAGCCGCCGCGCCGGCCAACACGCGCACGCTGATCTTCGTGGCGGCGGGCCTGATCGCGGTCATCGTCATCGTCGCGATCGTCATGCTGATCTCCGGTGGAAAGAAGCGCGGCCCGCAAACCGGAGCGGAATCGGCGCAGGCGCCGATCGTCGCGCCGATGCCCGCGGCGCCCGAGAGCACGATCGCATCGGCTCAGGCGGGCGAGCCCACCGGCGCGACGCTCAAGATCGTCACCGATCCGCCCGCCGCGAGCGTCTCGCTCGATGGCGGCGCGTCACAGCCATCTCCCGCGATGTTCGTCGGAACGGATGCGGGGCCGCACAAGGTGAAGGTGGAGCTTCCGGGTTTCCTGACGGCCGAGCGCAGGGTCGCGATCGCGGCGGGCCGCGACACGTCGCTTCGGATCCGGCTCAAGACCGATCAGACCCAGACGGCGGCCGGCGCGGCCCAGAAGCCGCACTATATCGTCGTCGAGACCGAGCCCGCCGGCGCGTCGGTGGGTCTCGACGAGCGCCCGATGCAGCCCTCACCCGCGCGCTTCGCGGGCGTTGGCGAGGGGCGTCACGTGCTGCGCGTCACCATGGCGGGATTCGCGCCGCACGAGGCGCCCTTCGTGTTTTCGGGGCGGCAGGACTCCACGCTCAAGATCGCGCTCGCTCCCAGCGCGACGGCGGCCCCCGCGGGCGGGTTCCTCTCGCTGAAGGCGGTGCCGTCGGGCGACTTCTATGTGGACGGAGTGCTGAGGGTGACCAACCGGGACACCGCGTTCCTCGCCGTGTCTCCCGGAACGCACAAGATCCAGATCCGCAGGGCGAACTTCCGCGCCTTTCAGAACGATGTCCGCGTCATGCCCGGAATGGTGAAGGCCCTGTGGGCGGTGTTCGAGGAGAACATCGGCTATCTCCGGATCACCACGGCGGACGGCTTACCGGGCGTCGTGATCCTGGGCGGGGACACGCGGCTGCCCGCGCCGGCGCCCAACGTCTATCCGCTCAAGCCGGGCACCTACTACGTCCGCCTGGCGCGCGAGGGATACACGACGGTCGAGAACGTCGTGCAGAAGAAGATCTCGGCCCATGACACGACCACGATCAATTTCACGTGGAAGAAGCTGTAGGTCTCGAGCGCGCGCGGACGCGCGGGGGACCCGCGCCAACCGCGCGCCGCGTCGCCTCTTGACGGCAACCGCCTCCGCCGCCTAGTGTGCCCGGCTATGCGCCTCGATACCATGCTGTCCCGGATCGCGCGCCTCGCACCGGCGTGCGCTGTGCTTCTCGTTCTCGCGTCTTGCGCCAAGGTCCCGCTGGTCGGCGGCAAGCCGACCATCGGCCTCAAGCTGTCATCGAGCGCCGATGCCAACTCCTGCGGCAAGGGCACCGGCAACTCGCTCTACTTCCGCGTGCTCCAGCTCTCCGACGCGACCGCGGTCGCGAGCCTCTCGCTCGCGCAGCTGTGGGACAAGGAAGAGAAAGTGCTGGGCCCCGCTCTGCTCGCGAAGAGCGAGGACGTGATCGACGCGGCGTCGCGTCGTGAGCTCAAGATCCCTCGAGATCCCAAGGCCAAAGCGATCGTCATCGTCGGAAACTTCTGCAAGACCGACGGCACCTGCTGGCGGGTCATCCGACCGGTTTCGGCGGGCACCAACATCACGCTGCAGGTAGACGCGAGCTGCCTGAGCGAGGCCAAGCGCTGACCCGCGGAGGGTTCACCCGGTGAGCCGGCATCTCCCCGTGGTGTGGAGCGAGGGCATGATGCTCTCGCCCCAGCACCTGCAACAGTGGGATCGCTACCTCCACCACATGGTAGCCGAGCGATTCCGCTCCTCGCAGCTGTTCGAGTGGGGGCTCACGCTGCTCGAGATCGACCGTGAGGCGCTCCGCAACGGGCGACTCGCCCTCGTCGAAGCGCGCGGCGTGTTTCCGGACGGCACGCCGTTCGCCATTCCCACCGACGACGCGGCGCCCGCGCCGCGGGCGATCGATGGCCACTTCGGCGCGCGCCAGGAATCGCTCCAGGTCTACCTGGGGTTGCCGGCGGGCCGGCCGGGCCGTCCGCAGCTCGGGACGCTCAGCGAGCCCGGCGCCCCGATGCCGCGTTACGCGCCCGAGATGATCGAGCTCGCAGACAGCAACACCGGCTCCGACGAACGCGCGATCCAGGCCGCGCGGCGGAATCTGGTGCTGCTGTTTCCAGACGAGGCGCTCGCCGATCACGACGTGATCCCGATCGCCGAGGTCGTGCGCACCTCCGACGGCGCGTACGCGCTCCGCGATGCGTTCGTGCCGCCCTGCCTCTCGATCGGCGCATCCGAGGCGCTGGTGCGGCGCATCCGGATCCTGCACGAGAAGCTCATCACCAAGAGCAACACGCTGGGCGACATGCGCGGGCAGCGCGGCGGGGCCTCCGACTTCGGGAGCCTCGATCCGATGAACTTCCTCATGCTGCACGCGGTCAACTCTGCGATTCCGACGCTCGCGCATTTCATCGCCCATCGCCGCGCGCATCCCGAGCAGGTCTACCTCGCGCTCGCCACGCTGTGCGGCACGCTGTGCACGATCTCGACCGAGGTCCATCCCAAGGACCTGCCCACCTACGATCATCTCGCTCTGGCGGGGACCTTCGCCGGGATCGACGGCGCGCTGGCCGGCCTGCTCGAGAAGCAGGCGCAGAGCAAGGCGGTGCGCATCGACCTCGAGAAGAAGGACGGCTCGCTTTACGTCGGCCGCATCCAGGACGTGCGACTGCTCGAATCCGGCGCCAGCCTGTTCCTGGGCGTCCGCGCCGAGGTCGAGGAGCAACGGGTGGTCACCGAGATCCCGGCGAAGCTCAAGATCGCCTCGCTCGACAAGATCGACTTCCTGATCGCGAACGCCCTGCGTGGCGTGCCGGTGACATTCATTCGCGTTCCGCCCGCCGCGCTGCCGGTCAAGGGAAGCTTCCTCTACTTCCAGCTCGACTCGAACAGCGACGCCTGGCAAACCATCAAGGGCGCGAAGAACATCGCGATCTTCGCCCCGCCCGAGTTTCCCGGCATCACGCTCGAGCTGCTCGGGCTGCGCGAGTAGCCGATGGCCGGGCGCAAGGACAACTCCCGGGACCGGCGCCCGGGTCGAGCGGCAGCGCCGCGTGCGCAGCGCCGCGGCATTCTCGAGACCATCGTCGCGGGCGGAAGCGGGCGCTCGGGCGGCGGCACCCCGCCGCCCCGCGCGCGCCTGGTGGATCTCGCATCCGAGTGGTTCAGCACCGTCATCGCGCTGAAGCGCGTCACGCTGCTGCCCGACGCCGACGCGCTGCGCGCGCGCGCTCTCGAGCTCAAGGCCAAGTTCGAGCAGGAGGCGCGCGATGGCGGTTTCAGCGCCGCCGACACCGAGGCCTCGGTGTACGCGATGGTCGCCTTCCTCGACGAGACCGTGCTGAACGCGGCCGGCCCCGCGCGCGAGGCGTGGGTCTCGATGCCGCTCCAGCTCCAGCTGTTCGGCCAGAACGTGGCGGGCGAGGAGTTCTTCATCCGGCTCGACAAGATGCGCCGCGAACGCGACACCCGCGTCGAGGCGCTCGAGGTGTACTACTGCTGCCTCGCGTTCGGATTCGGCGGCGCGCTCCGCCTGCTCGGACCCGAGCGCCTCCAATCGCTGCTGGGCGAGGTCGAACGCGACGTGGCCGCCGTACGCGGCACCTCCAAGCGCGCGCTCGCGCCGCACGCCATGCGCAAGGACGAGGGCGACGACAGCGTCGCGGCCGGCATCCCGGTCTGGATCACGCTCGCGGCGTTCGTCGTCGCCGTGACCCTGGTCTGGCTGCTGGTGCTGCTGGTTTCGAGCGTCGCCGCCGGACGCGCGGCGGGCGCCATCCACGGGCTGCTCGCGCACTGATCCCATGTTTTCCCTCCAGAGTCTGCTCCGGCCCCGCATGCTGATCGGCGGAGCCATCGCCGGAGTCTTCAGCGTCACCACCATCATCGTGTTCAAGCTGCTGGGCTGGTCCATCCTGCTCGCGGTGCTGCTCATCATCACGATTGCCCTGATCGCGCTGGTCATCATCCTGGTGCGCCAGCTCCAGTCCGCGCGCCGGGCCGAGGAAATCGAGAAGACCATCTCGAACCAGGCGGACCGCGACATCGAGCGCAGCTCGCCCGGGATGCAGGCCGAGATGCAGACCATGAAGGCCGAGCTGCTCGCGGCGCTCGAAGCGCTCAAGACCTCGAAGATGGGCCGCCGCGGCAAGGGCGCCCTCTCGGAGCTGCCGTGGTACATGGTCGTGGGGCCGCGCGACGCCGGGAAGAGCACGCTGATCAAGCGGTCGGGGCTCCACTTCCCGCTCAAGGACGACAGCCAGAACCCGCGCTCGGTGCGCGGCGTGGGCGGCACGCGAAGCCTCGAATGGTGGCTCACCGAAGAGGCGGTGGTGCTCGACCTCGCGGGCCGCGCGGTCGGGGCCACCGCGCAATTCGAGGACAACGACGACTGGTTCGCGTTCCTCGACGTGCTGCGCAAGCAGCGCAAGGACAAGCCGCTCAACGGCGTCATCGTGACCGTGGGCTGCGACGTGCTCGCGGAGAGCGAGGTCGCCAAGGTGGACAAGCTCGCGCTCGCGGTGCGCGAGCGCATCCACGAGCTGATCGAGCGGCTGGGCGTCGTGTTCCCGGTGTACGTCGTGTTCACGAAGATCGACCGCCTCGCGGGCTTCGCCGAGTTCTTCGGCGACTTCGACGCGAACACGCGCGTGCAGCCGTGGGGCGCGACCATCGCCCCGGAGCGCGCGCGCGACGAAGAGCCCACCGCGATCTTCGAGACCGAGTTCGAGCACCTGCGCGGAGCGCTCTCCGACCGCCGCATGGCCCGCCTGGCCGAGGTGCCGGACCCGGTTCAGCGCGCGCGCGCGTTCGCGTTCCCGATCCAGCTGGAGCGTCTCCGTCCGTCCATGCGCAAGTTCGTGAAGCTGCTGTTCCAGCCCGACCCCGCGCAGGAGACGGCCCTGTTCCGCGGGTTCTACTTCACGAGCGCCGTGCAGGAAGGCGCGAGCATCGATCGCGTGCTCCAGCCGGCCGCCGAGTCGCTGGGCGTCGCGGGGGCCGAGACCGCGGCGCCGCCGCTGCCCGCGGAGGGCGCGTACTTCGTGCAGGATCTGCTCGGCCGCGTGGTGTTCGGCGACGCGAGCCTGGCCGCGGTCTCCTCCCGCGAGCAGACGGCGCGCCGTCGCGCGCGGATATTCATGTTCGCGATGCTGGGGGTCGCGTTGCTCGCGATCGCGATCACGTTCATCACCCTCGCGATCATCAACGGCGGGCTGGTGCACGACACGCGCCGCGCCGCCGCGGACGCCGCCCAGTCGATCACCGCCCAGTCCGATCTCATGAGCGGCGTGACCACGCTCGAGACGCTCCGCGCGCGCACCGAAAAAGTGGACGGGCTCGTCAGGAACAAGCCGTTCTGGCGCGGGCTGGGCGCGTACTCAGGCGACGCCCTGCGCGATCCCGCGCTCCAGCTCTACAGCGAGAAGCTGCTCGAGTCGATGGTCGCGCCCGGCTTCAACCGCATGGAGACCGAGCTCACCCAGCTCACGGACTCCAACCAGGGCACGTTCTACGACTACTACATGCTGTTCCGCGCGTGGCGCCTGCTCACCACGCCCGCGCAGATCAAGCCGGACGACGCGCCGGTGCTCGCACGCGAGATGGGGCGCGTGCTCGCGTCGCGCCTCGAGCTCGCGACCCCCGAGGATCGCGCTCGATTCCCGAAGCTGGTCCAGGCGCAGATGGCGTTCATCTGCCTGCACCCGGACTTCCTCGTGAAGCTCGCGCCCGCCTACTACCGGCTCGGAAACGCGGACCTGGTGCGGCGCGCTGCGGAGCGCGTGCGCAACACGTGGGACTCCTCGCAATTCTACAAGGCGATGATCGACGAAGCTGCGCCATCGACCAAGGAGGCGACGCTCGCATCGCTGATCGGCCAGCCGGGATTCCTCGAGGGCGGCGGACGCGTGGCCGGCCCCTGGACGCTGGATGGCTGGCAGAAGCAGATCAAGCCGCGCATCGACGAGTGGCAGGCGCTCATGCAGCGCGACTGGGTGATCGCCGACGCATTCCAGGGCCGCCCGCCCGATCTCGTCAAGGACCTGCGCACCAGCTACGCGCGCGACTACACGAAGCAGTGGGTCGATCTCATGAATTCGATCGGCGCCAAGGAAGCTCGAGATCCCGCCTCGGTCTCCGAGCTCATCAAGTTCGCGGCGCAGGACGACTCGCCGATTCTCCGGCTGCTGCGCGCGGTCGGGCAGCAGACCTCGCTCGGCGTCGACGACGCGTCGGACGTTGGGGCCGTGCAGCGCGACTTCGCGATCGTGCAGCAGTTCTTCGGACCGGAGGGACTCGCGGGCACCGCGCACAAGGGACTCTCGCTGTTCCAGCGCAAGCCCAGCCGGCTCGACGCCGGCGCGCCGATGAGCGGCCGCTACCAGGACGAGCTCAAGAACGCGCTCACCGAGGTGACCAAGCTGGTGCAGAACAACGAGCCGATGGGCGCGATGCGCAAGCTCGCCGATCCGGGCAGCGCGACGTCGGCGGCGAACGGCTGGATCGGCGGCATCGGATCGCCGTACACCGGGGATGCCGCCAAGGCCACGGTGCGGATCCTCCAGCTCCCGATCAGCGCTGTGATCGGAGGCAGCCACACCACGACCCTGACCGATCTGAACAACCGCTGGAGCCTGCTGGTCTACGGTCCGTTCCAGAAGACGCTCGCGAACAAGTACCCGATCGCCGATCAGGGCCAGGATCTTTCGGCCTACGACTTCACCGAGTTCTTCCGTCCGGGCGGGACCTTCTGGTCGTTCTACGACAGCTATCTCAAGGACTTCGTGCACGAGGACGGCTCGCCGATGACCGAGGGCCAGAACGTTCCGCTCACGCCGGCGTTCCTCGACTGCCTGCGCAAGGCGTACGTCATCCGACAGGCCTTCTTCACCGCGAAGCCCGCCGAGGCGTCGCTCAAGTTCTCGGTGCGCACCAACACTCCGGAGATGGAAGGCCCGCACCTCAACGTTCGCCGCATCTCGTTCGATCTCGGCGGCGACATGGCCGCGTACATCATGGGAATCCGCGACTGGAAAGAGCTCGAATGGCCGGGATCGGATCCCAACGCAGGCGCCGCGCTGCGGCTCGACACCAGCGGGGGTCCGGCCGCTGACAACCTGAGCGAGCCCGGGCTCTGGGGGCTGTTCAAGCTGCTCGACCGCGCGCAGTTCGCGGGGGCCGAGAGCGCGACCCCCGCCGCGTCCTGGCGGGTCACCGCGGGGCCGACCACGCTCCGCGTGGTGTACGAGTTCCAGCCCGTCTCGACCAATCACCCGTTCAAACCGCGATTCCTGCGGTTTTCTCCGCCTCCGTCCCTGCAGTAGGGGCCCCGGGCGGGGCTTAATCCCGATAGAATTTGGCGTTGCGCCGCGACGGGCGCGCGCTTATCGTGCTGCCTCGACCCCGAATGGGGGCCGCGCCGGTCGTTCCGGTCAACGCCCTCTGTGGGAGCATGTTCGTCCTCGATGCCGCGGCCGAATCGCGCTCCCGGTGACATTCCCTGGAGGCCAGAGCCCCCGTGAGCGTGACGGAGCTTCTGGAGCTTGGCACCACACCCATCCGGCCCGATGCCCCGGCCGGTGGCCCTGGTCGCGACGAGCCCGAGTTCGAGGTCCTCCAGAGCGAGGTCCGAAAACTCGAGTCGCCCGATCTGCCGACGATCGACTGGGACAAGGCGATCGCCGCCTCCACCAAACTGCTCGGCACCAAGTCGAAGGACCTGCTGATCGCGTCGTACATGAGCGTCGGCCTCCTCGAACGCGATGGCCTCGCCGGGTTCGCGGTCGGGCTCACGATCGTGCGCGATCTCATCTCGACGTTCTGGGAGACGCTCTACCCCGACATCAAGCGGCTGCGCGGTCGCGTCGCCGCGATCGAGTGGCTGTCCGAGCGCGCCGGGCAGTCGCTGCAGCGCAAGGCCGGGCGACGCGTGGCGGCGGACGCCGTCGCGCAGTGTCTCGAGCGCGTCGCCGAGATCGACGAAAAGTTGTCCCCGCTGCTCGATTCCCCTCCGCTGCTCGGCGATCTGCGCCGTGCGCTCGAGCAGCTCGCGAGCGCGAGCGCGCCCTCCGAGCCCTCGTCAGCTCCGAGCGCGGGCGCAGCTTCCAGCTCGAGCTACGAGAGCGTGTCATCCTCGGCGCCGACGTCGGTCGAGACCGGCGAGCAGCTGGAGAAGGCGCTCGACGAGGGCCAGCGACTGCTCGAGATGTCTGCGGCCTACCTGCGCTCGAGCGAGCCCGTGAACCCGCTGGGATACCGGCTGCCGCGGATGCTCTGGTGGTCGCGGGTCGCGGACGTTCCGCCCAACGAGGGCGGGGTCACGCTCATTCCCGACTTCGATCCATCGATCTCCGAGCAGTTCGAGCAGGCGTTCTCGTCCGGCAACTACCCCGCCGTGCTCGAGCAGACCGAGGCGCTGTTCCCCAACTCGCCGCTGTGGTTCGACGTGAGCCGTTGCGCGGCGCAGGCGCTCGAGGGCCAGGGCGAGGCGTTCACGGCCGCCACCGAGGGCATCGCGCTCGAGCTGGCGGTGCTGCTCAAGCGTCACCCGGATCTCCTCAATTTGAAGACCGCGGGGGGAGTCCCGCTCGCGAGCGACGCGACCCGCCAGTGGATCGCGAAGAAAGTGCTGGTGGGCGCCGGCATCGACCTGGGCCCGTCGCCTTCCGCATCGGGAGCGGGGCCGCGCGGCGGCGCGGAATTCGCGGAGACCGCGCAGCAGGCGAAGAAGCTCGCGCGGGGCAAGAAGCTCGGGGAGGCGCTCACGCTCCTCGAGAAGGGCGCTCAGCGCACCGAGCGGCTCGAGGACCGCGTCGCATGGAAGCTCGAGGTCGCGCGGACGCTGATGACCGCCGGGCAGGACGAGATGGCGCTCGCCCAGCTCGAGGGGCTGGACGCCGAGCTGCGCAGCTCGACGATCGAGGAGTGGGATCCGCAGCTGTGCGTCGAGGTGCTCAAGAACCTGCTCCTATGCCGTCGAAAGGCCGAGTCGTCCATGGAATTGGGGCCGGGCGAGCAGGCGCGCTCGCGCGAGATCATGGGACGACTGTGCCGGCTCGACGTGGCGGCAGCGCTGGAGCTCAACGGAAGACGATAGAGAAGATAGAAACGAATCACGATCCAGAACCAGATGAAAGGAGAAGGCCATGGCGAAAGAAGCTTCCGTCGCTCCCAAGGAGCGTGTGAACATCGTCTACAAGCCCGCGACCGGAGGCGCGCAGTCCGAAGTCGAGCTGCCCCTGAAGCTGGTGGTCATGGGAGATTTCACGCAGCGCGCGGACGACACGCAGCTCGAGGAGCGCAAGCCGGTCCAGCTCGACAAGGACAACTTCAACGACGTGATGGGGCAGCAGAAGCTCGCCGTGCAGTTCAACGTCGCGAACAAGCTGAGCGGGAAGGAAGGCGAGGAGCTGCCCGTCGATCTCAAGTTCCGTTCGATGAAGGATTTCTCGCCGGCCGAGGTGGCGAGGCAGGTGCCGGAGCTGCAGAAGATGCTCGACCTGCGCGAGGCGCTCACGGCGCTCAAGGGCCCGCTCGCGAACACGCCGGCGTTCCGCAAGAAGATCGAGGAGCTGCTCAAGGACCCCGCCCAGCGCGAAAAGCTCATCAAGGAACTGGGCATGAGTGGAGACGGTCAGTAACGACCCCGGCCGCCGGGCGCTGCGCGCCGGCGGGTGCGGCCACGCCGCGCCCGAGCCGTCACGAAGCGACGCACGGGGCCTGAAGGAGAATCAGCGATGGCGGAGCAGGAAAAAGAACAGCAAGCGGGCGGGACGGTCGAGGCGGGCGAGTCCATTCTCGACCAGATCGTCGCCAACACCGGAGCCAAGCCCAGCGATGACAGCTTCGCGATCGCGAAGCGCGGCCTGGAAGCTTTCATCCGGGAGCTGGTGCGTCCCGAGCAGGCGGGTGCGCGGGTGCACCAGTCGGTGGTCAATGAGCTGATCTCGCAGCTCGATCAGCGCATGAGCCTCCAGATCGACGAAATCCTCCACAACCCCGAGTTGCAGAAGCTCGAGTCGTCATGGCGCGGGCTCAAGCTGATGGTGGACCGCACGGACTTCCGCGAGAACGTGAAGATCGAGCTCCTCAACGTCTCGAAGGGCGACCTGCTGAACGATTTCGAGGACTCGCCCGAGATCACGAAGTCGGGCCTCTACCGTCACGTGTACACCTCGGAATACGGCCAGTTCGGCGGCGAGCCGATCGGCGCCATGATCGCCAACTACGAGTTCGACGCCGGTCCGCAGGACATGAAGCTGCTCCAGTACTGCGCGAGCGTGGCGACGATGGCTCACGCGCCGTTCATCTCGGCGATCAGCCCGAAATTCCTCGGCCAGCCGTCGTGGCTGGTGCTTCCGAACCTCAAGGATCTCAAGTCGATCTTCGAGGCGCCGCAGTACGCGAAGTGGCGGTCGTTCCGCGAGTCCGAGGACGCGCGTTACGTGGGCCTCACGGCGCCGCGCTTCCTCATGCGGTTGCCCTATGGCTCCGAGACGGTGCCGGTCAAGGAGTTCAACTACGAAGAGACCGTGACCGACGGCCACGAGAAGTACCTGTGGGGGAACACCGCTTTCGCGTTCGCGACCCGGATCGCAGACAGCTTCGCCAAGTATCGCTGGTGCCCGAACATCATCGGTCCCCAGAGCGGTGGAGCGGTCGAGGACCTGCCGGTTCACACCTTCAAGTCCATGGGTGCGATCGAACAGAAGATCCCCACCGAGATCCTCATCTCGGAGCGGCGCGAGTTCGAGCTCGCCGAGGAGGGCTTCATCGCCCTCACGATGCGCAAGGGCAGCGACAACGCCTGCTTCTTCTCGGCCAATTCCTGCCAGAAGGCCAAGACCTTCGGGCAGAGCAAGGAAGGCAAGGAGGCCGAGGCGAACTACAAGCTCGGCACCCAGCTGCCGTACATGTTCATCATCAGCAGGCTCGCCCACTACATCAAGGTCATCCAGCGCGAGAACATCGGAAGCTGGAAGGAAAAGGAAGATCTCAACCGCGAGCTGAACGCCTGGATCAACCAGTACGTCTCCGAGATGGACGTGGTGAGCGATGCGGTACGCGGCCGCCGTCCGCTGCGCCAGGCGGAGGTCGTGGTGTCGGACGTCGAGGGTGATCCGGGCTGGTACCGGGTCGGCCTCAAGGTGCGCCCGCACTTCAAGTACATGGGCGCGTTCTTCTCGCTGTCGCTGGTCGGTAAGCTCGACAAGAAGTAGTCACCAGGCCGGCGCGCCGGCCTGGCATCGTCTTCACCACGCGCGTTCCGCGTGGCGTCACGGTGCCGTGCCCGGCGCAGTCGTGCTCACCCGCAACCAGGGAGGTTCAGGAACATGGCACTGAATGCATATCTGAAGCTCAAGGGCCAGAAGACCGGCGAGATCAAGGGGAGCGTGACCCAGAAGGGGCGCGAAGGGAAGATCATGGTGATCGCGGTGTCGCACGAGGTCATCAGCCCCCGCGATCCCGCCTCCGGCCTCCCGACCGGCAAGCGCATGCACAAGCCGTTCGTGATCACCAAGGAGCTCGACAGCGCCACGCCGCTGCTCCTCGGCGCGCTCTGCAACAACGAGAACATCACGGAGTGGGAGCTTCAGTTCTGGACCCCGAGCGCGACCGGCGCCGAGAAGCAGCACTACACGGTGAAGCTCGTCAACGCCAACATCGCGTCGATCGCGTTCCGGATGGCGAACAACAAGCATCCCGACCTCATGAAGTACGCCGAGTACGAAGAGATCGCGTTCACCTACCAGAAGATCGATTGGACCTGGATGCAGGGTGGCATCACCGCGGGCGACGACTGGGAAGCGCCGGTCGTCTGATCCACGCCTCGCGCTGAAATCGGCCGGGGGGGCGCCGCGCGTCGGCGTCCTCCCGGTTCTAACGCTTCCGGAGAAGACGAATGGCACGTGAACGCACCCTGCTCGAACGATTCCGCGCGCCCGAGCCGGATGCTGCGCGCACCATTCACGAGAACACCGACCGCCTCGCGAAATCGGTGCTCACCAACCTCAATCAGCTCCTGAACTCGCACCACGGCATCGCGCCCATCCGGGAGGATTACGGCATCCCCCCGATCGTGGACGTGCTTCACAATTTCCCGGACGCGATCGCCGGCATGCGCAAGGCGATCAAGACCACCATCGAGAAGTACGAGCCGAGACTGAAGCGCGTGAACGTCAAGCACGTCGAAGTGCCGGACGATCCGCTCGCGCTGAACTTCGAGATCACCGCCGAGCTCGTGACCGAGGAAGAAAAAGCCTCGGTGTGGATCTCGACTCGCATCGATGGCTCGGGGCAAGTCCGGGTGAAGGGCTAGGCCGAACCCGTGTTCAACAAGTACTACCAGGATGAGCTGCAATTCCTCCGCGAGCTGGGCGAGGAATTCTCGAAGGCGCACCCGGCGGCCGCGCACTATCTCTCGGGGCCGGGCCGCGATCCCGACGTCGAGCGCGTACTCGAGGGCTTCGCGTTTCTCTCCGCGCGCACCCGCCAGAAGCTGGAAGACGAGTTTCCCGAGATCAGCCACGGGCTGATCAATCTGCTCTGGCCGCACTACCTGCGGCCGGTGCCGTCCATGGCGATCCTCGAGTTCAGCCCGGTGCTGGCGGCGCTCCGCCAATCGCAGCACATCGCGCGCGGCGCCGAGGTGCAGTCGGTCCCGGTGGAAGGCACGCCCTGCCGCTTCCGCACCTGCTACGACGTGATGCTGAACCCGATCTCGCTCGAGGAGGTGGCGCTCGAGACGCGCACCACCGGCGCCTCGCGGCTGCGCATCGGCTTCAAGATCCACCACCAGGCGCAGCCCGCGACGCTGAACCTCGGGCGCCTGCGGCTCTACCTGCACGGCGAGGCCTCCGTCGCGTACGCGATGTACCTTCACCTGTGCCGCCACGTCGAGGAAGGGCGGGTGTACGCAGGAGCCGGCACTCCCTCGGTCGACGCGCCGTTCGCTGCGGTGTCGCTCGAGCCGGTGGGCTTCGACGACGACCAGCACGTTCTGCCGTTCCCGCCCGCCTCGTTCCCGGGCTACCGCCACCTGCAGGAATATTTCGCGCTCCCGCAGAAGTTCATGTTCATCGACGTGCTCGGCCTGGAGGGTCTCGCCGGGCTCCCGGTCGATGAGCGCTTCCAGATCGAGCTGCGCTTCGACCAGCAGCTTCCCGCGACGCTCCGGCCCACGCGCGAGGAGATCCGGCTCTACTGCACCCCGATCGTGAACCTGTTCGAGCACGACGGCGATCCGATCCGCATCGATCGCACCCAGACCGAGTACCGGGTCAGGCCCGCCGGGCGCGAGCCCTTCCACACCGAGATCTTCAGCGTGAACCAGGTGACCGCCCACGCCCCGGGGGCCTCGCAGGGGGAGGATCTCACCTACTTCTACTCGTTCGGTCGCGCGATGCTGCAGGAGGACAAGCCGTTCTACTTCACCCGCCTGCGCCCATCGGTGGTGGACGAGCGGCTCGACACCTACCTGTCGTTCGTGGATTCCCACGGCAAGGCGGTGGAGCACGAGGCCGAGACCGCCGCGATCAGGCTCACGTGCACGAATCGCCGCCTCGCCGAGGGATTGCGGGTGGGGGACGTGCGCGAGCCCGGCGACAGCACGCCTTCGTTCGTGAACTTCAAGAACCTCACGGCCCCCACGCCGTCCGTGACGCCGCCGCTCGGCGAAGAGCTGCACTGGCGGCTCATGTCGCACCTGTCGCTCAACTACGTGTCGCTGGTGAGCGTCGATGCGCTGCGCGGCATCCTCGAGCTCTACAACTTCCAGGCGCTGCGCGATCCGCGCGCCGCCCGCGCCAACGCGCTGCGGCTCGAGGGCATCCAGTCGGTTCGGTCCGAGCCCGGCGAGGCGATGGTGCGTGGCTGCCTGCTGCGCGGGAGCCGGGTCACGCTCGACGTGCTCGAAGATCACTTCGCCGACGCGGGCGATCTGTACCTGTTCGCGTCGATCCTGAACGAGTTCATCAGCCTTTACGCCACGCTCAATTCGTTCACGCAGCTCATCGTGCGGGGCATGCAGAAGGGGGAGGTCACCACCTGGCCGCTCCGGATCGGGCGGGATCTCCTGTGAGCGAGCAGCTATTGCGGGACTGCCGCCGGTACTCGTTCTTCCAGCTCGTGCAGTGGCTGGTGCGCGAGCGTGCCGACGCCTTCTCGCCCGGAGGCGTGGGGCCCGCGAGCCGCGAGAACATCCGCTTCCGCGCCAACGCCAGCCTGGGCTTCGCCGCGTCCGACGTCGAGACCGTCGAGCCCATCCCCGGCCCGGACGGCGAAGCGGAGGGGCGTTATCGGGTCACCGTGAACTTCATGGGGATCTACGGCCCGTCTTCTCCGCTGCCGACGCATTTCACGGAGGACGTGCTGTGGGCCGGGCCCGAAGGCGAGGGCGCGCGCGACTTCCTCGACCTCTTCAATCATCGGGTCATCTCGCTGTTCTACCGCGCGTGGCAGAAGTACCGGCATCCGGTCCTGTTCGATCCCCGGGCCCTCGACGAGGTCACGCGCCGCACGCTCTGCCTGATGGGCCTCGGCACGCCGGGCATGGAATCGGGCGCCGGGCTCCCGCTCGTGCCGCTGCTCCGCACCGCGGGGCTGCTCGGCGCGAGACAGCGCTCGGCCGCCGGGCTCGAGTGTTTCCTGGCGTCCCACTTCCCGGGCGTCTCGGTGCGGGTGCAATCCTGCGTCGAGCGCTGGGAGCGCATTCCCGAGGCGGACCGCATGCGGCTCGGCCGCAGGGCGACGCGCCTCGGCGTCGATGCATGTCTCGGCAGCCAGGTGCGCGATCGCAGCAGCGCGTTTCGAATCGTGCTCGGCCCGCTCTCGCTCCCGCAATTCCGCCGCTTCCTTCCGCGCACCGATGAGTACGCGCAGCTGGTGCGGCTCACGCGGCTGTACGTGACCGATCCGCTCGACTTCGACGTCATCCTGCGGATGCGAGCCGGCGAGGTGCCGGCGCTCAAGCTCTCCGCTTCGGCCGATCTGCCGCTCGGCCAGTTGAGCTGGATCGCTCCGCGCGGCACCGACGAGGGCCGCGCCGAGCTGCCGATCCGCGATCAGGATCCGCTCACGCCGCGTACCGTGCCCGCGCTCAAGCCCGCGCAGGCCGCGCAGGCCACACCGGGACAGCCGCGCGCGCCGGCCGCGCCGGCACCCCGCGTACAGTCCAGACCCGTGACGACCAGCACCCCGACCACGAGGAGACCGTAATCATGGAAGTCGATATCAAGGGACTCATCCGCAAGCTCAATCGCACCGGCACGCGGGCGCTCGAAGGCGCCGCGGGGCTCTGCGTGTCGCGGGGACACTACGAGGTCACGGTCGAGCACATGCTGCTCCAGCTGATCGACGACGGCGGCGCAGACCTGCAGCCCATCCTGCGCCACTTCGAGCTGAACGCCTCGACCCTGCTGGGAACGCTCCAGCACGGGCTCGAGCGGCTTCGCACCGGCAACACCGGGCGCCCGGTGTTCTCGCCGCTCCTGCTCGCCTGGTTCCAGGACGCGTGGCTGCTGGCGTCGGTGGACATGCAGGAGCCGCTGGTGCGCTCCGGTCACCTGCTGCTCACGCTCGCCGCGCGGCCCGACCGCTACACCGCCGAGGACCTGTCCTCGCTGCTCGATTCCATCCGCCGCGACGAATTGAAGCGCGATCTCCAGACCATCGCGGCCGGTTCACGCGAAGCGGCGAGCGCCGCCGAGGCCGCCGCCGCCGGGGCCGGGGTCGCCGCGGGCGCGCCCCGCGGGGGGGACGAGAGCGCGGTCGCGCGCTTCATGATCGACTTCACCGCCAAGGCGCGCGCCGGCGAGATCGATCCGGTGTTCGGTCGCGATCGCGAGATCCGGCAGATGATCGACATCCTCGCGCGGCGCAGGAAGAACAACCCGATCGTGGTGGGCGAGCCGGGCGTCGGCAAGACCGCGGTGGTCGAGGGCCTCGCGCTGCGCATCGTGCAGGGCGACGTGCCGGACCTCCTGAAGAACGTGCGGCTGCTCTCGCTCGATCTCGGGCTGTTGCAGGCGGGCGCCGGGGTGAAGGGCGAGTTCGAGAACCGCCTCAAGAACGTGATCAGCGAGGTGAAGGCCTCTCCGACCCCGATCATCACCTTCATCGACGAGGCGCACACGCTGATCGGCGCCGGCGGATCGGCCGGCACCAGCGACGCGGCGAACCTCCTGAAGCCCGCGCTCGCGCGCGGCGAGCTGCGCACCATCGCCGCCACCACCTGGTCCGAGTACAAGAAGTACTTCGAGAAGGACGCCGCGCTCGAGCGCCGTTTCCAGCTGGTGAAGCTCGACGAGCCCTCCGAGGACGACACGGTGGTCATGATGCGAGGCCTCAAGGAGAAGTACGAGCAGGCTCACAACATCCGCATCCTCGACGAGGGCATCGTGGCCGCGGCCCGGCTCTCGAGCCGCTACATCTCGGGCCGCCAGCTGCCGGACAAGGCGGTGGACCTGCTCGACACGGCGGCGGCGCGCGTGAAGATCGGACGCGCGACCAAGCCCGAGGCGGTGGACGACATCGAGCGCCGCCTGCAGGCGCTCGAGCGCGAGAAGGGCGCCCTGCTGGGCGACGCCGTGATGGGCGCGGTCGCCGACACGGAGCGCGTCGGCGCCCTCGAATCCGAGATCGCGTCGCTGAGCGGGTCGCGCGACGTGCTCATGGAACGCTTCCACCGCGAGCGCACCGCGCTCGATTGCGTGCTGGAGCTGCGCGCCAAGCTGGAGGCGATCGACAAGCCCGCTCCGGCCGCCGAGGGCGGAGACGGCGCCGCGAAGGCGCCCGCCGCGCCGGCCGCTTCGGCCGCAGGCGGCGCGCCGGAAGCCGCCGAGCCGGCGGCGGCGACGGCGACGCTGGCCGCGCCTCCCGCCGACCGCAAGGCCCTCGAGACCGACCTGGCGCGGGCCCTCACCGACTTCGCGGTGGTGCAGGGCGACGAGCCGCTGGTCCCGCTCGACGTGGATGCGCGGCTGGTCGCGAGCGTGGTGAGCAGCTGGACCGGGATCCCGATCGGCAAGATGAAGGACGAAGCGGCGGCCGTGCTCAGCTTCAAGCAGCGGCTCTCGGAGCGCATCAAGGGCCAGGACCACGCGATCGACGCGGTCGACCGCGGCCTGCGCGCCGCGCGCGCCGGGCTCAAGAACCCGCTCACGCCGATCGGCGTGTTCCTGTTCGTGGGACCGAGCGGCGTTGGCAAGACCGAGTGCGCGCTCGGCGTCGCCGATCTGATGTTCGGCGGCGAGCGCTTCCTCACCACGATCAACATGTCGGAGTTCCAGGAGAAGCACACCGTGAGCCGCCTGATCGGCTCGCCCCCGGGCTACGTGGGCTACGGCGAGGGCGGCGTGCTCACCGAGGCGGTGCGGCAGCGTCCGTACTCGGTGGTGCTGCTCGACGAGTGCGAGAAGGCCGACCCCGAGGTGCTGAACCTGTTCTATCAGGTGTTCGACAAGGGGATGCTCTCGGACGGCGAAGGGCGCGTGATCGACTTCAAGAACACGGTCGTGTTTCTGACCAGCAACCTGGCGTCCGACGTCATCACCAGCATGGCGACCGGGCCGGTGCGGCCGACGCAGGACGAGATCACGGCCGGGATCCGCCCGGTGCTCTCGAAGCACTTCAAGCCCGCGCTGCTGGCGCGCATGGAGATCGTGCCCTTCTATCCGCTGCTCGGCGACTACCTCAAGGAGATCGTGCGGCTCAAGCTCTCGAAGATCCAGCGGCGCATGATGGACAGTCACAAGATGATCCTCGATTGCGCCCCGGAGATGGTGGACACCATCGCGGCCCGCTGCACCGAGGTCGAAACCGGCGCGCGCAACATCGACCACATCATCAGCGGCTCGCTGCTGCCGATGCTCTCGACCGCGTTGCTCGAGAAGATGTCGGAGGGGCCGCTGCCCGGCGCGGTGCGCGTCGGAATCGGCGAGGGTGAGCGTTTCTCGCTGGAGTTCTACGAGCCGGCGCACGGGGGGGCTTGATTCATGTCGGTCGTCCGGACGGGCGAAGGCGCGAACTTTACCCTCGACGTGGGTGACCTGGACGCCTCCGTCCTGCGGCTGCAGCGGTTCCACGGGACCGAGGGCGTCTCGGAGCTGTTCGGGTTCGATCTGGACCTGGTGAGCACCGATGCGGCGGTGAGCTTCGACGACGTCGTGGGAAAGCCCGCCCACTTCGCGTGGCACACGACCGACAGCGAGTCGCGCACGGTGCACGGCATCATCAGCCGGTTCCAGCGGACCGGAGCCAGCAAGAAGCTGGCGCACTACGCGGCGCGGCTGGTGCCGAAGGTGTGGACGCTGACGCTGATCCGGCAGAGCCGGATCTTCCAGAACAAGAGCACGCCGGAGATCCTGAAGGCGGTGCTGGAGAAGGCGGGGATCCCGGCGGACCAGTACAAGCAG
>JBGPFC010000023.1:0-66897 GCA_041483195.1 Candidatus Eiseniibacteriota bacterium
CCGCCGCCGAGGGCGTCGCGGATCCCTTCGCAGGCCGGCCGAAACGACGATCGACGCGCACCACCCAGGATCTCGGATCATGCGCGCCGACGTTGCGAATCCTCGGACAGGCTCCTAGCCGCCGCAGACGACGAGAGCCCGGCCGCGAAGCCGGGCTCTCGTCGCATCTGCGCCGGGGCGCGCTCTACCTCTTGGGCGGCTTCGGGAGCTTGAGGACCTGGCCGCGCTTGACCTCGTACTTCACGAGGTTGTTCTCCATCATGATCGCCGGCGCGCTCGTGCCCCAGCGCTTCGCGATGCTCTCGAGCGTCTCGCCATGACCCACCGTCACGTGGTCGGGCCGCGCGACCGGCTTCGCGGCCGGAGCCGGGACCGGAGCCGCGACCGGAGCCTGCGCTGCGACGGTTGCCGGAGCCGCGACGGGTGCCGGGGTCGCTTCAGCCGTCGGCTCGAGCTTCACCGGCGCGGCCGGAACCTCCGCCTTCGTCTCCACCGGCGCGATCAGCGCCTCGACGGGCGCGGGCGGTGCAGGCATCGGGGCGACGATTTCAGGCGCGGGCTTCGGCGCGATCGTCACGTTCGCGGGCGCAGGCGCGGATTGTTCAGTCGCGGCCGTCGGCGCCGGGGTCACGTGACTCACCGTCGCGGGGGGCGGGGAGATCGGGAGCTTCGGCGCAAACAGCGTCGCCGCCGGCCGGGGCGTGGCGGGCGCAACCGGTTTGGGCAACGCGGGACCCATCGCGGGTGCGCTCGCGGCCTTCGCGGCGGGCGCGACCGGCTTCGGCGGCGCTGGGGCGACCGGCTTGGGCGGCGCCGGGACAATCGCGGGTGCGTTCGCGGCGCTCGGCGCCGGCACGATCGGCTTCGGCGGCGCTGGCACAATCGCGGGTGCGGTCGCGGCCTTGACGACGGGCGCGGCGCTCACCGGCGCCGGCGGACCGCTCACGACTTCCGTGCGAGGCTTCGCGATTCCGGCGGCGGGCTGGGGCGGCGCGGGCGCAGGCTTCGCGGGCTCGACCGCCGATTTCGCCGGCTCCATCACGGACTTCGGCGGCGACGGAGGCGGCACGCTCATGGATTTCGGTTCGCTCGCCGGCGGCACCTCCGGCTTCGGCGCCTGGACCGCGCTCGAACGGGCGAGCTTCGGCGCCGCGGACGCTGGCGCTTCGCCGGCCTCGGCGCGCGTGCCCGATCCGCCTACTCCGAGGCCGAGCGCGGAGGGATGGAACGCGAGGCCGATGCGGTGCTGTCCGCCGCCGTTTCCGCTCACGAGGTAGCCGTAGTCGAACCACATGCCAGCGACCCCGGTGCCCATGCCGAACGTCTGGCCGCTCATGGGCTCGTTCGGTCCGGCGCCGAGTTCCGCGCGATAGCCGGTGCGGAGCGCGAAATGATCGTTCCACCGCCACTCGATCCCGCCCCGCACGTCGTTGTAGTACGCGCTCGGAAAGTTTGCGTCGAGCGCGACGCGCAGTCCGGTGATCGGGTGCGTGAACGAGACTCCCACTCCGATGTTCGTGGGAAACGGATAACTCGCGGCGTCGTACTTCATGCTGCCGCCGACGTTCTGCGCGGCCAGCCCGAAGCCGAGCATGCCGGAGTGCGCGGAGAGCCCGGCATCGAACGTGACGCCCGACCCTGACACGCTGCCGAGCTTCTCGCTCGCGAACTTCGCTCCGAGCCCGACGCTCGCGAACGGACCGACCGGGCGCGCGACCTGCACGCCGAACGCGGAGCTCGAAACGTCGAAGTTGCCGATGGGATTGTTCGAGGCGTCGCGCCCCTGGAAGCTGCCGTCGCCCTGGAACAACCCGGTGACCGCCCAGCGCAGGTTGGCGGGCCCCATCCGGCCGCCCATCGACGCCCACTCCTGCGAGCTCTGCTCGGCGAGCCCGGCGTGCGCGAACAACAGCTCGGTCTGATCCAGCCGGCCGAGCGCGGCCGGATTCCAGGACGCCGCGCTGAGACCGCTTCCGATGCCGAGCGTCGCGCCACCCATGCCCACCGCACACGCGTCCGCGCCGATCGAGAGGAAGTTCGCGGCGGTCGTGCCGGCGCGATCGATGCCGGCAAGCGCGGACCCGGGCAGCAGCACGAGCAGCGTCGCGGCGGCGAAACGGATGCGCATGGACTTCCTCATCGTGGTCATGGCTGGCGCACCAGTTTGATCATGTTTCGCGTGTCGCCCGCGATCAGCCAGGCGCGGTAGACGCCGGGGGCCACCAGCCGTCCCGAGTCGTTTCGTCCGTCCCACACCACGCCGCCGCCCGCGCAGCTGGTGGAGCCGAGGAGCGGCAGGTGGCGCACGCGCTGGCCCGCGGAGTCGAGCACGTCGACGACGGCGTCGCCTGCGCCCGAGGCGGGCACCGCGATCGGGATGCACACCGACTGTGCGGAGGTGCTTGGGTTGGGGAACGCCGGCGAAACGGTCCAGTCCGCGGGTGCCGCCCCCGCCGTGAGATCGATGCGGAACGCGCTCGAGAGCGCGCTCTCATTACCGCTCAGGTCCGAGGCGCTCACCTTGTACCAGAGCGAAGTCGCTCCGCCCGGCAGCGAGGTGTCGAGGTACTGGGTGGCCGAGGTCAGCGCAGCGTTGAGGCGGGTGTAGCTGCCGAGCGCGCTGGTCGCGCGATAGACCGAGTACCCGTCGAGATCGGGCTCGCTGTTCGCGCTCCACGTCACGCGCACGTTGGGGCTCGGAAAGGTCGCGCTCACTCCGGAGGGCGCGGCGGGAGGTGCGGCGTCCAGCACCCAATCGCAGAGGACGACGTTCGAGATCGCCGACCAGTTGCCGGCGTCGTCGACGCTGCGCATCGCCACGTAGTACGGCGTGCCGTTCGAGAGGCCGCGAATCGTCACGCCCTGCCGCGTCCCGTTCGGCAGCGGCGCGGGCAGGCCGGTCACGACGGTCGCGGCGCTCCAGTTCCCGGCGTCGATCGGCGAGGTCGAGATGCGCATCTCGTAGCCGGTCGCGGTGCCGATCGCGCCGTCGTCGCCGGGCGCGGTCCACACCATGCGCACGCTGTCCGCGCCGCCGCCCTGCGCGTTCGCCAGCATCGGCGCGAGCAGCAGCAGCAGCAGTCCGAGGACCAGGGGCGCGAGGCGGCGCCACATCCGGCGCCCGTTGCGGAGGCGCGAGGCCGGGCGCCGGCGGCGGCGCCTGTAGATACGCTGTTGCATCACCGGGCTACCACAGGCCGCAGCCTATCGATGGCAGGCGCCGAATGCCAGCTCATCCACACGAAGCTCGCGGCCAGGTCGCGAATCGCGGCGGGCGAGAGCGTGTCGGGCGTGATCGCGCTCGGAACGTTGGAGAGCGCGCTCACGTTGCCGGCCTCGTCGCTCACGCGCATCGCGAAGTAATACGTGGTCTGGCGCGAGAGATTCCGCGCCGTCACGCTCTGGGCGGTGCCGGGCGCAGCGGGCGCCGGGGCGCCGCTCACGACGCTCGCGCTCGCGAAGTTGAGCGCCGTGATCGGCGCGGTCGAGACGCGGATGTCGTAGGTCGTCGCGGCGCCGGTCAGGCTGTCGTCACCCACCGCGGTCCAGCCCAGGGTCGCGGTCGTGTCCGTGATCGAGGTGACGGCGAGCGTCGCGATCGGCGCGGGGCGAATGGTGTCGGGCGCGGCCGCCGTGGCCTTCGATGCCAGGTTCGAGATCCCCGACCAGTTCGGAACCTCGTCGGCGGTCTTGATCGAGAAGTAGTACAGGGTGCCGGGCAGCAGGCCGCTCACGACGACGCTCTGGCGCGTGCCGGGGGCCGCGGGGGTGGGCATCGCGTTCCAGCGGGTCGCGGCCGCGAAGTTCGAGGCGTTGATCGGCGATGTGGAGTACCGCAGGTCGAACTGGGAGGCGTTGCCGATCAGGCTGTCATCGCCGGGCGTGGTCCAGCCGAGGGTGACGCTGTTCCAGGCCGACTGGGCTTCCGCGTTCGATGCGATCATGAGTGCCAGTCCGATCAGTGACCTTGCGCACAGCGAGCGAATCCCTCTCATGGCACCCCTCTAGCGGGCCGTCTCGTCGACGCACCGACTCATGGTGCGAGGCGAGCGGCCGGCGACCGCGAGAATCCATTCCGAGATGTCGTGTGCGGTGCCGGAGGAGCCGCCGGACCACCGTGGCTTCGAGGCCGTCATCGTGAAGCCGTGGCGCACGAAAGCCGCGGCGCCAGACAGCACGAAACGTGCCCCGGGTGGGAGGCGCGAAGATCGCGCGACGCAAGAGCCATGCGAGCCGCGAAAGCCGCCGCGATCGCGGCCGTTAGCGCGCGATCATGTGTTCTGCACGGCGCGCGCCGGAGGGGCAATCGCGTTGGATCCTGCAACCGGGGTGGCGCGCACGTGCAACGGAGGGCCCGACCCCCACGGCGATCCCGAGCGCGCCTTCGGGCCCGGGAGCGCGGCGCGCTCGCCCCGCCGGGCGGGCCACCCTCGCGGAGCCCCGGACCGCGCGAGGCGGGACAGACCGCGGGCGTTTCGCCGCGCCCCGGGCGGGCCTTCGTGCAGTTTGCGCGGCGCGGAGCGCCCCGCGGCGGCTCGCGCGACACGATTCGCCGCGGGCGTTGACACCCGCGCGCATGCCCCCCTATCCTTGGTCGCCTGATACGAGGGATGGCCCGCCGTGCCATCTTGGTGAATCTCGACGGGCCGCCGTCGTTCCGCGCCATCCTTTCGCGCTTCGCTCTCATGGAGCCGCTCCCCGGCCCGGCACGACGTCAATCGGATGGGCTGCTCACGTCCCGCGACGCAGCCCGGTGAATGGTCTCTACATACAAGCGAGGAGCAGACCCCAGGTCCTCCATGAGCACACTCCCCCTCGAGCGCGACTCGATCCTCAGGCACGGCGTCGAGCTCGGTGCCTCGGACCTCATCATCACCGCCGGCCACCCGGTCATGATCACGGTCTCGGGAGTGCTCCAGCCGCTCCCGGGCTGCGCGACACTGTCGGCCGCGGATGCGCGCCGGCTCGCCGAGAGTTTTCTCACGCCCGCGCTTCACGAGCGGTTCCTGCACGAGTTCGAGCTGGACACCCGCTACGACCTGACCGGGGTTGCGCACTTCCGCGTCAACCTGTTCATCCAGCGCGGGCACTGGGGCGCGGCGATTCGGGTGATCCCGCTGCGCATCCCGCTCCCCGCCGAGATCGGGCTCGCGCCCCACATGATCACGCGCCTGCTTGGCATCACTCGCGGGCTGGTGCTGGTGACCGGCCCGACCGGGTCTGGCAAGTCTACGACCATCGCGGCGCTGCTCGAGCAGATCAATCAGGGGGGCGCGCGGCGCCACGTCGTGACGGTCGAGGATCCGATCGAGTTCGTGTTCGAGCCGAAGAACTGCGTGTTCGAGCAGCGCGAGGTCGGCACCGACACCAAGAGCTACGCGCGCGGATTGCGCGGCGCCCTGCGCCAGCTGCCGCACGTCATCTTCGTCGGTGAGATGCGGGACCTCTCCAGCATGGCGATCGCGCTCACCGCCGCCGAGACCGGAAACCTCGTCATCTCGACCATGGCCACCCAGTCGGCGGCGCAGACCGTGACGCGGATCATCGACTCGTTCCCGCCCCACCAGCAGTCGCAGGTGCGCTCGCAGCTCTCGCTGACGCTGCGCGCCGTGGTGTCCCAGGTGTTGCTGCCGCGCGCCGACGGCCGCGGCCGGGTGGCCGCGCGCGAGGTCATGTTCGTGAATCAGGCGATCCAGAACCTGATCCGCGACGACAAGGTGCACCAGATCGCCAACGTGATCTCGACCAGCCTGCGTGACGATATGATGAGTCTGGACGACTCGCTCACCGAGCTCGTGGATCGGGGCTCGGTCGAGTTCGAAATCGCCCATCCCTACTTCGAAGACGTCGAGAAGCGCGCAAACCTCCAGAGGCGCCACTACCGCGTCGCGCCGATCGGCGAGCCCGCGGTGAAAGCGAGGACGACATGACGCTCTCCTTCCGGCTCTCGACGCGTCGCTTCGGCGAGCTGCTCATCGAGCGCGGGCTGCTCACCCCCGACCAGCTGAACGAGGCGCTGCGCGCCCACAAGGATCCGCGCGAGCGGCTCGGGCAGACCCTGATCCGGCTCGGGCTGCTCCAGGAAAAGGACGTGATCGCGCTGCTCGGCGAGCAGTTCTCGCTCCCGGTCGCCAGCGCCGACCTGCTCTCGAAGGCGGACCCCGATGCGGTCCAGCTGGTCCCCGAGCATCTCGCGCGGCAGGCCGGCCTGCTCGCGATCCGGCGCGGCGAGGACAACACGCTCGAAGTCGCGGTGGGCGACCCGCTCGACGTGGTCTCGCTCGACTACCTGCGCGCGCTCACCGGCTGCACCCTCAAGGTGTGGATCGCCAAGCCGAGCGACGTGCGTGAGGCGGTCGAGGAGTTCTATCAGGAGATCCGCGCCAGCGAGCAGGTGGGCGCGATCCTCGACAAGCTCGACCTCACGGGCGCGAGCGACGAAGAGGCGGACGTCGATCTCGCCGCGCTGCGCCAGCAGGTCGAAGACGCGCCGGTGGTGCGGCTCGTGAACCTGATGCTCGCCGAGGCGATCGACGCGCGAGCGAGCGACATTCACGTCGAGCCCATGCGCGATCGCGTCATGGTGCGGTTCCGCGTGGACGGACTGCTGCAGGAGGTGATGAAGCCGCCCAAGAACCTCCAGATGGCGATCGTTTCGCGCATCAAGGTGCTCGCCGATCTCGACATCGCGGTGCGGCTGCTGCCGCAGGACGGGCGTCTCACCGTGCACCTCCCCGACCGCGAAGTGGACATCCGCGTCTCCACCCTGCCCACCTCGTTCGGCGAGAAGGTCGTGCTGCGGCTCTTCGACAAGCAGGCGTTCACGCGCGAGATCGCCCACCTCGGGCTCGAGGGCGCGGGCCTCGACGCGTTCCGCCGGGCGATCCACCAGCCCTACGGCATGATCCTGGTGTCGGGACCGACCGGGAGCGGCAAGACCACGACGCTCTACTCCGCGCTCAACGAGATCCGCAACGTGCAGCGCAACCTGCTCACCGTCGAGGATCCGATCGAGTACCACATCGAGGGCGTGAACCAGGTGCACGCGAACCACAAGGTCGGCATGACCTTCGCGCGCGCGCTGCGCTCCATCCTGCGGCAGGACCCAGACGTCATCATGGTCGGCGAGGTGCGTGACGCCGAGACCGCCGACATCGCGGTGAAGAGCGCCCTCACCGGTCACCTGGTGCTGTCCACCGTGCACGCCAATGACGCGCCCGGCACCGTCACGCGCCTCATCGACATGGGCGTGCCGCGCTACCTGGTGGGCTCCGCCATCACGCTGGTCATGGCGCAGCGCCTCGTCCGGCGCGTCTGCGAGCGTTGCAAAGAGCTCTACCTGGCCGAGCCCGAGCACGTCGCGGCGCTCGGCGAAGACGCGGCGGCGGTCACGGGCCGCCGGCTCGCGCGCGGCCGCGGGTGCCTCGCCTGCAAGCAGACCGGCTATCTCGGCCGGGTCGCGGTGTTCGAGGTGCTCGAGCTCACCAAGCCCGTGCGGCGGCTCGTGCTCGACGGCCTCAACGAGGACCAGATCAAGCAGAAGTCGATCTCCGAGGGCCTGATCACGCTGCGCAAGAGCGGGATCAAGAAGGTGCTCGATGGCGTGACCACCATCGAGGAAGTCCGCGCCGCGACGTTCGGGGACCACTCGTGATGGCGAGCCGGCGCTGATGCCGAGCTACTACTACAAGGCGCGCGACCTGAGCGGCCGCGCGCACGAAGGCATCGAGGTCGCGGCCTCCGAGGACGAGGTGCTGCGGATCCTCGAGGGCTCGAAGCTCATCCCCGTCCGCATCGAGTCACGCACGCCGGACGCGGCGAAGGGTGTGAGCAGCGATTTCGTGCGCAAGATGCAGCGCGTGCTCGACCAGTTCATGCTCGGCGCCAAGCCCGGATCGGTCGCCCTCTTCGCGCGGCAGCTCGCGACCATGATCGGCGCCGGGCTGCCGCTGGTGCGCTCGCTGCGATCCATCAGCCGCGACCACCACGACCGGCGGCTCGCGAAGGTGCTCGAGCAGATCGCGGACGACGTGCAGAAGGGCGACCCGCTCTCGACCGCCCTGGGGCGACACCCCAGCGTATTCGACGAGGTGTTCGTGAGCCTCGTGAACACCGGGGAGGTGAGCGGCACGCTCGACCGCATCATGGATCAGACCGCGACCTACATGGAGCGCGGCGAGACGCTGCGCCTCAAGGTCGAGGCGGCGCTGCGCTACCCGATCTTCGTGCTGAGCTTCGCCCTGATCGTCACGGTGGTCATGATCCTCAAGATCGTCCCGATGTTCGCGACCATCTACGCACGCTTCCGCGTGCCGCTCCCCCTTCCCACCCAGATCCTGCTCACCGTCAGCCGGATCGTGACGGGCAACCTCTTGATCGCCTCCGGGTTGACCGCGCTGGTGGTGGTTCTTATCGCTTACGGGGTCCAGACCTCGGTCGGTCGGACCTGGCTGGACCGCGCCAAGTTCAAAATGCCCCTCTTCGGCCCCCTCATTCGCATGTATGCTGTTACCAAGTTCGCGCGCACCCTGGGCATCCTGACCGCCAGCGGCACCCAGATCCTTCACGCGCTCAAGGTGATGCGACCGGTCCCGGGGAACCGGGTGCTGGAGCAGGGCATCGATCTGGTGCGGTCGCGGGTGGAGCAGGGCACGTCGCTGTCGCGCGCCATGACGGAATCGGGAGTTTTCCCGGAGATGCTGGTGCAGATGACGGCGACCGGGGAGGAAACCGGACAGCTCGACAACATGCTGAGCCGCACCGCCGACTTTTACGAGCAGCGGGTCACGGCGGCCGTGGATGGGCTCAGCTCGCTGATCGAGCCCGTCGCCATCGTGGTACTGGGCGGAATGGTGGGCGTCATGTTGCTCGCCCTCTACATGCCCATCTTCAACCTCGGCCAGGCCATGCGAACGGGCCTGCTGGGGCATTGAGCGTCACGCCGCACGGAACGGCGCGACGGTTCGAGGGGTAGACGAAGGCACGTCGAATCGGGCCTGGTGGTCCGGTGAGTGACTGGTGGAGAGCCAGAACCCGAAGAGGAGAAGGAACCATGCGCAGAACGGAAAAGGGCTTCACCCTGATGGAGCTGATGGTCGTCATCGTGATCGTGGCGATCCTCGCCGCGGTGGCCGTGCCGCTCTACATCAACTACGTCAAGGATGCCCAGCGGACCGAGGCCAAGGGCGCGATTGGGGCCGTCATCACGTCCGAGCAGACACATTTCCAGCGCTACGGCGAGTACCTCGCCTACACCGATGGGCTCTTCAAGGCGCCCCCGGCGGCCGACAAGGACCGCTTGGATTGCGACATCCGCGACGCGCAGGCCAACTGGACCTTCACCGTCACGACCCCAACCAGTGTCACGGACGGTTTCGTTGTCACGGCGGTGGGGGTGGCCACGGGACCCGCCGTGGGCCTCACCGTGACTTTCACGCTTTCGCGCGGCACGCCACCGGCGGATCCGTGGACGGAATCGTAGTTCTCCCGGTCTCTCCGCCGGAACTTTGAACGGAACTGCGGGGCGCCGCGTTCGTGGCTGGTCCGGGATGGATCTGAAGGCTCCTGATGAATGCGGCTTCTCGCTCATGGAGGTGATCGTCGCGACCGTCGTCGCGACGATCGCCGTCATCGGCCTCGCGTACAGCTTTAGCCTGGGGCGCTCGTTCATCGATCGCTTCGAGGTGGCGCGCGCGGCGCTGGCCGAGGCGCAGCGCCGCATGGAGACGCTGGTCGTGGCCCAAGTTGATTCGCCAGATCTCACCGTGGGCACCCACCCAGCCCTCCCGATGCCATTCAGCTACGAGGGGCGTGCAATGGGTTCGGAGATCTGGACCGTGACGTGGTTCGACGATCCGGGGACGATCGGAACAACGCAGGACTTGAAGCGCGTCACTGTGCGCATTCAATGGCCGTCCGGTTCCATCACCGATAGCGTGAGCGTCACGCGGCTTTTTCCCCGCCCATGATCGTTCGCGCGCGGCTCGAGGAACGCGGATTCACGTTGACCGAGCTGGTGGTGGTCATGGTGCTCGCGTCGGTGGTCACGCTGGGGCTCGTCATCTTCTACCTCCACGCGCAGCTGATCTGGATGGAAGGCTCGACCCAGGCGCTGGCTCAGCGCGACGGCACCGCCCTCGTGGAGTTCATCACCACCCGCGCGCGAGCCTGCCAGTCCGCGACCGTGATCGACTCCCCCGATCCGCTGCATCAGAAGATCATCCTCGTCGACCAACTCGGCGAGAGTGACTTCCGCTGGGACCTGGCCGACAGCTTGGTCCACGCGGACACACTCATCGCCGGGGTATGGAACGATAAGGGCCCCGCGGTCCAGTCGAAGGTCACCCGCTTTCAGCTCGAGCGCGACGCGAACCTCGTGTTCTTGAACATGCTCGAGGTCGAGAGCGCGAACGGCGCGAAGGTGCAGTTGTCGAGCACGGCCGCGTTCTACAATCGCTAGGTGCCCATGACCTCGATTGCCGATGCCCGATCTCAGGCCGTCGGCCCAGCCGAGTCCGGATTCGTGCTGATGGGCGTCGTGGTGTTCGTCCTCGCGCTGACGATTCTCGGGCTCTCGCTCTTCAGCCTCTCGTCCTACGAGGCCCAGTTCCTCGGAAGGTCGCTCGACCAGACCAAGGCGTTCTACTCCGCGAGTGGCGGCCTCGAGCGGGCAAAGTACGTGCTGGGCGCGACCGGCCGCCTCGAACAGGTGGGCCAGAATCTTCCGATGGAAGGCGTGATCACGGCGGTCGCGATCCAAGACCAGGGCGGCGTGCCGAAGACCAATGGTCCAATCCAGTGGGGCGGCAGCGACGTGCTGATCCAGGTGACGGCGCAGGAGAGCGACCGGATCCGAGCGCTGAGCGGAACGTTCCACCCCGAACCGAACGTGGACTACTACAAGCGCATCGTGACGGTCACGGACCAGCTCCTCATCAACGATTCGGACGCCGACGACGCGAACGTTTGCGGCATGGTTCACCTCAATGGCGGACTCTGGATCGCGAGCGGCGACAGCACGACGGTCCATAGCTGCGCTTCGTACCAGGACCCGATTCGAGTGGACGCGTTGCCGACACCGGACGTCGCCACGTTTATCGGCAGCCACCTGCCGCTCGCCGCGACTGCCCCCTACCCGCCCGGCAACGGCAATCCGGTCTATGTCCTGAACGCGGGTTCCGCCTCCGTCGGCTACTTCAAGACCCCCGACCAGGGAACGGACCTCGGCCTCCACGACGGGCGCGGCAGTCCGATGCTCAAGATCGGAGGCCGCGTGGTCTGGATGTTTCCGAGCGGCGTGCGCTTCGACTCCCACGTCAGTGTCGAAGCGACCACGCCGGACGCATGCCTGGTCATCATGGCTCAACACGGCAGCAGCGGCGATGACCCAAACGCGGCGATCTGGTTCTTCAGCAGCCTAGTGAACGTCAACCACATTCCGATCATTCTCGTCTCGGACGCGCGGGTTCTCATCGAGAACACCTTCAACCAGGGCAATCCAAACGGCATGCTCGACCACATCTCGATCTTCGCGCAGGACGTCAAGCTAACCGGGCCCAAGCCTCCCTTTTACATGACACTCTCCCACCCGCTCGGCGACCCCGCGGACGCGATGATCGACACCCTGTTCTCGCATCAGGCGCTGCCCAACGTCACGACCATCGGAGCCGTGGGCGACCTCACGCTCATCCCCGGTAGCTGGCGCGAATCCGGCAATTGATTTAAAACTCCACGCATGAGAGCAGGGATTCGCTCCCGGCCGTGGGCCGGCCTCGACGTGGGATCGTTCAGCGTCAAGCTGATCGCCGTTCAAGCCGGCGTCGGTGCGACGCATCATTGGGCCACGGAACAGGTGCTCCCCCCCGCAGCCGACGGCAATCGCGGGCCGAATCCCGAATCGATCGCGCGTGCCATCGACCACTGTATTTCCCGCGCGGGCCTCACCCCCCGTTCCTTCCGAGGCGTCAGCCTAGGCATCGCCGGCACCGACGTGATCGTCAAGCAGATCTCGCTCCCGCTGCTGGATGACGACGAGGTGGGGCCGGCGCTGCGATTCGAGGCGCGCAAGCACCTGCCGTTCGATCCGCAGAGCATGGTCATCGACTTTCAGATCATCGGGCGCTATGCGTCCGAGAAGCGGCTCGACGTGCTGCTGGCCGCGGTCTCGCAGGACCATCTCGCGAGCCACCTCGCGCCGCTCAGGTTGCTGGGGATGGACGCCGACATCGTGGACGCAACGCCGCTCGCGCTCACCAACGCGCTGGCGCGCAGCGTCGCGCTCGAGCACGAACCGCTGATCCTGCTCGACATCGGGCACGCCGCCTCCCACCTCATGCTCTACCAGAAGGGCGAGCCCTACTTCACGCGCCGCCTCGCGTTCGGGGGCCGCACGCTGACCGCCGCGATCGCGGCCGCCACCCGGGTGCCGTTCGAGGAGGCCGAGGAGTGGAAGCTGGCCGCCGGCTCGGACCAGCCGGGACTGCGCGTGGACTGGACCAGCGCCGAAATGGGCGCCGTGCTCGATTCGTTGCGCTCGGGCCTGGTCGAGGAGTTGCGCCGCTCGCTCGCGTTCTACCGCACGATCGGGCGGCTCGGAGATCCCGTCCTGCTGTGGATCTCAGGGGGCTCTGCGCGGCTGCCGGGAATGGCCGAGCATCTCGCCGCGCTGCTCGACAGCCCGGTCCGGCTGTTCGTGCCGTTCGATCCCGAGCGCGAGGGCGTTCGGGCGGACAGCGTCGCATCGGGCCCGCAATTCACGCAGGCATACGGTCTCGCGCTGAGGACCGCGTGAGTCGCCCCGGCCGCGGCCTCGAGAGTCGTGCATGAGCACGCTCTTCTCGATCAACTTCCGGCGCGAGGCGTACCTCCAGGAGGTCACGCGCACCCGCCGCCGGGTGATGTCGCTCGGCGTGTGGCTGACTTATTTCGGCGTGATGGCGCTCGCGCTCGGGCTCTACGGGCTGAACGGGGTCGCGTTGATCAAGCGCACGTCGCAGATCGAGCGGCAGGCCGCGCGATTGAAGGCGCTTCGGTCCGTGACCGGCGACGCGCGGATCGAAGGCGCGGAGCTGACCACCATAGATCGCTACGTCAGCAACCCCCGGAACTGGCGCCAGCGGCTGGGACGGCTGGCCGAGATCATGCCCTCCAATGCGCGCATGCGGTCGCTCGTGATCAATCCTCAAAACCTCAGCAGCCCCGCCGACCAGAACATGCTCGTCATCAGCGGCGAGATTCGGTTGCCGGCCGGTGAAGACCGCATGCGAGGCGTGATGGCCCTGCTCACGGCGCTCCACGACGACTCGCTGTTCGCCGCCGGGTACGGCAACATCCGTCTCGCCTCGACCCGCATCGCGGAGGGCGCCGGCGTGGCCCAGTTCACGATCGAGTGCCGGTGATGGATCCCATCCAGGTCGCATGGGTCCGCCGCCACTGGCAGGTGGTCGGCGCAATCGCCGTGCTGGTGGCGTTCAGCGTGCTGCACCTGCTGTGGTTCGGCCCGACGCTCGCGCGATACAAGCGTGCCCAGCGCGATGGGAGCGCGCTCGGCATGTCGCTCGATCAGGGCGAAGCCGCCCCCATGC
The DNA here is from genome assembly GCA_041483195.1 of Candidatus Eiseniibacteriota bacterium. GTDB lineage: Bacteria > Eisenbacteria > RBG-16-71-46 > RBG-16-71-46 > RBG-16-71-46 > WS-2. Next base: position 13,584 of record JBGPFC010000023.1, read on the forward strand.
TCCCACCGCGACTGTTCGCGCTGATCTCCGACAACTCCCTGCCCGCCGCCGCCGCGACCGAGCAGAGCGCCTCCGGCGCGCTCACCGCCGACCTGCTGGGCGATCTCAACCGTCGCGCGGGAGCGCACGGCATCGAGGTGCTGATGAGCGAGCCGGGCCTCGTCACCCAGCAGGGCGAGTACGTGCTGGTCGGGGCGCATCTGCGCATGCGCGGCCCGTACGGAGGATTCGTCGCGCTGCTCGACGACCTCGCGAGCAGCCGGCGTCTGCTCTCCGTCGAGAAGTTCAGCTTGTCTCCCAACGACGCCGGTCTCGCGCAGATCGACCTGGTCGTGAGCCGCTGCGTGCTCAAGCGCGCGGGAGGTCCGGGATGAAGCTGGACGCGAAACTCGTGATGCCCTGGATCGTGGCGGTGGTGGTGCTCGCGGTCGTCGTCGCGCAGACGGCGGAGGCGCTGCGCCAATCGGGGGTCTGGCGGTCGGCATCGAGGGTACCCGCGGTGCGGACCGTGGACCCGTACGACCACATCGAGCGCGCGCTCGCGCGGGTCCAGCCCGCGATTCCGCCGGGCGGGCTGCGCAATCCGCTGGCCTTCGGCTTCGTGCCCATCACGGTCGTCGGCCACCCGGAGGTCTCGCATCCTCGAATTCCGCCGCCGCCGCCCCAGCCGGTGCTGACCTCGATCGTGTGGGACAACGACCCGCGCGCGACCGTGCGCTGGAACAGCCACGATTATTCGGTGAGGCGCAACAGTCTTTTTGCCGATTTCCGAGTGTTGAGCATCAGTCGCGACGAAGTGGTGCTGGAGAGCGGCAAAGAGACGCTTCGCTTGAAGCTCCCCAGGAAAGGAGAGTAGGCGTGACTAGAATGGGCTCGATGGCCGTCCGCGCGCTGGCGTTCGCGCTGGCGCTCGCGGTGACGGTGCCGGGGTCGATCTCGCGTGCGGAGGGTGCGAAGACCGTGACCCTCGACGCGGAGGACGCCTACCTGCCGGCCGTGCTGAAGATCCTCGCGGAGAAGGGCGACCTCAACATCATCACCGGCCCCGGAGTCACGGCGGGCCGCATCTCGATCCACATGAAGGACGTGCCGATCGATCAGGCGGTCAATCTGGTGGTGCGTGCGGCCGGGCTCGCCTACGAGCGCATCGGGAACTCGATCCTGGTGGCCGACGCGAAGTCGCTCGAGAAGGAGACCGGGCTCTCGGCCTACGTCATCGAGCTCAAGTTCGCGGACGCGACCGAGGTCAAGGAGGCGCTCAAGACGCTCTCCGCCGAGGTCACCGTGGACAAGGGCGGAAACCGTCTGATCATCGAGACCAGCCCCCGCATCATCTCGGAGATCAACGAGATCGTGCGGCAGCTCGACGTGCCGGCCAAGCAGGTGATGCTCGAGGCCCGGGTGGTCGAGGTCTCGACCGACGACGTCAAGAAGCTCGGGATCGACTGGGACCAGCTCTCGCAGCAGGGCGCGGTGTTCGTCGAGGGCAGCTACGACTCGTCCATCGGCTCGGGCGCGAGCGCGAACTTCACCAACCTGAAGGTGTTCAAGAACCCGCCCGGATCGCACGACATCTTCAAGTTCAACAACTTCTCGCGCACCGCGCTGGTGTACCGCGTGGCGCTCGACCTGCTGATCCACGAGGGCAACGCGCGGGTGCTCGCCAATCCCAAGATCGCCACGCTGAACGGCCGCGAGGCCTCGATCCTGATCGGCTCGCGGATTCCGTTCACGGTGAGCGGCACGGTGTTCGCGGGTGGCGGCGCGGCGCCGGTGCAGCAGATCCAGCGCGAAGAGGTGGGCATCAAGCTCCGCATCACGCCGCTCATCAACGCCGACGGCTACATCACGACCGAGATCATCCCCGAGGTCAGCTCGGTGATCGGCTTCAAGGGGATCAACAACGACCTGCCGATCGTCGCGACGCGCCAGGCCAGCACCACGGTGCGGCTCAAGGACGGCAACTCGGTCATCATCGGCGGACTGCTCAGCGAGGAAAAGACCACGGCGATCACGAAGGTCCCGATCCTGGGCTCGATCCCGATCCTGGGCTATCTGTTCCAGCACCAGGCGATCAGCACCTCGAAGAAGGATCTGGTGATCGAGGTCACGCCGCGCATCATGCCGGATCAACAGTAGGACGGCCGGCGCGTCAGGCTGCCGCGGTCCGTGCGGTGCTAGAGACCCCGCGCAGCCGCGACCGTCACCACGCCTGCGATCCAGCCAAGCCACTGCGCGACCGCGACCGTGAGCGCGATCGTCACCAGCGCCATGCCGGTGGTCGCGAGCACCGGCGAAGTGGTGCGGTAGCGGTAGAGACGCACGATGAGCAGCGGGATGAACAGCCCCTTGAGGAGCACGAACACCAGCCAGTGGTGCTGTGCGATCCCGGCGAGCAGCGGATTGCCTTCGCGGTTGCCGAGCCAGTGAATGCCGAGGGCGGTCGCGACCAGATCGAGGCTGTTGGCCACGATGGCGAGAAACAGCACGATGCGCATGGGGGACGACGCTCCGCTGGGGGCCGCGGCTCTGCCGGCGTGACGAGCGAACATTCTGACAGAGGCCCGCGGGCGCTTCAATGGCGGACTTGATGAGCCTCGAGACGTATTGGACGATCGTGGCCGGGGTGCTCGGCCTCGTGATGGGCAGCGCGGTCACAGCGATCGCGTGGCGCGTGCCCCGCCACCGCTCCTGGGTGCGGGGCCGCTCGGCCTGCCCCTCCTGCGGGACGGCCCTCGGGCCGCGCGATCTGGTCCCGGTGCTCTCGTGGGCGCTCTCGCGGGGGCGCTGCCGCCACTGTGGGGCGGCGATCGCCGGGCGCTATCCGCTGACCGAGCTGCTGTGCGCGGCATGGGCGGTGCTGCTCTACCGCCACGACGGGTTCACCGTCACCTATCCGCTGCTCGCGCTCTGGGGCTTCCTGCTGGTCGCGCTGATGTGGATCGATCTGGACTTTCAGCTCCTGCCCGACGTGCTCACGTTTCCGGGGACGCTGATCGCGCTCGCGGCGGCACTGCTCGCGCCGGGCGGGGCGCATCGCGCGCTGCTCGGCGTCGCCGCCGGGAGCGGCGTGCTCTGGACGCTGGCCTGGCTCTGGATTCACGTGCGGAAGCTGGATGGCATGGGCGGCGGCGACATCAAGCTCGCCGCGATGTTCGGCGTCGTGCTGGGCTGGCAGTCGAGCCTGCTAACGCTAATGCTGGCCGCGCTCGCCGGCAGCATGTGGGGCGCCACCCTCATACTGCGAGGCCGCGGCAACGGGAAGACCGCCCTCCCCTTCGGCACGCTCCTAGCCCCCGCCGCAATGGTGAGCTACCTCTGGGGCAAGAGCTGGGTCAGCGCCTACCTTAGCTTCATCACCGGCCGCTAGCCCCGCGCAGCGGGGCGAGGCGGTCCGGGCCTCCCCCAGCCGAAGGTTTGCTTCTATGAGGCAGGGGGAGGCCCGGACCGCCTCGCCCCGCCGCACCGTCTCCGCACCGTCTCCGCACCGGCGCGAGGCCAACAGTGTGCAGCCACTTTGCTCCCGCCCGCAGTCGTGCGCTAAGCTACTCGCCGTACCACCGCATCTCGGTGCGGCGCCAAGCGACCCTCCCACATTCGCCCGGCGAACCCTCGAGGAGCATTCCTTGAGCACAGGGCCTGTGCGCCGCCGGTTGACCTCTGCCGGAGCGGAATCCAGGGAGCGATCAGCCGCCGCTCCGATTCGCATCGTCGTCGCCGATGACCAGCCCATCGACCGTCGCGGCCTCGCCGGGCTGCTCGCAACGCAGTCCGACTTCGAAGTCGTTGGCGAAGCCGCCTCGGGTGAAGAGGCGGTGGAGCGCTGCGCCCGGCTCAAGCCGGACATCATCGTGATGGACGTTATGATGCCCGGGATGGACGGGGTCGCGGCGCTGCCCGAGCTGCGCATCGCATCGCCCCTGACCCGCGCGATCATGCTCGCGGAGCGCGGCGAGCGCCGCTGCCTCGTGCTCAATCCGCCGCGGCCCGGCTCCACCGTCGCGCCGCCCTGCGGACCCGTCACGGATTGCCTGCAGGTCGCGGTCGCGCGCGGCGCGCACGGCGCGCTGCGCCGCAGCGCGGAACCGGAGGACCTGTTCCGCGCGGTCCGCGCGGTCGCGGCCGGCAACGCCTGGTATGAGCCCGGCACCGCGGCGCGCATGCTCGAGAAGGCGATGGGGTCCGGAGCGCCGGGGCGCGAGCGGGCGCTCAGCGCGCGCGAGGTCGAAGTCGCTGGGCACATCGCCGACGGCCACTCGAACAAGGAGATCGGTCGCGCGCTCGGGATCAGCGAGGCCACGGTGAAAAAACACGTGCGCGGAGTGCTTCATAAGCTCCGGCTCGAAGATCGCCTACAGGTCGGGCTCTACTTCGCGCGCAATCCCCTGCTGCTGGGCTCGCCGCCCCCCGAGCCCGTCGTCACGCGGCGGCGCTGATCGCGCGAGGAATCGCGCGGCACTCGCGCGCTGCTCCTCGCGATCACCCCGCTCCCCCGCCGGCGGCGCCGCGCGCGGTCAGCGGACGACAACCGCCGGCCGCACCCGCGTGCGGCCCGACTGCGTGAGGCGGAGCCAGTACACTCCGGCCGGCGCGCGGCCGGCCTCATCGAGCGCGACCACATGCCGCCCGGCGCCCAGCGCGCCGATCTCGCGCGCGAGGACGCGGCGCCCGCTCACGTCGATCATCTCGAGCGTAGCGGGCGCATCTCCCGTCAGCGTGAGCGCGACGCGCAGGTCGTCGCCGGCGGGGTTGGGGCGCAGGCCTTCGAGAGCGAGGGCGAGTCCCACGGGCACCAGAACCCAGCTCGCGTCGCTCGTGCGCTCCACCCCCGACTCGGTCCACGCGAGCCGGTACGCGTAGCGCACCCCCGGCTCGACGGCCCGGTCTTCGAACCGCAGTCGCCCGGTGCCGTCGAAGGTCCCGCTGCCGAGCGCGGTCCAGCCCTCGCCATCGCGGCGCCGGTTCACGTTGGCACCCGCGAGATCGCCATCTCCGCGATACCACGTGAGCGTCACCCGATCCGACAGCGCCTCGGCGCTCACCAGCGACAGCAGCGCCGGCGTCGTGCCATTCACGCAGTTCACGGCTACCCGGCAGGTGTCGTAGGCGCTGGGAATCGCCGGGTCCCACGTGATGAATCGCACGAGGGAGGACGCACCGGTGCACGCGCCCGGCGGATGCAGGGTCGCCGCGACGATCAGCGTCCCGCCGTTCGCGCCCAGCGTCTGCGAGCCCGAGGCGGCGGGCGTCGCGCCCGAGAGCCAACCGGCATCATCGATGACCCGCCACGCTAGCGGCGTATCGAAATTACCGCCGTTCGTGAGCACAAACTGCAGCACCGTGTCCCTCCCGGCCGGTATCGCGCCTCCCGGCGGGCAGCTCGCGGTCATGTTGAAGATGGATGGATCCACGAACACGTCGGGGCTGCCGAGACGCGCGTCGGGGAAGCACGGGTAGACGCGATCGCCTTCGGATGCGATCTGCACGTAGTCGCCGTGATTCGCGCCAGAGCACGACGCCATGAACCCCCAGTACGACGAAACGTCGCTGATCCGGCGGTTCGCTCCCCAGGTCACCCCGCCGTCGCCCGAAGACGTCATGTAGTCGTCGGAGAGATCGCCGCAGACCGGATCCGAGCGCCAGTCGAGCCAGAAGCAATGCACTCGGCCGCGGCCATCGACCGTCACCGAGGGAAAACAGCCATCGAACCCGGGATCGCTGTCGTTCAGTCGCACCGGCGCGCTCCAGCTCGCGCCATCGTCCGACCAGCACAGCATCTGGTCGCGCTCATCGCGGGCGATGTCGCCGGCCGTCGGCGTGTCGAAGGCGGTCGAGATCGCGTAGATGCCATTCGAGACCTGCTCCTGCGCATCCGGACCGATCCGGATGTAGTAGGTCCCGTCGTACGGCAGCCCGCAGACCGCTCCTCCCGACGAGAGCCCGGTGTAGACGAGCGAATGCCAGTTCGCGACCGTCGATGCGTCGTTCGAATTGGAACAGATGATCCGGAGTATGGAGCAACAGGTGGTGACCGTGTCCGGCCGCAGGACGAGCATCTGCCCGCGATGACCCGTGAACTTCCAGACGTCGATGTCGGTGGTGTTCAGGCTGCCGCGAATCTTGCCGCCCGGGACGAACGAGTTGGCCGCCGCGAAGGTGTTGTTGGTTTCCTTCTCGAAAGCTGCGGTGTATGCGCCGAACGGCGCGTCCCGGAACTGCGCGGTCGCGTCGAACACGACGTAGGCACGCCCGCGATGCGGGCCGCCGGTCATGTCCACCGCCATCGCGGGATCGTCGCCGCCGAATCCGCGGCGCGAGCCTGGCCCTCCGCTGAAACCGTTGTACTCGTTCGTGGCGATGATGTGCTCCGGCCCGAAGGTCGCGCCGAAGTCGTTCGATCGCACGACGCGGTGGTCGGCCAGCGGCCCAGCGAACTGCACCGTGTAATCGGTCCACGGAATGTAGAGCTCGCCGCTCGGCCCCACCGTGGGGTAGCTGCCCTGGGGAGAGTAGTCGAGGTCGCCGCTGTTCGAGTGAATCACCTGCACCGGTCCGAGCGCGTTGAGGTTGGCGTCGCAGCGCTGGAGCTCGATCTGCCCGGTGTAGCCGTCGGCCTTGAAGTTGGTCCACGTCACGTAGACGTTGCCGCTCACCGAGTCGGCGGTCATCCACGGCTTGTCGAGAAAATCGTCGCCCTGCGCGAGCGCGATGTCGCGACGCACGTCGATCACGAACGAGTCGGCTTCGAAATGCCCCTTGAGCGCCACCACCCCGGTAAAGAGCGCGCCGGCCCGGAGAATGCCCGAGATGTAGAAAGCGCCGGTCTTCCTGTTCACGGAAACGGTGGGGTCGCCGTGGAAGACTTGGTTGGTCGTCGGGCCGGCCAGCACCCCGCCGTCCTTGAATGTGGCGCCGTAGTTCGAGGAGTAGCCATGCCCCTGGGAGCCCCACACTCCGGGACCGAGGCAGCGCCATGCGTTGTCGTTGTAGCTGACGAGCACGTACCGGCCCCACACCGCGATCGTCGTCTCCGCCTGGCTCAATGGCAGGTTGTTGCACCCGCAGATGAGCGGCGTCGGGCTGTTGACCCCGACGTCCGCAGCGAGGTACGGCGGCTGCGCCAGCGGGCGGAATTCGGAAGCGGGGGCGATGGCGTCTCCCTCCGATGCCGCGAACGCCGCCTCCCGCAGCTGGCGCCTCTCGAGCGCGCGCTGGACGTACCCGTTCGTCTTGAGCCCGCCCGCGTCCCAGATCTCGAGCATCAGCTCCTCGCCGGCGGGCGAGATCGGCGCGATCGCGCGACGCGGGGCGGGATCGGAGGCGGCGGTCGGCGCCGCCAGGCACGGGAACAGCATGCACGCCGCGAGGATCGACAGCGCGGTGGGAATACGGAACGACGAGCGGAGCGATCGCGACGGTCGCAGCATGACCGATGCCCTCGATGGAGAACTTCGTGAGAGGCGACGTGGGGGGCGCCGACAGCTGAGAACGCCGTCAAGGATAGCGCTCCTGCCCCGCGCCGACAGCAGGAAAACGCTCGGCCGCCCGTTGAAGCCGGCCCGGGAGGACGCGCTTCAGTCGCTCACGTTCCGCGCCGATGCTTCATGGACTGCCGCCGTGGGGGCCGCGCCCGCCACCAGCAGACACGGGAGCCTCGAAGATGGTCAACGCACGACCGATCCATGCGCGTCTCGGCGCGCTCTGCATGCTTCTGGTCCTGGCGTGTGGATGCGCCACCGCGGGCGGGGCCGTCGCGACCGGACGTGCGGCGACGGAGACGGGCATCGCCTCCTACTACGGGCGCGAGTATCACGGCCGGCGGACGGCGAGCGGCGAGGTCTACGATCGGAACCGGTTGACCGCCGCGCACCCGCGGCTCCCCTTCGGAAGCCACGTGCGCGTGACCAACCTCGCCAACGGAAAGAGCGTGGTGGTCACGATCACCGACCGCGGCCCGTTCACGGGGCGCCGGATCATCGACCTCTCCTACCGGGCGGCGCGGGAGCTGGACTTCGTGCGCGAGGGCACCGCACGTGTCCGGGTCGTCGCGTTGGGCGACTGATCCCGGGCGCTCGCCCACGAGAGCGGACCCGGAGCTGAAAATGCAATAATTGCCTCCCCCACAATCGGACCTTCCGACCGTTCGGGGGAGTACGCATGAAATCCGCGTTGGTCCTGTGGTGCATGGTGCCGCTGAGCGCGCTGGTGATCCCGGCGTGCTCGCGAGATCAACCGACGGCTCCAAGGCTCCACGCCCTCTCGGGTCATGTGCGCCTGACCGGATATCTGGTCGACGCCGAGGGCCGTTTCGCGGGCACGCGCGTCGTGGGCGACGCCGATGGCGTCGCGGTCGAGCTGGTCTACGGCGACCAGGTGATCGCCCGCACGCTCAGCGCGCACGGGGCGTACCGTTTTACGGGGCTCGGCCCGGGCGGGTATTTCGCGCGGGCGCGCGTGATCGGGAGCATCGGAGACCGCACTCGGGTCGTGACGATCGCGGGCGCCGACATCACGGCCGGCGACACGCTGCGCATCGCCTCGCTCGGCGACATCTACCCCGTGCCGAATCCGAGCGCGCTATCGACCGACTTTTACTTCGTGCTGCGCGACACCGAATACGTCGACGTGCGCGTCATCGATGTCGCCGGCAACCTGGTCCGAAGCCTTCACGCCGACGAGATGTGGCCGGGTCAGCGGGTGGTCACCTGGGGCGGCATCGATCAGCGGGGCCGCCCCGCGCCCCCGGGGCTCTACTGGGTCACGCTGGTGGCGGGCGACGACTATCGCGCCCAGCTGCTCTTCAGGTGATCGGAGTCGCCCGTCGCGGCCGCCTGCCGGGGCAGGCGGCCGCGAGCGTTCACGCGCGGACCGCGGACTACTCTGCGCGCAGCTTCACCAGCTTGGTCGTGAGCTCGCGCGACTCGGAGTGCAGCCGCACGAAATAGATTCCGATCGCCGCTTCGCGGCCGTCGCTCGCGCGTCCGTTCCACTCGAACAGGTGCTTGCCGGCCGCGAGCCTTCCGCGCACGAGCCGCCGCACCAGCCGTCCGCTCGCGTCGAACACTCCGAGGTCCACGCCCTCGGCGCGCGCCAGCGAGAATCCGATCGTCGATCCGCTGGTGAACGGATTCGGCGCGACGCGCAATCCCAGCACGTCTTCCGTACCCACATCGGTCACGCCGGTGACTTCCCCGTCCTCGTAGGTCGCCACGATCGGCGTGCCGCCGATGCGCTCGTATACGCCGTCTCCATCGGTGTCCGCCTCCAGCACGATCGTGTAGTAGGCGGCCGGATCGTAGCCGTTGGGCAGGCTCACCAGCGCTTCCAGGGTCGCAGGGGTACTGGCCGGATCGAGCGTGCCGCTCACGGGCTCGCCAGGGGGCAGGCCGTTGAGGCTCACCGCCAGCGGGTCCGGATGCTCGGTCGGCTCGTACACCGGGATGATCCGATAGGGGATGCTGCCGGATCCGCCGCAGGGATGGCTGACGCCCCAGCCCACCGCGATTCCGACCACGCCCGGCATCAACCGGCCCGGCACGCTCACGAGTCCGGTCGTCGTGGAGATGGCGCACCAGCAGCTGTTGTCGGCGCGGATCGTACCCGGCCGCGCGATGCAGTTGCCGGTCGAGTCGTTCACCACCGTGAGCTGATAGCACGAGGTGGCATTCTGCGCCGTGAGCCCCGCCGGACGCTGGATGGTCACGCAGATGGGGGCCGAGCAGTTGCCGGGAGCGATCGTCACGACGCCGGTCGAAGGAGCGAACGAGGTTGGTCCTCCGACCGTGCAGCCGGGACCGATCGGCAGGCCCGCGATCGACCAGTGATAGCTCTGCGCCACCGCCGAGGTGTTGCACACGTTGAAGCACATCGAGACCGAGGTCTGCCCGCTGCAGATGCTCGTCGCATCCGGCATCCGCAGGATGTCCGGGCACTTTCCGGCGGCGCCCGCGGCGTACAGGCTCTGCACGGTCTGCGCGGTGAGCGGCGCCGCGAAGATCTCGAGATCGTCGATGCACCCGTCGAACGCCGCCCCGAGCGGGAACGGCGGGCTGGTGTGCCCGATGTAGAGGTCGGAGCCGCTCTGCATCCCGCCCACCAGCGGCGTGAAGTTGTAGGCGGGCACCAGCACGCCGTTGAGGTACCAGCGTCCGGCGCCGCCGCGATCCACCGAGACCGCGATGTGATTCCACGTGCTCGCCGTCACGGTGGGCCCTGGCACGATCTGCGTGGTGATGCCGATCCCCTGCTCGAGGTAGAGCTGCATGCCGTTGAAGTAGAGCGCCCATCCGCGCGTGCGATAAGGCGAGTTCGTGATCAGCACCCGCTTCTCCACCAGCATGCGCGGCCCGCTCGTGCCCGGATTCATCCGCACCCACGAGTCGATCGCGAACGAGATCGGGCCGAAGGAGAGCCCGAGCTGATTCGAGTTCGGCACCATCGCGTAGTCGAGCTCGCCCGGTATGCACAGCATCCGCCCGGTGTGTCCTCCGGCCGTGATGGCGGCGCCCCCGAACAGCTGCGCCACGTTCTTCGCGGGGCTCTGGTGCGTCACGTCCTGGCTCGAGGTGGAGCCCGCGGCTTCGTCGAACGGCCACCACGCCACCATGTTCGGCGGCGGCGCGACGCAGCCCCCGCCTCCCACGCCACACGTGTAGTTGCCGAAGTCGAGGCCGGCCAGCACCTGCCCGGCCGACACGGTCAACGGATAGCTGGAGCCGGGTGGCGCGGTCTGCACCCAGCCCGCCTGCAACTGCTCGGACAACGTGTAGGTCCCGGGCGGCACGTCCTGGAAGCAGTACTGGCCGTTGGCGTCCGTCGTCGCGGTGAAGGTGCCGCCGGTGCCGGTGAGCTGGATCGTCCAGCCGGGGAGCAGCGGCTCGCCGCCGTTCAGGATGCCGTTGTGATTCAGGTCGTTGAATTTCTGCCCGCACACCGTGCCCACAGCGCCGGGACAGCTCACCACCTCGACGTCACCGATGAACGTCTTCTCGGTCGTCACCGGATTGCCGTCCGCGTCGACCAGGACGCTCGTGAGGTTGCTGCCGCCGGTGGGACGCAATCCCTGATAGCCGCTCAGGAAATCCGGATAGCCGGACGGGGGTGAGTGCATGATGTCGGCGCTCGCCCACGCCCGGCCCAGCACGCCGCTCACGTAGGGCCGCCGGTCGTAGTCCACCCCCCCGGCGCACAATTGCGGGTCGCCGGGAATGCCCACCGCGAAGATGTTCGGCGAAGGCAGCCAGCACCCGGCCGAGCACACGTACTCCAGCGCGCGCGCCTGGTGCGGAGTCGAGAAGGTCTCGTTGGTGATGCCGCGCTCGGCGAGCAGCATGGTGCCGCTCGCGGAGAAGCTGATGTCCGAGACCGGATTCGAGAAGTTCTGCGCGGGCAGAGGCGGGAGCCACACCTCGTGGCGATCGCTGCTCGGATCGAAACCGCCACCGGGAAAGAGCGCGACGCTGCGGACCTCGTTCGACAGCGCGTTGCTCGGGGCGCCGCCGTCTTCGATCCACACGCCGTAGTACACGCGGTCGCCGTGCCACTGCACCCCCCACAGTCGTTCACCCAGCGGGGCCCATCCCGGCGTTCCATTGTCGGGCGCGAGCGGATCGAACGCCTGCACCACCGTGCCGGTGGGCCCGTTCACACCCGTGGCCTTGATGCGGTAGATGCGGCCGTCCTCGAGGTTCGTGACGAAGAACTGGGAGTGGCGGCAGTCGTACGTGATGTTGCCGAGACCCGGGAAGTTGGATCCGGGCGCGACGCTTCCGTCCGGCAGGTTCGGCAGCACGCAAAACGTCGTGATCTTGCCGGTGGTGGCGTCGATGCGAAAGACCGCGCCGGGCGCGGCGCCGAACACCTGGCCGATGTAGTCGAAGTTGTAGCACGAGCTGTGAGTGGCGAAGATGTTTCCGAACTTGTCCACCGTGAGGCCGAACACCGAGCCCAGCGAATCCACGTTCCAGCTGTTGCCGGGGCCCAGGAAGCGGGTGATGGCGGCCCAGTCCTTGTCCTCGAGCGGCGAGGGGGGCGCGCTCCCCAGGTCGTAGACGGTGACGCAGTACGGGTACGGGCCGAACGCCTCCCGGGTGCCGACCATGAGATTGGACGAAAGCGGGGGATGCTCGACGCCGCTGAAGGTCGGCGCCTGCGTGCAGCACGTGTCGGGCGGACTGTCGCACTGCTCGCAGATCTGCGCGTTGCAGTCTCCGCCGATGATGAACATGACCGGGTTGGTGTCGCCGTCGAGCGCGAGCACCTGCAGCGAGCCGATCGGCCCCAGGAAGTGCGTGTGACACGGCCCCGTCGTGATGTCGGTGTTCGACAGCCCGGGAAAGGCTGCGTTGCCCGCGGGGGTGAGCGCGGCGCCCGAGTAGTTGCAGCCGCCGATCTCCTGCAGTCCCGGAATCACGGAGGGCAGCCACTGGTTGAACGTCGCGGGCGGGTTGGCGAAGTCTTCCACCGTGGTGTGCGCCATCAGGCCGCCGCCCGAGTTGACGAACGCCGCGAGCGCCGCCGCGTTCGCGTTGATCACGTTCAACTCGGGCAGCTCGAGCTCGTTGTTCAGGTCTCCGTACCCGCTGCAGATCCAGATGACCGCCGGCTTCGCCGTGTTGCTCGCGAGGTCCGAGAAGAACTGGGCGACGCTGCCCGGTCCGCTCGCGCCGTTGTAGTAGTTGATGGTCTTGCCGAGCGCCACGCCGGCCGCGTAGTGAATCGCCGAGCCGCCGTTGTCGCTGCTTCCCGCGCAGAACCCGCTGTCCGCGCCGACGTTGACGCCGGACACGCCGAGCGCCGCGATGCTCCCGTCGTTGGGCCGCGTGATGCAGCCCGACTGGAACATCTTGGTCATCGCCTTCTGGATGTAGAGCCATCCGTCCTGATTGGCTCCGAAGCCGTAGCAGCCGTGAAGCGGAAGATCGTCGCCGCCCAGGATCACAGGCCCCGCGTTCGACGCGCCGGCGGAGAACACCGCCAGCGGCGCGGCGAGCGCGAAAGCGACCCATCGCGCGACGCGGCCCCGCGGCACGATCGATGACGTGGGGGCGGCCGCGGGATCGGGACTCGGGGGCAGAGCGGGGGCGGTGCGAGGTGTGACGGGCATGGTGGAATCCTCGATCGTGCTCTCGTGTGCGGCGGCCAGCACGAGGCGTCGCCGGGAAACGGATCTCCCGGCACGGCGCGGATGGCGAGTCGGTGTGCAGGATGAGGGTAGCCGATCCGTCGCCGATGTTGGACGACAAATTCGAGCGCGCGTCGCTCGCGGCCCGGCGCGATCACGCGGCCTCCGGCTCCCGATCGCCTCGCGCCCCGCCCGGGCACGGGGTTCCGCATCCGGCGCAAATTCCGATACGATGCCGCGCCAGAGCCCATGACCGTCATCACACTGCTCGAGTCCCTGGTCCTCGCGGCGATCGTGATCGCCGCCGTCCGCGGCGCGCGCCCGGCCGCGCCACCCTATGGGCGCCGCCTGCTGTGGCTCGGGTTCCTGCTCGCGCTCCAGCTCGGCGCGCTATACGGGTTCGTGGCGATTCAACTCCGCACGGGCTGGGGCATCTCGCATGCTTCGCCGGCGGGGCTCGCGATCCTGACCCAGATCGTCCGCCTCGCGCTGCTCCTCGTCGCCGCGCGCGCATGGCTCGGCCTGGTGCGCGACGAGCTGGCGAAGGCGTGGCAGCGCATCGCGCTCGCCGCGGCATTCGTCGGGCTCGGCTGGGGACCGAGCGGCGCGCCGACGATTGCGGCGATCCTGCTCTTCATCCTGTTCCAGCGCATGAAATGGTACGAGGCCCTCTCGGGCTGGCGCCGGGTCGTGGGGCTGGTGTTGTCGGCGTCCGTGTTGATCGCCCTCACGTGGGCGCCGTACACGACGATCGCGGACGGAAAGAGCCACACGCTGTTCGCGATCGGCACGCGCCCGTGGCCCCCCGCGCTGCTGATGGGCGACGTCGCCGCGCGCGCGGAGCTCGTGCTCGCCCGTCCATTCGATCGCATGATCCAGGCGATCATCGACGTGTTTCGCCTCCAGCTGCTGGTGCTGGTCGGCAAGTTCCTGTTCCTGCCGATCCGGCTCGCGGGCATGAGCCTCAAGCGACGCTTCTGGTTCAACTACGTTCTGGTGCGCTCGATTCCCTCTCTGCTCTCCACGCTGGTCTTCGTTGGGCTCTTCTACCTCGGCATCGGCTACACCCGGGGAGTCCGCGTGCGCGGCGCATTCGAGCAGACGCTGGCCCGCGCGGTCACGGCCGCGAAGGCGCTCGGGGACGAATGGCCGCCCGCCCGCGGCGCCGATCATTCCCGGCTCGATCGCGTGCGCGCATGGCTGTCCCCCGACGGCGACGGCGCCCACGCCATCCTGCGAGCACCCGGCTTGCCGGTCGTGGCCACCTTCGGCGCGCCGGATTCGATCCTGAGTCCGGCGCTCTCCCTCGCCGACACCTCGATCACGCGCGGGCTCTACGTGCGCGGCGGCCGAATCTATCTCACCGCCATCTCGAGGTCCGCCCGCGGCGCCATCGAGGTGTGGGTCCCGCTCGATTCCGCATACCTCGCGCGGATCATGCTGGACGTGGGCGGCAGCGCGCGCCTGAGCGCGTGGCCCCATTCGTTCGTCAGCAGTCAGGGCCTGCGTGTCGCGCGCAGTCGATCGTGGATCGCGCGCCCGGCCAACGTGCGTTACATCGAGCCGGATTCCATCGCCGGGCGAGGCCAGCGCTGGTATCTCAATCGCCTCCTCCTTCCGGCTGGAGACTGGCTCGAGCCCCCCGGCCTCGTGTGGCGCGGCGCGATCGAGCAGGTCATCGAGACCACGCCGCGCAGCCTGTTCACGAGCACGGTGCGCGCGCTCGGGGGGCTCTACTCGAGCCTGTTCCTGCTCCTGATCCTCGCCGGCGTGGGAATGGTGGTCGGGATGGTCGAGGGCTTCGCGGTGCGTTCGGGAAAGAGCATCCTGCGGGCCGTGCTGGACGAAGTCGGAGCGCTGCGCAAGGCGGCCGAGGAGTTCGGCGCCGGGCGCCTCGACTATCGCCTATCGGTGAAGGGCAGGGACGAGATCGGCATCGTTGCGGCCTCGTTCAACGAGATGGCCGCGAGCCTTCAGCGACAGCGCGAAGAGTTGATCGCCGCAGAGCGACTCGAGGAGGACGTCGCGGTCGCTCGCGAGATCCAGCGGCGGTTCCTCCCGCGCGAGGCGCCGCGGGTCTCGGGGCTCGATCTGGCCGGCGTCTCGATCCCGAGCCGGCAGGTGGGGGGCGATCTCTTCTACTGGTTCACCCATGACGACGGCTCGCTCGGGATCGCGCTCGGCGACGTGTCGGGCAAGAGCATTTCCGCAGCGCTGCTGATGTCGAACGTGCTCGCCACCCTGCGCGCGCAGGTGACCGAACGCGTCGACCTCGCGGCGAGCCTCGAGAGGACGAACCGGCTGATCATCGGTCAGATCGAACCCGGGCGATTCGTCACGCTGTTCTACGGCGAGGCCGACCCGCTCCACGGCACGCTGCGATACGTCTCGGCGGGCCACAACCCGCCGCTCCTGCTTCGCGCGAACGGGGAGACGGCCTGGCTCCGCGAAGGTGGGCTACCGCTCGGCGTGCAGGAGGACGCGAGCTATCGGGCCGCGACCATCGAGTTCGCGCATGGCGACAGCCTGATCGTCTACTCGGACGGGGTGACCGAGTCCAGCGGACCGGAGCGGGCGGGGGCCGCGCCCGCCGGCGAGGCCGCGCTCGAGTTCTTCGGCGAGGAGCGGCTGGCGTCGATCGCGAACGATCTCCGCGGCCGGCCGGCGCGCGCGGTGCTCGACGGCCTGCTCGAGGCGGTGCGACGGCATGCGGACGGCGTCGAGCAGGCCGACGACATCACGATCGTCGTGGTGCGGCGGGCGTAGGAACGCTCGCGCTCCGATTCACGACCGGCCGGGGCGCGCGGCCGCCCGATGTCGAAGCCGGCGCCTCGTGCCGGTTCGCGCGTCAGTGTTGCCCGCTCACCCCCGCCTTGTTCGGGAAGGGGGGCGGCGCCGGGTGCGTGACCGGCTCGGTCGCGAGCCGCGTCTTCAGATACTCGATCGCGCGGTCGAGCTGTGGATCGCGCCCGGCCGCGAGCGCCGCGGGGTCGTCATCGACCACGATGTCGGGCTGGACGCCCGATCCTTCGATCACCCACTTGCCATCGGCCACCCACTCGCCGTAGTTCGGAATGTAGACCGCGCCACCATCCATCAGCGGGTAGCCGTCCCCGCTTCCGACCTCTCCGCCCCAGGTCGGCACGCCGATCACGGGCCCGAGCTTCAGGCGCTGGAACGCGTCGCTGAACTCCTCGGCGTCCGAACCGCTGAACTGATTGCAGAGCGCGGCCGCGTGCCCGCCGAACGCCCAATCCTGCCGGGTCCACGATGCGCCATAGCGGGGCTTGAACCAGGAGTACGGCTTGCACGCGATCTGAAGCAGCAGCATCGCATCGATGTACCCGCCGCCGTTGTAGCGGACGTCGAAGATCATCGCGTCCTTCGCGACGTTCGGATAGTAGTGCTTGGCGAATTCCTGGAGCCCCGACGGGCCCATGCTGGGGATGTGCACGTAACCGAAGTTCTCGCCGCCGTGGGCGCGCACGTATTCGGTCCGGCTCTCCACCCAGTCGTAGTAGCGCGCCTGCCGCTCGCTCGCGAGCGGCTTCACGCTCACCACGCGCGCGCCTTCCGGGGAGGGACGCGCGTTGACCGTGAGTCCGATGGACCGCTCCGCGGTCCCGGCCATCAGCGCCTGGAAGTCTTCGTCGGCGCGCACCGGGCGGCCCGAGACGGCGAGGATGTAGTCCCCCACCTTCACGTCCACGCCGGGCGTGAGGAGCGGCGAGCGCGCGTCGAAGTCGAACTCGTCGCCGGCATAGATCTTCGTCACCCGGTACGCGGGGGTCGCGCCCGCGAGCGGCGCGAGGTCGGCGCCGAGGAATCCCATCGGTACCCGCGGCGCCTCGGACAGGTCGCCGCCCCCGATGTAGGCGTGGCCGCAGCGAAGCTCCGCCACCATCTCGCCGAGCACGAAGTTGAGATCGCTGCGATCGGCGACCGCGGGCAGCATGCGCTCGAACTTGCGGCTCACCGCCGGCCAGTCCACGCCGTGCATGTCGGGGTCGTAGAAGAAGTCGCGGCCGATGCGCCAGGTCTCGTGGAACACCTGCTTCCACTCGGCGTCCGGGTTCACCGTGAGGGTCCAGGCCGAGGTCTCGACCTTGCCCTTGCCCTCCGGCGTCTGGTCGGCGGTCGCATCCATCAGCGTGAAGTCCTTCTCGACCTGGATCAAGAGCTTCTTGCGATCCGCCGAGAGATCGAAGTCGGTGAGCTTCTTCACAACGACGTTCGCTTCCTTCTTCTTGAAGTCGTAGGCACGAAGCTGGAGGACCGGATCGAAGCGCTGGTGATCGCCGGTCTGCTCGACCGTCTCGAGCAGCAGCCGCCCTTCGACGGGCTCGACCCGCACGTAGCGATCGGCCGGCACCGGCACCTCGACGATCCGCTCGCGGATGCCGGCGAGATCGACGCGCGTGGGCGCGGGCGCTGCGCCGGCCTTCGCAGAGTCGGGTTTGTCCGCCTTGGACTTCGATTCCGGGGGCTTCTCCCCCGCCTTGCCATCCTTCGCGGGCGTGGCCGCGGCGCCTTCCTCGTCGCTCTCGACCATGAACGGCGACTTGCCGGCGGCCGCGAGCGTGACCATCGAGACGCGCGTCAGCTTGTCGAACGTGAAGAACCGGTTCGCGTTCACGTAACGCGGATCGAACGCGCGATCGGAGAGGAAGTAGAGATACTTGCCATCGGCGTCGAACGCCGGCGCCGCGCTCGTCATCTCGGTGGAGGTGATGCGGGTCCGCGTCTTGCCCGCCACGTCGTAGAGCCACACCACCCAGTTCCAGTTGGGCTCGGGCCGCGCGTAGGCGAGCCAGCGGCCGTCGGGGCTGAAGCGGTACGAGAAGTTGATGACGTCGTACGATCCGCCCCGATCGGCCTGATCCACCGCGGTGATCGCGCCGCTCGCGGCGTCCACCAGCAGGATTCGCATCTCGCGGTCGCTGGTCGCGAGCAGCTTGCCGTCGGGCGACCACTCGATCGCGCCGAGCGGGCCCTGATGATCCTTCGTCAGCTGGCGGGCGGGTCCGTTGCCGCTCGCCGGCGCGATCCAGATCTGCTCCTCGCCAGAGCGGTCCGAGACGTACGCCATCCGCTTGCCATCCGGCGACCATGCGGGGTACTGCGCGCGTGCGCCGTCTTCGGCCACCGCCACCCGCACGTCGCCGTTCTCGACCGGCGCGCTCAGGATCTGTCCGCGGGCCGACACCAGCAGCCGCTTGCCGGCCGGGCCCAGGGCGACCGAGGCCAGGTTCTTGAGCGCCGGCACCCTGCGCACGCGCTCGTGAATGCGATCGGAGTGCAGCTCGAGTCGCAACTCCTCGGCGCGGCCCGACGCCGGATCGTAGAGCGCCAGCCCGTCGCCGTGCTCGAACACCACGCGCTTCCCGTCGGTGCCCGGATAGCGCACGTCGTAGTCGCGATAGCGGGTGGCCTGGCTCGCGATCCCGGCCTTCGGATCGAGGCTCCACAGATTGGCCTGGCCATCGCGCTCTGACACGAACACGATCGCATCTCCCACCCACACCGGCTCGGTGTCGACGCCCGGATCGTCCGTCAGCCGCTTGAACGTGTGCGCGGTGGTGTCGGCGAGCCAGATGTCGTCGGCCTCGCCGCCGCGGTAGCGCTTCCAGTGCTGCCACTCGGCGCTGACCGGAACGAACGCGATGCGTCGCCCGTCGCCGCTCGTCGAGGCGAACTCGACGGTGGGAAGCGGGAGCAGGCGCGCGCTCCCGCCCGAGGCGGGCACGGCCCACAGGCGGTTGCGCCGGACCGGCGAATCGCGTCGCGATCGGAACAGCACGTTCCTGCCGTCCGGGCTCCACCCGAGCACCACCACGCCGAGCGGATCGTAGGTGAGCCGGCGCGGCATGCCGCCGCTCGTGTCCATGACGTACACGTCGGTGCCGCCGTCGTACTGCGCCGTGAACGCGATCGTGTTCCCGTCCGGCGAAAACCGTGCCGGGCCCTCGATGCCCTCGTGCGACGTGATCCGCGTCGCGGTGTGCCCATCGATCGAGCCGAGCCACAGGTCGCCCTCGCTCGTGAACACGACGCGGTCCCCGTGCAGGTCGGGTCGGCGCAGGAACTGCGGGGAGGTCTCGGCGAACGCGGCGCTCGCGACGGCGAGCGAGAGCGAGAGGGCGAGCAGGCGGATCGATGCGAATGGCATACGCGGCTCCGGGGTCCGGGAATCGGAAACGAGCGCTCGAACGCGCCGAGCTACTTCAGGTGCTCCCAGAGGAACGTGTAGGCGAGCGCCCGCATGAACGCGAACTGCTTGTTGTCAGCAGAGCCGGCGTGCCCGCCCTCCACGTTCTCGTAGTAGAGGACGTCATGCCCCTGCGCCTCCATCTTCGCGACCAGCTTGCGGGCATGGCCCGGATGCACGCGATCGTCCCGCGTCGAGCTGGTGACCAGCGTCGGCGGATACGCCGCGGTCCGCTTCAGGTTCTGATAGGGAGAGAAGGTGCGGATGAACGCCCACTCGTCCGGCTGGTCGGGGTCGCCGTACTCGCCCATCCACGACGCGCCGGCGAGCAGCTTGCTGTAGCGCCGCATGTCGAGCAGCGGCGACTCGCACACGATCGCGCCAAACAGGTCGGGGCGCATGGTCAGCATGTTGCCGACCAGCAGCCCGCCGTTGGAGCCGCCCATGCAACCCAGGTGCTGCGGGCTCGTGACCTTGCGCCGGACCAGATCCTCGGCGACGGCGATGAAATCCTCATACGCGCGAGGCCGATTGGCCTTGAGCGCCGCCTGGTGCCACTTGGGGCCGAACTCGCCGCCGCCGCGAATATTCGCCAGCGCGAACACCCCGCCCCGCTCCAGCCAGCCGCTTCCCACCGAGCCGCTGTAGTAGGGCACCTCGGAGACTTCGAATCCGCCGTAGCCGGTGAGCACCGCGGGGGCGCTTCCATCGCTCTTCAAGTCACGGGGCGCGACCTGGAAATACGGGACGCGCGTGCCGTCCTTCGAGATCGCCTCGTGCTGGCTTACCTCGTAGCCCCCGGCTTCGAAGAAGCTGGGCGTCTGCTTGAGCTTCTCCGCGGCGCCGCCGCCCGCCGTTCCGAGATGCAGGCTGGTCGGCGTGAGGAAGTCGGTGATCGTCAGGAAATAGTCGTCGGACGTGAGATCGTCCACCGCAGATGCGTCGATCGAGCCGAACTCGGGCAGCCCCGAGATCGGCGTCCGCGACCACCCGCTCCCGTCGTTGCGCAGCACGTAGAGCCGGTTCTTCACGTTGTCCAGCTCGTTCACGATGATGGTGTGGAGCGTGGTCGAGTAGCCCGCCAGCGACTTGCGCTCGGTCGGCACGAACAGCGCCTCGATCTCGCGCTTGCCCGCGAGGAAGTCGTCGAAGCGGGTCGCGAGCAGCGCGCCGGCCGGCCAGGTCTTGCCCGCCAACGTCCAGTCGGTCCGCAATTGAATCAGGAGCCACTCGCGGTGCACGTTGGCGTCGGCATCGTCCGGCTTCTCGATCTTGATCGTCTTGCCGTCGCGCAGCAGGAACATCTCGTTCGTGAAGAACGTGATGCCGCGAACCGCGAAGTCGCGCTCGAAGCCCGGCGTGAGATCGCGATAGACGAACACCGAGACGTCTTCGGGCTTGCCCTCGTACACGAGGCTCGCGGCGGTGAGCGGCGTGCCGCGCGTCCACGACTTGATCTCGCGCGGATAGCCCGAGGTGGTCAGCGAGCCGGGTCCGAAATCGGTGCCGACGTAGACCACGTCCTTGTCGCGCCACCCCGTGCTGCTCTTGGCCTCGGGAAGGACGAAGCCATCCGTGACGAACGACCGGGTCGTCAGATCGAACTCCCGCACGACCCGGGCGTCGGCCCCGCCGCGCGAGAGCGAGACCAGGCAGCGCGCGTAGTCGGGCGGCAGCGGATTCGCGCCCTCCCACACCCAGCTCTCCTTTTCGATCCTCCCCAGCGAATCGACGTCCAGCACCGTCTCCCACGCCGGCTGACTCTTGCGGTACTCGGCGAGCGTGGTGCGGCGCCACAGACCGCGCGGGTGGTCACGATCGCGCCAGAAGTTGTAGTAGTACTCGCCGATCTTCCCGACGTACGGAATCTTCTCCTTCGAATCGAGGATGGAGAGGAAGCGGGCATCCATCGCCTTGAACGCATCGGTCTCGGTGAGCGCATGCTTGCTGCGGGCGTCCTGCTGCGCGACCCAGTCCAGCGCCTTCTTGCCCGTGACGGCTTCCAGCCACATGTAGGGATCCTCTGGCGCTGTGATTCGTGCGTGCGGCGCCGGCGGCGGCGGGGCGGCCATCGCGAGCGTCGCGACCACGGCGGTCGCGGAGAGCGTGAGCAGCGTGAAGCGGATCGCGGGTCGGATTTTCACGGGGGCGCCTCCAGATTCCTCGAGGAGATGGACGACCAACTCGGATCGATGGCAAGTCAGCGAGCGCGGGCCGTGCCGCGCGCGCCCACCCTAAATGATTCGCGCCTCGTCGTCACCCGCACGGTCCGGCCGGGATCCGGCCCACGGGACGCTCGGCGGCCGCGGGCGGGCTCCGGTCACTTCTTGAACGCCGGCCGGGCGCGCGGCCGGTTTCTGACCTCATCGCATGCCGCCGGCGGGGATCGCGCGCGCACGGGGCGCGATTTAGCGGCTCGGGGGCCCTCTCCCCGACCCGGCTTGCAATTTGCAGGTAGCGGGCGCGCGTCTCCGGGCAGGCCGTCCCGGGGCCGACGTCGAAGGCAGCCGAACGACTCCCGAGAGAGGTTCGCCCCTCGCAGGACTCGCTCGGCCGCCGGGCCGTGCCCAGTCATTCGCCCTCATATGCCGAGGAGCGGTCACCACCACATCACAGCCGAACCGGCGGTCCCCATCGGGCCGGACGGGCTGCGCGCCGGAAGGAGTTCATGATGGCCCCCCTGCTCAAGAGTCTGCTCGGGAACGGCTCCAGGGATCGGGAGCACGCGGAGGAGATGCGCGCGATCCTGCACGACATGCAGCAGGAACGCGCCCGCTACCAGACGCTGCTCGAGAACACGCAGGCCGCTGCGGAACGCCTGGGCCAGCTGGGCGAGCCCATCGCGCAGGCCGAGAGCGGCGTGAGCGCCGTGTCCGAGGGTCTCGCGAAGCTGCAACAGCGCTTCGAGGCGATGCTCAAACTCTCGACCCAGATCATGAATCTCGACGAGCGCGCGGAGGGCCTCGCGCAGAGTCAGCAGCGGACCGAGGCACAGATCGCCACCACGCTCGCGGAGGCGGAACGGATCCGCTCGATGTTCGAGGACATCGGCCGGAAGATCGATCTCGCCCTGGAGCTGAAGGACAAGCTGGGGGCCTTTCTCGAGGTGGAGAAACCGTTCCAGCAGCTGCACGGCGAGGCCGATGCGCTCCGCGGCCAGGTCGAGGGCACGGGTGATCAGCTCGCCCGCCTGCGAGAGCAGCACGACCGGCTGCTCGATGCGCACAAGCTCGGGATGTCGAAGATGGAGGCGCTGGACCGGCGCCGCGAGGAGTTCAGCCGCGACCTGCAGGACAAGGAGCGGCGGGTCGCGAGCGTCGAGGCCTCGCTGCGGGGAATCGACGGCGTCCAGACCACGGTGGACCACGTCAAGCGTGAGATGGGAACGCTCAAGGCGCTCGGCGAATTCGTCGCGCAGAAGAGCGCGGCGCTCGAGGCGCAGCGCGACGCGGTCGAGACCGCGCTCACCCGCGCGGACCAGCTGGAGCGCGCGATGCGCCAGATCGACGCCGGCGTGAGCCAGCAGCAGCAGAACGAGAAGCTGCTGGGCGCGCTGCAGGACGACGTCGCAGCGCTCAGGTCGCTCCACGAGTCGGTGCTCGAGCGCTCAGGCGAAATCACCCAGCTCCAGCGCGACGCCGACGAGCGGGCCCAGGCGGCCCGGCACGACCTGGCGCTGATGCGGGACGAGACGAAGCAGACGCTCGAACGGTTCGACTTCGAGAATCGAGGCCTCGAGTCGGTCAGTCAGCGGGTGGCGGACCTGCGCGCCGCGCTCTCGGACTTCGAGAACCGCTTCAAGAGCCTGAGTGAGACCGGCCAGATCGTCGCGGAGCTCAAGCCCCAGGCACAGGCCCTGTCCGCCCACTTCCAGACGCTCTCCGACCAGGTCGGCCAGGTCGATCAGGACCTCGCGAAACTGCAGGCCCTCCGCCGCGACCTCGACCTGATGAGCCGCACCAGCCGCGACACCGGCGCGCAGGTCGCACAGATCGAGGCGGCGCGGCCGGCGCTCGAGGCGGCACTCCGCGACCTGGAGCAACTGAGCCGCGTCGACGCGACGGTGAAGGACGCGCTCGAACACACCGTGCTCGCCCACGGCGAGATCGTCCGGGTGCGCGAGAGCCAGTCGGATACCCGCTCGTGGCTCGCGAACGTCGAGCAGTCGGTCGGCGCGCTCGGCGAGCAGGTGGGCCACCTGCAGAAGCTGGCCCCCACGATCGATGTCGCGCACAAGCAGGCGGAGCGCGTGCACGAGTCGATGTCGGCCATCGCGGCGCGCGGCGCGTTCGTCGAGGACATGCACCGCCGCATGGCGGAGCTCGGGGCACTCACCGGAACGTTGGACGAGCGTGGCCAGCAGTTGCAGACGCGCATGGACGCCGCCGAGCACCGGTTCGTCGGACTGGCGTCGCACGCCGAAGAAGCGGAAAGCACGGCCAAGACCATCGCGGCGGTCTCATCCGGGGTGATCGAAGCCCGGCGCGAGGCGGACCAGATCGCGAAGACGGTCGCGGCGATCGAGGCGCGCTGCGAGTCGGTGGAGGAACTCGCCGAGAAGACGCGCGTCCTGAAGCAGGAGCTCGATCAGCGGCGGCACACGCTCGCGGAGACGGCGAAGGATCTGAAGCGGGCATCCGAGCTTCGGCAGGAGGCGGCGGCCTCCGCGCAGCAGCTCGGCGAGCTGTCCAAGCGTCTCGGCGCATCGCTCACATCGGCAGACCAGCGGACCGAAAGCATCGCGGCGCTCTCGACGCAGCTCGAGGACCGCGCGGCCGAGCTGCAGTCCGTGGAGAAGCGGCTGGATCTGTTCGAGCAGCGCATGGCGAAGTGGGACCTGGTCGAGCCGAACGTCGCAAGGGCGCTGGAACAGATCTCCGCCCGCCAGGGCACGCTCGAGGCGCTGGAGGCCGATCTCGGCCGGATGTTCGTGATGGCCGAGAAGACGTCCACCGAGGTCCGCGAGATCACATCCGCGCGGCGGGAGATCGAAGAGAGCCGCGAAGTGCTCGACGACGTGATGGGCCGGCTGCGCGAGGTGCGGGAGACGGCGAGCGCGCTCGACGAGCGCAAGCGTCAGCTCAGCAAGGCCGAGGAGCGGCTGGCGCGCGCGGATGCGCTGCTGGTCGACGTGCGCTCCGGCATCGAGTCGCTCCAGGGGCAGAAGGTCATCGTCGACCAGGCGGTCGCGAAGACGAGCTCGCTGCGGTCCATGCTGAAGCAGGCGGAGTCCGTGATCGAAGGGCTGAAGGACGAGCGGAAGATGACGGCCGATGTGCGAGCTGCGGTGACTTTGGTTCGGAAGAGTCACGATGAAGACGATTCGGAGGACTCGGCGAAGGCTGCTTGAAGTAACTAACGGCAAACAGCGGCGGCACAGTCTCCCCCTGCCTCATAGAACAAAACCTTCGGCTGGGGGAGACTGTGCCGCCGCTGTTTGCAGATATTGCCGCGCGACCGGCAATACCCCACACTCTCAATGTCGTCTCCGCCGCGCGCGAGCGAGAAGATGCTCGCGGCGCGCTCGCGGCTCGGACGTCGTCCTTATGGCACTTGCGTGGTCGTGGTCTGGTGCCGCTTGATCCACTCGATCCAGAGGCGGGCGCGCTCGCGGGAGTTGACGGGATCGGACGAGGCGTGGGTGCGGCCGCGGAACGCTATGAAATCGGTCTCGACGCCGTTGTCCTTCATCGCGCGATAGAGCGACATCGCCTGCGTGGGCGGCACGCGGAAGTCCTCGATGTTCGCCATCACGCGGGTGGGCGTCTTGATGCGGGTGGCGAACGTGATCGGGGACTGGGTTCGGTAGAACGCCGCGCGATCTCCGATCCATGGCGATCCCCCGAGGTCGTTCTTCAACGCGATGTTGCCGTCCGAGAAATTGTACTGGTCCTCCCAGCTCGTCACCGGCGCACCGGCCACCGCGGCCTGCCACGCGTCGGGGTAGTTGCCGATCAGCCAGCTCGTCATGTATCCGCCGTACGACCAGCCCGTCACGGAGACGCGGCTCCCGTCGAGGTACGGGCGCTTGCGCAGCTCGGCGATCCCGGCCATCACGTCGCGCCCGGGACCCGCGCCCCAGTCGCCGTGGATCGCGGACTGATAGGCGTTGCCGAGATTGTCGCTGCCGCGATAGTTCGGCATGAACACGCACCATCCCTCGCTCGCCATCAGCTGCGCGAGCGAGTTGAAGCTGGTCTTGGAACTCGCGGTCGGGCCGCCGTGGATGGCGAGCACGATCGGATACGAACGATGCGGATCGAAGTCGGGCGGAGTGACGAGCACTCCGTCCTCGTCGAACCCGTCGTTCTGCCACGTGACGCGCTCCATGCGCCCGAGCGCGAAATCGGAGGCCCAGCCGTTGAAGTCGGTCACGCGCCGCGGGCGCGCGCTCGGCGAGTCCATGACGTAGAGCTCGGACGGTCGCGACGCGGTGGTTGCGGAAAACACGATCGCTCCGGTGCGCGCGACGGTGACGTCGTAGCCGAACGCGCCGTTCACCACCAGGTCGCCGAGCTCGAGCCGCCGGGCCGCGCCATCGAGCTGCTGAATCCAGAGGCCCACGCTGGTTCGGTCGTTGGCGGCGACCAGCAGCGAGCGGCCATCGGGCATCCACTCGCCGTTGAAGACCATGCGATCGAGCGCACGCGTGAGGCTGTGTCCCGCGCCGCCCGCCGCCGGCGCCTGGTACAGCTCGTTCACAACGCCCGCGTCGCCGCGACCGTCGCGCGGAAACCAGTAGGTGATCGAGCGGCCGTCGGGTGAGAAGGCCGGATTGCTCTGGAAGCGCGCGGCGCCATCGAGCGAGCGGATGCTCCCGCTCTCGACGTCGAGCACGGCGACGCTCACGGAATCCAGCCTGCCGCTCTCCGCAGCGGGGACCCGCGCGAACGCGATCGACTTGCCGTCGGGCGACCAGCTGAGGTGGGACGGCGGGCTCGAGGGCGGAAGCACGAACTCGAGGCTCCAGGCGCCGCTCGTCAGCCGCTTCGTCTCGCCCCCGCTAACCGATTGGAGCCAGATGTGCTGCGGCTCGAGGTTCTCGCGAAGGAAGAGGTCCTGGGCGCCGACGTTGAAGGTGGCGAGATGACGGGCCTCGCCCGACTGCTTCGGCGTCGTGTCGGCCGCCGCGAACGCGATCGCGCCGCCGTCGGGGCGCCACGCGTAGTGCTCGACGCTGGTGGCCGAATGCGTGAGACGCCGCGCCTCGCCGCCGCGAAATGGCAGCAGCCACACCTGCATCAGGTCCTTCGCATCGGGCGCGAGGAACGAGATCGTTCCTCCGTCCGGCGACCAGCGCGGCTCTGCGACGTGCAGGCGCTCGACCGTGAGCGCGCGCGTCGCGCCGCTCGCGAGGTCCGCGACGTAGAGCTCGGACTCGTTCTTGTCGGAATCGTAGTTCGGCTTCGTCACGATGAACGCGGCGGTCTTGCCGTCGGGCGCGACGCGGGCGCCGCCCACGTTCACGGCCTTGCGCAGCGTCTCGAGGGTGAAGCGCTCCGACTTCGCGTGAGCGGCCGACGTCGCGACGGCGAGCGTCAGCAGCAGCGTGCCGACAAGGAATCGTGTGCGCATGACGGATCTCCCGGGTGGATGGACGAACGATGGGGAGCAGGGTAGTGCAGTTCGCGCCGCCGCGCATCGGGGATTCGCCGGGAGCCCCGCACGCCGATGCGCCATCGCGCGCCCGTCCCTACCCCGCCAGCCGGTGCGCCGTCACGGGGCCCGAGATCAGCTCGCCGCCGATCGTCAGGTACAGCATGCCGTCCGTCACCGACAGGTCGAACGCCGTGCGCCGCTCGAGGCGTGAGACCAGCGCGGTCAGCACCGCGCGATCGAGCGCGTACAGCTCGAGCGCCTCCGCGCGATGCATGCGCTCCCCAGCGAGCGTGGCCCAGTAGCGCTCGGCGAAGTGATACGTGTACACCGCCACGCGCGGCGTGGCCTTGCCCGCGCGGTGCAGGCGCGCGGCATCGGGCGCGCCGATCTCGATCCATGCCAGCAGGGCGCCGGTGAGGTCACGCACCTCGAGCGCCGGCTGGTCGGGATCCGCGAGGCCCCTCGAGAACGCGAGACCCTCGCGGTACTCGAGGCAGTAGGCCAGCACCCGGGCGCACATGAACTCCTCGCTCTCGGACGGGTGCCGCGCGACGCGCAGCTCGAGCGACTCGTAGACCCCGCGGTCCACGTGAGAGAGCTGGACGTCGAACTGATGGATGGTGGCGGTGAGTGCCAGCGGCGTCCTCGGTCTCGCCTAAGGGTTGCCGGCGCGCGCCGTCTCGGAGTCGGCCGCGAAGCGCCGCCTCAGATCGCCGACCAGCTCGTCGAGGTAGCCGTGACCGGCGTACTCGGCGCGCAGCTTCGAGACGTCGATGACGTCGATGCCGGGGAGCGGGGCCGCGTGCCGCAAAGAGCCCCCGGCCCTCGCATGCGCGTGAACGGCGCGCGACATCTTGAGCGCCTTGTCGCGCGACGAGGCGTAGAGCGTCACGTGCCGCGCCATTTCGCCGAGCCGGGGCGCGAGCAGCGTGAACAATCGCGCGTCGACGTCCGGCGCCACGAAGATCACCTGGTCGAAGCGGGTGGTGTCGCCGGCCGTTCGCCGCTCGGCGAGATCGGCGAGCGCGCGGGCCAGGGCGCGGGATCCCATGCTGTGGGCGAGCAGGCGAACGCGCGCGGCGCCGGCCTCGCGGGCCAGCCGTTCGAGGAACAATTCCAGATTTTGCTCGGAGCACTCGACGGTCTCCTCGTCCGACAGATAGCGGTTCGAGGAGGGCCACGCGAACAGCACGCTCGGGCCTCCGTAGCTCAGATCGCGCGAGATCTGCGCGAAGTACCGCGCCGCGCGCTCGAATGGCGTGTTGAAACCGTGGATGAAGACGAGCACGTGCGGGTCCCGCGCCGTAGCGAGCGAGTCCCGCAGGCCGTCGAAGAACGCAGAGTCATCGGATGGCCGGAGATCGAACAGCCGGGCTCCCCGCACCGGCGCGCCGGCGGTGCGGAACCAGCGGGTCACGGGGGAGAGTGCGCCGGGTCGGCGCGGCGGCCGCAGGCTCACGCGCGCGGTGCCGAAGTGAAGATCGCCCCAGGTCGATCCGTAGAACCGCTGGAGCTGGGCTCGACCGGTCGTCTGCCGGTCGGTGGCGTAGAAGAGGGTCCGCGTCACGGGACCCGATGGCGCGACCGCGGGGGGAGCCGTGAGCGCGGCGCCCGGCGGAGGGGCGGCGCGGTTCGCGGCGCAGCCCGCGAGCACCGGAATCCAGATCGCGATGGCGAGGCGGGCGGCGCGCGATCGCGCCCCACTCACCTCGCGAACCGGCGGGCCGTCGCGGTCCTCCGCCGGCCTCACGAAGGCGCGGTCCGCGAGCCGGCGCCGATCCGCGCGCGAGGGCCGTCGCCCAGGTCCACGCACGCCTCGCACGTCCGAGGCAACGCGTCGAGCCCGAGCAGCTCGATGCCGGGCGACAGGTACGCCTCGCGCGCCGGCTCGTCGTGCAGCAGCGCCGTGCTCAGATACTTCTTGTTGTCGTCGGGGAACACGGTGACCACGATCGCGTCGGGCCCGAGCGCCTGCTGCACCATGAGCGCGCCGATGAGATTCGCCCCGGACGAGATCCCGACGCCGAGCCCGAGCCGGGCGGCGAGCATCTGTGACATCAGTATGGCATCGCCGTCGTTTACGCCGACCACCGCATCGAGCGCAGCGAGCTCGAGGATCGCGGGCACGAACTCGTCCGACACGCCCTGGATGCGATGCGATCCCAGCTTGCACCCGGTGCTGAGCGTCGGCGATTCCTTCGGCTCGAGCGGATGGACGCGCACCCCGGGGCGCACCGCGCGCAGATGGCGGCCCACGCCCATCACCGTGCCGCCGGTCCCCACGCCGGCCACGAACGCATCGGGCGCGAGCCCGCGATGGCCGAGCTGCCACACGATCTCGGGCCCGGTCGTCAGCGCATGGGCCTCGACGTTCGCGGGGTTCGAGAACTGGCGCGGAAGGAACACGCGCGGATCGCGAGCCGCCAGCGCCTCGGCGCGATCGATGCAGCCGACGAAGCCGCCCTGCTCGCGCGACACCAGCTCGATGCGCGCGTCGAAGCTGCGTAGCAGGTCCGTGCGTTCGCGGCTCAGCCAGTCCGGCATGAAGATCGTGACCGGATGTCCGAGGGCGCGCCCCAGCGCCGCGAACGAGATCCCGGTGTTGCCGCTGGTCGCCTCGACGATGGTGTCGCCCGCGCGGATCGCGCCGATTTCGTACGCCCGGCGGAGCACGTGGAGCGCCATCCGGTCCTTGATGCTGCCGGTCATGTTGAGCTGTTCGGACTTGGCGTAGAGCGTGCGGAGCGCGCCGCGGAAGCGCAGCGTGATGGCGAGCAGCGGCGAGTTGCCGACGGTGCGCGCGAGCGCGCGGAAGGCCTCGGCGGTTCGCGGGTCGAGCGGTGCTGCCGTTTTCATGCCCGGGTCTCCGCGCGCCCTCAGCCTCTGGCGGGCTCCGACGCCGCCCGCGCCTCGCGCTGGAAGCGCTCGAGCGACTGCGCGTCCTGCTCCAGGTCGTGGGGCAGGAACTCGAGCGCGACGCGCCGGCCGAGCCGGCGGTCCTGGGCCTCGTACCCCACGCCCATCCCGCCGCTCCCCAGCATGCGCACGATCGTGTAGTGCGAGACGACCGTGCCGTCCAGGATGTCCATTCGGGTGTACGCCTTCCGGTTGGAGTCGGCTCGGCGATGAGCTGGGGATGGAGGATGAAGGAAAAGACCGGCAGCCACTCTAGCAGATCGAGCCGCAGCACGGACTGCTCAGCGTTCCGCCTCCGGCCTCGACGCGCGCAACCCCCACGCCACCATCGCCGCGATCACGATCGCGAGCCCGATCCCCGTCTGCAGCGCGTACGGCCTCAAGCCTTCGTGCCGCCACCCCGACGCGATCCGGCCCACCGCGACGCTCACCACGTTCAGCGTGAGCCACGCGGCCAGATTGAATCGCAGGATCGGGAACATGACCGCGATCAGTCCCAGGCTCACCGCCAGGATCGACCAGAGCTTCACGAAGTGGACGCCGCTGAGGGCGCCTCCCGCCGCGACGGCGCCCGCGCCCAGGATCAGCGCGAACGCGAGCGCGGCGGAGCTCCGGCAGAATTTCAGCATCAGGCCGGCGAGCGCCGCCGTGACGAACGTCGCCCACAGCGACGCGATCAACAGCTGCGCGAATCCCGCGAGCGCCGGGATGAAGGACACGGGGAAAGCGGGCAGGCCGCTGTCGAGTCCGCGCACCGGGGAGGCGATCCCATTGAGGCCGGCGCGCAACGCGGCCTTCACGCCCATGATGACGAGCGCCGCGGCCGTTCCGGCGGCCAATCCCTGGAGGAGCGCGCGGCCTCGATCGGGACCGCGGGCGGGCCAGAGGCTGAGGGCGCCGAAGCGCGCGGACAGCAGCGTCTCGGCGATGGCCCCGAGGCCCGCGATGCCGACGAAGGCGAACAGGATCTGCATCAGGTTCAGCGCGGTCGTCGTGGTCATGGCGTTGCTCCATGGCACCGAGGTGGCGTACCTCACCGACCAGGAGGGGATCGCGTTCACCGACTGCACCAGTTGCAGCGCCGCGGCCAGCGCGCCGAACCCGGCGTGGGTGCGCCAGTGGATCGTGGCGCGGCGCAGGTCGCGCACGAAGAACCCGAGCCCCGCGAGCCCCAGGCCCGAGAACAGCACCACCGGGAGAATCGTGAACGGGCTGGGACGGGTGTGGGCGCGCTCCCACTCTTCCGGCACCTTGACCCGGTGCTGCGGACCCGTGACCTCATCCCCCCTCACCGCCGCCGTGATGCGATGCGTGGCCTCGCCGGCGATCTTCCGCTTCGCCTCCCAGACCAGGGTGTGATCGGTGCGCGCGTCACGCGCCTCGACGTTGTGCTCCATGAGGTCGTAATCCGCGAGGTTCACCCGCGGACGGGCATCGCCCGCGGCGAGCAGCGAATCGGCGCGCGCGAGCGCGGTCGCCTCGTCGAGCCTCGCCCCCGGCGCCTTCTCATCGAGCTGGTGAACGTAACGCTGGACGCTTCCGTCGGGCGCCACGTAGACGACGTACTCCTCCTTCGCGAGCGGACGGAAGAAGCGCGTGCGCCACGCGACCGACGGCAGCTCGTCGCGATACAGTTGCGCCATCGCCTTCGCGCTCATCCGCTCGCGCAGGTACTCGGCCTCGATCCCCGGGATCTCGTCGCGCAGGTAGGTCACCCTGCGATAGGCGCCGGGATCGACCCCGAGCCGCCTGAGGTACGCGGTCGCGGTCGCGTCCGCGGCCGCCGGCCCGACGCGAATCTCGATGTCCTCTCCCACCTGCGCGGTCTTGACCAGCGCCACGATCACGAGCCCCGCCAGCCCGGCGATCGCGAGCCGCATCAGCGCCGGCCGCGAAAGGAGGGCAAACGGCCGCGCCTCGGCGCCGGTGGCCGCGGCGACAACCGGCGGAGTCTCCTCGAGGGGCGGGAGTCCCGCTTCCATCGCTCGATTCAGGATGCTCGGGTCCTTGAGGAACCCGCGGGACTGGAGCAGGAACACGACGGCCACCACCAGCGGCACCAGCACCGCGTCGCCGACCAGCGCGCCGGCGATCTTGAAGCTCGGATTGTCGGAGCGCAGCAGGAAGAGCCCGATCAGCACCGCGTCCACGGTGTAGTGCCACACCAGGGTGGCGAGGATGCCGAAACGCAGGAACACCCAGCCCGCCACCACGCCGATCGTCCCGACCTCGACGCCGCGGATCCACGCCGGCTGCTGCGGGTAGCTGCTGTGCAGGAAGCCCCACAGGAACGCCGGGATCAGCACCGCGAGCCACGTCGAGAGCGACCGGGGGACGACGCCGGCGAGCCGCTTCGAGCGGAACCAGCTGAGCAGGAGCGGAATCGCCAGCAGGCGGAAGGTGAACTCCTCGTCGCTCGCCGCGAACACGCTGGTGCTGAGCGGGTAGAGCCAGGGCGCCGCTGTCGAGATGGCGTTGTTGTACTTCACGTCGAGCGGGGCCCACGCGCCGAAGTTGCGCGCGACCACGTAGAACAGCGTCACCAGCCCGATGTGCATCCCCGCCATCCCGTAACCGATGAGCGTCGAGTTGAAGAACTCGCGCGAGCGCATGCCGCGGAACGTGAAGAGATGGGCGAGCGAGACCCGGTCGGGCGCCAGCTCCCGGTAGAGCGGCTCGCCCGCGCCGAGCACCACCACGATCAGCAGGCCGGAGAAGATCCCGGAGAGCACGGCGATCACGGTGTAGATCGCCGCCCAGGTCTCGTACGGGAAATTGGTGGGCACCGAGGTGAGCTGGAGGCCGAAGTCGTTCCACGCGCCGATCGCGATCAGCGCGCCCACCACGCCGCCGATCGCGAGCAGCGCGTGCCACGCGATCTTCTTCACGCGCACCGAGCGCGCGAGCGTGATGGCCGCCCCCACGAGCAGCAGGATGTAGAGGACGGTGGCGATCACCCCGAGCAGGTTGTTGAGCGATCGCAGCTTCTCGTAATCGCGCGTCCACTTCTCCGGGATCTTCAGGAACTCGCGGAACCCGCCGACTTGATCCCCGAGCACCGTGACGCTCATGCGCCGCGTGGCGTCCTTGAGCCGGAAGCCCCGCTCCTTCCACGTGAAGGTGTAGTCGAGCCGGCCGGGACGCGTCTTCGCCTCGTCCACCACCAGCTTGAAGCTGGCCAGATCGACGCGGCGCTCCGCCCGGAGGAACACCTCGGCCACCCGCTGCGCCTCGTCCCTGGAGAGCCGCGCTCCGGGCCGTTTCTCGTCCACCAGGTGCTCGAAGCCCACCAGCGTGCCCGTGGTGCCGAGCCAGACCGAGAATTCCTCCTTCTCGGGCGGACGGATCAGGCGCGTCTGCCAGCGCCACATGTTCACGCGCGTGGCCATCGCGCGATTCGCCTCCTCGAGGCCGAGCTCGCGCTCGAGGTAGGTCTTGGAGGTGTCGTCGAAGTCGAACACCGTGATCTGGCGATAGCCCGCGGTGTTGAACCCGCGGCCGCGCAGGAAGTCGTTCGAGCGCCGCGCGATCTCCGACTTGTCGAGGCGCAGGTCGACCGAGGCCTCTGGGAACGCGCGGAAGAAGAGCCGCGAGGCGACCAGCACCCCCGCGACTCCCACGATCAGGAACAGGACCGGCCACAACCACTCCCGGCGCACGGTGCGTCCCTCGTTCACGGCTTGACCTCCTTGAGCCTCGCGCGCAGGAGCTGCCCCAGCTCCTCGACCTTGGCTAACATGTTCTGCTCGTCCACCCCGGTGATGCGCTCGGCCCCCAGCACCCTGCCGGTCGCGACGTCCACGATCTCGGCGGTGAGCAGCACCGCGCCCGACAGCTTCAGCACATCGCCGTGCACCATGAGCGTCGCCCCGCTCTTGTGCGCGACCTCGGTCGCAACGCTCGCGTCGAGCGCCGGCGTGCGCCCGTTGGTCTTCATCGCGCCCAGCACGTCGTAGATCCGCTGCTTGCTGATCACGTCCACGTTGGGAAGCTGCGCGAGCTCGACCCCCAGCAACTCGCCGACGCCGGTGCCATACCAGTTCATGCGCTCGTCGCCGGTGCGGTTCTCGAACATCAGCACCGCGAGCGTTGGCCGCCCCGATGGCGCGGCCGCGGCCGTGGCCGCCTGCTTGCGGCTGATGTGAGTGACGCCGGCGATCGTGGCCCCGACCACCACCACCAGCGCGCCGAGCACCAGCGCCGCGCTCCCGATCGTCGAGTGACGGCGCGAGGGCGCCTGCGCAGCCGCGGCCTTCGCGGCGCTCGATCCCGGGCGCAGCGTGGCCGCCGAGATCTGCGAGTGCGATCCGCTCTCGAGCTCGCGCCGCATCGCCTTGAGGTCCACCACCAGATCGGCGGCGGTCTGGTAGCGCTCGTCCGCCTCCTTGCGCAGCGTCTTCAGCACCACGCGGTCGAATTCGTGGGGCAGCTCGGGATTCGCGAAAGAAGGCGCGGGCGGGTCGTGGTTCAGGATCTGGTCGTACACCTCGGCCGGGCTCCGCCCGGTGAACGGCAGAGCGCCGGTCGAGATCTCGTACATGACGACCCCGTACGAGAAGATGTCCCCTCGCGGATCCACCTCGCGGCCCAGCGCCTGCTCCGGCGACATGTAGAGCGTGGTGCCGAGGGTCTGGCCGGCGCCGGTGAGCCCGCGCGTGGCCTCGGTCTCGGAGGCCTGCTGCTCGACCCACTTCGCGAGCCCGAAGTCCACCAGCTTCACCTGCCCGCGCGGCGTGACCAGCAGGTTCGAGGACTTGATGTCGCGGTGCACGATGCCGCGGCGATGCGCCTCGGCCAGTCCCTCCCCGCCCTGGATCAGGCAATCGAGCAGCGTCTTCAGGCTGCGGCGCATCTCGGGCGCGCGGTCCTTGAGCGATGCGCCTTCGAGGTATTCGAGCACCAGGAACAGCTGCCCTTCCTCTTCCTCGATCGCGTGGATGGTGCAGACGTTGGGGTGGGTGAGCGCGCTCGCGGCCTGCGCCTCGCGCATGAAACGGCGGCGCGAATCGGGGTCGGCGAGCAGGTCGGGGTGGACCAGCTTGAGCGCGACCTCACGATTCAGGCGGGTGTCCTGCCCGCGATAGACGACCCCCATCCCGCCCCGGCCAACCTGCTCCAGGAACCGGTAGCGCCCGATGGTTCGGCCGGTGAGGGAATCGTCAGGGGCCATGGAGCGGCGAGGCTAGCGGCGGGGGTTGGCGCCGTCAACGAACCAATCGTTCGATCCGGCTTCGGAGAGCGGGTGGCGCGGAGCTTCGATTCACCGCGGCCACGGCGGCGAGCGAAGGGGTCGCGATCACGAACGCGGCGGCGGGACCTGCCGGGGCAGGCTCATGTTCTCCGCCCACCACTTGTCCGCCTCCCGCGCCGACCACGGACTTCCATCGGCCGCGGCATCGAGCGCCTCGCACAGCTGATCGGCGCTCTGCGGCCGCTGGTCCGGATCCTTGGAAAGGCACGCCATCAGGGCCGCCTCGATCCGCGCCGGAATGGCCTGTCGGGCTTTGCTCGAGAGCGGCGGCGGGATCGCCTGCGCGTGCAGGCGCAGCAACTCTCCGGCATGCTCGGATTCGAAAGGCTTCTCCCCCGCGAGCAGCCAGTACCCGACGCACCCGAGCGCGTAGAGGTCAGTCCGCTGATCGATCTCGAGTCCGTAGACCTGCTCGGGGGGCATGTACCCGGGGGTCCCCAGCTTCGCGCCGGGGGTGGTCAGCGTCGCATCGCGCGACGATGCCGCGGCCCGGGTCAGGCCGAAGTCGAGCACCTTCACGAAGTCGGCATCCCGCCCGTAGCGACAGATGAAGAGATTGCCGGGCTTGATGTCGCGATGCACCAGGCCGCGAGCGTGCGCCTCGCCGATGGAATGACACGCCTGCACGAGCCAGTGCACCGCGCGTCGCGGCTCGATCGCCCCGAACTGGTAGACGAACTGTTCGAGATTCATCCCCTCCAGCAGCTCCATGGCGTAGTAGAAGGTGCCGTCGGCCGCGACCCCGAAGTCGAACAGCTCGACGGTGTGGGGCGAGCGCAGGCTCGCGGTCACCTGCGCCTCGCGCATGAAGCGCTTCACCACCGCGTCGCGCTCCTCCATCGGGCCCTGGAGCGATTCGGGAAGTATCAACTTGACGGCCGCGGGGCGCGCGAGGAACAGGTGCCGCGCCTTCCACACTTCGCCCATGCCGCCGAGCCCGAGTCGCTCGAGCAGCTCGTAGCTCCCGACGGTTCGCGCGGCCGCGGCCTGCTGGTGGGCGCTCCGCACGGTGCGAGCTGCGACCGTGGCGATGGTGACCGCGACTCCCCCGTTCGAGAACGCGTGCCAGTAGTCGGACGCGCTGGCCTCGATCGCGCCGCGGGCCGCCAGCAGCCACAGGCCGCCGGGAATGGTGAGCGCGCACAGGATGGACACCCACAGCGTGGTGCGCGGCGCGACCGGGACCAGCAGCGGGAAGAGGATGATGATCGGGACGACCCAGGTCAGCGAGGACCCGTGCCCGGTGCGAAGGTAATCGGACCACGTGACCGCGATCGAGATCATGGCCGAGAGCACCACCTGCACCACCAGCGCGATCCGGAGCACGTGGCGATCCGGGATCGGACGCGCCATCGCGACCACCAGCAGCAGCAGGCAGGTCACGAGTCCCGTCACGTCGTGCGACACGTCGATCGAGCGCCGGAGCGGGCTGCCTTCCACCGTCAGGCTCAGCAACAGCGTCAGGAAGATCCCGTAGCCCAGCGACCCGAGCAGCGCGGCGACCTGCACCCGGCGCCTCGATTCTCGCGTGACGGCGCTGGGCAGCTCGAACGGTACGGATTCGTCCGGCCGCAGCGCGGCGAGGAACCTTGCGGGCACGAGTCGCGGCAAGCGGCCATCCCTCGGGGCGCGGTCGCCCCTCTAGTCTGCGTGCGTCGCGTGCCGGCCGTGGGGCCGGCCACAGGGTGAAGGTGGATATTGTATGATCCCGCCTCCGCATTCGACACGAGGAATCCGCAACCACCGGAATACCGGCCGAAGGTTGGTGGAAATGCCGCTTCAGTCCGACGGGGATGCCGGAGGCTCCGCGACCCCGCAGGGCGGCGCGGCACTCGGTCGCTATACCATCGAGCGCACGCTCGGTCAGGGCGCCATGGGCGAGGTGCTGCTCGCGCGCGACACGTTGCTTCACCGCCGCGTGGCCTTGAAGCGCCTGCTCCCGACCGGCGAGGATCGCGCGCAGCAACGGGCCGCGATCCTCAAGGAAGCCCGTCGCGCGAGCCAGATCAACGACCGGCACGTCGCCGCGATCCATGACGTGCTCGAGCTCGACGATCAGATCGTCCTGGTCATGGAGTACGTGGACGGCGTCACGCTCCGTCAGCGCATGGCCGAGCCGGTTTCGCTCGACGCCTTCTGGGATCTCGCCACGCAGTGTGTCGAAGGCATGGCCGCGGCGCACGCGCATGGCGTGATCCATCGCGACATCAAGCCCGAAAACCTCATGCTGACGCGCGACGGCCAGGTCAAGTTCCTCGACTTCGGCATCGCGCGGCGATCGGGAACCCTCGAGGGCCGGATCACCACGACCACGGAGAGTCTCGCCTCCGACATCGCCGGCACCCCGCAGTACATGGCGCCCGAGGCGCACCTGGGCGGGACGGTCGATCAGCGCACCGACATCTTCGCGCTCGGCGCCGTGTTCTACGAGCTGCTCACGACGAAGCGGCCGTTCGACGGCACCACCTACGCCGCGGTGGTGGATCGGGTGCTGAACGTGGATCCGCCGCCCGTCTCCGATCTGATCCCGGCCGCCGGATTGGAACTTTCGAACGTCGTGGCGAGCATGCTCGCGAAGAATCCCGCGCAGCGGCTCGCGAGCTCACGCGATCTGATGGAGCGGCTCGAGCGCGTGCGCCGCGGAGGCGTCGCCGCGGCGCCCTCCCCCGCGGCGGGCGGGCTCGCGCCGCCGGTGGCGCCGGGGGCGAGCGCCGGTACGATCCCGGGCCGCGTGGCCGCGGGCCGGCGCTCTCGACTCCCCGGCACGCGCCCCGCGTGGATGATCGCGACGCTGTCCGTGGCCGGGGCGCTGGTCGCTGTGACGATCGCAATCGGGTGGTCGCGGCTGAGGGCTCCGGCGCTGCCGAGAGCTCGCAACGTCGCGCTGCTCGCTCCCGTCACGAGCGGCGGCGGAGACTTCGCCCCGTTCGCGCTGGGCGCCGTCACGCTGCTGGCCCGTCGCCTCCGGCAGCACACGGACACCCGGGGATTTCAGCTGGCCTCGTTCTCGACGGGCGTGGAGGAAGGCGTCTCGTCCGCGGCCGAGGCGCGGAAGGTCATGGGGGTCAATCTGGCCATCATTCCGACCCTGGAGCAGGACGCCGACCTGCTGCGGGCGCGTCTCGATCTGATCGATGCGGCCAGTGGTCGCCGTCTCGCCACGCGCACGGTGCGGGTGGCCGCCACGCAGCCGTTCGAGTTTCTCGATCAGACCTATCGCGCCGCGGCCTGGCTGCTGGGCGTCGATGCGCGCGGCGGAGACGCCGCCTCCGCGTGCGGCGTGCACGGCGCGGGAACGCTGCGCTTCTATCTCCAGGGGATCGGGCGGATGCGCGCCGCGCGCGATTCCGGCGCGGTGAAGCAGGCGAGCTCCGACTTCGAGACCGCGTGCGGGACCGAGCCGGGGTCCGCGGTCACGCGCGCCGGCCTTGCCTCCGCGCAGCTGAGGCTCTTCGTATTGACGAAGGATCCGGCCATGCTCGCGAGTTCGGAGGTCACCGCCCGTGAAGCGGTCGGGATCGACTCGGGGCGCGCCGAGCCGCACGTCGCCCTCGCGTCGGTGCTGGTGGCCAGGGGGAATCTGCCGGAGGCGCTCGTGGAATACACGCGAGCCTCCCGGCTCGACCCGAGCGACGACGAGGTGGCCTTCAGGATCGCGCGGACCTACGCTCACCTCGGCCAGCCCGCGAAGGAGAAGGAGGCATACCTTGCCGCGATCGCGGGGCACCCTTACTGGTGGCAGCCTTACTGGTGGCTCGCCACCTGGCATGCTCGCGAGGGAAATGTGGAGGAGTCGATCAGGGCCGACGAGCAGATGATCCTGCGCTCTCCGGATTTCTACCAGGGGTATGCGAATCTCGGTGGGATGCTGGTGCAGCGGGGAAGCTACGCGCCGGCCATCGACGCACTCAAGCGCTCGCTGGCGCTGCGACCCACGAAGGAAGCGTTCAACAATCTGGCGACGGCCTATTTCAACTCGGGGCGGCTCGAGGAGGCGATCGACGCCTACAACCAGTCGTTCCAGTTCGGGACCGCCGGATATGAATCGTGGCTGAATCTCGGTGACGCCTACTTCTGGCTCCGCAATCGCAAGGACGAAGCGGCCCAGGCATACGCGCAGGCCGTGCGACTCGGCCGCGAGCGGATCTTCGACCGCCGGCGCTTCGGCCAGACCGTCGAGGACGTGATGATCTCGGCCAATCTCGCCACGGTTTTTCCCAAGCTCGGCCAGCGCGACAGCGCGAGCCTCTACATCGCCCGCGCGGTGAGCGCCGACAGCGCGAATCCGATGGTGGACTACTGCGCGGCGCTCACCTACTGGCAGCTCGACCGCAAGGACGTCGCAATGACCTGGCTCGAGAAGTCCGTTCACGGAGGCTATCCGGTCACCTGGCTCCGCGATTCGCCCATCTTCAGGGAGTGGCGAACGGTCCCCGCGTTCGCCGCTCTCGTCGACGAGGCGAAGCCGAAGCCCTAGCACGCCGTATCACGCAGCGCGAGAAGGAGACGATCCATGCCCACGCACAAGATCTCCGTCACCGTCGGCGACACCTCCATCCAGGTGAACCCCGACACGCTCACGATGACCTCGGCGGACGAGGTGCACTGGGCGGGCACCAACCCCCGGAAGTTCTCGATCGTGTTCGACCACGAGGGCGTGTTCGGCCGCCGCGTGTTGGAGCACGCGGACGCGATCAATCGTCAGCGCGCGCGGGCCAAGGGGCGGTTCAAGTACACGGTGGTCTCGAGCGAGAAGCCGGACCTGAAGCTCGATCCCGTGATCATCATCGGAGACCCGCCCACGAATCCGTAGGCTCACGGAAAGCCGGAAGGTGGGGCCATGGGCCTGGTCAGTCTCAACAACGTGCACCTCACATTCGCCGGGCCTCCCCTCCTGAACTCGGTGAGTCTCCAGATCGACGACGGAGAGCGGCTCGGGCTGCTCGGCCGCAACGGCGCGGGAAAGTCCACGCTGCTCAAGTTGCTCGATGGCACGCTCGCTCCCGACTCTGGCGAGGTGGTCAGGCAGCCCGGGCTGCGCGTGGCGAGCCTGCAGCAGGAGGTGCCGCTCGAGCTCTCGGGCACGGTTCGCGCGTACCTGCACGAGGCCTGCGGCGCGACCACGAGCGAGAAGGCCTGGGAGATCGAGACCCGCATCGATCAGGCCGCGCACGACCTGAGTTTCGATCTGGACGCCGCGCTCGAGGCGCTGTCCGCCGGATCCAAGCGGCGGGTGCTGCTGGCCGCGGCGCTGGTGCGCGATCCGGACCTCCTGATCCTGGACGAGCCCACCAATCACCTCGACATCGATGCGATCCGTCACCTCGAGGAATCGCTGCAACGCCGGCGCGGCACGCTGGTGTTCGTCACGCACGATCGCAGCTTCCTGCGCACCCTCGCCACCCGGATCCTCGACCTGGACCGCGGCGAGCTTCGCAGCTATCGCGCGGGGTACGACGCCTACCTCGAGCAGCGTGGGGAGGAGCTGCGGGCCGAGGCCGGGCGGGACGCGCTCTTCGACAAGAAGCTGGCGCAGGAAGAGGCGTGGGTGCGCCGCGGGATCAAGGCGCGGCGCACGCGCAACGAGGGCCGGGTGCGGGCGCTCGAGTCGCTGCGCGCCGAACGCAGGGCGCGCCGCGAAGAAGTGGCGCGCGTGAAGGCGCAGCTCCAGGAGGCGGACCCGTCCGGCCGCGTGGTGCTGCGTTGCCGGGACGTGGAGTACGCGTACGAAGGCGCGCCGATCGTTCGCGGGTTCACGACGACGGTCCTGCGCGGCGATCGCATCGGCATCCTGGGGCCCAACGGCTGCGGCAAGACCACGCTCATCGGCCTGCTGCTCTCAGGCCTCGCGCCGCGGCGGGGCACGGTGGTCGCCGGCACCCGGCTCGAGGTCGCGCACTTCGAGCAGCTGCACGACGTGCTCGACGATACGAAGACGGTTGCCGGCAATCTCGGCGATGGCCGCGACGTGATCACCGTCAACGGCATCGAACGCCACGTCGTCGGCTATCTTCGCGACTTCCTGTTCACGCCCGAGCAGATGCAGGGCTCGGTCACGAGGCTGTCGGGCGGAGAGCGCAGGCGGCTCCAGCTCGCGAAGATCCTCTCGCGGCCATGCAACCTGCTGGTGCTCGACGAGCCCACCAACGATCTCGACCTGGAAACGCTCGAGCTGCTCGAGGACCTGCTGCTGGAATTTCAGGGCACGCTGCTGGTCGTATCGCACGACCGAACCTTCCTCGACAACGTCGTCACCTCGACGCTGGTGTTCGAAGGCGACGGCCGGTGGCGCGAGTACGTGGGTGGCTACGAGGACTGGCTGCGCCAGAGGCAGACCGCCGAGCCTCCGTCCGCCGCGAGCCCGGCCCGGCCGAAGCTGGAGCGGGCCGCGACGAGGCCGCGGCGCGCTTCGTTCAAGGAGAAGCGGGAGCTGGGCGATCTGCCCGGCAGGATCGA
Source organism: Candidatus Eiseniibacteriota bacterium (assembly GCA_041483195.1). Classification (GTDB taxonomy): domain Bacteria; phylum Eisenbacteria; class RBG-16-71-46; order RBG-16-71-46; family RBG-16-71-46; genus WS-2. The sequence continues at coordinate 55,137 of JBGPFC010000023.1, forward strand.
GGGCCTCGAGGCCGAGAAGCAGGGCCTCTACGCCCTGCTGGCATCGCCGAGCTTCTACGCGACCCGCGCCGATGAGGTCGCGCGCACCAGGCAGCGACTCGCGGCGATCGAAGCCGAGATTCACGCGGCCTACGCGCGATGGATGGAGTTGGAGCGGCTCGCCTCCGGCGACGAGGCATAGGCCCGAGATCGCCCGGCCCCGGAGTAGGCCGGGACCCGCCGCGTGTCGTACACTTCTCGGGTTCCCAGCATCCACTCACCCGCTTCACAAACCCGAAGGGCGGGTCATGCGCTTTCCCCGGTCGCTCCTCACCCTGGCCGTCGCGCTCGCGGCGGCCGTCGCGCTTCAGCCGTCTCCGGCCCGTTCGGCCGTGTTCATCTCCGAGATCTGCGATCCGTTCCTCAACTACCCGACCGATCGCTTCATCGAGGTCTACAACTCCGGCCCCGACACCGTGTCGCTGGTCAACTGGGCGCTGACCGCGATCGCGAACAACGCCGATGTCCTCCCTCCCACCTGGACGCTTTCGGGAATCATCCTCCCGGGGCAGGCGCTGGTGGCCGGCAATTCCACAACCGTAACCGGCTTCACGGTCGATTTTCCGAACGCCCTCTGGTTCTCAAGCAACGGAAACTGGAACGGGAAGGTGGGCGACGGCGCCAAGCTGATCAATCCGGATGGGATCGTGGTGGACCGCGTCGTGGTCACAGGCGTCGGCGCCTCGACCTTCGAGAACGCGGACTACGTGCGCAATCCCAACATCTACTCGCCCAACGCGACCTACACCCAGTCCGAGTGGACCACGACGCCCAGGACGCTCGCCACCGATGCGAGCCCGGGCACGCATTACACCGCGCCGCGTCCGCCCGGGCCGATCATCACCGCGATCGTGACCGATCCGGCGTTTCCGCTCGCGGGAACCGCCACCGACGTGGACGTGAGCGTCACCGACACCACCGCGGCCGTCACATCGGTCACGCTCACGTGGGGAACCGCCTCGGGCTCGCTCACGCACTCGATCCCGATGCCGCTGCTCTCCGGCAGCACCTACCGCACCAGCGCCGCGATCCCCGCGCAATCGGCGGGCGTCACGATCTACTTCAAGGTGCAGGCCGCCGACGCGGCGGCCGGCGTCTCGACCACCGACCTGCAGAGCTACGCGCTGTTCTACAACCTGACGATCGCGCAGATCCAGGGCTCGGCGTCATCGTCGCCGTACAGCGGCAGCAGCGTCATCACCGGCGGCGTCGTGACCGCGCGCTTCGGAACCTACTTCGCGGTGCAGGATGGCGCGGGCGCATGGAACGGGTTGTGGGTGCGCAGCACCGCGACCCCGGCGGTGGGCGACCAGGTGACGGTGCGTGGCACGGTGACCGAGAGCGACGCGCAGGGTTACGCGGGCAACACGCTGCTGGCCAACGGCACCCTCATGGGCAGCGCCGCGGGCGTGGTGCCGGCCGCGGTCGTGGTGGCGAGCGGCAGCGCGCTGTCGGAGGCGTACGAGGGCGTGCTCGTCAAGCTCGCGAGCGCGGTGTGCACCAACGCCACGCTCGGCGCCGGGCAGTGGAACGCGAACGACGGCAGCGGCACGACGCTCGTCGATGCGCTCGGCTACGCCGCCGCGCCGACGCTCGGCACCACCTACGACATCACCGGCCCGGTCACCTACTTCGGCGGCGGTTACAAGCTGGAGCCGAGATCCGCGGGCGACGTCGCATGGGTCGCGGACCTGGCCGCCCCGAGCGTGATGGCGATCGGCGAGATGAGCGACTCGACGTTCCTCGTCCAGTTCTCCGAGGAGGTCGAGCAGTCGAGCTCCGAGGTCGGCGGCCACTACTCGATCGGCGGCTCGAGCGGCACCGCCGCGGTCCGCGATCCGAGCGTGCCGAGCAACGTGCTGGTCACGATCCCGAACGTGGCGGCGGGGCCGCGCACGCTCTCGATCACCGGCGTGCAGGATCTCTACGCGAACGGCACCGCCGCGGCGCTCGGGTCGTTCACCTACATCGACACGCGCATTCCGGCCGGCTACTACAACGGAACGACCGGGCTCAGCGGCGCGGCGCTGCGGGCCGCGCTCCACAACATCATCAAGAACCACACGGTCAAGAGCTACGACTACGCGTACACCGCCTTCCAGACCAGCGACGTGCGCCCCGACGGCAAGGTGTGGGACGTGTACTCCGACATTCCGGGAGGCACGCCGCCCTACCTTTACTCGTTCGGGCAGACCGTCGGCTCGGGCAATGGAGAGGGCGCCGGGTACAATCGCGAGCACTCGTGGCCGCAGGCGTGGTTCGGCAGCGCATCCCCGATGTACTCGGACATCTGGCTCCTCTACCCCACCGACGCCAAGGTGAACGGCTACCGCGGCAACCTGCCCTATGGGGTCGTCGGCGTCCCGACCCTCACATCGCTCAACGGAACGCGGGTGGGACCGAGCGCGGATCCCGACTACGTGGGCACCGTGTTCGAGCCGATCGATCCCTACAAGGGCGACCTCGCGCGCAGCACCTGCTACGTCTCGACGCGCTATCAGGGCGAGGACGGCGGCTGGCCGGGCAGCCCGGCCGCGAGCGGCGCGGACTTGCTGCCGTGGGCGGCGCATCTCTACACGGAGTGGTCGCTGGCCGATCCCGTGAGCCAGAAGGAGCGCCTGCGCAACGGCGCGATCTACGTGATCCAGGGCAACCGCAATCCGTTCGTCGACCATCCCGAGTGGGTGGCGCAGATCTTCGATTCATCGCTGGTCACGGCGGTCGGCGATGCGCCGGTCGCTGGATTCGCGCTGCATCAGACCGCGCCCAATCCGTTCCGCTCGTTCGCGGTCATCCGCTTCGACCTGCCGGGCCGGGACCGCGTGAGCCTGCGGATCTTCGACGTCGCGGGCCGGCGCGTGCGGACGCTGGCGGGCGGGAGCCTCATGGACGCGGGCCGCCACGAAGCCACGTGGGACGGGCGCGGCGAAACCGGGGCGCTGGTGAGCGGAGGGCTTTACTTCTACCGCCTCGACGCCGGGCCGCTCAGCCAGACCCGCAGGATGGTGTTCCTCCGATGAGGATCGCGCGCACGGTGCGGCGAGGCCGCCCGGGAATCGCGCGCCTTCAGCGCACGTATCTTGCCGCCTCCGTGATCCACTTGAGCGTCGCGTCGGCGTCGCCGAAGCCCTCGGCCTTCACGCTCCGGCCGGTGGCCGGCGAGAACACGATCAGCGTCGGAAACGCGCGAACCTGGTAGCGCCGCTGGAGATTGTCGATCTCGGGCGGGTTGTTCCCGTCCTCGCGCCTCCGGTCCACGATCGAGACCGGGATCACCGCGGTCTGCACGGCCTGTCCACGCGCGCGGTCCTCGAACAACCGGCGCTTCAGGGCCTGGCACGGCCCGCACCAGTCGGCGCTGAAGTCGATGAGCACCGGCTTGCCGTTGCGCCCCGACTCCGCCACCGCGTTGTCGAGCGTCGTCCAATCCGAGACCACGCCGAGTGGCGAGGACGCCTCCGCGGGGCCCGTGGCCCCGCCGTGCCATGCCGCGGGCTCCGTCGCTCGCCGCTCCGGGCTCGGCACCTGACCCACCAGCCATCCGATCCCGAGTGCGACGGGAAGCAGCAACAGACTCCACCACGGCGATCGCCAGGGATTGCCACGCGACGGTGCGTTGGACATGGGCGGGTTATCGGCCGCGGGGGGGTCCAAGCCACAGCCCGGCTTTTCGGGGCGCGCTACCAGTCGGTCGGCCGGAAATCCTTCAGGAAGCTCCCCCACACGTGCTCGCCGGTGTTGATGCCGGCGATGATGGGGTCGAGGATGCGCGCGGCGCCGTCCACGATGTCGAGCGGCGGATGGAAGCGGTGCTCGATGGTCTTGCGCGCCGCGATCTCGGCGGGGTCCTCGTCGGTCACCCATCCGGTGTCGATGCTGTTCATGTGAATGCCGTCGTGGTGGTAATCGGTGGCCGCGGTGCGCGTCATCATGTTGAGCGCGGCCTTCGCCATGTTGGTGTGCGGATGCCGCGTGGTCTTGGTCCTGCGGTAGAACTGGCCCTCGACCGCCGAGACGTTGACGATGTGCTTGTCGCGATTCGGCGTGCGCATCATCAACGGCTTGAGCCGCGCGTTGATGACGAACGGCGCGATCGCGTTCACCAGCTGCACCTCGAGCAGCTCCACGGTCGGCACTTCCGCCATCAGCAGCCGCCACGAGTTTCGCCCGCGCAGGTCGATCTGCTGCAGGTCCTGGTCGAGCCGCCCCTCCGGGAACAGGTCCTTCTGCGCGACCCGTTCGTCGGGAAGCAGGCGCACCTGCGACAGCTCGGCCGCGTGCGTGAGCCCCGCGACCTCCGAGATCTGGCGGCCGATCGTCGCGGGCAGCGTGGTCGCGGCGTCGCCCTCGGGCAGCAGGTGGTAGCCGCGCAGCCCCTCGTAGGTCCCCAGCAGCTTGCGCACGCGTTCCGGCGCATCGTGCAGCGCCGCGGTCTCGCCCGCCATCATGTGCTCGTAGAAGTCGGGCGGACGGCGCACCGTCTGACACGCGTTGTTGACGATGAAGTCCAGTCGCTCGCGCGTGGCGAGCAGCTCGCGGCAGAAGGCCTCGACGCTCGGCGTGTGGCGCAGGTCGAGGCCGAAGATCTCGAGGCGATCGCCCCACTCCGCGAAGTCCGGCTCCTTCGCGTAGCGCGCCGCCGAGTCGCGCGGGAAGCGCGTGGTGACGATCAGCTGCGCGCCCGAGCGCAGCAGCTTGAGGCCGGCCTGATAGCCGATCTTCACGCGTCCGCCGGTGAGCAACGCCACCCGGCCGCGCAGATCCGCCAGTTCGGTGCGCTTGAAGAAATTCAACTCCGCGCACGGCGGACAGAGCTGGTCGTAGAAGTGGTGAACGGTCGAGTAGTCCTGCTTGCACACGTAGCAGTGCAGCGGATCGAGCGACTCGCGATGGTCGGGATCGTCCTCGATCTCGCGTTGCGTGAAGTGGGCGGGCGGGAACACGTTCGGCGTATTGAACACCGGCTGCCGGCGCAGCGTGCGAATGCCGGTGCCCGCGAGCTTCTGCTCGTCACGGTTCACGCGGGCCGCCTTACGCAGGCGGCTGGTGGCCTTGATCATCCGCCGGCGCGCCGCGTTGTCGGGGCGGTACACCGCCCCGGCGGCGATGATCAGGCGCTTGCGCTCTTCGGCGGACAGGCGTGCGAGCAGGCCCCGGTCGGCGATGATTCCTTCGAGCAGTTCGGTCGCGGCGCGCAGGCGCTCGATGAGCGCGCCGCCCGCGTGCACTTCGGTCGCTGCGTCCTGGGGGGTCGGCATGATGCGGAGCGTAAACGAGGATCGGGCCGCTTCCAAGCGGGCGCCAAGGCCCGCGCTCGCCCCTACCTCCGCAGCGGATGCGTCTCCCTCGCCATCGTCCCGGTCTGCAGCACCTCTTCGATCTTGTAGACGCCGAGCTTGCGGTTCTTGATGAAGCCGCTGAACGCCTTCTCGGCGAACACGCCGTCCTTCAGCATGTCGGTCAGCCATTCCAGGGCGAGCCGGGGCGTGTATTGCGGCACCGCGCAGCCCTTGTCGCTAAGCCAGCGCATGTTCTTGCCCTCCTGCGAGCCGAGTGGCGGCGCCATCACGATCGGGATGCCGAGGCCCGAGTAGAACGACAGCTCGCTCGGCTTGGTCCACAGGATGTCGGTCTCGCGCATCAGCGCGTTGAACCGATCGAAGTAAGCGGTCTTGTTGTCCTCGCGCACGATCACGAGCCCATCGCCGACCGCGGACTCGAGGCCGATCGTGCTCGCGAAGTCGCGGAACACCTTCTCGACCAGCCGATTGACTCCCGCCACCAGCACCAGCCGGAAGCGGCGATCCAGGATGCCGGGCTTGAGAGCCTGCGCCAGCATCAACGCGATCTCGGTCTGCGCTCCGGCCCCTCCCACCGCGAAGACGACCGTCACCCGCGCCTTCCCGCCCGAGGGCTGCGGCCTCGCGCCCAGCAGCTCATGCACGGTCGAGCCGTACACCGACAGGAATCTGCCGTCGGGATCGAGGCGCCCCAGCCGTTGGAGCAAGTCCGTCTTGAGAATCTCCATCCTCGGGCCGCCGATGTTCTCGCGCGGCAGGGTGAAGCCGGTGATGAAGATGTGATCGTCGGGGACTCCGTACTGTCGCAGGCGCCGCATGACCCGCCCGCACGGAGCGAAGTAGCGGATCCGGCTCTCCTTCGCCTTCGAGGCCACCCAGACGCGATTCAGATCCGCGTCGCAGATGACGCAGTAGTTCGCCTCGAGGTGGGCGTAGTCCGCCGCGAGCGCCGGGGCGTAGAAGGTCGAGATCATCGGAAGCTGGCGGGCGCGCAGCCGGGCCAGCAATGATTTCCCGAGACCCTGCCGGATCAGGTGGTCCACGATGTAGTTGTTGGGCGATGGATACGAGAGGTCCCGCAACGGATAGAACGGCGGGATGCGCAGGAAACTGTCCAGCGCGCCGAACACCGCGCCCCCGATGACCGGAATCGACTTGGCGCGCGAGAGCACCTCGTATGACCAGGTCAACCGGTGCCAGAACTGGACTTCATCCTCGGCCGTGACGTCCGCGCTGCCGGCCGTGAGGATTCCGCCCTCCGCGAGGTACGAAAGCGGATGCGCGGCGCGCTGATGGCCGAACCCCATGTCGGCGGTCACGACCCATGCGCGAAGGCTCTCGATGGCGGTGCTCATGACGCGGTCTCGGGTGGGCGGCGGTCGTCCGCGGAGCCGCGGGCGGGTCTCCTGGAGCATTCCTGATGCGGCGCGAGGTGGGCCAAGCGTTCCACGATTATCGACAGAGCGACGAGCAATGTAAACCCGGGGAGGGTCCCGCCCCCCAATGGCCACTTTTCGCCGGGCGGGATCTCCCCTAACATGCCGGCATGACCCAGATCGATACGAACACCTCGCCCTATCTGTCCTCGGCTTTCGCCAACGACCGCGCTCACGTCTTCCACTCCTGGTCAGCCCAGGGCGCTCTCAACCCGACCGTGATCGCGGGCGCCAAGGGCTCACGCATGTGGGACGACAAAGGAAACAGCTGGCTCGACTTCTCGAGCCAGCTGGTCAACGTCAACATCGGCCACCAGCATCCCAAGCTGGTCGCGGCGATCCAGGAGCAGGCCGGGCGGATGTGCACGATCGCGCCCTTCCACGCCAACGCCGCCCGCGGCGAGGCCGCGCGGCTGATCACCGAGCTGGCGCCGGGCGATCTCGACATGGTGTTCTTCACCAACGGCGGCACCGAGGCGGTCGAGAACGCGGTGCGGCTGGCGCGCGGCCACACCGGCCGGCACAAGGTGCTCTCGGCCTACCGCAGCTACCACGGCGCGACCGGCACCTCGATCCAGCTGACCGGCGACCCGCGCCGCTGGGGCAACGAGCCCGGCCCCGCGGGCGTGGTCAAGTTCTGGGGGCCCTACCTCTATCGCTCCGCCTTCCACGCCACCACGCCCGCCGAAGAGTGCGAACGCGCGCTGGAGCATCTGTCGGACGTGCTGATGATGGAAGGTCCTCACACCGTGGCCGCGATCATCCTCGAGACCGTGGTCGGCACCAACGGCATCCTGGTTCCGCCCGACGGCTACCTCGCCGGAGTGCGGGCGCTCTGCGACAAGCACGGCATCGCGATGATCTGCGACGAGGTGATGGCCGGCTTCGGTCGCTGCGGCGAGTGGTTCGCGGTGGATCGCTGGAAGGTCACGCCCGACCTGATCACCTTCGCGAAGGGCTCCAATTCGGGCTACATCCCGGTGGGCGGCGTGATCATCAGCCGCAAGATCGCCGACTCGTACAAGGATCGTGTCTTCCCGGGCGGCCTCACCTACTCGGGCCATCCGCTCGCGTGCGCATCGATCGTGGCGAGCATCGGCATCTTCAAGGAAGAGAAGATCGTCGAGAACGCGCGCCGGCTCGGCGCCGACGTGATCGGGCCAGAGCTCGCGAAGATCGCCGCGAAGCATCCGAGCGTCGGCGAGGTGCGCGGCCTCGGCGTGTTCTGGGCGATCGAGCTGGTGCGGAATCGCAAGACGCGCCAGCCGCTCGTGCCGTTCAACGCGAGCGGCGCAGACGCCAAGCCGATGGCGGAGCTGATGGGCGCGTGCAAGGCAGGCGGCGTGTGGCCGTTCGCGCACTTCAACCGGCTGCAGGTGACGCCGCCCTGCACCACCACGCCCGATGAAGCACGCGAAGGGCTGGCGGCGATCGACAAGGCGCTCGAGGTGGCGGACAAGCACTACGAGGGCTGAAAACAATCGCCCGGCGTCGGAGATCACCGGCGCCGGGCGATACCGTTAGACCGCGACTAGTGGAGGAACCGAGCCTTGACCTGGCCCCAGCTCGTCGTATTGGCCGGCGTCGGATTCAATGACTCGAGGAACAGCACCGCGTCCTCCCGGTCCTGATCCGCCCCGCCACCCACGATCGCCAAGTCTTCCCAGCACAGCCACCACGAACCGGCGTTCACACCGGTTCCGGCATAGGTGACGGCCTGCGCGGCGCCACCCGGATTGCGAACGTCCTGAGTGAAGAACGTCCCGCCCGGACCCTGCAGGTAGAAACCAAAGTTGTTGCGGTCCGGGCCCGGCGTGTACGTGTTCGATCCGACCGGAATCGCATTCTGGTCGAAGAAGTTCACGATCACGCGGGTCGGCAGATTCTTGAACGACGCGACCGCGAACCAGCCCGCGGTTGCGGCGCCCGGGAACACCTGCGCCAGGATGGGTACCCCGTCCGCTCCGCCGTAAAGGCCGATCGTGTTCGCGGCTGCGTTGCCCGCGAGTTCGATCTGCATCGTGAACGTCGAGTTGCCCGACACGGTCGATGCCCAGGTCAGGATGTCCTGCTGATCGGTGAGCACGTTGATGCTCTCGCCCACGCTGTTCAGATAGCCCTGCAGGCTTCCGCCGAGCACCGGCACCTGAGGCGAGCGGAGAGCGGCCATCGCCGACGCGGCGATAACGCTCGTTGTGAGCATGACAATGAAAGTCGTAGCGACACGCTTCATGAAGGAACCCTCCTTGAGAAAGACGACCCGTGTCACATGCGGGCTGTGCCCGTGGCCCTGTTGCCCAGCCGGTTCCGAAGCGCGGGGGGCGCACGGAAATGCCTGGCCTGTTGCGTTCGCCTTCTTGGGGGAAGAAGGCAGAGTTCTTCGGGTCTCGCCCGAACTCGACTGTTGTTCCTTGATCGGGAGGATAACAGGGGCGGGATCGCGTTGGAACGAAAACTTCTGCTCCAACAATCGCCTGGGTCGTCAATCGCCGGGATGAAGCAGTGGAGTGACTTTGCCTGAAAAGTCGAACGGGTATCCGAAAGGACCGCGCAACCGGACTTCTGAAGCGTCTGACGGTAGTTAGCGGGTCCAATCACCACCACCACGCGGAGAGCAAGCCGACCCCGCGCGTGTTTGCTCTCACCAAAACTTCGCTGTATCGCAGGCCTGCCCTGCCTGTCTCGGGGGGGCACTCGAGCACCAAGCCGCCTGCAACCGCAATGAGCTTAGGGAGCCGAGCGCATCACCTGATATCATTGTCCCGCGACCGGCGCCTTGCGATGTCGCCCGACGGAATTCCGGCTGGTATCCCCCCCCGCCTCCCCTCGGGAACGCGACGAGTCGTGTCTCCAACGTATTCCTGGGCCCAAGACCTCTTGCGCATGATCAGCCTTTGCTCCACGGATACTGACGCCCAATCTCCTGCCACCCTACCGCGAACTCGCTGAGGGTCCCATGCCGCGCCGCCGCGCCCCCAGTCCATCGCCTCGATGGCCGCTCCCGGCCGCATTGGCCGCGCTGCTCGCGCTCACCGCGACCGTGGCGGCCGGCGCCGATCCTCTCCAGATCACGACCGCATCGCTCGGCGGGGCCACCGCCGGGGTCGCCTACTCCGACAGCGTGAGGGCCGACGGCGGCACGGCGCCTTACACCTGGTCGCTCGATGATGGGTCGCTTCCCGCCGGGCTGACGCTGGATTCGGACACCGGCAATCTCACCGGCACCGCGAACCTGGCGGAACAGAGATCGTTCATCGTTCGAGCCACCGATTCGCTGGGGGACACCGCGACCCGGGCGCTCTCGCTGACCGTGTCGCCCGGCGCGGCCGCGCAGCTGGCGGTGGTGCAGCAGCCAGGCGGCACGACGGCCGGCACGGTGATCACACCCCACCTCAAGGCTCAGCTGCGCGATGCGTTCGACAACGATGTGGCCGAATCGGGAGTTGAAGTCACGGCGACGCTCTCATCAGGTACCGGCGCACTGCTCGGCACGACGGCCCGCAACACCGACGGGGCGGGCATCGCCGAGTTCGACGACCTCTCGATCGATCTCGCGGGCAGCAAGCAGCTCACCGCATCGGGCGGCGCGCTGACGCCGGCGACCAGTACGAGCTTCAACGTGACCGCGGCGACTGCCGCCGGGTTGAGCTTCGATGTCGGCCCGAGCCCGGTGACCGCGGGTGCGACGATGAGCCCCGCGGTGCGGGTGAAGGTCGCGGACGCATTCGGCAATGGCGTCGCGGGCGAAGCGGTCTCGCTCGCACTGGTGGGCACGGGCGCACTCACCGGCGGTGGTGCGGTGGACACGGATGCCAGCGGCATCGCGGAGTTTGCAACGCTCTCGATCGATCTGGCCGACAGCAAGCAGCTCACCGCCTCCAGCGGCGCGCTGACCCCTGTGACCAGCGCGAGCTTCAACGTGACGGCAGCGGCTGCAGCGGCGTTGAGCTTCGACGTCGGCCCCAGCCCGGTGACCGCCGGCGCGGCGATGAGTCCGGCGGTGCGGGTGAAGGTCGCGGACGCGTTCGGCAATGACGTCGCGGGTGAACCTGTCTCCCTGGCGCTCGTGGGCAGCGGTTCACTCACAGGCGGTGGTGCGGTGAACACGGATACGAGCGGCATCGCCGAGTTCGCGACGCTCTCGATCGATCTCGCCGGCAGCAAGCAGCTCACCGCCTCCAGCGGCGCGCTGACGCCGGTGACAAGTACGAGCTTCAACGTCACCGCGGCGACTGCCGCCGCGTTGAGCTTCGATGTTGGTCCCAGCCCCGTGACCGCGGGTGCAACGATGAGTCCGGCGGTGCGGGTGAAGGTCGTCGACGCGTTCGGCAATGCCGTTGCGGGCGAAGCAGTCTCGCTCGCACTCGTGGGCGCCGGCGCACTCACCGGCGGTGGTGCGGTGAACACGGATACGAGCGGCATCGCCGAGTTCGCGACGCTTTCGATCGATCTCGCCGGCAGCAAGCAGCTCACCGCCTCCAGCGGCGCGCTGACGCCGGTGACCAGCGCGAGCTTCAATGTGACCGCAGCGAGCGCCGTCGCGTTGAGCTTCGACGTCGGCCCGAGCCCGGTGACCGCCGGCGCCACGATGAGTCCGGCGGTTCGGGTGAAGGTCGTCGACGCATTCGGCAATGGCGTCGCGGGCGAACCAGTCTCGCTCGCGCTCGTGGGCAGCGGTGCACTCACCGGCGGTGGGGGGGTGAACTCCGACGCCAGCGGCATCGCGGAGTTCGCGACGCTCTCGATCGACCTCGCCGGCAGCAAGCAGCTCACTGCCTCGAGCGGTGCGCTGACCCCTGTGACGAGCGCGAGCTTCAACGTCACGGCGGCGGCGGCTGCGGCGTTGAGCTTCGATGTCGGCCCCAGCCCGGTGACCGCCGGCGCGACGATGAGCCCCGCGGTGCGGGTAAAGGTTGCGGACGCGTTCGGCAATGGCGTCGCGGGTGAGCCGGTCGCGCTCGCCCTGGTCGGCACCGGCGCACTCAC
>JBGPFC010000024.1:0-64159 GCA_041483195.1 Candidatus Eiseniibacteriota bacterium
AACGGCCACGCTGGCGACCCGACGATCGGCATCCGCTCAAACGGCTCGCTCATCCCGAGGCGCTCGATCCGGAAACCCCCAACCGCACCCGGACAAAATCACTGCGGAGTTAACCGGACAGAATCACTGCGTGACAACACGGCGCACCCGAAGCGGGCGCGAGAGAGTTCATCGCACGGCGGGAACATCACGCGCGGCGAGGGATCGAGCGCACCCACAGAGGGTGGGGCGCTCGCGGGCCGGGGGCCTGATCGCGGCAAGATCATGGGCCCCGTCCGCGGTGACTGGATGTCGTGCGCTGAGGCGTCGCACCGCGGAATCGGGGCCCGTCAAAACGTTCCCCGCATCGACCGTGTACCGGGCCGTTAGACTCCTTCGCTCGCGATAGGGGGATCAGCCCACAGCCGGCCAATCACGAGTCGAGCAGGGAACACATCGTCATCGAGTTCGAGGCCGGCGGCGCCGATCGGTTGCAGCGCCCGTGTCGCGCGATCGCGACCTCCGCCGTCTGGCTTCACGGGGAGTCATCGCAAGCGCGGTGCCCGCGGGGAGGCGCGGCTCGACGCCGGGTGAGCGACCGGGCGCGATCGGTTGTGGGATCAGGCCTTAGGGGATTGTGGCGACTCCGGGAAGCCGGATACGGCGGGATACGGGTTCGGCCCGGAGCGCGGCCGGTTGGGGTTTTTCACGGACGCCGCGCGCAAACGTGGGGGAATTCGCGAAACCGCCCCAGGGTCAGGGCGTCGCGCCGCCCTGCGCGGCCGCGGCGGCCGCCGGCGCTTCGTTCACCACCTGCTCCGCGAAATGACACGAGGCCCAGTGGCCCGGGCTCACCTCGCGCAGGAGCGGCTCTTCCTTCGCGCAGATCTCGCGCGCCATGAAGCAACGCGGATGAAATCGGCAACCGCTGGGGGGGCGGGCGGGGCTCGGCACGTCGCCCTTCAGCACGATCCGCCGGCGCCTGCGATCCGGATCGGGCACGGGAATCGCCGAGAGCAGCGAGACCGTGTAGGGATGGCGCGGGCTGCGGTAGAGCTCCTCGCTGTTCGCGAGCTCCGCGATCCTGCCCAGATACATCACGGCCACCCGATCGCTGATGTGCTCGACGACCGAGAGATCGTGCGCCACGAACAGGTAGGTGAGATGCAGTCGCCTCTGCAGATCGCGCAGCAGATTGATGATCTGCGCCTGGATCGAAACGTCGAGCGCCGAGACCGGTTCGTCCGCGACGATCAGCTTCGGATTGACCGAGAGCGCACGGGCCACGCCGATGCGCTGGCGCTGACCGCCGGAGAACTCGTGCGGGTATCGCCGCGCGTGATCGGGCGAGAGGCCGACCTGGACCAGCAGCTCCGCCACACGGTCGCGCGCCTTCGCCCCGGTCGCGAGGTGGTGGATCGCGAGGGCTTCGCCCAGCATGCTGCCCACCGTGAGCCGGGGGTTCAGACTCGAGTACGGATCCTGGAAGACGATCTGCATGTCGCGACGCAGGGCACGCATCGCGCCGCGGCCGAGCCCCGTGATCTCGCGCCCTTCGAATCGCACGCTGCCCGCGGTGGGTTCGATCAGCCGCAGGATGCAGCGCCCGGTGGTGGTCTTCCCGCAGCCGCTCTCCCCCACCAGCCCCAGCACTTCGCCGCGCTCGATCGAGAACGACACGCCGTCCACGGCTCGAACCTGCCCCACCACGCGCGAGAGCAATCCCTTCTTGATCGGGAAGTGCTTGGTGAGGCCCTCGACCTGCAGCAGCGGTTCAGCCACGGGTGACCTCGGCCTTCCCGCCCGGGTCGAGGCTGCCGGCGGCGATCGCGTCGGCGCGCCAGCAGCGAGTGAGGTGCGTCCCGTCGAAGGTGAGCACCGGCGGCTCGCTCGAGCGGCAGCGGGCCTCCGCGATCGGACAGCGCGGATGGAACCGGCAACCGCTGGGAAACCGCGACGGATTGGGGACGTTGCCGGGTATCACACGCAGCAGATCGCTCTTCTCGCCGAGCCTCGGAAGCGAGTTCAGCAGCCCGGCGGTGTACGGATGCAGGGTGCGCTTGAACGCGGCGTGCACGTCGCAGTACTCGACCACCTGCCCCGCGTACATCACGGCGACCCGGGATGCCGTCTCCGCCACCACGCCCAGGTCGTGCGTGATGAGCAGCACCGCCATCCCCAGCTCGCTCTGGAGCTGCTTCAGCAGCTCGAGGATCTGAGCCTGGATCGTCACGTCGAGCGCGGTGGTGGGCTCGTCGGCGATCAGGATCGCGGGCCGGCACGCGAGCGCCATGGCGATCATCACGCGCTGGCGCATCCCCCCCGACATCTGGTGCGGGTACTCGTCGACGCGCTGTTCCGGCGACGGAATTCCGACCCGCTGCAGCATCTCGATGGCGCGATTTCGCGCGGTACGGCGGTCGGTCTTCTCGTGGAGCACGATCGCCTCGATGATCTGCTCCCCGCAGGTATAGACCGGATTGAGCGAGGTCATCGGCTCCTGGAAGATCATCGAGATCTCCTTGCCGCGGATGGCGCGCATCTCGGCGGGCGGCAGCGTGAGCAGGTCGCGGCCGCGGAACATCACCCGGCCCCCGATGATCCGCCCGGGCGGCTGCTGGACGAGACGCAGCACCGACAACGAGGTCACGCTCTTCCCACTCCCCGATTCGCCGACCACCGCGAGCGTCTCGCCGGGATAGATCTCGAACGACACTCCATCGACGGCGCGCACCACGCCATCGTCCGTGAAGAAGTGGGTCTTGAGATCCTCCACCCGCAGCAGGGGCTCGCTCACGCCGACTTCCCTCCCAGCACCTTGCGCGGGTCGAGCGCGTCGCGCAGTCCGTCGCCGAAGAAATTGAAGGCCATGACCGTGACGAAGATCGCCGCCCCGGGAGCGAACAACATCCACGGAAACGAGGTCAGCACGCGGATGCTGCGCGCCTGATTCAGCATGTTTCCCCACGAGGCGCTCGGCTCCTGCACCCCGACGCCCAGGAACGAGAGGAAGACCTCGCCCAGGATGAAGCTCGGGATCGAGATGGTGGCCGCCACGATCACGAACGAGAGCGTGTTCGGCAGGATGTGCCGGCGGATGATCCGCAGCCGGCTCATGCCCAGCGCCTCGGCGGCGGCGACGTACTCCTGGCGCCGAATCGACAGCACCATGCCGCGGATGATGCGCGCGAGCCCCGCCCAGCCGATGAACGCCAGGATCGCCACGATCCCCAGGTAGATCTGCTGGCTCGGCATGTTGCTGGGAAACACGCTGCGCAACGCGACGATCAGGTAGAGGCCCGGAATGGTGAGCAGCAGCTCGGTCGAGCGCATGATGACGGTGTCCACCCAGCCGCCGAAGTAACCCGAGATCCCGCCCAGCAGCAGGCCGATCGTGAACGAGATCGCGATTCCTACCAGGCCCACCGTGAGCGAGATCTGCCCCCCGAACAGCAGCCGCGAGAACTGGTCGCGCCCGAACGGATCGGTGCCCAGCAGGTAGATGCGGGTCGGCGGGTCGACCCCGAACAGGTGGCGGTCGCTGGGAATCAGGCCCAGCCAGCGGTAGCGCGCCCCGTGCACGAAGAACCGCACCGGCGATCTGACCGTGCGGTCCTCGCGGTAGGTGAGGCTCGCGGGGTCCGAGAGCGTGGTGAGCCGCACGAACGGGATGATGTGAAACCCGCCGCGCTCGTCCACCCAGTGGAGCCGTTGGGGCGGGTGGAAGAATCGGGCGCGATCCATCTCGCCCTGCGAATAGGGCGCAACGAATGACGCGAACAACGCGAGCGCGTAAAGCGCCACCAGTAGCGCGCCGCCCAGGACGCCGAGGTCGCTCTTGCGGAACTCGCGCCAGAAGATGCGCCACGGCGACTGCGGCGGTGCGGCACGGCCCTCGTCCACGGCCGGAGGCGAGCTCACGCGCTCGCGCTCAGTCATACGCGATCCGCGGGTCCGCGATCGCGAGCAGCAGGTCGGCGACCAGGTTCCCGATCACGAGCACGACGGCCGCCATCAACACCGAGCCCATCACCAGGTACTGGTCCTTCGCGAGGATCGCGTCGAGCGTGATCCGCCCCAGCCCCGGCCATGCGAAGATGACCTCCGCCACGAACGATCCGGACACCAGCGCGCCGAGCGTGTACCCGAACAGGGTGATGAGCGGGTTGATCGCGTTGCGCAGCGCGTGCTTGAACACCACGGTGTTCTCGTCGAGTCCCTTGGCTCGAGCCGTGGTCACGTAGTCGAGACGCAGCACGTCGAGCAGGTTGCCCCGCATCTGGCGCATGCGTCCCGCGAGCGGGATCAGACCCACGACGAAGGCCGGCAGGACCAGGTGGCGCGAGAGATCGGCGAGCTTGCCCATCGCGTCCAGGTCGTCGTAGTCGAGCGAACGCATCCCGCCCACCGGAAACCACCCGGTCTTCGCCGCGAGGAACAGGAGCAGCAGGCCGGAGAGCACCTCGGGCACCGAGAGACCGAGGAAGGCGAACACCGAGAGCGACTTGTCGACCCACCCGTATTGCCGCATCGCGGCCCACACCCCGAGCGGAATCGCGAGACCCCACGTGATCACCGCCGCCGCCGAGGCCAGCAACAGCGTGTTGGCGAGCCCCTCGCGCAATACCACGAACACCGGCTGATGCCGCGAGAACGACTCGCCGAAGTCGAAATGAAGGAAGAGGTTCTTCAAGTACAGGGCGTACTGCACCCACCACGGGCGGTCGAGGCCGAAACGGTGCCGCATCGCCTCGATGGTCTCTGCGGAGATCGCGGGGTTCTCGGCCATCGTGTTCAGGAAATCCCCCGGCGCCAGCTTGAGCACGAGAAAGGTCAGCGCCGAGACGCCCAGCAACAACGGAATGATCTGGAGCAGGCGCCTGAGGATGTAGATCCGCATCGCGCGGCCGGCTCAGGCTCGCGCGCCGCCCGGCTTCACGAACACCTGCTCGATGTTCCACAGCAGCCGGTGCGGGATGACCGAGGGATGGATGTTTCCGAAGCGGTTTCGCGCCGGCATCTTCTGGATCTGGGTCGGGAGCCAGATGAACCAGCACTGGTCGTTCATGATCGTCTGGATCCGGTCCCAGGTGCGGTGGCGCATCGCCATGTCGTTGCTCGAAACGTTTTCGGAGATGAGCCGGTCGATCTCGGCTTCCGCCGGGGACTCGGGCTTCGGCTGCTTGATGTTCCAGTAGTGCGTGAGCCCGCTCGAGCGGTACACGTTCTGCCCCATACCCGGATCGGGGGGAACGCCGCTCTGCAATCCGAGCAGGATCGCCTCGTACTGGAAGTCCTGCCGGAGATTGGTGATCAGCGTGTTGAAGTCCACCGGGGTGGGATCGCAGCGGACGCCCACCTTGGCCAGGTCCGCCTGGATGAAATTGCACATCGCGGTGCGGACCTTGTTGTCGCTGTTCGTCTTCATCGTGAACTCGATGGTGTGGCCCTTCCCGTCCTCGAGGAATCCGTCGCCGTTCGTGTCCTTCCAGCCCAACGAGGCGAGCAGCGCCTTCGCCTTCACCGGGTCGTAGTCGAAGTGCGGGAGGTCGGGGTTGTACCAGATCTTGTTCCCGGCCGTGGTGTTGCTGAAGTTCTTGACCGCCGCTCCGTAATACGCGCTCTGGATGATCGCCTCGCGGTCCACCGCCATCGACATCGCGCGCCGGAACACCGGGTTGCTGAACCACGCGTACTTCACGGGATCCACGCGCGGCGATCCGATCGGCTTGCCGCCCTTCGCGTCACGCACCTTGTTGAGATTGAACCAGAAGAAGCTCGTGTTGAGCGATGGCCCGACGTCGTACAGCGTGTAGTTGCCGGTCCTCTGATTGTCCTCGTACCACTTGTAATTCTCGGGCTTGACGTTGTCGATCCCGTCGGATTCGCCGGCGCGAAACTTGAGATCCGCCGCGTCCTGGTCGGGCACGATCAGGAACACCAGCTCGTCGAGGTAGGGCAGCCGCTGGCCCTGCTCGTCGACGCCGAACCAGTAGGGGTTGCGCGTGATGACCGTCTTTTCGCCAGGGACGTACTGCTTGAGGCGCCACGGCCCGCTCGTCACCAGGCTGTCGGGATCGATGCTGACGGTGTAGGCCGACGCGAAATCGCCGCGCCGATAGCTGGGTTCCAGCACGTGCTTCGGCATGATGCGGAGCGAGCCCACCGCGGGAACCATCAGCGCGTATGGCCCCGCGAGCTTCGTGACCACCGTGTACGAATCGGGCGCCGTGACCTCGAATTTCTTCCCGCCCACCTTCAGCAGGTCCTGGATCGAGGGGTGCAGCGTGTCGTCATACGCGACCTCGAACGAGAACAACACGTCTTCCGCCGTGATGGGATGCCCGTCGGAGAACGCCGCGCCGTGTCGCAGGTGCCAGGTCCACGTGAGGCCATCCCCGCTCGTGTCCCAGGATCGCGCGAGCATCGGGCCGTCCTGCTGGGTGGCATTGTTGAAGTCCGCGAGGGTCGTGAACATCCGTTCGGTGACGTCGGTGGTGGAGGTCTCGTTCCCCATGATGGCATTGAAGGTCTTCGGGCCCGCGGTCTGGCTCAGCACGAACCGGCCGCCGTAGTGCCCGATCTCGGGGGCGGGCACGGTCATGGTGTCGGCGGGAAGGGGATGCGTGTCCTTGAACGCCGACCCCGCCTGGCCCGCCACGCCGCCGCATCCGCCGATGCCGCACGCCAACGCGAAGGCAGCTACGCCGCTCACCACGATCCGCCTGACCATGACCCGATTCCCCCCTGGAAGGTCGCCCCGGTCCTCACGAAGCCCGCGGAGTATAGGAACCGCGTTCCGCGGGGGTCAACTGAAACGCTCCGGCCGCGGCATCGAGTCGACGAGTGCCGGCCGGCAGCTCGGCCGCGAGCGCCTCGGCCCAGCGCTCGAGCGGCGGCGCCGCGCCGAGCCGGTCTCCCGCGTGCGCCGTCGAGGCTTCGAGCGAGCGCCGCGCCCGCTCGCGCGATGCATCCGGCATCGCGAGATAGTCCGCGAGCCGCAGATGGCCGGGTCCGAGCAACACGCTCCCCTGCTGGAGCAGGGCGTGCGCGGTACGGCGCTGCGCGCTTCCCACCAGCTTCCGCCCTCCGAGCACGATCTCGTGGCGCGCGGTCGCGGCGAAGCATGCATCGGGAGCGCGCCCCGCGGGAGCGACCGACCGCCCGCCCGCGGCGAGCGATGCCGGAACTCCGAGCCGGACCAGCGAGCGCACGACCAGCGCGGAGGCGCGAGCGTAGGCCTCCGTGAGCGAGCCCCCCCATTCCGGATCCGCGATCGTCGCGGCGATCGAATACGTCCACTCGTCCGCGTGGAAGATCGCGCGTCCCCCGGTGGGACGCACCGCCCACGGCACCCCGGCGCGCTCGCAGCGCGCGAGGTCCAGGGTGCGAGCGGGGTCCTGCGAGCGACCGAGCGTGATTCCGGGCGGCGCGAAGCGAAACACCCGGAGCACCGCCCCGATCCGCGCGGCGCCGCCGCCCTCGCCCCGCGCCGCGGCGTCCGCCGCCTCGAGCAGGGCGAGGTCGCGCCGCATGTTCTCGGCCGGATCGTGCCCGCCGTCACACCACAGGATCATGCGGGCTTGCGGGGCGGCGATGGACTCGGGCGGCGCCTTAGGATCGGGCGCGCGCGGCGCGCCGCGCGGCTCAGCGCGTGAAGCCGAGCCAGTCGTCGACCAGGAACTGGAGGCGTCCGATCAGGAGCGATACCCGCGACATCACGGTGTATCCGTAGCCGGCGCCGAAGCCCACCATCAGGAAGAAGATCCCGAGCTTGGACGCGACGCCGAGCGCTCCCTTGTGCTCGCGGCTGAAGAAGAAGAACAGCAGCGAGCAGATGAGCCCCACCGTGAAGATGACAGCGCTCAGGCTGTCGCCGACGTTACCCGTCCACAGCGGCTGAAGGCTGGCCTGCGCCTGCGCGACCAGGTCGCCCTGAGCGAAGCCCGTGGTCTTGATGCCGGCGTACACGCCGATGATCACCGCGAGCGACCAGCGCGACAACCAGCCGATCTTTCCGAACAGGCGGGTGAACAGCAGCACGCCGAGGATGCCGGGGATCACCAGCCACATGCGGTAGTCGCCCAGCTCGGCCGCCATCATCCCGGTCCGCGCCCCGTTGATGCCGTGGCCCCCCGCCGCGCGCGCCAGCGGCGACCAGAGATTGGGAACGATCACGGTCCAGTAGTTCAGGATGATGTAGTAGCCGGCCGACACGCCGACGAACAGGTGCTCCGCGAACTTGTAGAACGGGTTGTCCTTGTAGAGGAAGCTGAAGATGCACAGCGTGAGCGCCGCGCCGATCCAGATGCCGAAGTCGTGCGAGGGATGGAGCGTCATGCCTTCACCTCCCGGCTCTTGCTCCACTGCACCACGTTTCCGAGCAGGATGCAGAGCGCAACGAAGTAGTGCGCGAGAGACTGGGCATCCATGCCGCGCGTGGCGGTGCCCTTCTCCTTGCGCGCCTTCTCGTATTCTGCGGCTCCCGCCATGCCGCCCAGCAGCCCGCGCAGCTGGTGCGACTGGAGGTATGGGTAGTACTCGGGCGCGCTCACCGCGGTGACACCGGCCACCATCGGCAGATGGAAGCGGGCCTCGACCTGCTGCACCCACTCCTTGGTGCCCGGATAGCCCGCCGAGATGCTCACCAGCAGCGGAAAGCTCGAGTAGTCCCGCACCCCCTGCATGATCGGCATGGATCGCGTGTCGTCGCCCCTGTAATCCTTCGGGAACGCGTTCACGATCCCCTGGCCCATCAGCACCATGACCGCTTCGTTGCCCGCCTTGTATCCGAGATTGACGTAGTCCACGCCGTACTTGAGCGTCGGATACTCCTGCTCGACGATCTGCCGCAGCACGCGATCGACGAGGCCCGGGCCGCCATTCCAGAGGACGGTGACGACCACCTTGCAGTGCTTGTCGAGCAGGTGCCGCAGCGCGGTCTTCGTCATCGGCACCACCTCGGGAATCGCGCCGGGATCGTAATCGCACGACATGAGCACCGTCGATCCGTTCGGAATCGCGTCCATCGCGTCGACGAAGCCCTGGACCGGGGGCGAAACGTAGAGCGGCAGCGCGAGCGGGAACAGCAGCGGCAGGAGCACCAGCAGGCCCATCGCGCCAAACAGCCAGCGCCGGTCCAGCTTTTCGATCGATTGCAGGAGGGACACGGGGTTACTCCTCGCCGCTCAGGTAGGAGCGCTCGATCCCGAGGATCACGCGCAGGCCGGTCGCCATCACCCCGAGCGCGGCACCCATCAGGATCGCGCGCTTCGACGCGTTCTGCGGAATCTCCATGATCCACTCCTGGATCGCCTGCAGCCGCAGCGGCTCCGGCACCCCGCTCATCAGCCAGTTCGTGAGCGGCACGCGCCCCAGCATCACGATCAGCGCGGCGGCCGCGAGCAGCCCGGCCTCGATCGTGCGAATTCGGAAGGCGCGGAAGGCGGCGGAGGCGATGAAGAACGCGAGCAGGGCGAACATCGTGGCCTGCATCGAGGAGTAGAGGTTGTCGTAGATCCATTTCGAGCGGGTGCCCGGGTTCAGGAAGCCCTCGCCTTCGACCGCTCCGATGACCACCGTCGCGATCAGCGAGAACACCAGCACGATCTTGTACTGCCACCCGGCCTGCCGCTTGTAGATGCCGTCGAAATTGACCCGCAGCGCGTTCGCGCCGCCCAGCACGTATCCGAACGCGACGAGGATCACGGCGCACTGCTGGAGGAAGTCGGCGGGCACGCTCACCACCTGATGCGGCACGAAGAACGACAGGATCATGAAGAGCCCGATCGCGGCGGTGATGAACAGCGGAACCTCGCGCTTCATGCGGGTCCTCTCACTGGGTCGCCATCCACTGGCTCAGCCAGTGGACATGGAAGGTCTCGAGGAAGCAGCCGATCAGCACCGCGACGATCACCGCGAGCTTGAGCAGATCCCCGCCCTTCAGGCTGCCGACCAGCTTGGGCTCGCCTGAGAGGTAGGCGCTCGCCGCGTAGAGTTCCTCGCCGATCAGGGTGTAGTCACACGCCACGACGAAGAACGGAAGCTGGTGAACGTTGGCGGTGCCCGCCACCTGGATGGCGCCGGTGGCGAAGCCGGTCTCCGCGAGCAGCAGCGACTCCGCGAAGAACGCGCCCATGAAGATGTGGGCGGCCGGCCGGTCGCGCAGCATGATCCCGGTGATCGCGGCGACGTACGCGAACTGCTCGGGCGAGACGAACCGAACGCTGTCCGGGTTGTACTGATCGGGGCGCCCCGCGTGCAGGTAGCCGCCCTTGACCATTTCCTCGGCGATCGTGAACGGGATCGGGTACGCCACCGGCACGGTGATCGGGGTCTCGTACTTGGCGGTGAGCCGGGCGACGCTCTCGAGGATGACGAGGCCGGCCACGGTCTGGATGTCGTCGATGTCGGTGATGCCCGGGATGAAGAGCACCGGGCGGCCCATCTCGGTCGCGCGCCCGATCGCCTCCTCGATCGCGTCGATTCCGGGAATGCGCCGCACGAACGGCTTCTTGCCCGACTGGGCGCTCGCGATGAAGTAGAGGACGAACGCGAAGAACGAGAGCAGGAACACCAGCACGCTCCAGCGCGTCTGATTGATCCACTCCGAGACCGCGCGCGCCGGCCCGGTCACGCTCAGCGCCGGGGTGCGTCCCCCCGGACCGGCGGCCGAGATGCGGTAGAAGTAGTCGACGTTGCGGCGGACCGACTGATCGGTCTTGTGCGACGCGCCCGCCGCGGCCGAGTCGACGTCCACCCACGGCCCGCCCGGTGCCTCGGAGCGCTCGATGAAGTAGGCAAGCACGCGGCCGCTGCTGTCATCGGGCGAGAGCGTCCAGGCCAGCTCGATCCCGCGGCCGGCGTCGTTGACCACGTCGTGCCAGAACAATCCGGAGGCGGGTGCCGGAGCCGGAATCGAGGCCGGAGGGGCCGCGTTCTGGGCGGAGGCGGCGGAGGTGAGGGTGGCGAGCAGGACGGCCGCGGCCAGCGCTTCGATGCGGATTCGCGGACGCGCCTCACTCCGTGGCAACGGGACCCCCGTCTCGGTGCGATTCCAATCCCGCGGTCCGCCTGCGTGTGGATCCCGCGGCCTTCGATGCACGCGAACCCGGCGAAGCTAGAACGCGGCGCGCGGCATGTCAACGGAATTGCCGCGCCACCCGGGGCTCAGGAGGCGATCAGCTCCACGTTCGCGCGCGGCACGATCGCCCGGCTCCGGTCGTCCGCGAACTCGACCACCAGCACCCTCACGTGCGCCTCGCTGTCGAGCTCCTGCAGCTCGCTCGGCAGCTCGACCACGTTGCCGATGCGTCCGAAATAGGGCTGGCGGATGACGCGCAGCAGCGAGCCGATCTCGAGCCCGGTCGAGACCCCGGCATCCGCGGTGCCCGCGGCCTGCGCCGCGCGCGGGATGATGATCTCGGGCCGCATCACCCCCGCGCGGATCTGGGTGGCCCCGCTGACCGACGCCATCTGCCCGGCGTGGCCCGAGAGCATGCGATGGGTTCGCGCCGCCATCGGGATCCGCCCGAATCCCTCGGTGAGCACGAGCGTGAAGCCCAGCTCCTCGGCGCCCGTGATCGCGACCCCGAGGTCGCGCCCCAGCAGCTCGCGCAGGTCGCGATCGTCGAACCCGCCGACCACCACCGCGGCGACGCCCAGCTCGCGAGCGCGCATCAGCGTGCGGTGCGAGACGTAGGAGCCGCCCACCACCACCTTCCCGCGATGCGCGGGGACCAGCGCCGCGGCGAGCAGCTCGTCGTCCGGCTTCGTCACCGCGATCGCGATCTCGCCCCAGGTCTCGCCGCCGACGCCGAAGATCCCCTGCATGAATGCGCCCTGGGTCTCGATCACGACGCCCTCGCCCGCGATGATCTCGGCCACGCGGCCCTGGACGAAGGCGTTGACCTCGACCGGGATCGGCGGCTCGCGCAGGATGAGCTGCCCGGTGATGTGCGAGACGCTCTCGATCGTGCCGTCCGCTGGAGCGGTCACGGTGGTCTGAATGAGTCCGAACAGGCTCCGGCCGCGCGCGATGATCTCCCCGGAGCGCACCGCGGAGGCGATCGGACGAACCAGCGCGCCCGCGACCTGCGCGGGATCGAGCGAGAGCTTGCCCGCGACGTTCACGGTCTGAACGTTGCCCGGCAACTCGGTGCGCGCCACTACCGTCTCGGGCGTGACCTCCTGCCCGGGAGCCACCAGCACCTGGCCCTTGAGCGGGAGCCTGCGCTCGCGGCGCAGCACCGCGTAGTCGGTGACGCGCAGGCCCGGCGTGTAGGCGTGCGCCATCTCACACCTCCCGCGGGTACACGGCGAGCGCGCGATTCCACGCCCGCAGCCGCTGGATTCGCGTCGCGTGGTCGGCCGGCAGCGCGAACGGGCGGCGGCCACGGGTGTCGACGATCAGCCCCACCACGCCGCCCGGGATCTCCGCGGTGAGCGGCCGGCCCTTGCCGAGCCCGAGGTCGAAGCCGCGCTCGGGTGCCCCCGTGAGCCGCGCGGTTCCATCCGGCGGCAGCGGAAGCAGCTCGAGCTCGCCGAAGGCGATCCGCCGCGTGACGCTCGCGCTCCCGGGCGCCGCGAGATCGACGGTGACGCACGGCTGACCGGGGCGGCCGCTCCCGACCGGAGCGAGCACCGCGCCGAGGCGGATCAGGCAGTCGCGCTCGAACACCTGGGTCGCGGCCTCCTCGTGAACGGTGGAGAGCACCCCGAGCTGGGGCGCCATGAAGATGCTGTCGACCGCGAGCTGCGTGAGCCCCTCGGGGAGAAACGCGTCCACCATCATGAACGCGGCCTGCACGCGACGCGGCGCGTGCGACAGCACGCCCCCCGAGCCCACGAGCAACCCGAGGTCGAGGAGGTTGACGAGCGATCCGCCGCTCTCGCTCTGGCTCATGATGTCGGAGATGGTGCGCTCGGTCTGCACGCCCTTGAGGCCCACCGCGAGCGACTTGTGCTGCTCGAACGCGAGCCGCAGCGCCTCGCGGGCGATGGCCTGCTCGATCACCAGGTCCTCGAGTGCCTGCGGGATGGTGGTGGGACGGATCATCTTGTTCTTGATCCGGTTGCGCAGCTCGACTTCGTCCACCTCGAACGGCACCCAGCGCAGGATGTTGTCGATCCCCGCCTCGGCCATCACGTTCGACACCGAATAGCTCATGCCGAGATTGGCGGAAACGGTGCGGTTGAAGACCTCCTGAAACACCGAGAACACGTCGGTGGTCGCGCCGCCGATGTCCACCCCCACCACCGCCACCCGGTCCCGGCGCGCGACCTTCTCGATGATGATGCCGACCGCGCCCGGCGTCGGCATGATCGGGACCGGCGACCAGGTCATGAGCTTCTTGTACCCCGGCGCGTGCGCCATGACGTGCTCCATGAACAGGTCGTGGATCGCGTCGCGCGCGGGTTTCAGGTTTTCCTGTTCGAGCCGCGGCCGCAGATTGGGAACCACCGAGAGCGCGGTGCTCCCCGCCAGGCACTCTCGGACGATGCCGGCCGCGTCCTTGTTCCCGGCGTAGATGACGGGCAGCTCGTAGCCCGCGCCGAGCCGGGCCTTGGGGTCGGCGGCCTTCAGGATCTCGGCCATCTCGGCGACGCGTTTCACGTCGCCCCCGTCGGTGCCACCCGACAGCAGGATCATGTCGGGGCGCAGCTGGCGGAGCCGCCGAATCTTCTCGTGCGGCCGCCGGCCGTCGTTGAGCGCGATGACATCCATCACGATCGCCCCCGCCCCGAGCGCCGCGCGCTGGGCGCTCTCCCCCGTCATCTGCAGCACCAGCCCCGAGACCATCATCTGCAGACCGCCGCCCGCGCTCGAGGTCGAGACGTAGAGGTCGACCCCCGCGTTCCCATGCTGCGGGCTCACGATGCGTTCGCCGTCGAGGATCGGACGCCCCGCGAGCTCCTCGACCTCGCGCACGGCGTTCAACACGCCGCGCGTGACATCTTCGAACGGGGCCTCCACGGTGGTCGGGGCCTCGCCGCGCACCACCAGATGGTAGCCGTCGTCCCGAAGCTCGATGAGGATCGCCTTGGTCGTGGTCGAGCCGCAATCGGTCGCGAGAATCGATCGGATCGGATTCGGCGGGGTCTGCATGCGATTCCGGGTCAGGACTTCCGCGCGGCGCGCGCGGCGCGCCGGGCTCGATGCGCTTCGTCGGCGCGCGCTTCGATGAGGGCGACCAGCCGGTCCACGGCGTCACGACGCTCGACCAGCAGCGCGAAGCGCCGGTACCCGTCGAGCCGGAACAGAGCGGTGACGATCGGCTCGAAGAAGATGAGCGACTGGCTCGCGACCAGCGACAGCGGCCGCCCGCTCTCGAGCGCGAGGATCGACGGCACCTCGAGGTGCAGCTCGACCAGGCGCGCGGCGACGCGCTCGAGCAGCGCGAGGTCCTCGGGATCGAGCGGCGCGGGGCTAGAGGCCATGCTGGGCCACGCGGCGGCGGAGCTCGGGCAGGAGGCGGGGGCGCTCGCCGCTCGGGACCGGCAGCCACAGGCCGCGGAACGAGGCGCGCAGTCCCGGCTCCGCGACCGGGGAAACGAACAGGCCATCGCGCGAGGTCACCGCGCGGCGAATCTCGGCCCACGCGCGGCGGTCCCATCCGAACACGATTCGCCGCCCCACGCCGGCGTCGTCGACGCGGCAGTGCGCGACCAGATAGGCGGGGCCGAGCGAAAACGCGAAGGCGAGCATCAGCAGCGCGCCCATCACCGGGACCAGCCTGAGGCTCGCGAGGATCGCCCACACCAGGAGGATCACGAGGCTGCCGACCACGGCGCGGATCGTGTCCTGACGCCACGGATTGTACGACCACTCGAGCGGCGCTTCGCTCGCGAGCGGCGCGATGGCCTGCTCCGCCCCGGCCGCCGGCGCCCGAGTCGTCATCCGCGCGCGATCGGCTCGGGCGCGGGCTCGGCCGCGGCGCTCGGCACGGTCCAGCGCAGCTTGAGCTCACGCGCGGCGCGTCCCTCGTCGAGCCGGCGCGAGGGCGTCGTGTGCGGAGCGTCGAGCAGCAGCTGCGGCTCCACGCGCGCCTCCTCCGCGATCTGCTCCATCGCCGCCGCGAAGTGATCGAGCCGGTCGAGCGTCTCGGTTTCGGTGGGCTCGATCATGAGCGCTTCCTCGACGATCAGCGGGAAGTAGACGGTCGGCGCGTGCACCCCGAAGTCGAGCAGCCGTTTCGCGACGTCGAGCGTCTTCACCCCGTACTTGCGCAGATGACGGCCCGAGAGCACGAACTCGTGCATGCAGTGCTCCGGATGCGGCAGGTCGTAAACGCGCGCGAGGCGCCGCATCAGGTAGTTCGCGTTCAGGATCGCCGTGCGGCTCACGCGCAGCAGTCCCTCGGGACCGAGGTTCAGGATGTAGACGAGCGCGCGCACCAGGATGCCGAAGTTGCCGTAGTAGGAGTGCACGCGGCCGACCGACCGGGGCCGGTCGTAGTCGAGGCTCAGCATCCCGTCACGCTCCACGATCACCGGCACCGGGAGAAACGGCTCGAGGTGCGCCGCCACCGCCACCGGCCCGGCGCCGGGCCCGCCGCCGCCGTGCGGCGTGGAAAACGTCTTGTGCACGTTGATGTGCATGACGTCGAAGCCGAGGTCTCCGGGGCGCACCCGGCCGACCAGCGCGTTCAGATTGGCTCCGTCCATGTACACCTGCGCCCCGGCCTGGTGGGCGAGTCGCGTCACGGCGAGGATGTTGGGCTCGAACAGGCCGAGCGTGTTCGGCACGGTGAGCATCACGGCGGCGGCCCGGTCGTCGAGCGCCTCCTTCAGCGCATCGAGGCTGACCGTGGCGTGTTCGCCGGAGGGAATGGTCACCGTCTCGTAGCCCACGAGATGAACGCTCGCGGGATTGGTGCCGTGCGCGGAATCCGGAACGATCACCCGGCGGCGCCGCTCGCCCTCGCCGCGCGAGCGATGCCATGCGCGGATCAGCAGCAGGCCGGTGGTCTCGCCGTGGGCGCCGGCGGCGGGCTGGGTCGTGACCGCCGCGAACCCGGTGATCGCCCCGAGGGTGTCCTGCAGCTCGCGCATGATGCGGATCGCGCCCTGCGAGTGCTCATCGCCGGCGAGCGGGTGGGCGCCCGCCAGGCCCGGCAACGACGCGATCTCGTCGTTGATCTTCGGGTTGTGCTTCATCGTGCAGGACCCGAGCGGGTAGAGGCCGCGGTCGATGTGATGATTGAGGATGGAGAGCTCGATGAAGTGGCGCACCACCTCGGGCTCGCTGACCTGCGGAAACCGCAGCGTCTCGCGCAGGCGCGCCCCCCGCAACAGCTCGCCGATCGGCATCGCCGGGACGTCGCACGCCGGCAGCTCCGGGCCGCGATGGCCCTCTCCACCCTGTTCGATCAGCAGCCGGCGCGCGAGGCTCACGGGCGGGCCCCCGCGAGCTTCAACACATCGACCCAGCGGTCGATCTCCTCGCGGCTCCGCTGCTCCGTGACCGCGACCAGCAGCCAGCGCTTCCAGCCGGGGCGGAACTGGCCGAGGTCGACGCCCGCGAGGATGCCGCGTGGGACCCCGGCGCGCACCACCACCGCGGCGTCCACCGGGCACTCCAGCGCGAACTCGCGAAAGAAAGTTGCGTCGTGCACCAGGCGGAAGCCCGGCAGCGCGGCCGCGCGACGCGCCGCGTAATGGGAATTCTGAACGCACAGCTCCGCGACCTCGCGCATCCCATCGCGCCCCAGCAGCCCCATGTGGATGGTCGCGCGCAGCGCGAGCAGACCCTGGTTGGTGCAGATGTTCGAGGTCGCCTTCTCGCGGCGGATGTGCTGCTCGCGGGTCTGGAGCGTGAGGACGAAGCCGCGCTCGCCCCGGCGGTCCACGGTCTCCGCGGCGAGCCGTCCCGGCATGCGGCGCACCAGGTCCCTGCGGCACGCGAAGAAACCGAGCAGCGGTCCGCCGAAGCTGGGCGGGTTGCCGAGGCTCTGTCCCTCGCCCACCACGATGTCGGCCCCGGTCGCGCCGGGCGGCTCGAGCAACGCGAGCGCGATCGGGTCGCAGATCGCGACCGCGAGCGCACCCGCGGCGTGCACCCGCGCGTGGAGCTCGGCCGGGCTCTCGAGCAGACCGAAGAAGTTGGGGTGCTGATACAACACGCATGCGACATCGGGGCCGAGCGCCCGCTCGAGATCCGAAGGCGCGCAGCGACCGCCGGAGTCCGCGAGCAGCGTGAGATCACGCCCGTCGAGGTAGGTGTGCAGCACCTGAAGGATGTGGGGATGGATCGCCCCGGCCGCGACCACCCGGCTTCTGCCGGTCTGCGCGCGGCTCATGAGCACGCCTTCCACCGCCGCGGTCGCGCCGTCGTAGAGCGAGGCGTTCGCGACGTCGCAGCCGGTGAGCTCCGCGATCATGCTCTGGAACTCGAAGATCGCGGTGAGCGTGCCCTGCGCCACCTCGGGCTGGTAGGGCGTGTAGGCGGTCGCGAACTCGGAGCGCATCGCCAGCGCGTTCACGGAGGCCGGAACGAAGTGGTCGTAGATCCCGGCGCCCATGAACGACACCGCGCGGTCGGCGGCGTTCTCACGCGCGCGCGCGGCGAACCGCCGCCGCACCTCGATCTCGGAGAGCGGGCCATCGATGGCGGGCGGGGCCTCGAGCAGCACCTCGCGAGGCACCGACTCGAGGAGCGCGTCGAAGCGGTCCACGCCGATCGCGAGCAGCATGCGACGCTCTTCGTCCGGGGAGAGCCCAACGAAGCTCACGCGTGCTGCTCCTCCACCAGCTTCTCGTAGTCCACGCTGCTCAGCAGCCGATCGAGGTCGGCGGGATTCACGGGCTTGAGGCGGATCATCCAGCCCTCCCCGTACGGCTCCTGGTTCACCAGCGCGGGGTTGTCCGAGAGCGCGCCGTTGACCTCGATGACCTCGCCCGCCACCGGCGCGTAGAGATCGCTCACCGTCTTGACCGCCTCGACCACGCCGAACGCCTTCCCGGCCTCGAGCTTCTTTCCGACAGCTGGCAGCTCGACGAACACGATGTCTCCGAGCTGGTCGGTGGCATATCCGGTGATGCCCACCGTGACGATCCCGTGCTCGCCGCGCGCCCACTCGTGCTCGGACGTGTAACGCACATCCTCGGGGTAGCCCACCTCATCCTCCTCTGGCGCTCACGCCCGGCGCGAGCCCCGCGTGTAGAACGGCCGCGCCGTAACCGATGCCGGCAGTCGCGTCTCGCCGGCGCGAATCTCGAGCGCGGTCCCCACGGCGGCCGCTGCGTGTTCGACGTATCCCATGCCGATCGGACGCCCGAGGCTGGGGCTGAACGTCCCGCTGGTCACCGTGCCGACCACGCGCCCGCGAGACTCGATGGGCATCCCGTGCCGCGGCACGCGGCGGCCATCCAGCGCGAATCCCGCGAGCCTGCGCGCCAGGCCGCGCTCCTTCTGGGCCAGGAGCGACTCGCGGCCGACGAACGCGCTCTTCCTGAGCTTGACCGTCCACCCGAGTCCGGCCTCGAGGGGCGAAGTCGTATCGTCGATGTCGTTCCCGTAGAGCATGTATCCGACTTCGAGCCTCAGCGTGTCGCGCGCCCCGAGACCCACCGGCTCGAGACCGACCCTGGCCCCGGCGGACACCAGTCCCCCCCAGACCGCGGCCCCCTCGCCGCTCTCGAAGTACAGCTCGAATCCGTCCTCGCCGGTGTAACCGGTGCGGGAGATCACGCAGTCCACGCCGAAGGCCGGGCCGCGCATGAAGCGGTAGTAACCGAGATCGAGCGCGGCATCCGGCACGTGGCCGCGCAGCACCTCCTGGGACTTCGGCCCCTGCACGGCCAGCAGCGCCGTGCGATCCGACCGGTCCTCCAGTCGCACGCCGGGGGGGCAGTGGTCCTTCAGCCACGCGAAGTCCTTGCCGATGTTGCTGGCGTTCACGACCACCATGAAGTGATCGTCGAAACGGTAGACCAGCAAGTCGTCAACGATGCCCCCGTCGGGGCGGCACATGGGCGAATAGACGGCCTGGCCGGCCACCGCCGCCGCGAGATCGTTGGTGATCGCATGGTCGAGGAACCCGAGCGCTCCGTCGCCCGAGACGTGAAACTCGCCCATGTGGGAGATGTCGAAGAGCCCCGCCCGCTCGCGCACGCACTGATGCTCACGCACGTCGCCGGTATAGCGCACCGGCATCTCGAAACCGGCGAACTCCACCATCTTCGCGCCCAGCGCGCGATGGAATTCGAAGAATGGAGTGTGCCGGATGGTCGCGGGACGCTGCACGAAGGTCTCCTGGGGGTCGAAGCGCGCGAACGTTATCCGAACCCTCACGGGCGGTCAAGGCACTCGACCGCGCCGCAGCGCGACGTTCGCGCGCGTGATCAACTGCGCGATTCGACTCGCGCCGCTTCACGATCGTGAGCGGCTCAGCACTCCCAGGTCCTGGCCGACGCGCGTGAAGGCGGAGACCGCCCGATCGATGTCCGCGATCTCGTGCGCCGCCGAGAGCTGCACGCGGATGCGCGCCTGGCCCTTCGGAACCACCGGGAACGAGAAGCCGATGACATAGATGCCCTCGTCGAGCAACCGCGCCGCCATCTCGTGGGCGAGCCGCTCGTCGTAGAGCATGATCGGGACGATCGGATGGAACCCCGGCCGGATGTCGAAACCGGCCGCCGCCATCGCCTGTCGGAAGCGCAGCGTGTTCGACTCGAGGCGATCGCGCAGGGCGGTGGTGCCGGACAGCAGGTCGAACACCGCGATGCTGGCGCCCACCACGTGGGGCGGAAGCGAGTTCGAGAACAGGTAGGGCCGCGAGCGCTGGCGCAGCAGCGCGACGATCTCGCGCCGCCCGCTGGTGAACCCGCCAATCGCGCCTCCCAGCGCCTTCCCGAGCGTGCCGGTCATGAGGTCCACCCGTCCCTTCACCCCCGCGTGCTCCACCGACCCGCGCCCGGTCGCGCCGACGAACCCGGTCGCGTGCGAATCGTCGACCATGACCACCGCGCGGTGGCGCTCCGCCAGGTCGCAGATCCTCCCGAGGTCCGCGAGCGTGCCGTCCATGCTGAAGACGCCGTCGGTCGCGATCAGCTTCTGTCGACAGCCCTTCGCGTCGGCCTCGCGCAGGCAGCGCTCGAGGTCGGCCATGTCGTTGTTCGCGTAGCGCCAGCGCTGCGCCTTGCACAGCCGCACGCCGTCGATGATCGACGCGTGATTGAGGGCGTCCGAGATGATCGCGTCGTCCTCGCCCAGCAGCGGCTCGAATACGCCGCCGTTCGCGTCGAAGCAGGCCGCGTACAGGATCGTGTCGTCGGTCCCGAGGAATTCCGAGATCTTCCGCTCCAGCGTGCGATGGAGATCCTGCGTCCCGCAGATGAACCGCACCGATGACATGCCGTAACCGTGGCTGTCGAGCGCGCGGTGGGCGGCTGCGATGACGTCCGGATGGCTCGAGAGCCCCAGGTAGTTGTTGGCGCAGAACACCAGCATCTCGCGCCCGTCGGCGAGCCGCACGCGTGCGCCCTGCGGCGAGGCGAGCACGCGTTCCTCCTTCCACAAGCCGCCGTCACGGATCTTCTGGAGCTCGGCTTCGAGCAGCGGCTTCATCGTTTCGAACATGAGAGCCCCCTCCTCACGCGCTCTGCCCCCACGGCACCAGCACCACCTTCCCCGCCGACCCCGAGCGCAGCAGTCCGATCGCCTCCTCGAAGCGCTCCATCGGCATCACGTGCGTGATCGCCGGCCGCACGTCGAGGCGGCCGGTGCTCAGCAGATTGTCCATCTGGTACCAGGTCTGGTACATGCGCCGGCCGATGATGCCGTGGAGCGTCACGCCCTTGAAGATGAGCAGCCGGTTCCAGTCGAGATCGAACGGCTCCTTGGGCAGGCCGAGCAGCGAGAGCCGCCCGCCGTTGCGAAGCGCCGCGAGCCCGTCGCGCATCGCCTGCGGATTGCCCGACATCTCGAGCACGCCGTCGAGTCCGCGGCCGGCGGTGAGCTCACGCACGCGATCGACGAAGCTCTCCTTCGACACGTCGACCACGGCATCGGCCTTCATCCGCCGCGCGAGCTCGAGCCGGTAGGCCGAGACGTCGCTCGCGATGACCTGGCACGCCCCGGCGGCGCGCGCGACCGCGATCGCGAACAGCCCGATCGGGCCGCAGCCCGTGACCGCGATCCGGCACCCCGAGAGATCGCCGGCGAAGGCGGTGTGCACGGCGTTGCCCAGCGGCTCCATGATGCCCTGCACCTCGATCGGGATGTTGGCCGGCGCGCGCCAGGCGTTCGAGACCGGCACGCACACGTACTCCGCGAACCCGCCGTTCACGTCGACGCCGAGAATCCTGGTGTTCTCGCAGACGTGCCCGTTGCCGGTGCGGCACGCCGTGCAGTGCCCGCACACGATGTGGCTCTCGCACGACACCCGCTCGCCCAGCTCGAATTCGCTCACCCCCGCGCCGCGCTCGACGATCTCGCCGACGAACTCGTGGCCGAGGGTGACCGGCGGGCGGATGCGGCCCTGTGACCAGCGGTCCCAGGTGTGGATGTGGAGATCGGTGCCGCACACGCCGGCGCGGAGCACGCGGAGCAGCAGTTCGCCGGGGCCGCACGCGGGAACCGGAACTTCCCGGATCTCGGCGCCCGGCCCCGGCGCGGCCTTCACGACCGCCCGCATCGTGCGGGCTCGAACCGTATCGGAGGCTTTCAGGGTCTCGGTCACAGCGGGCAAAGTCGGATTCATGGTCTCAGCACCTGGCGCAGGGCCTCTCCCGTGTGAGACCCCCGCGCGCGCGCCACCGCTTCGGGAGTCCCCGCGGCCACCACGCTTCCGCCGCGATCACCACCCTCCGGGCCCAGATCGATCAGCCAGTCGGCGCACTTGACGACGTCGAGCTGGTGCTCGATCACGACCACGGTGTTCCCCCGATCCACGAGCGCCTGCAGCACCTCCAGCAGCACCCGGACATCCTCGAAATGGAGACCCGTGGTGGGCTCGTCGAGAATGTACAGCGTCCGGCCGGTGGCCACACGCGAGAGCTCGGTCGCGAGCTTGACACGCTGCGCCTCGCCCCCCGAGAGCGTGGTCGCCGACTGGCCGAGATGAATGTATCCCAGCCCGACGCCCTTCAGGGTCTCGAGCTTGCGCCGGATGGGCGGGATCGCTCCCAGGAATTCGAGTCCCTCCTCGACCGTCATCTCGAGCACGTCGGCGATCGAGCGCCCGCGCATCATGACCTCGAGCGTCTCGCGGTTGTAGCGCCGCCCGTGGCACAGGTCGCATCGCACGAAGACGTCGGGCAGAAAGTGCATTTCGATCTTCTTCAGGCCGTCGCCCTGGCAGCCCTCGCAGCGTCCACCCTTCACGTTGAACGAGAAGCGGCCGGGGCCGTAACCGCGCACCTTCGCCTCCGGCAGCTTCGCGAACAGGTCGCGAATGAACCCGAAGGTTCCCGTGTAGGTCGCGGGATTCGAGCGCGGCGTGCGCCCGATCGGGCTCTGGTCGATCGCCACCACCTTGTCGAGGTGCTCGATTCCGCGGAGCGCGCGATGCGCGCCGGGCAGCGGCCCGCTGTCGCCGAAGTGACGACCGAGCGCGGCGAGCAGGATGTCGTTCACCAGCGTGCTCTTCCCGGAGCCCGAAACGCCGGTGACGCACACGAAGGCTCCGAGCGGAAGGCGCACGTCGATGTCGCGCAGGTTGTGCGCGGTGGCGCCCTCGATCTCGATCGCGAAACCGTGGCCCGCGCGCCTGCGGCCGGGCACCGGGATGGTCCGCGCGCCCGTCAGGTAGCGGGCGGTGAGCGATGCTTCGACGCCGCGCACCGCCTCGGGCCTCCCGGCCGCGACCACCGTGCCGCCGTGCCGTCCGGCGCCCGGCCCGAGATCGACGAGCCAGTCCGCGGCCTCCATGGTGTCGCGATCGTGCTCCACCACCACCACGGTGTTGCCGAGATCGCGGAGCCGGAGCAGCGTCGCGAGCAACTTCTGATTGTCGCGGTGATGCAGGCCGATCGACGGCTCGTCGAGGATGTAGAGCACGCCGGTGAGCTGCGAGCCGATCTGGGTCGCGAGCCGGATGCGCTGCGCCTCGCCCCCCGCGAGCGTCTGGGCCGGGCGATCGAGCGTGAGATACCCGAGGCCGACGTCCTCGAGGAACGCGAGCCGGCTCTGGAGCTCCTTGAGGACCGGCCGCGCGATGGTGGCCCGCGATCCCTCGAACGCGAGCGCGCCGATCTCACGGCGCGCAGCCTCGACCGGCAGGGCCGCCCAGTCCGAGATGTTGCGGTCCGCGATGCGAACCGCGAGGCTCTCCGGGCGCAGCCGCCTTCCGCCGCACGACGGGCAGGGGGTGGCGTGCATCAGGCTCCCGATCCAGCGCCGCACGGATTCACTCGCGCTCGCCTTGTAGCGCCGCTCGAGATTGGGAATCACCCCCTCGAAGCGGCTCTTGTGAATGAAGGCCGAGCCCTTCGCGGTGCGGAACTCGAACCGCAACTCCTCGTCGCCGGATCCATGGAGCAGCAGCTTCTGAACGCGCGGGGCGAGCCGGCTCCACGGCCGCTTGAGCGAGAACTCGAAGCGCTTCGCGAGCGCCTTGAGCGTCCCCCCCACCCAGGTCCCACCCGCGTCGCCCCATGCCGCGATCGCTCCGCCCTCGATGCTTCTGGTGGGGTCGGGCACGACCCGCGCGGGATCGATCTCGAGACGCGTGCCGAGGCCGTCGCACGACGCGCACGCGCCGTACGGCGAATTGAACGAGAAGCTCCGCGGCTCGAGCGTCTCGACGCTGGTGCCGCAGTTCGGGCAGACCGCGCCCTGGCTCAGGACCAGATCCTCCTGGCCTTCGCGCGCCGCGCTCGCCAGCCCGTTTCCCAGCTTGAGCGCCGCCTCGAGCGATTCCGCGAGCCGCGCCCGCGCCGCGAGGTCGACGGTCAGGCGGTCGACCACGATCTCGATGTCGTGCCGGAGCGTGCGCTTCAGTTTCGGAGGATCGTCGAGCTCCACCCACGCGCCGTCGATGCGCGCGCGCAGGTAGCCCTGGCGCAGGGCGCTCTCGAGCTCCTTGCGGTACTCGCCCTTGCGTCCCCTCACCAGCGGCGCCAGCAGCGTGACGCGCGCGCCCGCGTGGCGCTCGATCAGCAGGTCGGTCATCTCGTCCAGGCTCTGGCGGCTCATGCGGGTGTCGCACTTCGGGCAGTGCTGCACCCCGAGCCGCGCGAACAGCAGGCGGAGGTAGTCGTAGATCTCGGTGATGGTCGCGACGGTGGAACGCGGATTCGAGCCCGCGCTGCGCTGTTCGATCGCGATCGCGGGGCTCAGGCCCTCGATCGCGTCGACGTCCGGCTTCTCCATCTGTCCGAGAAACTGCCGCGCGTAAGCCGACAGCGACTCGACGTAGCGGCGCTGCCCCTCGGCGTAGAGCGTGTCGAAGGCGAGCGAGGACTTGCCGGAACCCGAGACCCCGGTGATCACGATCAGGCTCTGCCGCGGGAGCGTCAGCGAGATGTTGCGCAGATTGTGCTCGCGCGCGCCCCGGATCACGATGTCGGCGAGCCCCCGGACCCCCACCGGGCGGAGGGGGCCGGAGTGTGCCTCGGCCTGGGGCGGGTTCGGATCGAGGGATCGGGACATGGCCGCGGAACTGTATCAGGTCGGGGAAGGCAGGGCCGCCCTTAGGCGCGGCGGTCACTCGTAGCGGAGCGAGTCGACCGGATCGAGACGCGAGGCGCGCATCGCGGGGTAGAAGCCGAAGAACACGCCGACCGCGGCCGAGAACAGGATCGCGAGCACCACCGACCACGGGGACACGTAGGTCGGAAGCTTGCTGAGGGCGTGGACCAGCCACGAGACGCTCGCCCCGAGCAGGATGCCGAGCACTCCGCCGGCGGCGGTGAGGATGACGGCTTCGATCAGGAACTGGGTGAGAATCGCCTTGCGCGGGGCGCCCAGCGCCTTGCGGACCCCGATCTCGCGGGTGCGCTCCGTGACCGCCACCAGCATGATGTTCATGATGCCGATCCCGCCCACGATCAGCGAGATCGACGAGACCAGCGTCATGAGCAGCACGATGCCCCCGGTGACGGCCTTGTAGATCCCCAGGAACGCGTCGTCTGTGAACACCACGAAATCGTTGTTCTTGTTGCTCGGCAGGTGCCGGCGGATGCGGAGCGCCTCCGTGATCTGGCGCTGCGCCTCCTCGCTCAGCTCTGGCGACACGGCGATCGCGTCGAGGAACAGCTCGCCGCGCTTCGGGAACCACGGCGGCGCGTCGGCGGGAACCGCGAAATACTTGTCGATGGTGGTGTAGGGAATCGCGGCGACCTCGTCGAAGTTGTTCCCCAGCATCTTCCCCTTCTTCTCGAACTCGCCGATCACGACGAAGGGGATGGTACCGATGTGGATCATCTCCCCGATCCCGCTCCGGTCGCCGAACAGCGCCTCGCGGCTGTCCTTGCCCAGCACCACGACGCTGGCGTTGCGCCGCACCTCCTCCTCCGTGAAGAAGCGGCCGCGCGCGAGATCGTAACCGTGGGTGACGAGATAGTCCTGGCTGGTGCCGTAGATGAACGTGGTGCGGGTGAGCTTGCCGCGGTAGCCGAGCCGCAGATCGTCCCACGGCCACTTGAACGGGGCGATCGCCCTCACCGCCGGCGAGCGATCGAGGATGGCGTGCGCGTCCTCCATCGTGAAGGCGCGGCGCTGCTTCAGGCTGTCGGGGATCCCGCCGTTGAACTGGATCCCGGGCCGGATCCGGCGGATGTAGATGGTGTTGTTCCCGAGCGACTGGATGCTCTGCTGGAACGAGCGCTGGAATCCATTGATCAGCGCCACCATTCCGATCACGGTGCCGACGCCGATCACGATGCCGAGCATCGCGAGGAACGAGCGCAGCCGGTTCGCGACCAGCGCGTTCGCCGACATGCCCAGCGCGTCCGAGATGCGGGTCAGGTCCATGGCTTACTCGTAGCGCAGCGCTTCGATGGGATCGAGCCGCGCCGCGCGCATCGCGGGGTACGAACCGAAGAAGACGCCGATGGCGGTCGACATCACGATCCCCATCACCACCGCCGGCCAGCTCACCGCGGCCGGCAGCGGGCTCAGCACGCCGACCAGCAGCGCGAGCGAGATGCCGGCGACGATGCCGATCGCCCCGCCGGTGAGCGAGAGGGTCGTCGACTCCACCAGGAATTGCGTGAGGATGTCGCGGCGCCGCGCGCCGAGCGCCTTGCGCACACCGATCTCCCGGGTGCGCTCCGTCACCGAGACCAGCATGATGTTCATGATGACGATCCCCCCCACCAGCAGCGAGATGGCCGCGACGCCGACCGTCACCACGAAGATGCCGCCCGTGAGGTTCTTCCACAGGTCCATCAGCGTGTCGGCGGTCGTGATCCCGAAATCGTCGGGCTTCCCGGCCGCGAGATGCCGGTGGCCGCGGAGCAGCGCGCGGATCTCCTGCTGCGCGAGCGCCAGCGACGCCTGATCGACGCTCTTGACCGCGACCGCGACCGAGCCCCGTTCGCGATTGTACTTCTCGAAGGTCTGGATCGGGATGTACACGACGCGATCCTGGCTGCGGCCGAGCAGCTTGCCCTTCTCCTCGAGCACCCCCACGACTCGAAATTGCTGCGGCCCCACCCGGATCTGCTTGCCGAGCGGATCGATCCCGGGGAAGAACTCGTCGACGATCTCGGTCCCGATCACGCACACCAGCTCGCGGTGCTGGTCGTCGAGTTCGCCGAGATGGCGGCCGGACTCGATGGTGAGATCGTCCACCACGTCGTAGCCCGCCCCGCGGCCCATGACATCGACGCCCTTCAGCCGCTTGGAACGGTAGCGAACGTCGGCGCGCCCCTCGTCCATCGCCACCACCATCTCGACGTGAGGCAGCGACGCGCCCCGGATGAAATCGGCGTCGTACATCGTGATGTCCGGGCGCTTGAGCGCGTCGAGGTATGCCTGCTGCGTGGCGATCAGTCCGAACTTGTCGACCCAGAACACGTTCGCGCCGGCGTTCAGGAGCTTGGTCGAGACGAAGCGATTGAGGCCCTCGACGAAGGAGAGCACGGCGATGACCGAGGCGACGCCGATGATGGTGCCCAGCAGGGTGAGGAAGGAACGCAGCTTGTTCGCGCGCAACGCGCCCAGTGCGATCCCGGAACTCTCGCGCAAGTTCATCGATTCCTCCCGCCGGCCTGGCCGGCGGCGGCCCGCCTAGTGACCCGCTGCCGGCCGTGTCCCGGAGCTGAGATCGCTCTCGATCTTGCCGTCGCGCATCCGCACGACGCGCCGCGCATGCGCGGCGATGTCGGCCTCGTGCGTGACCAGGATCACGGTGTTGCCGGCCTCCCAGATGGTCTCGAAGGCCGCCATGATTTCCTCGCCGGTGGCCGAGTCGAGGTTTCCGGTCGGCTCGTCGGCGAGGATGATGCTCGGCTTGTTCACCAGAGCGCGCGCGATGGCCACGCGCTGGCGCTGACCGCCCGAGAGCTCGTTCGGGCGGTGCTTCATGCGGTCGCCGAGGCCCACCAGCTCGAGCGCCTCCTTGGCGCGCCGGCGGCGCTCCTCGTGCCGGCATCCGGCGTACACCAGCGGCAGCTCGACGTTGTGAAGCGCGTCCGCGCGCGGCAGCAGGTTGTAGGTCTGAAACACAAACCCGATCTCCATGTTGCGGATGTGCGCCAGCTGGTCGTCGGTGAGCGTGGCGATCTCCTGGTCCTTGAGCCGGTACGAGCCGCGGGTCGGGGTGTCGAGGCAACCCAGGATGTTCATCATCGTGGACTTCCCGGAACCCGATGGGCCCATGATCGCGACGTACTCGTTGGGCTGGATGTCCAGATCCACGCCGTTCAGGGCGTGCACCGATTCGGTCCCGACCTGATACACCCGGTGCAGATCGCGAATCGAGATGAGCATCAGCCCTTCTTCTCTCGCGCGGCCGCGTTTTCCTGTTTGACCTTGGTCTTGGGCTTCAGGTCCCTCAGCGCCTTGTACGGCCCCGCCACGATCGATTCCCCCTCCTTCAGATCGCCGAAGCATTCGATGTCGGTCTCGCTCGAAATCCCGGTGCGCACCGGCACGAACACGGCGACGCCCTGGCGGACCACGAACAGGCCGGTGATCTCCTTGTCCTTGCGCCCGACCGTGTCCTCATCGGCGGCGACCACCGCCGCGCTCCGCGGGCGCCGCGGCGGCGCACCCTTCCGGTTGGCGCGTTCGAGCTCGCGCTCGGTGCGCACCACGACCGCCTGGATCGGGACTCCGAGGGTCTTCGGGTGCGTCGCGGTCTCGATCTCGACGTCGGCGGTCATGCCCGGGCGAACCGCGGGAACATTCGCGTCGAACACCACCTTGACCTCGAAGTTCGTCTGCCCCTCGACCGTGGAGGTGATCGACCGCTTCGCGGTGCTCCCGATCTCGGTCACGGTGCCGGCAAACGTCGTGTCGGGCTGCGCGTCCACCGAGATCTTCGCCTTCTGTCCCAGCTTCATCTCCACCACGTCGGTCTCGTCGACATCCGCGCGCACCAGCATGCGCGACAGGTCCGAAACCACCAGGATCTGCGTCCCGGGATTGTTCATGGTTCCGGTGATGACGTTTTCGCCCTGCTCCACGTTCAGCGCGCTCACCACCCCGTCGAACGGAGCCAGGAAGCGGCACTTGCTCAGGTTGTCGCTCGCCCCCTCGTACGCGGCCTGGGAGCGGGCCACCTCCTCGCGCGCCGTCGCGACCGCGACCCGAGCCGATTCGTAATTCGAGCTCGCCTGGTCCCATTCGGCCTGGGAAAGCAGGTGCTGATCGAACAGCGCCCGCTGCCGCGAGTAGTTCGCGTCGACGACCTTGAGGGTGGCCTCCACGTCGCGGAGCCGGGCCTCGGCGGAGGCGTGGGCGGCGCGCGCCTGCGCCGTCGCGGAGCGGTATTGGGTGTCGTCGAGCTGCAGCAGCAGCTGCCCCTTGCGCACCCGATCCCCTTCCTTGATCGGCAGCGCCGTGATCTTGCCCATGACGTCCGCGCTGACCTTGACCTGGGTGCGCGGCTCGATCTTGCCGGGCGCGCGCACCCGCGAGGTGATGTCCTCGCGGCGCACGCGCGAGAACTGCACCGAGACCATCTTGCCGCCCGCCTGCCGCACCACGCTGACGACGACCAGCGCGAGGGTCAGCACGACGGCCAGCCCGATCCAGATCCATTTCTTCTTCATGGGACGAGGGTTCCTCTCGAGCGGATCACTCGGCGTGCCCGCGGACGCGGTCGACCTGCGCTTCTCCGACGCGGATCGCGGCGAGTGCAGAGACCCCGTCGCTTCGGGCCTGCTGGAGCTGCACCTGGGCGTCGATGAGCTCGAGAATCGTCGCGGAACCCACGCTGTACTTCTGCTGGGTCAGCTTGAGGTTTTCGGTCGCGCTGTCGATCGCGCGCTGTGCGACGTTGTAGCCCACCACCACCTCGCGATAGGTCAGCAGCGTCTGGCGCACCTCGCCCGCGAGGTTGCGCTGCAGCAGCCCGAACGAGTCCTGGGCGCGCAGCAGCCGGGCGCGCGCGTGGGCGATCCCCGACTCGGTCGCGAGCCCGTTGAACGGATTCCAGGTGATCGAGATGTCCGCCCGGTAATCGCGATGGAGCTCGCTCCGGCCCGAGCTCTCGATCGGCTTCGGGAGCTTCACGCCGACCGTGTCGAACGTGGTGGTCGTGAAGCTGGATTTCGGATTCAGGTCCGCCGACCCCGAGACCGAGAGGTACGGCAGCCGCGCGAAGTTCGCGGCCCGCAGCCCGGCGCGCGCGGCCTTGAGCTCGGCCTCGGCCGCCATGAGATCCGGCCGCGACTTCTGGGCCTCGGCCAGCACCGCCCCCTCGTCATAGTCCTGCGCGGTGAAGGTGATGACGGTGTCGACGTCGCTCAATTGGCCCTCGTCGATGCCGAGCGCGGTCGAGAGGTTGATGCGCTGCTGGCTGATCTGGTTGTGCTTCCCGAGCGAGTCGAGCTCGCTCTGTGCCGTGCGCACCTGGGCCTTCAGCACGTCGCTGCGCGAAACGGATCCCACCTCGAACAGCGCACGCACCCGGTGCTCGTTGTCGCGCGAGAGCCGCAGCGCGTCGCTCGAGACCCCCGCCAGCTGTACCGCCTTCACGACCTCGTAGTACTTCCGCCTCGCG
The DNA here is from genome assembly GCA_041483195.1 of Candidatus Eiseniibacteriota bacterium. Lineage (GTDB taxonomy): Bacteria > Eisenbacteria > RBG-16-71-46 > RBG-16-71-46 > RBG-16-71-46 > WS-2. The sequence goes on from JBGPFC010000024.1 coordinate 30,099, forward strand.
TCCAGCGCCACGTCCTGGCGCGCCGCGCGCCGCGAGAGTTGCGCGGCCTTGAGTCCCAGCCGCGACGAAGACAGCCCGGTGAGGGAGGAGAGGTTCAGGACCGTCCACGATGCCGAGACCGACGGCGAGCTCGAGTACTGCTCGAGGTCCTGGGTGTTCCCCGGCACGACGAAGCCCGCGAACGCCCGGCTTCCGCTGCGATGATCTTCCTTGTAGAGGCTGCGCGAGAAATCGGCGGAGAGCCGCGGCAGCATCTGGGAATAGCTCGTGTAGAGACCGCCGCGCGCGTCGAGGACGGAAGCCTCGGCCTGCACCACCTGCGCGTTGTTCGCGAGGGCCATCTGGACGGCCCGATCCACCGTCAGGGTCTCCGCCGCGCTCGAAGCCGTCCACAGCCCGGCCGCCGCGAGCGCCAGCGGCACCGCTCGCCCCATGCTCGTCATGCATCCCTCCATCGTGGTCGCCGGCGGGCACGATCCCCGGGCGTGCTGGCTCCTACGCATCCGTGTCAAATTGGTTTCGGGCGCCATCAGGCGCCTGGCGCGAACAACCCCGCGAGCGCCGAAACGAAGAGCGTGATCGCCAGGTACAATCCGATGAGCACCCACGCGACCGACTTTCGCGGCGCGCCGGCCAGCGCGGACGCCCCGAGAATCGCGACCGCCAGATGCCAGACCGAGAACGGGCCCAGCGCGTCGAGGAACGCGCCGAGCGCTGTGATCATCTTGCTGGGCGGATCGGGGTCGGGCAGCAGCGCTCCGAACCCGACGTGGACCCCGTGATAGCTCTGTTTGAACCACGCGAGGACGAGCGTCACCAGATACGCGGGAAGGGTGACCAGCCCCGCCCACGCGCTCACTTCGAGCCCGAGCCGGTAACCGAAGGGCTTGCCCAGCACGAATCCCACTCCGAACCACACCACCAGCCCCATGACCAGCAGGATCAGCCCGTAGCTCAGGGTTCCGATTCCCACCGTCATCGCCACGCCCGCCGGCGCCGAGTAGAAGTTTTCGATCTTCTCGAGCTGCTCGGCCGGCATCTGGCCATTCGCGACCTGGGTCTCGAGCGCCTCGATCATGGTCGGAAGCTGGGCGCGATGGTAGAGGACCAGCGATCCGGTCCCCGACACCACCATCGTCAGCACGAGCGGGAACCACCACTGGCTGCGCTCACGCAACCCGCCCCACGCGTCGGCCGGCCGCGCGAAGATCGCGATCGTTCTCTGCAGCAGGGAGAGGCTCGGAGCGTCCGGTGCAGACGCGCTGCTCGTCTCGGGCGGGGCGGACGATTCCATACGTGTCTCCTGGGGAAGGCGGCCGGGATCGGAGTCAGGGGAGCGGAGACTAGAAAGTCCGCGCCGCCCCCGTCAAATCGGTCGGGACCGGCGCGGACAATCAACCCCCCGGCGCGGCGGCGCGAGCCGCCCGGCCCGCGCGGGCGGGAACGGCGTGGCCCGGAGGCTAGTGGAGGGAGAACCTCACCGGCACGGCCACCCACACCGCCACCGGCTTGTTGTTGGAGAGCGCTGGCTTGAACACCCATTGCTTGACCGCCGCGACCGCGGCCTCATCCAGCATCGCGATCGACTTGACGACCCGCGTGTCCTTGACCCGCCCATCCTTGCCGACCAGCGCCTGCACCACGACCTGCCCGTCCACCCCCGCCTCGCGCGCGAGATCGGGATAGCTGGGCGGCACCTTGGTGATCGCTTCCGGAAGCTCTTCGACGTACACGTAGTCGCCGAACTTCGGCAGCTCGTCCTCGGACGGAGGCTGGACGACGATGTCGCCCTTGCCCTGCTCGACGCCGGGCGTGACCTGCGCGATCTCCTCCTGCGAAGCGATGGTCTGCTCGGGCGGCGCCTGCGCGTCCGGCACCGGAACCGCGACGCCGATGGTAGGCGGCGCGACCGGCTGCGCGATCGCCACCTGCGGAGGCGGCGCGTTCTGCGTGAGCGGCGGAGGCGCCGCGAGCTCACGGTACGGAACCACGATGACACTGGTCTCGTGGCTGCGGTGGCTCAGGAGCGCCGAGGTGCCGAACGACAGCGAGAACGCGAGGATCCAGCCCAGGCTCGCGATCCCCACGGCGCGGAACATGTACTTCTTGGCGACTTCCTTGAGCTCGGGGGCCCCGTAGGGCATGAACTCATACAGCGAAATCGTGGGTGAGCTCACAGCGTCTCGACCTCCTTCTTCTCCTGGGGCGTCAGCGTGCCCAGCGAGAAGCGGCTGAGATCGGCGAGATCGAGATCGTCGATGATCTTGACCATGTTGTTGAACTTCGCGTCGCGGTCGATCTTGATCACGACCACCAGGTCCTTGTTCGCGCGCCAGGGCTTGAACACCCCGGCCAGCCCGCCCAGGTCGGTACGCGCCCAGGGATCGGTCCCGTGCTTCCAGTACGCGCGATCGTCCGGCAGCACCCGCACGCTCAGCACTTTCGACTCCGCCACCTCGATCTTCACGTTTTCATCCGGCGGCAGGTTGATCTCGAGCGCCTGCGGCGTGCGGAACACCGTCGTCACCATGAAGAAGATCAGCAGCAGGAACGCGACGTCCACCATCGGGGTCATGTCGATCCGGACTCCGACGCGGCGCTTGGGCCGATGGACTCCTCCGCCCTTTTTCTTGCCGCCCTTTGCCTGTCGTTGCGGGGTGTCTACCGCACCCATGGTCGATCGCCTCCTCGCCGACTACTGCGTCTGCGCCCCCGCGGCGGCCTTCCGCTTGAAGAGGCCGCCCGAGCCCGCAAGATCGGTCTGAACGTTGAAGCGCGATGCCTTCGCTTGCTGCAGCGCGCTCATCAAATCCGCCATGACACCGTAGGTCGCGTTCTTGTCCATCTTCACGATGACGCGCGCCGACGGATTGGCGGCGCGGGCGTTGCTGAGCACCGTCCCCATGTCGCTCCTGATGGCCTCCGGCAGGACCTCCCGGGAGACTTCCTGCCCCGCCTGCCGGTACACCACCCGCACGTGCGACTGATTGGCGAACTCGGGCCGGGCTTCCGTCACCGCGATCGTGATGATCTCGGACTCCGGCGACTTCGCCTCGGAGTTCGACTCGGGCAGCGTGATCTTGTCCTTCTCCGGCGGCTTGAACTGGGTGGTGCACATGAAGAAGATGAGGAGCAGGAACGCCACGTCCACCATCGGCGTCATGTCGATGCTGACCCCGATGCGGCGTTTCTTCTTGAGCATCGTCCCGCTCCCTTACTTGCGCTCGATGGCCGAGGCGGAGAGCAGCTGCACCGCTTCGTAAGACGCCTCGTCCATCATGTAGTTGAAGTTGTCCACGCGCGTCACGAACACGTTGTAGGCGACGATGCCCGAGATCGCGACGAACAGGCCGCCCGCGGTGTTGATGAGCGCCTCGGAGATCCCGACGGCGAGCTTCGAAGCATCCACCGCTCCGGTGTGCCCGAGGGCCGCGAACGAGCGGATCATCCCGATCACGGTTCCGAGCAGGCCGACCATGGTCGCGATCGAGGCGATGGTCGAGAGGGCGATGAGGTTCCGCTCGAGCAGCGGGACTTCGAGGCCGTTCGCTTCCTGGATGGCGGCCTGAGTCTCGGCCACGATCTTCTCCTTGGTGGCGCCTTCCGACCGCAGCTGGAGATACCGCTCGAGCCCGGCGCGGATCACGTTGGCGGCCGAGCCGCGTTGCGCGGCGCACGCCTTGATCGCGCCGTCGACGTCGCCGGTGTGGAGGCGCTTGCGCACCTCGTTGAGGAAGCCGGGCAGGGAGCCCCTGCCCTGGGCCTTCTTGAGGCTCCAGATCCGCTCGATGATGAACGAGGTCTGCAGGATGGCGAGCATGATGAGTCCCGCGACCAGGTAGCCGCCCAGCTTCATCTGCTCACCGAAGGGGCCGAGCAGGGGCAGGTAGTACCACAGCGTGACCGAGATCACAGCAGCCAGGAAGAATCCGATGGGAACGATGTACCGACTCATTGCGTGACGATCCTCCATGCCCGGCGGCGGCGATCACGATGATCGACGGGCCGGCCGGTGCGTGCCGTGCAGCGGGCGGACGCTGCTGTCTCGAGCCTCGCCGCGCCCCAACCGGGCCGGGCCAGGCTGCCTTCGACGATACCGCGCGACATCTCGATGCGCTCTGCTCTCACTCGACCTCCACCGCGAACGCCGAGACGGCCTGCTCCTCGGTGTCGTGGTGGTCGAACACCATGATCAGCTTCGTCATCGTGAAGAGGTCACGAAGGCGCTTGCCGAGCCCGCACAACTTGATCTCCCCACCGCGGCTCCGGTAGTTCGCGAATCCCCGCATCAGCACCCCGATGGCGATCGAGTTGAGCGCGAGGCACTCCGTCAGATTCAACACCAGCCGCGTGTTTCCGGTGGCGGCCTCGTCCATGATGGCCTTCTGAAGCTCGTCGGTCTCGCCGTCTCCGAAGAAGTTGCCCTTCGGATGGAGCACGACGACGCTTCGGACCTGCCTGCGCCGAATGGCCACCCCCGTCCTCCGTACCGGCCCCGGCCGGCTAGACCGATTCCCGTTCCGCGAAGCTGGCGATCGCCTGCTCTTCGTTCGGATACACGTCGAACACGAGCGACAGCTTCGTGATCACGAAGATGTTCTCGATCCGCTTGTCCACCGAGCAGAGCTTCATCTGCCCGGTGCGGCGAACGTAATTCGAATGGGCCGAGATCAGCACGCCGAGCGCGGTCGAGTTGAGGTGCTGCGTTTCGCCCAGGTTGATGATGAGGTTCTTGTTTCCCTTCTCGACGAGGGCCTTGATCCCACGCTCCAGCTCCTCGGTCTCATCGCCCCCGGTGAGATAACCCTTGGGCGTCACGATCGTGATGTCTCCCACCTCGCGCGTCTTCATGGTGCACCTCCCTCCCGCGGAGCTGCGGCTCCGAGACTCTGGATTCCCTTCAGTGCGTCCGCCTGCTTCGCGTCGAGCGCGAGCGCCCGCCGATAGCCCTCGATCGCCTTGCCACGATTGCCGCTGTTCTGATACGCCTGCCCGAGCCAGATCCAGCTCTGAACGTCCTTGTCGTTCAACTGGCTGGCGCGATCGAGGAGGCGGATCGCCTCCGGATAATCGCGGTCCAGTAGACGGTAGAAGCCGAGCTGGCGCAGGGCGACGCTCGCGAACGTCCCGGTCGAATCGATCTCCAGAGAGCGCTGAAGCGAGCGGCGCGCCTCGGAGACCGAGTCGAGCTGGGCGTACAGGATTCCCAGCCAGAACTGCCGGTCGGCCTTGTCCGGGGACAGCGTCGCCGCCTGCTGGAGCGCCGTCAGCGCCTCAGGGTAGCGCTTCATCTCCTTGTACGACAAACCAATGTAGTAGTAAGCCTCGTCGCTGGCCGGGTCAAGCGCGATTCGCCGCTGAAGCGTGGCGAGGGCCCCCGGGTAGTCCTGCTGCCGGAAGCGCAGCTTGCCCAACTCGTTGAGCGCAAACCGCGCGTCGCCCGAAGTGGAATCGCGCGCGATGATCGCCCGGTAGATCGAGTCCGCCCTGGCCAGCTCCCCGTTGAACACCGATACCTGACCGATGAGCAGCAGGTCGCGGGCGGAGGGCTCGCCCTTCGCGAAGGCCTCGAGCGATTCCTTCCACTCCTTCCGCTCGGCGCGAAGCCGGCCCAGCACGGTATACATTTCCTTCGAAGCGCCGCCCGTCTGCTCCGCCTTCTGCAGCGCCGCGAGCGCCTCGTCGCGCATTCGCAGGTAGAAGTAGGTCCGCCCGAGCAGGCTCCAGCCCTTGCCGTCTTCGGGGAGGAGCTGGGTGTACTTCTCGAGCGGGCCCCGCGCGTCGAGGTAGCGTCGCGGGTCGGCCGGGCCGGAGAGGTAGTACAAGTTCCCGAGTGCGAGCTGGCCCTGCGCGAACTCCGGATCGTGGGAGACGACCCACCGGTACTCGTCGAGGGCGTCGTTGTAGCGCTGTCCGCGGAACAGTCCCTGGGCAAGCGCGAAATGCAGGTCGACATCCGATGAATCGAGTGAGACCGCGGCCTGGTATTCGGGGATCGCGAGCTCCGCGATCCCGCGCTGCTGCAGATAGAAGTCACCGAGCGCCTTGCGTGGCGCCGGATCCTCTGGAGCCTCTTCCCGGGCCTGCGTGTAGTACACGCTGGCCGACCGCAGCGAATCGCGCGCGAGCTCCGTGTTTCCCAGCGCGACCAGGAATCGGGGCCGCCACCTGGGACCCCACTTGAGACCCTGGCTCAAAGCCGCGAGCGCCGGATCGATGCGCTTGAGCGCCGTGAGGCATTCCCCGAGCGCCAGCTGCGCCTCGGGAAATTTCCGATCCAGATCGGTCGCCTTCTGGAGGAGCGGCACCGCCGCCTCGCACTTGCCCTGACGGAGCAGCACCACGCCCTCGCCGTAGTAGCCCCACGCGAAGATCGGGTCCATCTTCTGCGCGGTCTGAAACGCCTCGAGCGCCTTCGCGTTCTGCCGGCGCTTGAGCCAGACCTGGCCGACGCCGGCGCGGCCCTCTGCGGAGCCCTCCCCCGCCGCCTTCTCGAACAGCCGGAGCGCGTCATCGAGCTGCCCGGCCTGAAGCGCGGTCTTGGCGTCTCTCAGCGCGTCCGCTCGCAGCGGCGAAGGGAGCGCGAGGGTGAGCGCGAGCAGCGACAGCCCCAGCAGGGGCACGCGAAGGTTCATTCTCGAGTTGCTCATCGTGTCGAAGGTCATCTCCTGTCAGTGGCTCTGCAGCATCGGGGAGCGGCGTACGAATCGCACCGGAATCGCGGTCGGCACCAGCCCGGCCTCGTGGACGATCTGCTGGCCGTCCCGGCTGGTCACGAACGTGGTCACCCCTCCGGCCAGCGCGGCGCCCTTCGAGCGCACGAAGCACGTCACGAAGCGCGTGAGCGGATACTCACCCTTGTACACGGCTTCGGGGTCCGGTTTCCAGTACGGAAGCCCGGTCAGCGTGGAAAGCCGCAGCGCGCGCGTTCCCTCGGTCACCCCGGTCATGCTGACGTAGCCGATCGCCCCCGGATCCTGCGCCACGATCGCCGCCACGGCCGAATCGGACGTGGCGTAGATGGACCGCGCGCCAATCGCTTCACCGTTCATGACGTCCTGCTCGAAGTAGTCCGTGATGTCGGACTCCGGCGACTGAATCACGACGTGAATGGGACGGTCTTCGCCGCCTACCTGAGACCAGCGAGCGAACTCGCCACGATAGATCTTCCGCAGGTCGTTCATCGCGAGATTCTCGACCGGGTTCTTCCCATGGACGATCGCGATGACCGCGTCGCGCGCCACTCGATATCCCTCCAATTCCAGCCGGCCCCTGACCGCGGCGGTGCGCTCCTCGGGTTCCAACTCGCGTGTGATGACGGCGAGATCACACTCCCCAGCGAACAACGCGCGCACCGCTTCGCGCGACGATCCATCGCGGATCTGCAGGCTGGCCTGGGGGTACAGCGCGCGGAACTGCGAACACTCCCGGTTCATGAGGTTCCGCGCCTCCGGCGCGCATACGATCGAGATACGCCCGCTGGTGATGGAATCTTCCACCCGGTCGGGAGAGGACCGGGGGGAGCAGCCGCTCACGCACGCAGCCGCGAGCACGAGCCGCGGCAGCGCGACCGACAAACCGCGCCGAACCGCTCCCTGCACAACGAAGTACACGAATTTTAGAAGCCCGGCGCGACGGTTGTCAATCACTGCGTTGGCCGCCCCCACATCCGGATTGCAGCCCCCGGGAACGCTCTCCGGTCGGACGGCGGAGAGCAGCGCGGCACGTTAGGTAGTCACCCGAGGGGTGTCAAGAACAGCGCGTGCACCCCGGCGGCTTGCTCACGCGTCTCGTGATTCCTTAGACTGGTGGATCGGATCAATCCTTCTTTCGCTGGCGGACGCGTCAGCTCGACGCATCGGGCCCCGATCGCCGGCCCGCTCCCCCCAATTCACTGGAACCCCTTGACCAAGCGCGCTCCTCCAGGCACCTCCCGCGCCGCCCCGCGGCCCGCCGCACGCGCCGAATCGCGCGCGGGCGAGGCCGGTCCGAACCCGCCGCTGCTGCCGGCGTGGAGAGAGATCGTCGATCCCTCCCTGCCGTTCCTACTGCCGCTGCTCCTGCTCGCGGTGGGCCGCTTCGTCTTCTGGTTGTACCTGCCGTTCGCCTCCGAGGACGCGTACATCACGTTCCGCTACGCGCGAAACCTGGTCGCGGGCAACGGTCTCGTGTTCAATCCCGGCGAGCGTGTGATGGGATTCACATCGGCTCCCTGGACGCTCTGGACTTCGCTCGGATACGCGCTGCTCAGGGACACGGTGTTGTGGACGAGGGTCTGGACGATGCTGGGCGATGTCACGACGCTGCTCGTGCTCGGCACGCTGCTGCGCCGGCACGCGTCCCCGGCGGCCGCGTGGTGCTTCAATTTCTTCTTCGCGGCATGGCCGTACGTCGCAGCGGTCGGCGTCTCCGGCATGGAGAACAGCCTGATGGTCACGCTGATCGTTCTCGCCGCGGCGCTCTCGGCCCGCCGCAGCGCCGCGAGCGGTCCGGTGCTGGGGCTGCTCGCGCTCTGGCGTCCCGAGGGCGTCGCGGCTGCCGCGATCATCGGGCTCGGTGCGCTGTGGCGCGATCGGCTGGTGGCGCTGGCGATCCTGATCGCGGGTGCCCTCGCGCTGGCGGGCTACTACGGATCGCCCATTCCGCAGAGCCTGTTCGCCAAGTCCCAGATGTACGGAACGCCGGGGCCATGGCTCGGCCGCCATTGGTGGGAGTGGCTCTCGCCATTCTCCTTCGGCCGCTGGCCGATCGCGTCGGAGGCCAACAACCTGCTGCCGCTCACCGTGCTGCTCGCACCGGCGCTGGTGCGCGGCGTGCCCGAAATGTGGCGGGCGCGGAGCAGCGGCCTGGCGCTCGCGATCGCGGGCGCGCTCACCGTGTGGCTCGGCTACGCGCTGCTCGGGGTCGCCTACTTCAACTGGTACATGATCGTGCCGCTCGCCGGCATCGTCGCGCTCGCGGCGGTCGGGGCGCCCCACATCGTGCGCGGACGCGGCCTGTACGTTTCCGCCGCGCTGTTCGTCGTTGGGATGTGGACCCTCGCCCCGAACCTCTACCTGGGCCGCGCGAAGGCCGAGTACTTCGGCTTCGGCGTCATCGCCGACTATCTGCTGCAGCACGCCCGGCCCGGCGAGAAGGTGATGCTCGAGCCGATCGGACTGATCGGCTATCACGCCCCGCTGCGGGTCGTGGACGAGGTGGGCCTGGTGTCGCCGCAGGTCGCGCGCCGACGGCTGCAGGGATCGGGGTGGTACACCGATATCGCGAATCAGGAACGCCCCGAATGGCTGGTGGTCCGGCGCAACGTGCTGAAGACCGGGGAGGCGTGGGCGGGGGCCGGCGCACCGTTCCGGAGCGACGTTGAACGCGACTCGCTGCTCGCCCATTATCGGACGATGACCGGCACCGATGAGGAAGCCGGCGACCTGTCGATGGTGGTGTTGCGCCGCATCCGCTGAGGACCGCGCGGGGCGCCGCGCGACCGGGCGCTCAGGGACGAAGGCGATAGAGCATGCGCGGAAACGGGATGCTCTCCCGCACGTGGTCGAGTCCCGCGATCCACGCGAGCGTGCGCTCCACGCCGATTCCGAATCCAGAATGCGGCACGCTGCCGTAGCGCCGCAGGTCCTTGTACCACTCGAACGCCTCCTGCGGCAGCCCGTGCTCGTCGATGCGCCGCGTCAGCATCTCGAGCGAGGCCATGCGTTGCCCGCCGCCGACGATCTCGCCGTAGCCTTCGGGGGCGAGGCAGTCGCAGGACAGGCAGAGCCGCGGGTCATCGGGATCCGGTTCCATGTAGAACGCCTTCACGGCGGCCGGATAGTGTGTGACGAAGATCGGCGTCTCGAACTGCTGCGAGAGCACGGTCTCGTCCGCCGCTCCAAAATCCCCGCCCCATTCGAAAGCCTGGCCGGCTTCGTGGAGTCGGTTCACAGCATCGTTGTAATGAATGCGCGGGAACGGTCCCTTCACCCGCTCGAGCTTCGACGCGTCGCGTTCCGCGACCTTCAGATCCTCCGCCCGCGCCTCGAGCACGCGGCCCACGGTGTAGACCAGCAGCCGTTCCTCGAGCGCGATCACGTCGGCGAGCGTGGCGTAGGCCCATTCCGGCTCCATCATCCAGAACTCGATGAGGTGACGCCGCGTCTTGCTCTTTTCTGCGCGGAACGCCGGGCCGAAGCAGTACACGCGCCCGAACGCCATCGCGGCCGCCTCGTTGTACAGCTGGCCGCTCTGCGTCAGGTACGCCTTCTGATCGAAGTACTCCGTTTCGAAGAGGGTCGTCGTTCCCTCGCAGGCGTTGGGGGTGAAGATCGGGGTGTCGACCAGCAGGAAACCCTCGCCGTCCATGAAATCCCTGAACGCGCCCACCACCTCGGCGCGGATTCGCAGGATGGACTGCTGGCGCTGCGATCGCAGCCAGAGGTGGCGGTGGTCCATCAGGAAATCGGTGCCGTGCTCCTTGGGCGTGATCGGATACCTCTCGGCGATCGAAACCGCCTCGACAGCCTGCAGCCCCATCTCGACCCCGCCCGGTGAGCGGGCGTCCGACCGCAGCGTGCCACGCACGATGACCGCCGATTCCTGCGTGAGGCGCTCGCAGGTCTCCCATTGCGCGGCGGCCAGGTCCCGCACGCCCGCCACGCACTGCATGAGACCGCTCCCGTCGCGCACCACGAGGAATTGCACCTTGCCGCTCGAGCGCCGGTGGGTGAGCCACCCGCGCAACTCGACGGCCTGGCCGACGAACGAAGCGGCCTCGGCCACACGGATCCACGGAACGGCGCTCGCCGCGGGCGCGATGCTCATGGGAGGCGTCTCCATCAGGGGTTCAAGGCGTGCCGTGCCGCGGCCGATCACCACGGGACGGGGAGGCGACGGCCCGATGGCCGCGCGGGCCACGGGGGCGCGCCCGAAAGCACTTCAGCCGCGAGCGATCGGGGACGATAACGCCCATTGACCCGCAGCACGTTAGGTTCGCCGCCAGCGCACTGTCAAGGGATGGCACCCGCATGGCCAGCACGCACGGACGTCTCCACGCAATCGGCCTGGGCCGCGCGTGGGGCGCGCCCGGTGCGGGTCTCTGCCCGCGTCACCTCGGAGTCAGCACCGGAGTCATGAGAGTCGCCACGTTCCTGATCGTCGCAACGCTGACGTGGGCCCCCGCCGCGCGTCCCGCGGACGCGCTTCCCCCGACGGACGGCACCCTGGCGAGCGAGCCCGCCCCAGCCCCGGCGGCCGTCGCGCCGGCGCCCGCGCTTTCGCCAGGCGAACCCCCTCACGATCTCTCCGACCTTCCGGGCTGGCTCGACTATCGCTCGCGCAGTCACGCCATCGCGCTTCCGCTCGAGGCCCGCATCTTCTACCGTCGCGGCCTGTTCGCGCACGAATCGGGAATGCTCGACGAAGGCGTGCGCTGGGTGAGAGGCGCGGCCGAGCTCGATCCCTCCTACGTGGCGCCCCATCTCACGCTCGCGGCATGGGCGCTGTTCCGCGAGCCGAGCCAGGCGCTCCTGCAGTACGCGACGGTGCTCGACCTGGCCCGCGGGAACTTTCTCCTCCAGCTGGCGGTCATGGGCAACGTGCTCTACGTGGGGTTCGGGGCGCTGGTCCTCGCGCTGCTCGCGGCGGGGTGCCTGATCGTCCTGCTGAGGATCCAGGAGCTCCGTCATCCGCTGCTGGAAAAGCTCTCGCGAGTGGTCTCCCCGGGCTCGGCCCGGGCGTGGTCGCTGGCCCTCGTCCTGCTGCCCTATGCCGCAGGCTTCGGCCCGGCGCTCCCCACCGTCGCGCTGCTCGGATTCCTGTGGTGCGTGCTCCGCGGCCGCGAACGCGTGCTGTTCGTCACCCTCACGCTGGTGCTCGCGGCGCTGCCCTGGATGTCGTCGATGCTGGACCGCATGGCCACGCCGCTCGACGAGGCGCGTGCCCCGCTCCACGGCGTTCCGCTGTTGGAAGGCGAGCCCTGGAGCCGCGAGCGTCAGGACCGCATGACCGCGCTGGCCGCACGGCACCCGGACAATCCGTTCGTGCGGTTCGGCCTCGGCTGGATCGCGCGCCGCGGCGGCGATCTCGTCACCGCGGAGGCCGCGTACCGCCGCGTGCTGCAGACCTGGCCGGACGACGATCGAGTCTTGAACGACCTGGGTAACGTGCTGGCGATGCAGGGGCGCACGGTCGAGGCGCTCACCCTTTACGATCGCGCGAACGCGAAGCTGCACGCGAACGCAGCCGCCTACTTCAACTCCTCGCAGCTCTACACGCAGCGATTCGAGTATCGCGCGGCGACCGAGGCCCTCTCGCGCGCCTCTTCGCTGGACTTCGACATGGTGCGGAACTACCAGTCGCAATCCACCGAGGACGGAATGCTGCCGCTGGTCGATCAGTGGATCGCGCCACGGGCCTTCTGGCTGGCACTGATGCGCGAGCCGCTGCCGCTGGGCGGGGCTCATTCCCTGCCGCCCGCCTGGCGGACGCGCATCGAGGCCTCGGGCTGGCCGTTCAGCCTCGCGGCCGTCATCCTCGCGCTGCTCGGCGTGAGCTTCAGCCTGGTGCAGCACGGCGGCATGCCGTTGCGGGCCTGCAGCAACTGCGGACACGTCGTGTGCCGGCGTTGCGCGCAGCGCCGGCGCGAGCTCGCGCTGTGCCCGGCGTGCGCAGCGCTCGAGTCGCGTGCCGAGAATCCCGATTTCGCCCGCGTGCTGCTGCTCCAGCATCAGCGTCAGCTGCTCAATCGCGAGCACCTGGTGCGCACCGCGGCGGCCGCGGTCGTTCCAGGCTTCGGATTGCTCGCGTTCCGAAGAGTCTTCACGCCGGTCGTCCTGCTCGCGCTCACCACGCTGCTCGCGGCTCAGTGGTTCGGGAGTTCGCTGCCGTTCGAGTTCGAACCGAGGCTCGCCCTCGCTCCGTCGTTCATCCCGGTCCCTCTGGCGCTCGCTCTGTGGGGCGCCATCTACGCGGCATCCCTGTTCGGGTACTTCGAACAGGTCGCCCGCGCGCGCGCGCAGGCCTCATCGCTCGCGGCGCCGGTCCGGAGCCGGAGCGTGCAGGCCACCCGGCGCACGCCCGCGGCCGCGGCCTAGGAGAACGCGATGGCGCTCCAGGGCAGTCTCCGCGACTTCTCGGCGACGGAAATCCTTCAGCTGCTCGGCACCCAGAAGAAGACCGGGTGCCTGACCCTCGAGTGGAACACCGAGCGCGCGGTGATCTACGTCCAGGAAGGCCGAGTCGTCTCCACGCGCAATCCGGGCATGCAGCGCGACGACCCCCTGCTCGCGTTCCTGCGGCACGTCAAGCGACTGTCCGACGAGCAGGTGCGCGGGATCCTCACCATCCAGAAGGAGTCAGGGCGAGATCTCGAGGACCTGCTCGTGAACGGCCGCTACCTCGACGCGGAAGAGCTCGGGAGTTACCTCGAGCGCCAGATTCTCGCCGACCTCATGCGACTGGTGGGCTGGGAGAACGGCACCTATCGCTTCGACCCGCACAATCGCTGGCCCCATCAGCCGCTGGTGCGACTCAGCAGCGAGGGCGCGCTGATCGAAGCCGCGCGCCGCGGCGACGAGCAGAAACGGTACGTCTCGGTCTTCAAGGACCCGCATCAGTTGCTCGGGGTGCGCGACCTGCCCGATCCCAACGACCCGCTCTCCGAAGAGGAACGCGAGTTGTTCGGGCTGATCGACGGCAAGCATACCGTCCAGGAAATCGTGGCGAGCGCCCCGCTCTCCGAGTACGAGGCCTACGAGGCGCTCAACCGAATGCTGGAGTCGAACTGGATCGAATTCGTCGGACGACGCGATCCCAGTCAGCCGGACGGGCCGCGCGAGACTCGTTCATCGGCCCCGGGGGCGGGGCGGAGTCCGATCGTTCGCGAGCTGGCGGTGGCCGCGCTGGTGGTGGCGGCGTTCCTCGGGCTCCGGTACGCCGGCACGCGACGGTCTCCCGCCGGCGCGCAACTGGGCGCGAGGGACGTGTTCGCGGCCGCCCAGGTGCGCGACCTGCGCCTCGCGCTCGATCTCTACCGCCGCGAGCGCGGTTCGTACCCCGCGCACCTCGAGCAACTGGTCGACGCGCGCTGGGTCACGCCCGAGCAGGCACACGTCGCGGGCTACGTGCTCAACTACCACCCGCTCCCCGGCGCGCAGGACTACGTGTTCGACCTGCAGCCCGATCGCTGACGCGTCGCGCTCAGATCTCGCCCGCGTCTCCGCGGGCGAGGACGAATGACGCGGCTTCGTCGAGCCCGTCGCACACCGCGTCGGGCTGCGGACTCGGCCCGCCGGCCGCGATCGACCGTTCCGCTTCGCGTCCGTAGCCGGTGCGCACCAGGATTCCGAGCGTACCCGCGCGCCGGCCGGTTTCGACATCGAGCAGCTTGTCCCCCACCATCGCCGATCCGCGCCTCGTGAGGAGCAGGTCCTCGATGGCCCGATCGATCAGCGCGATCCCCGGCTTGCGGCAGGCGCAGCCCGCTTCGGGACGGTGCGGGCAGAAGTAGATGGCGTCCAGCTCCACGCCGCTCGCGCGCAGGATGGCTCGAAGCCTCGCCATGGCCTCGTGCACCTGTGCGGCCGGAAACAGGCCGCGGCCGACGCCCGACTGGTTCGAGATCACGACCAGCGCGAATCCGGCCGACCGCAGCCGCCGCAGCGCGTGGGCGACGCCCGGCAGCAACTCGATGTCCCCGGCATCCGTGAGGTAGCCGCGCTCGACCACCAGCGTCCCGTCGCGGTCCAGGAACATCGCGGAACGCGGGGCGTGCGCGCGTTGCCTCGCCAGCGCGCGTTCGCTTGCGCGCTCCAGGATCTCGGTGTCGGGGTGCGCGCTTTCCGGTCCAGCGGGGACCCTCTCGGACGACCAGAACGCGAGCCGCTCGAGCGGGATCGGGCGCCGCCCCGCGCGCAGCGCGTCCTCCTCGCGGGGATCGACCAGCCCCATCGCGTAGATCGATCGCAATGCCCATTGCGCGCCGCGGCCAAGACCCTCGAGGTCGGAGGCGGCGAGTCCGAGCACCATCGCTCGCGCTCGGGTGAGCCAGCCCAGGCCCGCCACCCGCGCTGGCGAACCGCCGGCTCCAATGACGACATCCACCTCGAGCCTCGCCACGGCGAGGCCGCGAGGCGCGGCGAGCAGACCGGCGCCGCCACCTGGCGGCACGGGTCCCCACCAGTGCACGCGATGTCCGCGAAGCGCGAGGCCGCGTGCCGCGCACAGCACGCGTTCCCGCTGCGCGCCGGGCGCCGACGCATGGATCAGCACCCGCATCGAGCGCCCGCGTCGTTCACGACGCCACCGCGCGGCACGCGGCCAGCGCATCGTCCACCCCGATCGCCGTCATGCACCGGTAGCCGATCCGGCACGTTCGCTCGAAACAGGGCGAGCACACCGGGGCACGCTGGATGACGCGCACCCGGGGACCGAGCGGCGCGGTCCACGCGCTGCTGGTGGACCCGAAGATCGCGACCGTCGGCGCGCCGACCGCCGCCGCGAGGTGCGCGAGCCCCGAATCGTTGCACACCGCGAGCCCGGCCAGCGCGCACAGAGCGGCCTGCGTCTCGAGGTCGGTGTCGCCGGCGAGCACGCGGCTCGCGGCCCCGGCCCCGCGCGCGACCGTCTCCGCCGTATTGCGCTCGGCGGGCGCGCCGCACACCAGCACCGACCAGCCGTCCCGCGCCAGCGCCGCTCCGAGCTCCGCGAATCGGGCCTCACCCCAGCATTTCGCGGGCCCGTACGCCGCGCCCGGCCCGAGGATGGCGATGCGCCGGGAGCGAACGCCTCGCGCATCCAGCAGCGCGCGCGCCGCGCGCACCGCATCGGCCCGGGGCTCGAGCAGCGGAACCGCGGTCTCCTCGATTCCGAGTGCCCGGCCCAGGTCCAGGTATTCATCGCTCAGGTGCCGCTCGCCGCGCGCCACGCGGCGCATCGAGCGGGTGAGCAGCACGCCGCGCCCCTCGTGCGCGAACCCCACGCGGATCGCGGCGCCGCTCCGCCATGCAAACCATGCGCTCGAGAACGACGGGGGCAGCACCAGCGCGGCATCCGGACGAAAGGCGCGAAGCGCGCGGCCCAGCGCCCGGCGCGCGTCGGAGCCAGCGGGCCACGGCTCCCAGTGATCGACCACCGGGTCGCTCGCGAGCAGCGCGGCGAGCGGCGCGGGGGCGACCGCGCGAATCTCCGCGCGGGGATGGGCGCGGCGCAGCGCGTGCAGCAGCGGGCGCGCGAGCAGCGCGTCGCCGAGCCAGTTCGAGACCCGGACCAGGATGCGATCCAGCGCCCGCGCCTCGCCCCCGCGATCGCGCACGCCGTCGGTCGCACGACGTCCGTCCTCCGTGACCCGCTGCGTTACGGCCATGACATCCCTCGACGTGTGCTCCATCGCGAGGCCCGCTCGGAGTCCCGGGCGCGGCCCGCGCCGCGGAAGAGCACGCGGGAAGCGCGGGAGTATAGGGGGAGCCATCGCGGGCGCTCAAGCCGGCCGCGGCCGCGCGACCCGCGCTCAGCCCGCCGCGGCCGGGACCACGGTGTCGATCGCGCCCAGCACCTGGTCCGCGCCGATCTCCGCCATGCAGCGAAAATGGCGCATCGGGCACGCCGGCCGTCCATGGAGCGTGCACGGCTGGCAGGGCTCGTGCCGCCGCATCACGACGTGTCCCTCGCCGGCCGGCGCGAATCCCAGCTCGGGGACGGTGCTTCCGAACAGCGCGACGACCCGCAGGCCGCGCGCGGCGGCGAGGTGCATGAGCCCGCTGTCGCAGGTCACGGCCGCCGCGCAGCACCCGAGCAGCGCCGTGATGCGCGGCAGCGGTTCGACGCACCAGCGCGCGGCGGGATCGCCCGCGACGCGCGCGGCGAGCGAGGGCATCGCATCCCGTTCACGCGCGAGCGAAAAATACAGGCGCGGCGTGCCGCGCGCCGCGAGCGCGTCGTGAAGCGCGACCCAGTGAGACTCCGGCCAGCGCTTGGTGAAGTGTCGCGCGCCGGGGCAGAGCGCGAGCGGCGCCGCCGCGGGACGCCACGCGTCCATCCACGGGACGGCCCATGCCTCCGCCTCCTCCCCGGCCTCGGCGCGTGGGAGGAGTTCCGTCTGCAGACCGAGCGGCGCGAGTGCCGCAGCGTAGCGGGCCAGCGCGTGCGGCGCGGGAGGCGGGGCGCTCCAGCGCGCGTGCACCCAGCGCGCCCGGGTCAGCCGCGTGGACGGGACTCGGAGCACCGGTGCCCGCTGGCGAAACGTGAGCACGCGCGAGCGCACGCTGCGATGCAGGTCGACGATCAGGTCGCAGTCCTCGAGCTCGGCGCCCATCGCGATCAGATCCTCGATGCGCCGCGCGTCTGGGTCCAGCGCACGCACGTGTGCGATGGCCGGATCGAAACGCACCGCGTCCGCGAACTCCTGCTTCGTCCAGTAATGGATCTCGGCCGCCGGGAACGCCTGCTTCAGGGCGTGCACCACCGGAATCGTGAGCACGACGTCGCCCAGCGACGAGAGCCGCAGGATCGCGATGCGACGGAAGCCGCCGCCCGGCACCCGGATCGGCCGAGCACGCCCCGCCATCTCAGGCCACGAACTGGAGGTCGTACAGGCGCCGGTAGAGACCGTCCTGCTCGAGCAGCTCGGCGTGCGCCCCGCTCGCGACCACCCGCCCGCGTTCCAGCACGACGATGCGGTCGGCATGCTGGACCGTCGAGAGACGGTGGGCGATGACGAGCACCGTGCGATCCCGCATCAGGCGCTCGAGCGCATCCTGCACCAGGCGCTCGCTCTCGGTGTCGAGCGACGACGTCGCTTCGTCCAGCAGCAGCAGCGGCGGATTCTTGAGCAGCGCCCGGGCGATCGCGAGGCGCTGCCGCTCGCCGCCGGAGAGCTTCAGTCCGCGCTCGCCGATCACCGTCGCGTACCCCTGAGGCATGCGCGTGACGAATTCGTGCGCGTGAGCCGCCTCGGCTGCCGCCTGCACCGAAGCATCGCTCGCTTCGGTCATGCCGTACGCGATGTTGTTGCGCACGGTGTCGTGAAACAGAATGGTCTCCTGCGTCACGATGCCCAGCCGGGCGCGCAGCGATGCCAGCGTGAGCTCTCGAAGGTCGACGCCGTCGATCGTGATCCGGCCGGCGGCCGGGTCGTAGAAGCGGCCGAGCAGGTCCATCGTGGTGCTCTTCCCCGCGCCGCTCGCGCCCACCAGCGCCACCACCTCTCCACGGGCGAGCTCGAAGCTCACGTCGCGCAGCACCGGGACGCCGGGCTGGTAGTCGAAGCTCACGTTGTCGTAGCGCACCGCTCGCGAGAACCCGGCGAGCGGGCGGGCATGCGGCGCGTCAACGACGGTGGGAACCGTGTCGAGCAGCTGAAACACCCGGGTCGCGGCGGCCACCCCCTGCTGCACGTTGGCGTTGACCTCGGAGAGGCTCTTCAGGGGCGAGATCGTGGAGAGCAGCGCCGTCACGAACAGCACGAATTGCTGCGGCTCGAGCGAGCGATGTTCGAAGATCTCGCGGCCGCCGAACCACAGCATTGCGACCGCGACCATCACGACCGCGTACTCGCTCACCGGACGCGCCGCCGCCGAGACCCGCCGCAGGTGCACGAACGCCCGATAGAAACCGAAATTGGCCGCGTCGAACTTGCGCTGCTCGAACGCTTCCATGCCGAACGCCTTGACCACGCGGGCTCCCGCGATGGTCTCCTGCAGGATGCCGGTGAGTTCCCCCATCCGCTCCTGCGCGCGTGTCGATCGCTTGCGCATCTTGCGCCCGATCGAGACCAGCGCGAATGCGACCGGCGGGAGCACGACCAGCGAGAACAGCGCCATGTGCCACGACGCCACGAACACCCAGGCCAGGCACCCGATCAGGGTGAGCGAATCCTTGACCAGATTGCTGATCCCGGCGGCGAGCGAGGCACGCAGGAACTCGATGTCGTTCGTGATCCGCGACACCAGGGTCCCGGTGCGCCGTCCGTGGTAGAAGTCGAGCGACATGCGCTGCAGATGCGCGTACAGCGCGCTGCGCAGATCGCGGATCGCGGCCTGTTCGACGGAGACCATGAGAAATGCCTGCAGGTAGTCCGCGGCGTTCTTGAGGAGCAGCACGATCAGGATGAAGATGCAGAGTCGCTCCAGCGCCACGATCGGCCGCGCGTCGTGCAGCGCGCGCTCCGCCCACGCGCGGAGCGGGGCGGGCCAACCCGAGGTGCGCCCGGCGTGCGGCGGCGCGGGATGCGCAGGCGGAGCGGGCGCCGATGCAACCGCCGTCGCCGGCGCGGAGCGTTCGAACAGCACGCGCATCGCGGGCGCGATCAACCCGAGCGAGATCGCGGCCATCGCGGCGTACACCACCATGCAACCGATCGCCGCCGCGAGTCGCACCCGATACGGGCGCAGGTAACCGAGCAGCCTCAGGTAGGTGCGCATGAAGCTAGCGGGCGGCGCCGCGGGCGCGACCGCGGAGCGGCCTCGCGACCGTGCGCCGGCATGCGCGGCCTAAGGCATCCATGCGTCAGGCCACGGTCCTAGGGCCAGCTTCGGGTGCGGCCCGCCCCCGGGCGGGAGCCGCGGGCTGGACCGAACTCGAGTCGGGCGCCGAGCGCGCCCGCGAGCTCTCCGGCGTCGCGAAAATCCTGAATCGAGTCCTCGGGCCGGGCGCTCAGCTGTCCGCTCTCGACCAGCGCGAACACGATTCGGCCGACGTCTTCGCCGGTGGACACGCCCCATTCGGCGAACACCATCCGCGCGAGCTGACCGAACTCCGCGCGCGCGAGCCGGACCACGCCCTCCAGTAATTCCTGCCCGCTCAGGTGGCGCCGTTCGGGATCGCGACGCCGCTCGGCGGGCAGCGCCTGAACCGTGATGCCGAGCGCGGCCATGATGAATCCATACGCCTCCCGCCGGTAGCGCGGCTCGCGCTGCCGGATCGCGTCTACCACATCCCAGAACGTCATCTCGCCAGCGCTCATCGTTCTCCCGCCGTTCGCGGCTCCGCGCGACTATAGGGCCGTCGCCGCGGAGCGGGCAAGCCGCCGCCCCCCGGTCGCGATCGGGCGCACGCGGCGCAGCACGATCGGATGCCGGCCTCGAGTCCCGGCCGATCGCGGATGATCGAGGTTGAAGTGGAGTCCGCGGCTCTCACGACGACGGCGGGCGCTCGCGACGATCAGGCTCCCCACGAGCGCGATGTTGCGCAGCTCGATCAGGTCGGGGGACAGCTCGAGCCGCGCGTAGTCGGTCTCGATCTCCTCGCCCAGCAGCGCGAGCCGGCGCGCAGCCGCGGCCAGCCGCTGATCGGTGCGCACGATCCCCACCAGATCCCACATGACGCGACGCACCGCGTCCCAGTTGTGATCGAACACGCCGGTCTCGAGCGGCGGACGTGCTCCCCGCGCGCGCCAGCTCGCCGCGCGTGGCGCGCGGCTCACGCCCTCGAGGCGGAGGCGGACCTCCTCGGCGCCGTGGTGGGCGCTCACCAGCGCCTCGAGCAGCGAGTTGCTCGCGAGGCGGTTCGCGCCGTGCAGCCCGGTGCACGCGACTTCCCCGAGCGCGAGCAGGCCACGCAGGGCGGTGCGCCCCGAGAGCGTGGCCGCCACGCCGCCGCACATGTAGTGGGCGGCGGGCACCACCGGGATCGGCTCGCGCGTCAGATCGAAGCCGAAGCTCTGCAGCGCCGCGCGGATGTTGGGAAATCTCCGGCGGATGTCGGCGGCGCGCCGATGACTGATGTCGAGGTACACGTGGGGCTCGCCGCGCCGCTTCATCTCTCGATCGATCGCGCGCGCCACCACGTCGCGCGGTGCCAGCTCCGCCTGTGGATGCACCGCCGGCATGAAGCGGGTGCCATCGAGGGTGCGCAGCACGGCGCCCTCGCCGCGCAGCGCCTCGCTCAGCAGGAACGCCTTCGCGCGCGGATGGTAGAGACAGGTGGGATGGAACTGCACGAACTCGAGATTGGAGACCGGGGCGCCGGCGCGGTACGCCATCGCGAGCCCGTCTCCGGTCGCGACGTCCGGATTGCTGGTGTAGAGGTAGACCTTCCCGGACCCGCCGGTCGCGAGCACGGTGAGTCGCGCCGTGACCGGCCGGATCGCGCCAGAGGCCCGATCCATGACGTACGCGCCCCAGCAGGTGTCGCGCCCTGTCGCACGCCGCCTCCGCAGGCGCGAATCCAGGATCAGGTCGACCGCGAGCTGATTCTCGACCACCTGGACGCGCGGGTGCCGGCGCGCCTGCTCGAGCAGCGCCGCTTCGATCGCGCGGCCGGTGAAGTCGCTCGCGTGCACGATCCGGCGGCGCGAGTGGCCGCCCTCGCGACCGAGCGCGTACCCGCGCGCCGTGCGGTTGAATCCCACCCCGAGCGATTCGAGCTCGCGCACGCGGTCCGGCGCCTCGTGCACGACGCGAGCCACGACCTCGGGATCACACAGTCCGGCGCCGGTGCGCAGGGTATCGCGCGCGTGATCGCGAAACGAATCGTGGGAATCGAAGACCGCCGCGATTCCGCCCTGCGCGTAGTTCGTATTGGTCTCTTCGGCCCGCTTCTTCGTGAGCACCAGCACCTGGCCGAACCGGGCGGCCTTGAGCGCGAGCATGAGCCCGGCGATCCCGCTTCCCAGCACCAGCACATCGGGTTCGATCACGCGGGCATCACCCCCTCGAGGATTCGCGCCTCGACCTCGGCGCCTCCGCACACCCACTCCCACACCACATCGAGCCGGGCCACGCCATCGGTGTTCGACCCCGCCGGCCAGCGCACCGCGTCCTTCGCAGTCAGCAGCGGCACCGCCCGCTCGCGCGCCGCCCGCTCCCGCTCGCGCGCCAGTCCGGCCGCGTCCCACCAGTGATGGTCGCGGAAGACCGAGAGGCCAACGACCTCGAGGCCCGCCTCGCGGGCGCTGCGCTCGACCGCCGCCGGATTCCCGGTCGCGGTCACGATCCACACGCGCTCGCCCTCCGGCACCGAGGTGCCGTCCATCCACCGCGCGCCCGTCACGCGGTGCCGCGCGCCGGCGAGCAACGCGGCCGGAGCATAGCGCTTCGCGTCCGCGAGGCGAGGATCCGGGTCCTCGCCCGGCGCGAGCCGCGTCACGACCACGATGTCCGCGCGCTGCAACGCGCGCCGCGGCTCGCGCAGCCGCCCCGCCGGCAGCAGCCGCGCCCCGCCCCACATGTCCTGCGAATCGAGCAACACGACGTCGAGATCGCGCGCGAGATTCCACGTCGAGAACCCGTCGTCCACCAAGATCAGCGGGTACCCGCGGGCGGCGGCCAGCGCCGCGAGCGAGCGCTTGCGGTCGCCGACGAACACCTCGTTCCCGCCGAACGCGCGCTGGTACATGAGACGCTCGTCGCCCGCGCCGGCCGGCCCCGGCCGGTAGTTGCGTGCGACCACCGTGGCGCGAACGCCGCGCGAGCGCGCGAGCGCCACCAGATGGAGCACGAGCGTGGTCTTGCCGGTGCCGCCCACCGTGAGGTTGCCGATGCTGACGACCCGCGATGCGACAGCGTGCGGCCGCGCCCAGCCACCCGCATAGGCTCGCCGCTTCGCCTCCCACCCGGCCCCGTACAGCGCGGCGGCCGCCCCCGCCAGCGCGCGCATCAGCGGGGCGGCCACAGATCCCACTCCGCGAGACGGGTCACCGCGCGCCGTGCGCCGCCGCGCAACCCATCGACGACCTCCCGCGCGATGCCCGACTGGCGTGCCCGCGCCGCGTCGTCACCGAGCAACTCCGCCATCGCGCGCAGCAATTCGTCCTCGGTGCTGGCCACCTGAACCCCCCCGCGGCGCTCGAGCGCCAGCACGCCCTCGCGCTGCGCGTGATGATGCGAGCCGACGATGACCGCGGCTCCGCACGCCGCCGGCTCGAGCGGGTTGTGCCCGCCGTAAGGCAGGAGGCTCCCTCCCACGAACGCCACCTCGGCCGCCGCGTAATACGCGTTGAGCACACCGAGCCGGTCGTCCCATCGCCAGGCTCCCTCGAGTGGAGCGCCGGCATCGATCAGACACACGCGCGCGGCCTTCGCCTCGGCTCGCAGGTCGGCCGAAGCGCGCGGGTGACGGGGCAAAGCGGTCACCTGCCAGCTCGCGCGCAGCGCATCGGGGAGTCGCAGCCACGCGCGCGCCAGCAATCGAGCCTCGCCCGGCCGCACGCTGCCCAACACCAGCAACGGGCGCCCGGGATCGAGGCCCAGCGCGTCACGCGCCTGCCCCCGGCTCGCCGCCGGGTGCGGCAGCGCGTCGTTCTTGAGGTTGCCAACGACCTCGGTGCGCTCCCGCCGCGAACCGAGCGCGAGCCAGCGGCGCGCGTCCTCATCACTCTGGCAGAGCACCGCCGAGAGGCCGCCCACCAGCCCGCGCAATGTCCCGCCCAGCGCACCGTAGCGCCGCACCGAACGCTCGCTGAGCCGCGCGCTCACGATCGCGACCGGCACCCCGGCCGCGGCGGCCCGCAGCAGCCAGTGGGGCCAGAGCTCGGTCTCGACGATGAACAGCCGCCGCGGGCGGGCCCGCGCGAAGAACCGCTCGACCGCCTGCGGCGAATCGATCGGGGCCAGCGATACCGGCGCCCCGAGCGCCCCGAGGCGCGCGCGCCCGGAGCGCGTGGTCGCGGTGAGCCGCAAGCGCGCCCCGGGTTGCAGCGCCAGCAGTTCGCGCGCGAGCGGGCCGACGGCGGTCGCTTCGCCGAGCGACGCGGCATGCACCCACGCGTCGCACGCATCGAGGGGTTCGACCGCTCCCATGCGCTCGCTCCAGAACCGCCGCTCCGCCGGGGAAGCGAACACCCACGCGGCGGGAGCCACCGCGCCCAGCGCCGGCGCGATCATTCGATAGGCGACCCAGGCCGCGTTCACGCCGGCTCGCCCGCGAGGCGGCGCACCCGTTCGGTGTGCTCGCGCAACGCGCGCTCGATCCGCCCGCGCCACGACTCGAGCGCCTCGGCATCGAGCGCGGGAGGCACCACGATCGGCGCCCCGTACGCGACCCGGACCCGCGCGAACGGGAGCGGCACGCGAAAACGGTCCCACGAGCGCATGACCCACGCCGCGCGCGCCGCGCTCGCCACCGGCACCACCGGCAGACCGGTGCGGCTCGCGAGATACACGAGCCCGGCCTTGAGCGCCTCACGCGGGCCGCGCGGGCCGTCGGGCGTGATCGCGAGGGCGCGGCCCGCCTGCGCGAGGCTCAGCATCTCCATGGCCCCCTCCTCGCCTCCGCGCGTGCTCGATCCGCGGGCGGCCACGTATCCGAGACGCTCGATGATGCGCGTGATGATCTCCCCATCGCGATGACGGCTCACCAGCACCCCGACGCCCCGTCCGCGATGCGTGTAGACGAGGGGAAGCAGGCAGGCGTGCCAGAGCGCGAAGATACACCGATCGCCGCGCGCGAAGCCGGGCTCGAGCGCCATCAGACCCTCGCGATCGAGACGCCACGAGCCGCCGAGCGCGCGCAGCAGCGCGGCGCCCGCGATCCCGGCGGGCTCCATCCACCATGGAAATCCGCCCGGCTTCACGAGAGCATTCCACACAGCAACGAAGCCGCGCGCTCCGAAGCGCCGGGACCGCCCAGCCGATCGCGCACCACCGAGAGCCGCCCTGCGCTCTCCGTCCGCCGCCGCGGATCGTCGAGCAGTGGCGCGAGCGCCGCGCTCAGTCGTTCCGGCGTCAGGTCATCCTGGACCAGCTCGGGCGCCACCTCGCGGCCGGCCACGATGTTGGGGAGACCGATGTGCCGCAGCTTCACGACGCGCCGGGCGATGGCGTAGTTCAGGCGCCCGACCCGGTAGGCGATCACCAGCGGCGTGCCGAACAACGCGGTCTCGAGGGTCGCGGTCCCGGAGGCGACGGCGCACGCCGTCGCGTGCGCCTGAATCGCGTGCGTGCGGTCGCGGACGATCCGCACCGAGCCGCGGCGACGCGCGGGCGCGAAGCACGCGTCGTCGAGGCCGGGGGCGGCGGCCACCACCGCGCACAGATCGGGCCGGTCGCGCGCGAGCCGCGCGGCCGCGGCTCGCATCGGCTCGAGCACGTGCCGCACCTCCTGCTCGCGGCTCCCGGGCAGCAATCCGAGCACGGGCTGTCCGCTCGCGAGCCCCAGCTCCTCGCGGAAGCGCGCGGCGTCGACCTCCGGCTCCAGCGCGTCGAGCAACGGGTGCCCGACGAACGCGACCGGAACTCCCGCCGCCTTGAAGATCTCCTCTTCGAACGGGAAGACGACCGCCAGCTGATCCACCCAGCGCGCCATCGCGGCCGCGCGCTCCGGGTGCCACGCCCAGACCTGCGGGGCGATGTAGTAGAAGATCCGCACGCCGCGTCGCTTGAGCTCCGGCCCGATGCGCAGGTTGAAGCCGGGGTAGTCGACCAGCACCGCGGCGTGGGGACGGAATCGTTCGCACTCATCGAGCAGGCGCGCGCGCGCCCTCAACAACGCCGGGATGCGGCCGATGATCTCGGCGAAGCCCAGCACCGCGAGCCGCTCCATCGCGACGACCGGCACGACCCCCGCCGCGCGCAGCGCGGGCCCGACCACGCCCCGCACGTCCCACGCACCGCGGGCGCGGAGCGCGCGCGTGAGGCGCGCGGCGTGGGCGTCGCCCGAGGGCTCGCCCGCGACGATCAGGACACGGCGCTGATTCGGGTCGGCCACGAGAGTGTGCGGCGTTTCATCTCGGTCCGCACCGCCTCGGCGACCCGCAGTGCCAGGCATCCGGCCTCCGCCGATGCCGCCCCGGCGCCCTCGCCGCGCAGCGAGCGCAGGAAGGCCCGGAGCTCGAGCGCGAGCGGCTCACCGGTTTCCACCGCGAGCCTCGACTTGGCGATCGCTTCGTGCGGGGCCTCTGGACGAAACCGCGACACATCCACCCGCAGCAGGTCCGCGGTCTTCTCGAGGAGATCGACCGAGAGGTAGGCGTCCGACTGGAAGAACCGGATGCGCCGCAGCCGGTCCTGCGAAACGCGGCTGGCGGTGAGGTTGGCCACGCAGCCTCCGGGGAATTCCAACCTCGCGTTGGCGATGTCTTCGTTTCCCGAGAGCACGGCGACGCCGACCGCCGACACCTGGGAAGGCGCGGCGCCGACCGAGTCGAGCACCGCATCGATGTCGTGGATCATGAGGTCGAATACCACGTCGATGTCGAGCGAACGCGGCTGAAACTGCGCGAGCCGGTGCGCCTCAATGAACTTCGGCTCGCGTACGAACGGGCGCGAGGCGAGCAACGCCGGATTGAACCGCTCCACGTGTCCGACCTGGAGCTGGACGCCGGCGCGCGTGGCCGCGCCCCGCATCGCTTCGGCATCCGCGACCGTCGGCGCCACCGGCTTCTCGACCAGCACGTGCCGTCCCGCGGCGACCGCCTGCTCGACCGCTTCGCGGTGCGCGAGCGTGGGGGTCGCGACCGAGACGGCTTCGCACGCGGCCAGCATCGCCGCCGCGCTCTCGAACGCCCGCGTCGCGTGGCGGGCGGCGACCTCGGCGGCACGCGCCGGATCGGTGTCGAAGACGCCGACCAGCTCCGCCTCGGGGAGCGCATGATAGACGCGGGCGTGCTTCTCGCCCCAGGTTCCCACCCCCCACACGCCCACCCGGAACGCAGGCATCGCCGGCTACCGCGTGAGCCCGCGGGCCGAGGTCTCGGCGAAGCGCGCGAGATGTTCCACCTCGGCGATGCCTGACAACGTCTCGCGCATCGCCTTCACGGCGTCCGCCACCGTGAGCTGCCGGCGAAACAGGATGCGATACGCCTGGTCGAGCGCGTGCCGGGTCTCGGGGGTGAAACCACGCCGCTCGAGCCCCACCGCGTTGATGCCGGCATTGCGGGGCGGGCTCCCCGCGGTCTTCACGTAGGGCGCAACGTCCTGCGGGATGCGGGAGCCCCCGCCGATGATCGAGTGACACCCGATTCGCACGAACTGGTGCACGACCGTGCCGCCCCCCACGATCGCCCAGTCTTCGACGGTGACGAAGCCCGCGAACTGCACGGCGTTCGCGATGATGACGTGCGCGCCGAGCTGGCAGTCGTGCGCGACGTGCGCGTAGGCCATCAGCAGGCAATGGTCCCCGATCCGGGTGGGCTGATCCGGCTGGGTGGCGAGATTCGCCGTCACGTACTCGCGGATCTCGGTGTGGTCGCCGATCTGAAGCTCGGTGCGCTCGCCGTGATACTTGAGGTCCTGCGGCGGACTGCCCAGCACCGCGCCGTGATGGATGCGGCAGTCGCTGCCGATCCGGGTCCAGCCGGTCAGGAGCGCGTGACTCCCCACCGAGGTGCGATCGCCGATCCGCACGTCGGGCCCGATCACGGCCCCGGGTCCGATCGTGACATCCCTGCCGAGCTGGGCGCGATCGTCCACGAACGCGCCGGGGTGGACGGCGCTGCTCACGCCGGACGCCGATCCACGACCGTGGCGAGCAGCTCGGCTTCCGCGACCAGCTGGTCGTCGACGTAGGCCTCGCCGCGCATCTTCGAGGTGCCGCTGCGAAGCTTGAGCAGGGTCAGCTTGAATCGAAGCTGGTCGCCGGGCGTCACCGGGCGGCGAAAGCGCGCCCCATCCACGCCCATGAAGTACATGAGCTTGTTGTTGGGATCCTCGACCGAGTTGAGCAGCAGCAGCCCGCCGACCTGCGCCATCGCCTCGATGATGAGCACCGCTGGCATGATCGGATGTCCGGGGAAGTGTCCCTGGAAGAACGGCTCGTTGATGGTCACGTTCTTCAGCCCCTCGATCGAGTGCCCCTCCTCGATGCGGGTGATCCGATCCACCAGCAGGAACGGATACCGGTGGGGCATGATGTCCATGATCGCGGTGATGTCCCATTCCTCCGGCGGACCGCCCGCGCGCCGGCCCGGAAGCGGCAGCGTCTCCTTGAGGCACTTGACGAAGGCGACGTGACTCTGGTGCCCGGCCCGCAGCGCGGTGACGTGGCCGAGCAGCGGGCCCCCGAGCAGGTAGAGGTCGCCGAGCAGGTCGAGCACCTTGTGGCGTGCGAATTCGTCGGGGAAGCGCAGCGGCTCCTGGTTCCTGAGACCGCGCTCGCCCACCACCACGGCGCTCTCGATGCGCCCGCCCTTGATCCAGCCGGCCTGCCGCAGCACCTCGAGATCGCGCTCCAGCACGAAGGTTCGCGCCGGCGCGATTTCGCGAAGGAACGTCTCGTCGTCGATGTCGAACGAAACGGTCTGGCGCCCGACCAGCGGATGGTCGTAGTCGATCGTGAAGGTGATGCGCAGCCCGCGGTACGGCACCGCGCTGATCTCGACCCCGTTCGCGCTCCAGTGCACGGGCTTCGTCACCTTGATGTGGCGCTTGGGACGGTCCTGGGTCTCGAAGCCGGCGTCGCGCAGCAGCAGGGCGATCGGCAGCGCGCTGCCGTCGGCGGGCTCGGGAATCTCCATCGTGCTGGTCTCGATGACGAGGTTGTCGATGCCGAGCCCCGCGACGGCGGCCAGCACGTGCTCCATGGTGTGGATCTGCACCCCGTTCTGCTGGAGGATGGTCCGGCGTCCCGCGCGCGGATCGAAGTGCGCGTGCTCGGGGCGCACCGTCACCGACGGCTGCCCCGCGAGATCGGTGCGCACGAAGCGCACGCCGGTGCTCGCGGGTGCCGGGCGCATGGTCACCGTGCCGATCTCGCCGGTGTGGAGCCCCACGCCCTCGAAGCCGGTGGCGCGAGCCAGGGTGCGCTGCATCACGGGGGTCAACGCACCTCCTCGCGCTCTTCCTGGCGCTCGAGGCGTCCCACCCGGTCCTCCAGCGCGCGCGTGCGCTGGAACAATTGCGGCAGCTTCTGCACGAACGCGCTGAGCCGCTTCCAGAGGCCATGCGGCACCGCGGGATAGCCGCTCCAGACTTCGCCCGCCGGGATCGACTTGGTCACTCCGCTCTGCCCGCCGACCATCGCGCGCTCCCCGATGCGGATGTGCCCCGCGACCCCCGCCTGCCCGCCGAGCGTCACGTAGTCCTCGAT
Organism: Candidatus Eiseniibacteriota bacterium; assembly: GCA_041483195.1. Taxonomy (GTDB): domain Bacteria; phylum Eisenbacteria; class RBG-16-71-46; order RBG-16-71-46; family RBG-16-71-46; genus WS-2. The sequence continues at coordinate 59,043 of JBGPFC010000024.1, forward strand.
CTGGGTGCTGCCCGAGATCCCGACCTGAGCGACGATGATGCAGTGTCGGCCGATCACGACGTTGTGCCCGATCTGGACCAGGTTGTCGATCTTGGTTCCGTCGCCGATGCGCGTGCTGTCGGTGGTCGCGCGATCGATCGTGGTGTTGGCGCCGATCTCGACGTCGTCGCCCACGATCACGTTGCCCACCTGCGGGACCTTGTGGTAGCGCCCGGCGTCGAACGCGAAACCGAACCCGTCGCTCCCGATCACCACCCCGGGATGCAGGATGGCGCGGGCCCCGATCTCGCACTCCTCGCGCAGCGTGACGGCCGGGTAGAGGAAGCTGTCATCCCCGATGCGCGCGAGCTTGCCAACGTAGCACCCCGCCATCAGCACGGTGCGCGCGCCGATGTGCGCGCCGCCCTCGATGACGCAGTGGGCTCCGATCGACACGCCTTCGCCGAGCACGGCGTCGAGCGACACGATCGCGGTCGCGTGAACCCCGGGCTCGGGCAGGTAGGGATCGGGCCGGAACACGCGCACCACGCGCTGAAACGCCAGGTAGGGATTGTCCACCTGGAGCAGCGGCACCGGGGCGATCCGTGACTCGCGCGAGCAGATCACGGCCGAGGCTCGCGTCTCGTTGAGGTACGCGTCGTAGCGGGCATTCGCGAGGAACGTGATGTCGCCGGGCATCGCCTCCCGAATTCCGGCGACGCCGCGGATCACCGTGGCACCGTCGCCCACCACCTCGCCGTTCAGCTCGACCGCCAGTTCTGCCAGGGTACGCACGATCATCGCTGCCGCCTTCCTAGCGCGCGGGTCCCGCCTGCAACCGCGCAGCGAGCTCCAGCAATACCTCCGACGTCAGATCCAGATTGTGGTCGGCCCACAGGATGAAACCCCCGGCCGAGTCCAGAACCATCGCCACACCCTTGTCGGTCGCGACCTTCTCCACCGCCGAGCGGATCTGCTCGACGACCTGCCCGGTCGCCTGCTCGTTCTCGCGGACCGCGCGGCCCTGCGGCCCCCAGATGTCCTGAACGAAGCGCTCGTAGTCGCTGATCGCGCGCTGCAGCGCCTCTTCCTTCTCCTGGCGCTTGAGGGTCGAGAGAATCGGCGCCTGGTCGCGGACCTCGGCCTTGAGCTGATCCACGAGGGTCTGCTTCTCGGTCGATTGCGTGCGCCAGCTCTCGACCTTTCGGTCGAACTCGGCCTGCGCATCCTGGGCCACCTTGTACTCCTGGAAGATGCGACCGGAGTCAATATAGCCGATCCGGACGTCGGTGGCCGCATCGACCGGGCGCGGGGCGAAACCCAGCGCCAGCGCACAGCATGCCGCGAAGCGCAGCGCCGCTCGGGTCGTCACATGGCCTCCGTCATCACCGCTAGAAGTTCACGTTGCCGATCAGGAAGTGCCCGACGGCGCGGGGTCCGTCGTCCCGATTGAAGCCGTACCCGTAGTCGAAGCCGACGTTGCCCAGCAGCGGGATCTCGAGGCGGATGCCCGCCCCGACGCTCGTCTTCAGGTCCCAGAGCTTGATCTCCTGCCACCGGTCCCACACGTTACCAGCATCGAAGAAGAGCACACCGTGCAGCGGGTGAACAATGGGAAACTGCTGCTCGAGCGTGTAGGCGACGTAGGTGCGGCCGCCCGGATAGCGGATGCGCGCGGACGTGGTGTCGTACACCGTGCTGTCGTGCACGGTGGGCAGCGTCACGCTGATCACCTGCGACGCGATGCTGGTGACGATCTGGTCGAATTTTCCGGGCACGAGCTGGTAGTCGTCGTAGCCGCGCAGCGGATCCGGCGTGGTGCCGCCCCCGAGGCGGAATTTCTCGTAGGGCGGGATCGAGCTGTTCTGGTCCGGGTACTCGCCGATCAGGCCCACCCGCGCCTTCAGCATGGTCGTCATTCCCTTCAGCAACGACGGCATGTAGAGCCGCCCCTCGAACCGATGCTTGTGGAAATTGACGGAGCCGCCGAACGGCCCCCCCGCGAACTCGTCGGTCGCCGAGAGCCTCGTGCCGCGCGTGGGATAGAACGCGGCGTCCGTGCTGTTCCGCAGGAAGCTGGTCTGCACGCTGCTGGTCAGCACCCCCCGCCCGGGCGTGAGGCCGGCGAGGGCGATCTCCTGCTCGGCGGTGAGGGTGCCGCTGAGCCGCGAGATCGTCACCTTCTCGAGCTGGTATGAAATCGAGCCGCGCGAATAGTCGGGCCACGGGAGCGGGCGCCCGATCCGGCCCGATCCGCCCACCTGCTTCTGCTTGTAGAGGTCCAGATCTCGGCTGCTGTTGAACAGCGAAAATCCGAGCAGCGTCGGCGTGTCGCGAAACCAGGGCTCCGTGAAGCTCGCGGTGTAGTCCTCGGTCTTGGCACCGCGCTCCAGATGAAGCGCCAGACTCTGCCCGTTTCCCATGACGTTGTTGTGGCCGAGCTCGACGTAGCCGGTGATGCCGCTCTGGCTGGTGAATCCCGCCCCGGCCGACGCAGTGCCCACCTGCTTCTCCTTCACCTTGAGCAGGATGTCCACGTCGGTGCTCTCGGCGGGCACGAAGTCGATCCCGACGTCTTCGAACAGCCCGAGCCGCGAGATGTTGTCGCGGGTCCGCATCAGGCGCGAGCGCCGGAAGCGGTCGCCCTCGTGGATGTCCATCTCGCGGCGGATGACCTTCTCGCGAGTGTTCTTGTTGCCGCTGATCGTGACCAGCCGCACCGTCTCCGGCAGGCCCTCGGTCACCACGAACGCGAGGTCGACCACCGAGTCACGGACAGTCTCACGCGGCTCGACCTGCAGGTAGAGGTAGCCTCGTTCCGCGTATTCCGCGAATGCGTCCGCCTGCGCCTTCTCGATGCGCGATACGTCGTAGACCGGGCCGCCGCGGCGGGGCCAGAACTTCTCGATCTCGGCGGCGGAGATGACCTGGTTGCCGGTCCAGCTCACGTTTCCCATCAGGTAGCGCGGGCCCGGGTCGATCGTGATCTTCAGCACCAGACGATTGGGTGCGCTCCCCGGCACCAGCTCCTCCGAAACGACGCGCGCGTCGCGGTATCCGCGGGTGCGGCAGAAGTGTTCGAGCTTCTCCCGGTCCTCCGGAAACTGCTCCTCCTTCACGTCGCCGCCCCCGAAGAACCCGCGCGCCTTGGTCTTGAGCTGCTTGCGCAGCTTCTTCGCTGGGAACGCGGACGCGCCTACGAACTGCACGCGTTCGATCTTCACCCGCTCCCCTTCGCGCACCACGAAGCGGATCCCCACGTCGTTGCCGGAAGCCAGCGTGTCGCTCAGGGCGTCGATGCTCGCGCGCGCGTACCCGTCGTCGTGGTAGAGCTTGAGGAGCGAGTCCACCTGGGTACGCAACGTCGTCGGCGAGTAGGTCTCCCCGACCCTGATGAAGAGCTTCTTCTCGAGATCGGAGGACTCCTTCTTCTTGTTGCCGCTGAATTCGATCTTCGAGATGCGCGGCCGCTCCTTCACGTGGATCACGAGATCCACGCGATCGTCGTGGGGCCGGTACGACACGGTGATGTCGTCGAACAGCCCGAGCGCGAACAGCTTTCGGATGCCGCGGCGCACCGCGTCTTCTGAGAAGCGCATCCCCGCCGGCACCTCGAAGGAACGCAGGATGCGCGTCGAGTCGACGGTGGCGTTGCCGTCCACCGACACGCGGCCGATCACGGCAATCGGGGCGGCCTCCTGGCCCACGGAATCGGCAGGGGCCGACGGCGCCGGCTGAGAGGCAGCCGGCGTCGCGAGCAACGCAATCAACAGGAGGAGAATCGCTTCAACTCCTCGGGGAGGCGGGGGTGGGAGCCGGAGCGGGCTCGGATGCGAGCACCGGCTCGAACGCGAGTTCGTCGGCCGTGCGGGTGACCTCGATACGGGCCCCGGCCGGAAGCTGTCCGCGCAGGATGAACTCCGCGAGCGGATCCTCGAGCAGGCGCTGAATGGCCCGCTTGAGCGGGCGCGCCCCGAGCGAGGGGTCGAAACCGCGCTCGATGAGCAGCTCGGTGGCCTCGGTCGTGATGTCGAGCACGATCTCCTGCGCACTCAGTCGCTCCTTGAGCTGGCCGAAGAGGATTTGAACGATCTTCCGCATGTCGTCGCGCGAAAGCGCGTGGAACACGATGACGTCGTCGATGCGATTGAGGAATTCGGGATTGAACGCGCGCTTGAGCTCATCCTGGACCGTGCTCTTGATCGCGGCGAACTGCTGTGCGCCGCCCTCCGCCTGCTTGAAGCCCAGATTCCGCCCGCCGCTCACGATCTGGCGCCCGCCCAGGTTCGAGGTCATGATGATGACCGTATTCTTGAAATCCACGCGACGCCTCGAGCTGTCGGTGAGCACGCCGTCGTCGAGCACCTGCAGCAGCACATTGAACACGTCCGGGTGCGCCTTTTCAATCTCGTCCAGCAGCACGACCGAATAGGGCTTCCGGCGCACCTTCTCGGTGAGCTGGCCGCCCTCTTCATACCCCACGTACCCCGGGGGCGCTCCCACCAGTCTCGAGACCGAAAACTTCTCCATGTACTCGGACATGTCGATCCGGATCAGCGCGTCGTCGTCGTCGAACAGGAACGCGGCCAGCGCACGCGCCAGCTCGGTCTTGCCCACCCCGGTCGGCCCCAGGAACACGAACGACCCGATCGGACGCTTGGGATCGCGCAATCCCACGCGATTGCGCCGCACCGCGCGCGACACCGCGGCGAGCGCCTCGTCCTGTCCCACCACCCGCTTGCGGATCTCGTCTTCCATCCGCAGCAGCTTTCGCGTCTCCTCCTCGGCCAGCTTGACCACCGGAATGCCGGTCATGACCGACAGCACCGAGGCGATCAAGTCCTCGTCCACCTGGACTTCCTTGTCGCGCTTGGACTCCGACCACGTCTTCTTGAGCTCGTTCTTGCGCGAGCGCAGCTCCTTTTCGCGGTCCCGCAGCCGGGCCGCCTTCTCGTACTCCTGGCCCCGGATCGCCGCCTCCTTCTCCTTGATGACCTCCTCGAGCTTCTTCTCGAGCTCGTGGATCTCGGAGGGCACCGTGCTCACCGACAGCCGCGCGCGCGCGCAGGCCTCGTCGATGACGTCGATCGCCTTGTCCGGGAAGAAACGGTCGTTCATGTAGCGGTCGGCGAGCTTGA
>JBGPFC010000025.1:0-61991 GCA_041483195.1 Candidatus Eiseniibacteriota bacterium
TCGCCGCTCACCGTTCGTCGCGTCGCGATACTCCTCACCACTGCGAAGCTCCTCGGAGTACCTTCTCGATCGCGTCGGTCACCGCGATCTCGTCCCCAGACCCTGACGACGTCGCGTTCATGAATAGGTCGGGCTAGAGGCCGGGCCGGCGATCGCCGGTCCGCGATTTCCACAGGATGCACGCACCGCGAGGATTGAAGTATCATTGTGCGCCATCTCCCGACGGGAATGGAAGGCCCGCCCGCGCCCGTCGCCACCACCCTGCCCGGGGAGCCATCGCCTTGAATCGCCAGCTCGCACTCGCAACCGCGCTCGGCTCGCTGCTCGCGCTCGCGTCTCCGGCCCGCTCCGGCGTGATCGTGCCCACCGGATTCGTCGACGACACGCTGGTCACCGGCCTCAATGAGCCCAACAGCATGGCGTTCCTGCCCGACGGGCGGCTGCTGTTCACCGAGACCCGGACCGGGAAGGTCCGCATGATCGTGAACGGCCACATCGCCGCGAGCGACCCGCTGCTCACGGTGCCCGATCTTCAGGCTCACGGCTACGAGCAGGGGCTGCAGGGCATCGCGGTCGATCCCGGATGGCCGGCGCGACCGTACATTTACACGTTCTACAACCGCTTCGGCGAATACATCCGGCTGATTCGCTACAAGGGGAGCGGGGATCTCAGCAATCCCAGCGGCGAGACCCTGAGCTTCCACGACTCGCTGATCATCATGAACTCCCTGCCCGACAACAACCCCAACCACAACTCGGGCTGCCTGCGATTCGGGCCGGACGGTTACCTGTACGTGAGCCTCGGCGACGACGAGGCCTTCTGCCAGGCGAGCGACTCGACCTCGTTTCACGGGGCGATCCTTCGGCTCGACATGAGCCGGCTGCCGCTCTCCGGCCAGAGCGCGGTGCCGCTCTCGCTCATCACGCCGCCCAGCAATCCGCTCAACACCACCGATCCGGTCGCGAAGCTGGTGTGGGCCTACGGATTTCGAAACCCGTGGCGCTACCAGATCGATCCGCAGACGGGCGCGATTTACAACGCGGACGTCGGCGAGAATATCATGGAGGAAATCGACGAGACCCTGCCCGGCGACTTCGGCGGATGGCCGTGGCGCGAGGGCACGAGCGTCGTGGTGCGCGCGCAATGCCCGGAGCCGGGCGGCAGCGGCTTCAATTCGTTCAAGCCCCCGATCGTCGCGATGGCGCGCGGCCCGGATCCCACGGCGTTCAACTGCGCGGGCATGTATCGCCCGGTGCCCGGCGCCCCGAACAACTGGCCGGCCGCCTACACCGGCACCTTCGGCGACGTCTTCTACGGCGAGTACTACAGCGGCATGCTGCGGCGGCTGAAGAAAATGGCGGGCGTGTGGAGCCCGGCGGCCGCGGTCGCCGGGCAGCCCGATCCCGACGACTGGGCGACCGGGCTGGTCTCGGCGACCGACTTTCTCGTGGGGCCCGACGGGAGCCTCTACTGGATCGCGCAGTTCGATCCCAACTTCTCGCCGGCGAGCGGAACCCTGCAGCGCATCCGCTACACCGGCGACCTGACCGCGGTGACCGACCCGCCGGTCGCGGCGCGCGGGCTCGGCACCGCGCCCAATCCCTTCGCGCGCGAGACCATGCTTTCCTTCCGGGTGGCGTCGCGCGAGCCGGTCGGGCTGTTCGTGTACGACCTCGCCGGCCGCCGCGTGCGGCGATTGTTCGAGGGGGAGGCCGAGGCGGGCGAGCGGCGGCTCGCGTGGGACGGCCGCGACGACGCGGGCGCTCCGGTCGCGCCGGGAGTCTATCTGGTGCGGCTCGATCGGGCGCGCCTCGCGCCCCAGTTCGTGCGGCTGGTCCGGCTGCGTTAGCCGCGGCGCTAGGTCGCGCGCAACGCCGCGGCCAGCGGCTGGCGCGCCGCACGCAGCGCGGGCAGGAAGCCGCCCACCACGCCCATCGCGGCCGAGAACGCGAGGCCCGCGAGCAGCGCGGCGGGCGTCACCTGGAACGCGAACGCCAGCTCGCTGAACGACTGGAAGTTCGTGGTTCCGGTCGAGATGCCGTTGATCGGCAGCGCGAGCACGCAGCCCAGGGCCCCTCCGATCAGCGACAGGAACACCGACTCGATCATGAACGACACCATGATCGACCACGGGCTGAAGCCCAGCACCAGCAGCGTCGCGATCTCGCGCGTGCGCGCGCCCACCGCCGCGTACATGGTGTTCATCGCGCCGAACACCGCGCCCACCGCCATGATGAGCGTGATGAACACGCCGATGAACTGGATGAGCGACGCGAGCGTCTGCGACTGCTCCGCGTAGAACGCGCTCTCGAGCTTGGCCTGCACGTGGAGCCGCGGATCGGCCTCCAGCACCTGCTTGATCGCGGCAAAGCGCGACGGGTCTCTCATGCGGAAGGTCACGCTCTGGAAGACCTCGCCGCGAAACACCGGCATGAGCACCGCGTTGTCGCCCCACGCCTCGGACTCGAACGACGCGCCGTCCGCGGTGAAGAGTCCGACCACCGTGAATTCGCGCTGGCCGAATCGCATGTGGTCGCCGAGGCCGCAGCCGGCGAAGCGGCGCGAGATGCGGAGCCCGACGATCACCTCGTCGGTGCCGGGCGTGAACATGCGCCCCTCTGCGATCTTCACGCGGTCGCGCAGCCGCATCGCGACGGCATCCACCCCGCGCACCGTGACGTTCGATGAGCCCGGCTGGCCGAGGCGCTGCTTGGTGATGACCACCACCACCTCGGGACTCACGAGCGGATGCCCGTCCGGGTCCGGGGCGACGTCGGGCAGCGCGCGGATCACGTCGGAGGCGTCGCGCGAGATGCCGCTCGAGATCTCGCTGTCCGCGCCGGTGCGCAGCACGATGACGTTGTCGGCCGAGCCGGTGCTCACGAGCGCCGCGCGGAAGCCCGACGCGAGCGCGAGCGCGCCGATGAAGATCGCGACCGTGAGCCCCACGCCCAGCGCGGTGGTGAGAGTCGAGACCGGCCGCTGGATCACGTTGCGCACGTTGTAGCTGATCGGGAGCGCCATGGCCGCTACTCCACCCGCCGCAGGGCGTCCACGATGCGCAATCGCGACGCCTGCCAGGCCGGGATCAGGCCGCTCACCGCGCCGATCACGAGCGCGACCGAGATCCCGGTCGCGACCGTGGCCCAGTGGACGGTCATCGGCGGGAACGCCCCGCCCGCGTTGAAGTGGGAGGTGTCGATCGCGTACTTGGCGAGCAGCGAGCCGGCGACGCCCCCGCCCAGCGTGATCACCGCCGCCTCGGTGACGACGATGCCGAAGATCGTGGAGTCCTCGAAGCCGAGGGTCTTCATCACGCCCACCTCGGAGGTGCGCTCGCGCACCGCCATCACCATGGTGTTGGCGGCGATCAGCAGGATCGCGAACGCCACGGCCAGCCCGATCACGCGCAGCACGAACGGGATGTTGCCGTACATGCTCACGAAGCCCGCCGCGAAGGCGCGCTCGGTCTCGGTGTGGGTCGATGCCGCCGAGTTCTCGAACAGCGCGTCCACCTGCTTCGCGATCTCGGCCGCCTGCTCGGGGTGCGAAAGCTCGAGCTTGTACACGCCCACCGCGCCGCTGCCGCCCATGCCCTTCTGCTCGAGATACTTGAAGTGGAAGAACATCCCGCTGCCGCCGAACGCCTGGCTGATCGCGCGGTAGGTCGCGCGGATGGTGAACGGCCACGACCCGGGATAGATGGTCCCCTGGAGCGTGATGGTCTGCCCGAGCTTCCAGCCCATCTTCTTCATCAGCACTTCGCTCACGACGCACGCGGTCTGCTCGGTCATAAACGCCGCGAGCTTCGGGTCCATGTCCGCCGGCAGGCTGATCTGCGCCTGAGGCGGGGAGGCCTCTGCGATCTCGATCTCGCTGCGGTACATCGGGAAGAAATTCTCGGGATCCACGGCGAACTCGAAGAAGAAGTTGTGCGGGTTCGCCGGGTCGAGGCCGCCGAACCAGTTCTGCACGGCGATGCGCCGGATCCCGGGCACGGCGGCGATGCGCTGCCGGTACGCCTGCGGGATCGGGAACACCAGGCCCATGGCGTTGCGGGTCGCGAGCCGCGACTCGCTCCCGAACTTGATCGCGTCCGCCAGCGTGTCGAGCACCCCGCCCAGCGCGCAGAACAGGAACAACGCGACCGTCACGCTCATCAGCGTGAGCACGGTGCGCCGCTTGTTGCGGCCCAGGTTCACCAGCACCAGCGACAAGAGATTCACGTGTCTCCTCCGCGCGGCTAGTTCGACAGCACGCCCTTGTCGAGGTGCACCATGCGGTGCGCGCGCTCGGCGGCGTGCGGATCGTGGGTGACCATGACGATGGTCTTCTTGAACTCCGCGTTGAGGCGCTCGAGCAGCTGGAGGATCTCCTCGCCCGACTTGCGGTCGAGGTCTCCGGTCGGCTCGTCGGCGAGCAGCACCGCCGGGTCGCTCACCAGCGCCCGCGCGATCGCGACCCGCTGCTCCTGTCCGCCCGAGAGCTGGCGCGGGTAGTGGGACAGGCGGTCGCCGAGCCCCACCAGCTCGAGCGCGGTCTTCGCGCGCTGCAGCCGTTCCTTGCCGCTCATCTTCGCCAGCAGCAGCGGCAGCTCGACGTTCTGGAGCGCGGTCAGCACCGGAATCAGGTTGTAGAGCTGGAAGATGAAGCCGACGTTTCGCGAGCGCCACTTCGCGAGCTTGCGGCCGTCGAGCTTCGCGATGTCGGTGCCGCCGACGACGATCTGACCGCGCGAGGGCTGGTCGATGCCGCCGATCAGGTTGAGCAGCGTGGTCTTGCCGCTCCCCGATGGGCCCATCAGCGCCACGAAGTCGGCCGGCGCGACGTCGAACGTGAGCCCGGAGAGCACCGGGATATGCTGGCTATCGCGCTGGTATTCCTTGTAGACATCCCGCACTTCAATCGCCGACATGTCGCATCCTCACGGGCTGGCGACGCGCACCCGCGCGCCGTTCTTGAGACTCGCGGGCGGATCGAGCACCACGCTCTCGCCCCCGGTGAGTCCCCTGCGAATTTCCACCTGATGGTCGCCGTGCTCGGGCCCGACCTCGACCGCGCGCGACAATACCCGATCATCCTCGACGATCCACACCCGCGCCCCCTCGCCGCCGTTCACCACCGCGGCGGCCGGCACCGTCACGCGCCGCGCGGTGGCGGTCACGTTGTGGGTGTCGGCCTCGCGCGCGAACACCACCTTGGCGCCCATCTCGGGGAGAATGCGGGGGTCGCGATCCAGGATCGAGACCTTCACCTGCACCGTCGCCTTCTGGCGATCCGCGGTGGGCACGACCTGGCGCACGCGGCCCGCGAACGAGGTGTCCGGGTACGCGTCGAGCGTGATGCGCGAGGGCTGGCCGTTGCGGATCTGCGCGATGTAGGCCTCGTTCACATCCACCTCGACCTCGAGCGTGCGCAGGTCGGCCATGGTCACGATCGCGGTGCGCGTGAGCCCGCCGCCGGCCGAGGAGGGCGCGACGATCTCGCCGACCTCGGCGTCCTTGCGCAGCACGGTGCCGTCGAACGGCGCGCGCACCCGCGTGTTCTCGAGATTCACCTCGGCGAGCTTGACCTGCGCCCGCGCGGCGTTGAGCTGGGCCGCCAGCACCCCGGCCGCGGTCTCGGCGTTCTCGAGCTCGGCGCCGGAATTGAGTCCCTGGCCGCGCAGCGTGCGCGCGCGCTCGAGATCGCGTTTCGCCTGCGCGAGCTGGGCCTCGAACTGCGCCGCGGTGGCGCGGGCGCTCGCGACCTGCGCCTCGAAGTCGCCGCTCTCGATGCGGGCGATGATCTCGCCCTCGCGCACGTGCGAGCCCTCGGCCACGCCCAGGTATTCGAGGCGACCGGGGATCTTGGCGGCGACCGAGGCCTTGGTGCGCGCGACCACGTAACCGTTCGCGCTGATGCCCGCGCTCGAGAGCGATCCGCCGCCGGTCGCGCTCGCGAGCGCGGTCCGCACCGCGGTGACGCGCGGCATGAAGCGGACCGCGGCGTACCCGCCGGCGAGGATCAGCACCGCGGCGATCCAGACGGCATGGATCGCGCCCCCGCCGCGCGGCGGCGCGGGCGCGTCTCGCTCGATACGGAGGCTCGAGAGGTCGGGAGGAGAGCTGGTCATGCGGGTCCCCGTGGGGTGGGTGAGCGCCGGAGACTAGGGGGGCGGCGCGCTCAGGGTCAAGGTTGGGCTTGTGTCTTCAGGAGTCGGGTCCTAGACTGGCGCGCTTTATCGTGTGGCGCCTGCGAAGAGCCGCGCCGCGCCCGGATCCCCCGGAGGTCGACATGCCGTTCGTCATTGCCGAGCCCTGCATCGGTGTGAAGGATAAGTCGTGCGTGGAAGTCTGCCCCGTGAACTGCATTTACGAGGGCGACGACCAGTTCTACATCCACCCCGACGAGTGCATCGACTGCCAGGCCTGCGAGGCCGCCTGCCCGGTGCAGGCGATCTTCCCGGACAACGGCGTGCCCGAGAAGTGGACTCCCTTCACCGCCAAGAACCGCGAGTTCTTCGAGAAGAAGTGAGCGAGCCGCTGCCCGACCGCGAGCAGGCGCTCGCGCTGCTCCACGAGTGGATCGCGAACCCCAACCTTCGCAAGCACTGCTACGCCGTCGAGGCGGCGATGCGCGCCTACGCGCGCAAGCTCGGCGGCGACGAGGCGCGCTGGGGGCTGACCGGCCTGATCCACGACTTCGACTGGGAGAAGCACCCCGACCTCGAGCGGCACCCGGTGCAGGGCGTCGAGGTGCTGCGCGCGAAGGGCTGGCCCGATGACGTGTGCCGCGCGGTGCTCGGGCACGCGCCCCACACCGGCGTGCCGCGCGACACCGAGATGGCGAAGGCGCTCTACGCGTGCGACGAGCTGAGCGGGTTCCTGGTGGCCTGCGCGCTGGTGACGCCCGAGAAGAGCCTCGACCGGGTCGAGGTCGCGTCGGTGAAGAAGAAGATGAAGCGTGCCGACTTCGCCCGCAACGTGAGCCGCGACGACATCGTGAACGGCGCGGCCGAGCTGGGCGTGGATCTCGATGCCCACATCGCGTTCACGCTCGATGCGATGCGCGGCATCCGCGGCGAGCTCGGGCTCTAGGGGGGGGCATAGGATGGATGCGCCGGTCACGTTCGCCGCGTACGTCGAGCGCTGGCACGAGTACTACGTGCTCGCGGGCACCGCGGCCGTCACGCTGATGGGCTTGCTGTTCGTGGCCCTCTCGCTCCACCTCGACGAGATCGTGCGCGACGAGGGCGCGCATTTCAGCTCGATGGCGATGGGCGCGTTCATCAGCTTCGTCTACGTGCTGCTGATCTCGCTCATCCTGCTGATGCCGATCGGCGGCGGACGTCCGGTGGGGATGACGATCATCGTGATCGGGCTCATGCGACTCGTCCTGACGCTGCGCGGGAGCGGCGCGATTCGCCGGGACCCGGGCCCCTCGGTCCGCCGCAGCTACCTGATTTTCCGCTACCTGCTCCCGCTCGCGGCCGTGGCGCTGCTGATCGCGAGCGGCTGCGGCCTCCTGCTCCGGCAGTTCGAAATGGGAATGGCAGGGCTCTCGACCGCCGTGATCCTGCTGCTCGTCACCGCGACGCGCACCGCGTGGGACCTGATCGTGCTGATCGGCCGTCACAAGCTCGACCGGGCGGGATCCGCGAAGGGCTGAACGAGGGCGGTGCGCGGCGCTCAAGACAAAAAAGGGCCGGCGCCCGATCGAGAACCACAATCCGGGGACGTCGTGTCCCGGTGGTACCCCATCCGGCGTCGGCGTGCTTCGCTTCTTCCGACCGGCGGTCCCCCTTAGAGGTTCCGCACTCGGCCGCGCCCACCGAGTGAGTGGGCTGAGTTCGCGCCCGGGCCTTGCCGCGCCCGTGACGCTGATACCATTCGACTCCCGGCGGAGCGGGGCGTCAATACAATTCTCGGTCAGGGCGAATGCACGTGCTTGGCAACCCGCGTGCCGCTAGTGTTCCTCATCTCGCATCCGCGATGGGAACTCTGGGGGAGGGGATGATGCTCCGTGGGAGGTAACGGCGGATTCGACGACGCGCGCGGGGCGAAGAGCCCGCGGCTCTCGGCGCTCGGTCCGTATCGCATCGAGGGCGAGCTGGGTCGCGGCGGGATGGGCGTGGTGTATCTCGCGCGCGACACGCGACTCGATCGCGCGGTCGCGATCAAGATGCTGCCCGAGTCGCTCGCCCGCGATCCCGAACAGCTCGCTCGCTTCCAGCGCGAGGCGCGGCTGCTCGCCTCGATCAATCACCCGAACATCGCCACCATCCACGGGCTCGAGCAATCCGAGCGCGGCGACCGGTTCATCGTGCTCGAGCGTCTCGAGGGCGAGACGCTCGCCGAGCGCCTGCGCCGCGGCGCGCTGCCGCTCGATGAAGCGATCGGCGTCTGCGCGCAGATCGCCGAGGCGCTGGAGGCCGCCCACGAGCGCGGCGTGATCCACCGCGACCTGAAGCCGGGCAACGTCATGCTCGGCCCGCGCGGACGCGTCAAGGTGCTCGACTTCGGCCTCGCGAAGCACATCGCGCGCGCGGTCGCGGGCCAGGAGCCGGCCGACGCATCGCGGCTCACAGAGGCCGGCGTGGTGATCGGCACGCCGGGCTACATGAGCCCGGAGCAGGTGCTCGCCCAGCCTCACGACCGGCGCGTGGACATCTTCGCGTTCGGCTGCGTGCTGTACGAGTGCCTCACCGGGCGGCGCGCGTTCGGCGGGGAGAATCTCGGCGCGGTCACGGCCGCCGTGCTCGCGGGCGATCCCGACTGGAGCGCGCTGCCGGCCGATACCCCCGAGGCGGTGCGCGCGCTGCTCGCGCGCTGCATGGCGAAGGATCCCGCCGAGCGCCCGGAGGATGCGGCGCAGGCGCTGCGCGAGATGGGGCCGGTGGCCTCATCGGCATCGCTCGCCACCGCGCGCGCGATCCCGGTCGCGGCCGGGCCGCGTCACAACCTGCCGCGCCAGCTCACGAGCTTCGTCGGCCGCGAGCGCGAGCTCGCGGATTGCGCGCGGCTGCTCGATCAGGCCCGCCTGCTCACGCTCACGGGCGCCGGGGGGTGCGGCAAGACGCGGCTCGCGCTGCGGATCGCGGAGGCGATGCTCGACGGATACCCCGGCGGCGTGTGGTTCGTGGACCTCGCGCCGCTCACCGACGCCTCGCGCGTCGCGCACGCGGTGGCGGCGGCGGTCGGCGTGCGCGAGGAGCCCGGCAAGTCGCCGGCCGAGACGCTCGCGGCTCACCTTGCTCCGCGCCGCGCGCTGGTGGTGCTCGACAATTGCGAGCACCTGCTCCACGCATGCGCCGATCTGGTGGCGACGCTGCTCGCGGCCGGGCCGGGGCTGCGCGTGGTCGCGACCAGCCGCGAGGGGCTCGCGGTCGCCGGCGAGCAGGCGTACGCCGTGCCATCGCTCGCGCTGCCGCCCGCCGGAGCGGCCCCGCCGCTCGACGTCGTCGCGGCGAGCGAATCGGTGCGGTTGTTCGTCGAGCGCGCGCGGCTCCAGCAATCCGAGTTCGAGATCGGCGCCGAGAACGCTGCGGCGGTCGCCGAGATCTGCCGCCGTCTCGACGGCATTCCGCTCGCGATCGAGCTGGCCGCCGCGCGCGTGAAGGTGCTCGCGGTCGAGGAGATCCGCGCGAAGCTCGACGACCGCTTCCGGCTGCTCACCGGCGGCAGCAAGACGGCGCTGCCCCGGCACCAGACGCTGCGCGCCACGATCCAGTGGAGCTACGACCATCTGAGCGCCGAGGAACGCGACCTGCTGCGCGGGCTCGCGGTGTTCGCGGGCGGCTGGACGCTGGCGGCCGCCGCCGCCGTGTGCGGCGCGGGCCGCGACGAGTTCGAGGTGCTCGATCTGCTCTCGCACCTGGTGGACAAGTCGCTGGTGCTGGTCGCGAGCGGCGCGGACGACGGCACTCGCTACCGGTTCCTCGAGACCATGCGCCAGTACGCGCTCGAGAAGCTGGACGACGCGGGCGAGGGCGCGGCGATGCGGTCGCGGCACCTGGAACATTTCCTCGCGCTCGCGGAGCGCGCCGAGCCCGCGCTGTGGGGAAGCGAGCAGGGCGCGTGGCTCGCGCGGCTCGAGCTCGAGCACGAGAACCTGCTCGCGGCGCTCGCGTGGTGCGATCTCGCGGAAGATGGCGCGGATCGCGCGCTGCGACTGGCCGGATCGCTCTGGCGCTTCTGGACCATTCACGGGCACTACCGGCTCGGACGCCGCGCGCTCGACGCCGCGCTCGCGCGCACGGGGACCGCGTCGCCCGGCCTCGCACACGCCCGCGCGCTCTACGGCGCGGGGTATCTCGCGCTGTGGCAGGGCGAGTCCGCGGCGGGGCGCGCGCTGTTCGAGCGCAGCCTCGCGATCGCGCGCGCGCTCGATGACAGGCAGGGCGCAGCGCTCTCGCTCAGCGGGCTGGGCCTCGCCGCCAAGGATCAGGGCGATTACGCGGCGGCGCGCGCGTTCTACGAGGAGAGCCTCGCGCTCTACCGCGAGGTCGGGCAGAAGCGCGGCGTGGCCGCGGTGCTCAACAACCTGGCCGCGATGGCGTGGGCGCAGGGCGACGCGGCCGCCGCGCGTCCGCTCTACGAGGAAGGCGCCGCGATCGGACGCGAGGCGGGCGATCGCGACCTGCTGGTGGTGACGCTCACCGGCGTGGGCTGGGTCGCGACCCGCACCGGTCACACCGCAGAGGCGCGCGAGCGCCTGCTCGAATGCCTGCGGCTGGTCGGCGAGCTCGGCGCGAAACTGCGCGGGGCCTACGCGATCGAGGCCGCGGGCGCGCTGGCCGCCACGCTCTCGGAACGCGGGCGCGCGACGCGCCTCTACGGCGCGGCCGAGGCGCTGCGCGAGGTGATCGGCGCGCCGGCGGACACGTCGTGGCGCGAGGCGCAGGCCGCGATCGTTGACGAGCTGAAGCGCGCGCTTGGCGCGGAGGGTTTCGCGCGGCGCTGGGCGTCGGGACGCGCGCTGCCGTTCGAGTCGGCGCTCGAGTACGCGATCGAGTGGCTCGCGCACGGGCCGGAAACGGAGACGCCCGCGGCGCCGTGACCGGCGCGACGCGGGGCGCTCCGGGTGACGCCGCCGTTCACGGCTTGCCGGTCGGCGCCGCGAGCATTCGCGCGAAGGTGGCCAGCTCCTCCGCGTTGAGGTCCGACACCACCACGTAGGCCATCCCCGCGTGCGCGCAACGGATCACGTGGAAGCCCCGCTGCGTCACGGCCGGCGCGAGTTCCTCGCGTGCGCCGGCCATCGGCCACACGAACACGTTGATGACGTGCTTGCGATGCAGGTAGACGAGTGCCGCGACCGAGTGGCCCTGCAGGTAGTCGAGCCGTCCGCCGGCGAGCGGATAGTCGGCTCCCGCGAAGTCCGTCACCGGAGGAGAGAAGTCGAGCTTGCCGCTGAACCATGGCTTGACGGTGTGCTGATCGGTCGAGGCCACGTCGGTCAGGTGGTCCGCCATCAGCGATCGGACGTGGCCCGACACTGCCTCGCGCGCGGTCGCGTCGTTCGCGCGGTCGCGCGCCAGGGTGGCGGCCATCCACGTGCCGCCCGCCACCACGACGACCGCGGCCGCCGCGCTCAGCCAGCGCCACGGATGAGCCGCGGGGCGCGAGGGCGCACCATCGCGACGCTCCGCCGCGCGCACGCCGCGCATCACTCGCTCGCGGAGCAGGTCCGGCGCGCGGTGATACTCGAGGTCGCGCTTCAGGCTCTCGCGGAGCTCCCGCTGCCTCGCCAGCGCCGCGGCGCAGCTCGGGCAGGATTCCACGTGCCGCGAGACCTCGCGGCTGAGGACCGGGTCGAGCTCGTCGTCCACGAACGGCGAGAGCCGATCCATGACGTCCCTGCACACCATCTCAGTCGGTCTCCTTCGCGCCGGCTCCGAGTGCGAGCAGCAGCTGCCTGCGCCCGCGCGCCAGGCGCGACATCACCGTGCCGATCGGCACGCCGGCCACCTCGGCGATTTCCTTGTACGACAGTCCTTCCAATTCACGCAGCACCAGCGCCTCTCGGAACTCGACCGAAAGGCGGCCGAGTCCCTCGCGCACGGACTGGGTCGCGATCGATCGGGTGAAGTCGGCCTCGGGCTCGGAGATGTCGTCGTCCACGGAATGAAGCTCCTCATCGAACTCGACCTTTTCGCCCCCCGAACGCCTGCGGCGGAACTGCGTGAAGCACGTATTGCGCACGATGCTCAGCAGCCAGGCGCGACCGTCCGCCCCGCGAAAGCCATCGAAGTGTCCGATCGCCCTCAGAAATGCGTCCTGCACGGCTTCCTCCGCCTCGTGCGGGTCGCGCAGGAGGTAGCGCGCCAGGTTGTACCCGGCATCGAGGTGAGGCAGGACGCACTCATCGAATCGCTTCCGCTCTTCCGGCGAGAGTCGCCGCGGCGGGCTCGCCGTCTCCGCTCTCCTCTCAGGGGTCAAGTGAGATGCCTCTCCCGTAGAGACTCGCCGACCGCGCCAATTATTCCCGACACGCGCGACCTTTCTGGGCCGGGAATAACTTCGTCGTTCATCGGGTCAGGGCCGGTGTAGCCAAACCTGTCGACCCTCACCCGGAGGTACCCGATGAACGCCATCCCGCAGCGCCCCGTCCAAAGCATCCGCCGCTTCACCGGTCTGTCGCTCCTGCTGTGCGCCGCCCTCGCCTCGCCGAGCCTCTCGTCAGCGAACCATCATGCCGACCCGAAGCCCGTGCCCAGCACGGTCGAGGTCAGCCTCTCAGAGTGGAAGGTCGAGCTGACCCCCGGCAGGATTCCGGCGGGGCCGGTGGTCTTCGAGGTGACCAACACCGGCGCGATCCCGCACGCTTTCGAAGTCGAAGGACGCAACCTCGAGCAGAGTACCCCGCAGATCCAGCCCGGTGCCACCGCCACCCTGCAGCTCGATCTGCGCGCGGGCCGCTACGAAGCCTACTGCCCGGTGGGCAAGGGCTCCCACAAGATGCTGGGGATGATGAATCACCTGACGGTCGGCGACGCGAAGCGTGCCGCCGCGACGAAGGACAAACACGAAGAAGGGGAGAGGGACGCGGCCGAACACGAATCCTCGGAGGAACACGGTGAGCACGAGCACGGCGAGCACGAGCACGCGGAGGAGTATGGCGGCGACGCCAGGATGATGAAGGTCGCGGGCGGCGGCCCCGTGATCCAGATCCTCCCCGGCCCCTTTCCCTTCGCCGACAGCGCCATGGCAGTCATCCGCAACCGCCCGCCGGACCAGCAGGCGGACCTGACGCATAAGGCGCACATGGGACCCTACTCGAACAACGTCGCGACGATCTCCGGCGACATCTCGCTGGTGGCCATCGACCGCGGCGCGGCGGGCGACTCGGTCTCGGGCGTGGCCGAGTTCACGGCGCAGGATGGTTCGCGCTGGAAGGTGGCGATGGACCGCGTGCAGATCAGGGACATTCCATTCAATCCCCGCTTCGGCGGCGTGATCATGGGCCTCTTCTATCACGGCGCCTCGGGCGTCCACACCCCGCTCGTGCCCACGATTCAGAGCTCGCTCGCGCTCTGGGCGTTCGCGCACCTGTACAGGAACGACCAACTGGTGACCGACAACGCGATGGTTCACATCATGCTGCTCTCGCGGACGCGGCGAACGAGCGATTGGGCCCTGGATTGCTGGGACTGTTCCGATCGGCCCATCGAAGAGATTCAGCTGCAGGTCACTGCGGCGCCCAACACGCCACCCTTCGACGCTCCCGGCGGATTCCTGTTCGTGAACTGGGAGAAGTCGACCGGCCAGCGCGTCTCGCTCTAGGGGCGGGGAGCCCGCGCGGACGCACGCTTCGGGTTATGGGTAGCAGCACATCATGCGTAGAAGGCCAGGGACACCGGCACGAATGGCCGAATTGTCCTTGGCCTTCCTTCACATAATTCGGCGCCGACTGCCTGCGCTCTGACGCAGCAGGTCCGTTCTGCACGAACGTGTGAGAGGGGATCAGGGCAAGCAAAAAGAGGGCATCGTCACTTGAGGGAGCTTGTGGGTGACTTTCCTGACATCCGCGATATGTTGACAGCGCACTTGCCTCGCGCCGCGCTCCAACTCAACCACCAACGCGAAGAGACGCCAGACTGCACCGTAACCGAAGTCGTGTCTTGGCACGGGCTGAATCCGATCCCGGTGCCAGTCACCGCAAGAGTGACATGGCCGCCCGCCACTGGATCGAGACGGAGTTCGCACCCGCCCTCGTGAAGCAGGCCGGGCGTTCCCATTGAATCCTGGATCGAGAAGTAGTGGTACACCGGCGTCGGCTCGGGATGGCCGGGCACAGTGTCGGCCGGTGCGAGTGTCGTAGTGTCTTCTGGCGCGTTTTCGTCCGGGATGCCGTCCTCCGAGCCGTACCCGTGCGAGCAGCCCGGTATCTGTCGGATCGGCCGACCCACGTTCCAGCCTGTGTGTCGGCCCTTTCGGTCGATGAGCACGGCTCCGACGCGGGCATCACCGAACCCGAAGATGCTCACGTACACTTGCAAGAACTTTCCCGGCGTTCTAGCTGGCACGCTGGAGCGTGACGCGCATGCTCCCACGCTCAGAACCACGCAGGCCAGCACACAGGGAAGTCTCTTCATGAGCTTCAATGGAGGATGACGAACCGAGTCATCTCACTGGGCCGCGAGCGGAGCCGCGCGAGGTACACGCCGGGCCGACATCCGACCGAATGCCAGTCCCATGAGACGGTCTGCGTTCCTGTGCCGCCCACCACCTGAACCGCGTCCACTCGACGACCGCTGATGTCGAATACGTCGATGGCGTCTCCGGTCACCTCCGGGCCGGTGATGACGAACTCCACGGGACCAGTGGTCGGGCTATGGCGTACTCGCAGAAGACTTGGGACGGACGGAGACGGCATGGTGTTCACGCCGAGAGTTGCGGTGTGGGTGACCGAGACCGGCTGCCCCGATCCCGAGTAGAGCACGTCGTAGACGTTGCCCACCGGCGCTGCCGTCGTGTCCACAGCGTCGTCCGAGGCGAAGATGCCAGTCGAGGTGTAGCCGTTCGCGCTCATCGCGAGACCATCGTCCGAGTAGACGTTCACGGTGTAATGTCCATCGACGGTGGTCGGAATCTCGATGTCGTATCCCGTCAGCGGGTCATCCACGTCGCCGCCGTTGTCGTGCTCCGAAGACACGTCCTCGATGGAGGCATCAGGAATCTCGTAGACGCCCTCTCCCGTGCCGGCGTCACGCAGCATGTGCCGGCCAAGTGGGTCGATGACCTCGATGCGTCGAGCACCGCTCGCGAGGATGCCGAGTCCGGGTGGGTCGCTAGCCGCAGCAACGTTGCCTGGGACCTCCAGCGCTCCGGTCGGGACGACGTAGCGCGCCATCGTGAACGTGTTCCGGTACTTCGCTTCGATGAGCTTGGTGAAGTTCCTGTTGTCAAAGGGGTCCTTGATGGGGTACGTCCCTCGGGCGCTGCCGTCCGGGCGGAAAGAGGAGGTCCAGCCCGAAGCGACGACGAAGTGGTCGGGCACATTCAGTTGCACCGCGATGTCCCGCACCAACAGACTCTCGACCTGTGCAGCAAGCTGCGGCGAGTCGGGAAGGTCGATCGAGCGAAGCTGTGGACTACTGGTGAAGCCGTCAGCGACACGAGGCTTCATCTTCCAGTACACGCGGCCGGGATCACCCACGGAGGGAATCGTGGCGCTGTGGATCGTAGTCCTTGATGCCTGCCCGAGACGGCCTGCTACAGTCACCTGATAGGTCGCAAGCGGGTTCGTGTACGTCCCATGCTCGACAAGAAACTTGTCGCCGGCGTTCAACTTTGTCTTGCCGGTGGCCGTGTAGCGGATCGCGTCACCTGATGGCGATACGAACGTGACGATCGCCACTTGGTCTGGCTCGTAGCCGCGATTCTGTTGAAGATACGTGTTGAGACCGTTCACGGTGCAGGGGAACCCCGTGTGGGTGTAGTCCATCGCCATCGACGCGACTTGGCAGGCAGTGACGTTCGTCGTGCGACGGGTGCCGACGGGGATGCCGCCGAACATATACCCGCCGTGGTCCACGTTCGTGAACTGCGATTGCCTTACGACGGGCTGTGACGAGGCGTTCACGACGCCGAAGTTCGGCCAGATCGAGAAGCCGCAGAACCGAGAGCCGGCGTAGATGTGCGGGACGAACGTGCTACAGAAGTGGTCCAACGGCGTGCCCTCGATCCGAACGCTTTCAACCCTCTTCGTACGCTTGCTCTTCGGCAGGCTTGACTCCTGCGCGTCGAAGTGGTCGCCGCTGACCTCGTAGATGTAGGCGCTTCGTGGGTCGGTGGGACGGGGCGAGTAGATCGGGTAGGAGTTGGCCCCGCAGGTGAGCGGACCGGAGTCGAAGTAGTCGCGCACGAACGTGCCGACGTTGAGACGAGCGATAGTCGTATCGCCATCGACGTACGTGACGGTTGCGGTCGCCAGTTGCTTCCCGAAGTCGGCGAACGCGCCGGTGCCGTTGTAGACGTTGACCCCCATCAGCAGCGAGCCGAGGGAGGTCGCGAACTGCGGCGGCGAGACGGTGTACGTTGAGAAGGACTGCGGCTGCGCGGCGTTGACCTCGAAGTAGGTCGCGTCCTTCGCGAAGCTGTTGAAGAGCGCCATCGTGTCGGGCGAGCCCGGCGTCGGTCTCATTGCCATCAGAAGCGGTGGGCTGCCGAGGGACGACGGGTAGCCGCCAAAGTTCAGATGATCGGACGTGTTCCCAGACGAAGTGCGCTCGGCGTAGAGGTCGAACGTCCGAAAGGCGGCGGCGTCGTTGGTCGGAGTTCGAGCTGCCGCGGATGCACAAAGAGCAATCGTGGCCCACGCCGTGGCGCTTAGAAGGGCAACGGTCTTCGTAGGAGGACCCCCAGAGGAGAAGGCGGATGGAGCGTACGTCGCCGTGCATATCTGTCAAGCCCTGGAACCTGCCTGCGGGACATGGGGTTGGTCTCACCCAGTTGTGTCGCGGGTCTCACAGCGAATCGAGCCACGCCAGCAGCGCAGGCTCCCGCTTCCAGCGTGGCGGCCGACCCGGACGCATCGCGCCATCGGCCTGCTCGATCGCCCGGCGCTTGGTCTCGACGTTCGCCTGCGCATAGAGGAACGTCGTATCTAGGTGGGCGTGCCCAAGCCAGCTCTGGATCACGGTCACATCGACGCCGGCCGCGACGAGGTACACGGCCGCGGCATTGTAGAAAGTGTGCGGCGTGACGTGCTTCTCCAGCAGGCGCCGATGGCGCTTCGCAGCCGCAGCGACGTACTTCCGCAACCGGAACCGCACGCCAGAGGCGCAGAGGGGCCGTAGCGATTGGCGAAGACCGCCTCGTGCTCGCCGCGGGGCTGGCGGTCCAGGAGCGCCCGCAGCATCGAAGCGGTCTCGGGCCACAGCGGGCAGATGCGCTCCTTGCGGCCCTTGCCGAGCAACCGCACCTGGGCGGGTGCGTCGAGATGCACGGCGGCCGGCGTGAGGCCCAGAACTTCTTGGATCCGGGCGCCGGTGTTGTAGAGCAGTGCAAGAAGTGCATAGCCACGCTGTCCCAGGCGGGTCGTGCGGTCCGGCTGGGCGAGGATCGCCGCCACCTCCTCCGGGCGCTTCGTGGCGCAGCGTCGCATCCACCTGGCTGAGGATCGCGACCGTACCGTCGCCGAAAGCGACGACGATCGGCCGCAAGGAACGAATCAACGTGCGAGCGCTGCGCCGTCCTGATGTCCGCACGGCACCTTGCGAGGTGGCGGAGAAACCGGCGTTCGGTTGAAAGGTGGTGCTCCTTCGTGGACGGGGCGTAGTGGTGGTCAACGAGGTACTCGCCCAGCTGGCGAACCACCACCTCGGTCGCGGCAATGCCTGCTGCCATGGTGCACCTCCTCGCGTGGAGGCTGAGAGGGTGCATCCGCTGCGGTTATGTGCAGGAACGCACGCCGAAACCCCTGCTCCGCAACGCCGTCGGCCGCGCCGCTTCGCATAACGGGCGCTCTGCATAATCTGAGGTTATGAGGAGTTGATCATAAGCGGCTTCCGCGCGCCGATCCCGCGCTCGTCGAAATGAAAGACGCACGCACTGTGTTGCAAGCAGTGCGTGCGTCATGTCGTTATCGATGGCTCGACAGAGCCATGCGCGGGCGAGAATCAGATCTCGCGGCCGGCCGCGCGCCGCCTGCGCACCACCGCCACGCCCCCCGCCAGGGCGAGCAGCGCGGTCAGCGCGGCCGCTCCCCACGGCGTCAGCCCGGGCGCCGCGTAGGGAGTCGCCGGAGCGATGCTGTCGCCCAGCCCGTCTGTGAAGAACGAGCGGCGCACCGCGAGCGGTCCCGTCGGGGTCGTGAAATGCAGCGTCACGCAATCTCCGGGAAGCGGGCAGGGCGTGCCCCAGTCGGTCCACACGGTGTCGACGTTCACGGCGACCGTGGGCGTCGGGCAGCCCGCGGGATTCGTGACGAGCGCGGCGGTGAGCCCGCTGAGAATCGAAAAATGCGGCGCGGGCCCGGCCTCGGTCATGATGACCTTCATCTTGGTCGCGCCGCCCGGTCCCTGGATCCGGGGGCCCGCCTTCGCCTGCTGCACGACGTTGCCGGGCCGCACGAACGTGATGGTCTTCGAGTCCGCGCCGAGCGCCTCGATCGCGGTGACTGCGAGCAGTCCGGTCGCCAGCAGGACCGGGAGGTGAAGTTTCGTGTGCGACCTCATGGCATGACCCCTTTCGCCGGGCGGCCCCAACTCGATGTCGGAATCCGCGGCACTGATGTCGAGCCTCGGGAGATCGGACGCCGGGTCTCCGCAGGAGACCCTTACGCCAGAGGCGACGGGGTTGCCTCACGCGCGCGCCCCCGCTGCCGGGTCCGCGTGGCGGCTACCGTCTCCATCAATGGTAGCCCAATGGCGACCAGTTTCAATGGCCTGTTCCGTGACCTCGGCCGCCCCGGTGACGGCGAGGGTGATGGCGCCGAGCGTCTCGTCCACCCGGCCCTCGGCCCGCACGATCTGCCCGCGCACCGCGCGCGCGAACGAGCGGTAGGCGCCGGGAAACAGCACGCACTCGGCGAGGCCGCTCTCGTCAGCCAGCGTGAGAAACAGCATGGGTTCGCCGCTCTTCGTCTCGACCCGCCGCGTCGCGCACGGCATGCCGACGATCGCGACATGGCGCCCCGCGTGCCGCGCGATCTCGGCCGCCGGCACCGTGCCGCGCCGCGCCCCGGGGCCGATCAGCGTGCGGAGCGGGTGCCCGCTGAACCAGAGCCCGGTCGCGCGGCATTCGCCGCTCACGCGCGCGGCGGGATCGAACTCCGGCAGCTCGGGCACCCCGCACGGCGCGACCGCGTCGGGCAGCAGCGCGCTGCTCGCCTCGTCCGCGCGCGCGTGACGCGAGCGCCTCCCCCCGCGCGACGCGTCGCGCCGCAGGCGCGCGTCGGTCACCCGCGCCTCGAGCAGCAGCGAGGGTCGCGTGCGCCGGGTCCAGTCGAGGGCGCCCGCGAGCGCCAGCGCCTCGAGTTCGGGAAGCGGCGGCCTCACGCGGTCGATCACGTCGGCGAGGCTCGCGAAATTCCGGATCGCGCGCGCGGCGAGCATGCGCTCGGCGGTCGCGAGCGCGAGGCCGAACACGTGCGCGAGCCCGACCCGGACCGCGACGGCCCCGCCCCCGTCGCGCTCCAGCGTCGCGTCCCAGCGCGAGCGCTGCGCGCACGGCGCGCGGAATTCGACGCCGTGACGGCGCAGGTCTTCGACGTGCACCCAGGTCGCGTACATCCCGGCGTGATGGTTCAGGATTCCCACCGCGAACTCGGCCGGAAAGTGCGTCTTGAGGTAGGCGCACTGCCACGCGAGCGTGCCGTAGCCGGCCGCGTGCGCCTTGCAGAACGAGTAGGCGGCGAAGCGCGTGAGGTCGCGCCACACCGTGCGGGCGGACGCGTCGTCGACGCCGGCGCGCGCGGCCTGCGCGACGAACCCGCCCTCGAGCGCGCGAAACTCGTCGTCGCCGCGCGCGGCGCCGATCGCGCGCCGCAGGTCGTCGCCTTCCGCGAGCGAGAGCCCCGCGATCGCGGCGGCCACGCACATCACGTCCTCCTCGTAGAGCATCACGCCGTGCGCGGCGCCCAGCACGCGCTCGAGCCGCGGATGCGCGAACGCCGGAGGCTCGAGGCCGCGGCGGCGGCGGCAGTAGGCCTCCTTCATTCCCGACTCGGCGGCCCCGGGCCGCACCAGCGCGACCGCCGCGATGGTTTCGTCGAGATCGCGGGCGTCGAGCATGCGCAGCAAGTGGCGCATCGCCGGGCTCTCGAGCTGGAAACAGTTGAGCGTGTCGCCGGCCGCGACCCGCGCCGCGGTCGCCGCATCGTCTTCGGGAATGCGATCGACGTCGGTCACGGCGTGACAGGTCGCGCCCGCCGGCGCGCCGGCTCCGCTCGCGCCGTCGCGCGCCGCATTGCCCTCCCGCGCCAGCGTCACGCACTCGCCGATCGTCGAGAGCGCGCGGTTGCCGAGCAGGTCCATCTTGACCAGCCCGATCGCCTCGATCGCGCGCATCTCGAACTGCGTGACCACCACGTCCTTCGCGGTGCGCTCGAGCGGCACGTAGTGCGTGAGCGGCCGGTCCGCGATCACGATCCCGCCACAATGCACCGAGAGATGGCGCGGCGCGCCGGCCAGACGCTCCGCCAGCTCGAGCGCCTTCGCGAGCGGCGGCTCGCTCCAATCCACGTCGGCTGCGGCCGGCACCGACGCGAGGCGCGCGCGGTAGGGCGCTTCCATCTCGCGCGGGATGCGCTTCGCGAGCGCGTTGACACGCGCGTTCGGCACTCCGAGCGCCTTCGCGGTCTCGCGGAACGCCGAGCGCGCGCCGAGCGTGGCGTGGGTCGCGATCATCGCGACGCGATCCGCGCCGTAGGTTTCGTACACGTGGGCGATGACCTCGTCGCGCCGTTTCCAGCACAGGTCGATGTCGAGATCGGGGCAGTCGCGCCGCGCGGGATGGAGGAAGCGCTCGAAGTAGAGCCCGTAGCGCAACGGGTCCACGTTGGTGATGCCGAGCGTGTACGCGACGATCGAGCCCGCGCCCGAGCCGCGGCCCACGGTGGGAATGCCGCGCGCGCGCGCGAAGCCCACGATCTCGGCGACCAGCACGAAGTAGTCGGTGAACCCCATGCGCTCGATGATCCCCAGCTCCTCGCCCAGCCGCGCGCTCGCGCGCCGGGCCGCGGCGGCGTCCGCGCCGTAGCGGCGGCGGATGCCGTCGCGACAGAGCGCGAGCAGGTGGGCGGGCCCGCTCACGCCCGAAGGCAGCGGCGCGCGCGGGAAGATCGGGACGCCCATCTCGAGCTCGAGCCGGCAGCGCGCGGCGAGCAGCGCGTTGTGCTCGAGCGCCTCGGGCTCGGCTTCGGGCACGCCGGCGCCGCCGCACACCGCGCGCACCCGCCGCGCCCACTCGGCGGGCGCGACCAGCTGCGCCTCGCGCGCGCAGAACGCGGAGGCCGGCATGCGCTCCAGCAGCTCGCCCGCCGCCGCGGTCACCGCGACCCGGTGGGTCTCGTGATCGCGCGGCTCGAGCAGCACGCAGTCGCCGGTCGCGACCAGCGGCAGGCCGAGCCGGCGCGCGGCGGCGACGCGCTCCGCCAGATCGCGGCGCTCCGCGGGGATTCCGCGCACGCCCATCCACAGCCCGCCCGCACGCCCGTCCGCCGCGCGCGGGTTCGCGCTCGGCCCGCGCACGCCGCACGCCGCGGGCACGCCGGCCGCGAGCAGCGACGCCGCGAGCCCCGGCGACTCGACGATCACGTGCAGCCCGGAGTGAAGCGTGGCGAGCGCTGCGACCGGATCGAAGTCGGCATCGAGATGGCGGCGCGTGAGCAGCGCGCAGAGGTGCGCGTACCCGCGGCGGTCGAGCGGCAGCAGCAGCGCGGCGTGAGGCCCGTGCGTGAGCTCGGCGCCGAGCAGCGGGCGCAGCCCCTCGGCGCGCGCGGCGCGCATGAATCGCACGCCGAGGTAGAGGTTGTCGCGATCGGTGAGCGCGAGCGATTCGTAGCCGAGCGCGAGCGCGCGCTCGATGAGCGCCTCGGGCGCCGCGACGCCATCGAGCAGCGAGCCGTGCGAGCGCACGCGCAGCGGGACGAATGGGCTCATGCGGACCCCCGCGAGCAGACGTGGCGTCGGCCGCGCTGCGCGCGGCGCCGGCCACGCGGCGGGCGAGGGCCGGGGCGCTTCGCCGCCGCTCGGGACGCGCATCCTGCGCGCCCTCGCTGGCGCGGAGTCCCGCTCCGCCAGTCCCTGGCTCCCGCGGGACTCCGAGCCGCGGCTGCGGCCCCGGCCCTCGCCCGCCGCGCGGCCGGCGCCGGTGCTAGCATGCGCGGGATCGCGCTGCGCGCTCCCCACGAAGCATTGCGAGGAGATCTATGACCGCCTTCGAACCCCGTGACCCCGGCTTCGAGCGCAAGGTGCGCGAGAGCTTCGTGCGCCAGCGCGTGATGGCGCTGATCGGCGCGGCGCTCACGCGGATCGAGCCGGGCCGCGTCGAGATCGAGCTGCCGCATCGCGACGACCTCACGCAGCAGCACGGCTACATCCACGCGGGCGTCGTGAGCACGATCGCCGACAGCGCGGGCGGATACGCGGCCTACACGCTGATGCCGGCCGGCTCGTCGGTGATGAGCGTCGAGTACAAGATCCACCTGCTCGCGCCCGCCGACGGCGAGCGGCTGGTGGCGAGCGGGCGCGTCGTGCGGCCGGGCCGCACGCTCACCGTGTGCGAGCTCGAGGTGACGGTGGTGAAGGGCGGCGCGCGCACGCGCTGCGCGTGGGGCACGCAGACCACGATCTGCCTCGCGGATCGCGAGGACGGGCCGAAGCGGGAGTAATCGGGGCGGACGCGGCGTGAGGCGCGCGCGTCCGGTCGCGATCAGCCGCGCGCGGGCGGGCCGAACGCCGGCATGGTCGCGCCGTGCTCCGCGCGCAATCGCACGGCGGGCAGGCGGGCGGCGTCGAAGTACGCCGGCACCAGGATGCGCTGCAGCAGGCGATTGCCCCACAACGCCTCGTCGTCGGTGAGCGTGGGGCTGTCGTCCTCGAAGCGGAAGCTGCACACCTCGAGATCGCTCGCCTCCATCCACGCCACGATCAGCCAGTGGCGCACGCCCTCCGCCTCGGGCAGCCGCAGCCACATGAGCGACACGGGGTAGTCGCCGACCTGCCGCCGCCACTGCCGCACGATCATCGGGTCGCTGAAGTGCATGAGCTCCTGCACCGCGAGCTCGGGCGGCGTGGACGGGGCGAAGCGTCCGCGCACCTGCGCCGCGCTCGGCTCGACCCGCATCGGCGGCGCGAACGCCGGCGGCTGCGAGAGCACGAAGCACAGCGCCTCGGCGCGATGGCGCGGCTCGAGCATCGGCGCGCGCCGCGACCACAGGTCGAAGCCCGCGTAGACCAGCGCCGGCACCAGCATCAGGAGCGCGATCAGCCCGAGGCGCTTCGTGATCGGCTCGGCCGTGCGCCGCGCCCGGCGCTGGATCGCGCCGGCCGAGAGCGGGGCGGTGAAGAGCCGCACCAGCAGCGGAGGGCGGTGCGGGGCCGATGGGGTGGAGGGCGTCATACCGGGGGGGTATCGGCATCGCGGTGCGCTCCCGTGAGGCCGCTACTTCGTGAGCGACGGCGTGCGCAGCACGAAGCCGTGGCGGTCCTCGGCGAGCCGGCCCTTGAGGTGGAGCGCGCGGCCCGAGATCAGCGCGCCGTGTCCGTAGGCGCGGCGCACGCCGTCGAACGCGCGGTAGAGCGCGGCGCTGCGCCCGGCCTCGCGCTCGTCGAAGAGCGAGCCCTGGTCGCCGGCCGCGGGAACGAAGTTGGAGAACGTGACGCCGATCGCGTGGAGCGCGACGCGGCGCGTGAACAGGCGGCGCAGCAGCGCGAGCGCGAGCGCCACCGCCACCGGATCGGCGTCGGAGGGCGTGCGCAGCGAGCGCGCCTGCTCTTCGCTCTCGCCGTCGGCGTAGCGCAGTCGCACGCTCACCGTGCGCGCGCGAAGCTGAAGCTCGCGCGCCGCGCGGCAGGCGCGGCCTACGAGATACTCGAGCATGCCATCGATCTCGACGCGATCGGCCGTGTTGCGATGGAACGAGGTCTCGCGCGAGATCGAGAGCGGGATCTCGCGCGCGGTGACCGGCGCGGTGTCGCGGCCGCGGCAGCGCTCGAACAGCAGGCGGCCGTTCACGCCGAACAGCGAATCGAGCACCTCGGCCGAGAGCGCGTGCAGCTCGCCGATGGTGCGCAGGTTCATCGAGCGCAGCGTCTTCGCGTGCGCGTGGCCGACGCCCGCGAGCTGCTCGATGGGGCGCGCGACCAGGAACGCGTCGGCGTCGGCGGCCGCGATGCGCGCGAGGCCGTCGGGCTTCACCGTCTTGCCGATCAGCTTCGCGAGCATGCGGTTGGGCCCGAGGCCGCACGTCACGGTGAGCCCGGTCGCTTCGAGAATGTCGCGCTTGAGCGCGCGCGCGGCCGAGACCGGATCGCCGTGCAGGCGTTCGGTGCCGCTCAGGTCGCAGTACGCCTCGTCGAGGTAGGTCTCGACTGCCGGCGCGATGGCGCGGCAGCGCGCGAAGATCTCGTCGGCGAAGCAGCGGTACACCTGCGCGTGACCCTCGAGGATGATCGCCCGCGGGCAGAGGCGCTTCGCCTCGCTGAGCGCCATGCCCGCCCGGAGCCCGAACGCGCGCGCCTCGTACGAGCACGAGGCGATGACGCCGGCGCCGACGATCACGGGCTTGCCCTGGAGGCGCGGGTCGCGCCGTTGCTCGATCGCCGCGAAGAATGCGTCGATGTCGACGTGAAGGATGGTGCGGAGTTCATCGGGGGTCGCGCCCGGCGCGGGCCCGTGTTCGACATCGTCTCCGGGGCGGGGCACGCCGGCGCGATCGGCCATCCCCGCGATGCCGCGGCCGTCCGTGCGCCCGCTCCCGGATCCGATCGTTCGCACCGCGGCGCACGACTCCGCCTCAACGGGTGCCGTCCGGTTCGCGGCGAAGGGGAGAGGCGCGATGTGCGCCCCGCCCGGCGCCGCGGCGCGAGCGATCGGTGATTCGAACTTCGGTGCGCCCGCGCACGTGTCGTCGTGTCGCGGGCTGCGGACCTTGTGGCTCATGCCGATGCCACGCGCGCACCACTCCACGCCACGCGCGGCGACGCAGATGGAAGCGCGTCCCAGGTTCTGTCCTCGAGCAGCCGGCCCGTGCGCTTCTTGTTCGCGCCGCCCCACTGCTTGAAGAAGAACGCCACGTTCGCGTCGGCGCACTGATCGCGGATGTCGGTCGCCCACGCGGGATCCATGGGGCGGGCGTGATGTCCGCTCTCGCCGCCGACGATGACCCAGTTGATCGCCGCGCGGCCGAGCACGTGCCGCAGGTCCAGCGGGCCGAGCAGTGGCTCGCACGACAAGAACCGGATCGCCGACGGGAGAGAAGCAACGATTTCTGCGCGGCCGATATATTTCTGCGTCTCGACGCTCGCGCCGAGCCAGATGTGCGGGTTCGCGCGCGCCAGCCACTCCGAGTAACCACGGCGCGCATGCAGGTAAGCGTCCATCCGCTCCGCGCGCTTCGTGAGGATCTGGAACCAATGCCAGCGCGCCTTCACCATCGTGCCGAAGACGTGATCGATGAAGGAGTACGGCACCTTCTCGTGAAACAGATCGCTCATGGAATTGACGAAGATGCGTCGGGGTGTCTTCCACGTCAGCGGCAGCTCGAGGCGTTGCGGCCAGAGGCGCAGATCGAAGCCCTGCTCAAATGGATGTCCCGGGACTCCGCGGAAGCGCTCCGCGAAGGTCAGCGCGTAGCAGTGCTTGCACCCCGGGCTGACCTTCGTGCAGCCGGTCACGGGATTCCACGTTGCGTCGGTCCATTCGATCGTCGAGTGATCAGCCATCACCCCTCCATCGTCACGGCCTCCAGCCACCACACGAGATCCGCCGCGGAGAGCTGCAGCTCGTAGACGTCGCCGCTCTCGACCGTGACCGAGAAGCAGAAGCGCGGGTGGCGCCCCGCGCGGTCCACCCAGCGCGCGTTGACGTGCGCCACGCGCTGCTCGCGTCCCGCGTGACGGAACGCGAGCGGGCTCACCACTCCGCCCTGGAAATCGGCGCGTACCGCCACCGCCTGGTCGATCGTTTCGCGTCTCATGTCTGGCCTGGCGGAAACACCTTACTGCACATGCGTGCAGTACGCAAGCGGCGATTGCGGTGGCCCCGGAACGGCGTCTCGGGTAGAGATAGGCGGTCCGCTGCACGGCCCCATGGCCGAACGACCTTCCGCTCGAGACCCCCCGAGGAGAACACGTGAAACCGAAGAACGCTGCGGGCGCGACCGCCGTCGTCGCGATCGCGCTGCTTGCCGCGCCGCTCATCGCCGAGGCGCCGGCGGGCCTGAAGAGCATGGAATTGGGACGCGGTCCGACCATCGTGCTGGTGCACGGCCTGGGCGGGGCGCGCACCGAGTGGATGCCCACGGCGCGCAAGCTGATGGGCGACCATCACGTCGTGATGGTGGATCTGCCAGGGCACGGCGAGAGCGCGATGCCCGATCCGTTCTCGTACGAGGCGTGCGCCGCGATGCTCGACCAGGTGCTGGCGAAGCAGAAGCCCGAGAGCACGGTCGTGGTCGGCCACGGGCTGGGCGGCGCGATCGCGCTGCTCGAGGCGAAGGCGCATCCCGAGCGCATGAAGGGCCTGATCGTGATCGACGCGAGCCTCAAGGCCCCGTCCCAGATCCCAGACGAGCAGAAGAAGTTCTTCGTCAGCTTCATCGAGGAGAACTACGACCAGTTCCTCAAGATGACCTTCAGCCGCATGGGCCGCGATTCGGCGGAGGGCGTCGCGCTCCACGCGCGCGCGGCGCTGGTGCCCTCCGGCAACATGAAGACCTATTTCCGCACGCTGATCGACCTCGACGCGACCGGTGCCGTGAAGGGACTCAAGACGCCGCTGTTGTTCGTCGGCTCCTCGACCAGCTGGCCAGACACCGTGCAGTGGGCGACGGTCGCGCACCTGCGCGGGTACGAAGACGCCGGCGCGATTGCCACGCGGCGCATCGCGAAGAGCGGGCAGCAGATCTACGCCGACCAGCCCGACACGCTCGCGATGGTGATCCGCGACTTCGAGAAGCAGGTGATCGCGAAGAAGTAGCGGGCTTCAGCCCGCGCCGCGCCGCGCCGATAACGTCGGGGCGTACCGTTCAACCCCGGTACGACCCTCGACGTGACTCGACGAATTCTCCTGCTGCTGCCCACCGCGCTCGCGCTGACGCTGGTCATCGCGCTCGCCGTGCGTTGGACCTTCGGGCCTCCGCGCCCGGCCGCGCACTTCGCGATGGGGCATGGTCCGACCATCGTGCTGGTGCACGGGCTCGGCAGCCGCATCCAGCACTGGCTGCCGGTCGCGCGCATCCTCGCGCGCGATCATCGCGTGGTGCTGGTCGAGCTTCCGGGCCATGGCCTGAGCGCGATGCCCGATCCGTTCTCGCTCGAGCGCGCGACGCAGGCGCTCGATCAGGCGATCGCAGCCGAGGCCGGCCAGCCGGTGGTGCTGGTGGGCCATTCGGTGGGCGGATTGATCGCGGCGAACGAGGCGCTCGAGCATCCGGCGCGCGTGCGCGCGCTGGTGCTGGTCGAGACCGCGCTCAAGCCGCAGGTCGAGGGCAACGCGCGCGCGGCGATGCTCGATGCGCTCGATCACGACTACCAGGGGTTGCTCCAGAACGCGTACATGGCGTTCGGCCGCGACTCGGCGCAGGGCGCGCAACTCTACGCCGAGGTGTCGAAGATGGACCCCGCGATGATCCGCCCGTGGATCAGGCTCGCGCTCACGCTCGACATCTCGCTGCGCATGCGGCACCTCATGTCGCCGCTGCTGGCGGTGCTCGCCGAGCGCTCGTGGCCGAAGGACGAGGCGTGGCCGGTGACCGCGAAGGCGCTGGGCTACGATCAGGTGCCGTCGCTCAAGTCGTCGCGGATCGAGGGCTGCGGGCACTTCATCATGCTCGACCGGCCCGGCGAGCTCGCGCGGCAGATCGAACGCTTCGCGGCATCGCCCGCGAAGGAGCCGGTCGCGATCCGCTAGCGTCCGATCGTGCTGTCGGCGCCGCCGCCGATCGAGTCCGGCGGCCCGCCGATGCGCATGCGGAAGCCGCGCCCCGGCATCATCACCATCGCCGTGGCCTGCGAGAGGAACTGCCGCGTCGCGAGCGCGCCGCCGTATCCCGCCTGGATCTGGGAGTGCGCGCCGTCGGGTGAGACCACGACCAGCGTCGGCAGCTGCTTCACGCCGAAGCGCGCCTCGAGCGCTTCGACGCCGGGCGGGTTGTGGCCGCCGGCGCGCTTCGAGTCGAGCACACGCACCGGGATGAAATGCTCGTTGATGCTCGTCGCCGCCATCGGGTCGCCGAACACCTCGCGGCTCAATTGCCGGCACGGGTCCGAGCGCTCGTCGGTGAAGCAGTAGAGCACGAGCTTCCCGTGCACGCGCGCCTCGGCCTCGCCCGCACCCGGATCGCGCCACTCGACGAGGTCGGGGCGCTCGACCGGCCGCACGTGCTCGACGATGCCGAGCGTCACGCGCGCGGCGAGCAGCGCGCCCGCGATCGCGAGCAGCGTCACCGGCGTCGCGCGGCTCGAGCGCGAACGGGCGCCGTCAGTCGCTGGCATACGACAGCTCCCGCCGGTTCAGGATCACGATCGCGAGCGCGAGGCAGAGCGTGACCGTCGAGAAGTAGGACGCCACGTCGAACCACGGAACCGGTCCGCCCGTGAACACCTGCGAAAGATCGAGCGCCGGGGCCGCGAACCGCGACAGCTCGACCCCCGCGCGCACCACCCACGGCGCGTGGAACAGGCTGCCCGCGATCTGCACGCCCTGCGCGGCGAGCCCCAGCACGATCACGCCGAGGATATCGCCGATCCCGGGCAGGAAGCTCGAGAGCAGCAGCAGCAGGCTGACGGTTCCGAATCCCGACAGGATCTGCGTGCCCGCGAACAGCGCGAGCGCGCTCGGCGGAGGGGTCTCGCCGCGCGCGGCGAGCAGCCCGCTCCCGATCGCGATCTGGATTAGGACCAGGGACGTCACCGCGGCGCCGATCGCGAGCCAGCGGCTCACCACGTACTCGCCGCGCGAGACCGGCCGCGCGAACAGCAGCTGCAGCGTGCCCGCCGAGAAATCCTGGCCGATGATCCCGGCGCCGAGGATGAACGCGTACGCGGCCGCGGTCTGGAGCGGGAGCAGGCCGATGCCATGAACGAACGCCATCGGCAGCAGCGGCAGCGTGAAGAAACCCAGCACCAGCGCGAGGCGCGGCGGGCTCTGCGCGCGCTGGCGAATCGCGGCGGCGAACAGCGTCTGGTTCATGGCGCGGCCTCCGTGGCCGGCTCCACGAACAACCGCTCGAGCCGCCCGCCTTCGGGCGTGGCCTCGACCACGCGCACGCCGCTTGCGAGCAGCGTCTGGATGAGCAGCGCGGCGGTGTCGTCGTCGGCCACCGAGAAGCGCGCGGCGGGCGGGCGCACCTCGAGCAGCGAGGCGCCCGAGCCGGCGGCGAGCGCGCCGAGGCGCTCGGCCGCGATCGCCTCCGGATCGGAGCTCGCCGCCCATCGCACCGCGATCACGCGCGTGGACTCGGCTCCGGCCGACATCGTCTCGATCGACTGCACCTGGCCGCCCTTCACGAACGCGACGCGATCGCAGATGCGCTCGACCTCGTCGAGCTGGTGCGAGTTCACGATGAGGGTCGCGCCGCTCGCGCGCATCTCGCCGAGCAGGCGGCGGAACAGCAGCACGCCGGCCGGGTCGATCCCCGAGATCGGCTCGTCGAGGAACACGTAGCGCGGCGCGCCGAGCAGCGCCTGCGCGAGCCCGAGCCGCTGCAGCATGCCGCGCGAGTAGCGCCGGATCGCCTGACCGCCCGCTTCGGGGGCGAGGCCCACGCGCGCGAGCGCCTCGGTCGCCTGCTCGCGGCGCCCGCCGGGCGCGAGCCCCGCGAGCGCGTGATGGTAGGTGAGGAATTCGAGCCCGGTCATCCAGCGATCGAGCACCAGGCGCTCGGGCAGGTAGCCCGTCACGCGGCGCACCGCGAGGTCGTCTGGCGCGTGGCCATCGATCGTGATCCGCCCGGAGTCGGGCCTCAGGAATCCGAGCAGGCAGCCCACCAGCGTGGTCTTGCCGGCGCCGTTGGGCCCGATGACGCCGAACGCCTCGCCGGCGGTCACGGTGAGCGAGACGTTGTCGAGCGCGCGCACGTTGCCGCGCCGGTAGGTCTTGCTCAGGCCCTCGATCTGGATTCCGCTCGCGGTGGCTTCCATGAGGCGGCGTTTGTACACCATCCGCACGGGTCCGGCCAGCGGGAACTCGCGGGAACGCCCGCGCCGGCGGCGCCCGCGAGCGCCCGGGGCGAGCGCGTGCACCGGGGCCGCCTCCGGTGCGATAATCGCCGCCGCTCGCGCGCCCCACGCGCGGGCGCCCACCGGAATCACATCGCCGTCATGAGACGGGCGAATTCCCGGAGTCTTGAGGATCGTGGAACGGATCGGACGCTACCGGATCGAGAAGAAGCTGGGCGAGGGCGGGATGGGGGTGGTGTATTCCGCGCACGACGAGCAGCTCGAGCGGCCGGTGGCGATCAAGATGATCCGCGACGGCGCGAGCGACGCGCGGGCACGCGAGCGCTTCTGGCGCGAGGCGCGGGCGGCGGCGCGGGTGAACCACCCGAACGTCTGCCAGCTGTACGAGATCGGGGAAGAGCAGGGCGCACTGTTCATCGCGATGGAGCTGCTGGAAGGGGAGTCGCTGGCGAGCCGGCTGGAGCGCGGTCCGCTGGCGCTGGCGGAGGCGGCGCAGATCGGGCTGGCGATGCTGGCGGCGCTGGACGCGCTGCATCGGCGCGGGATCGTGCACCGGGACCTGAAGCCCTCGAACGTGTTTCTGACGCCGCACGGGGTGAAGCTGCTGGACTTCGGGCTGGCGCGGAGCGCGGCGGGAGCGGGGGCGGGGACGCTGAGCGAGACCGGGATCACGCAGCCGGGGACGGTGCTGGGGACGCCGCGCTACATGGCGCCGGAGCAGATCCTGGGACACCCGGCCGATCATCGCGCGGACGTGTTCGCGGCGGGGGCCGTGATGTTCGAGATGTTGAGCGGCAAGGCGGCGTTCGGCGGCGACACCGTGATGCAGGTGCTGCACGCGGTCACGCACGAGCAACCGCCGGCGCTGATGGGCTCGCCCGGGATCGTGGCGGTGGATCGCACCATTCACCGCGCGCTCGCCAAGCGGCCCGAAGAGCGATACGCCTCGGCGGACGCGATGGCGCAGGACCTGCGTGCCGCGCTGCTGCTCGGCGAGACCGGAGAGACCGGCGAGACCGCGCGCGCGCGATCGCTCACGCGGCTGATCGTGCTGCCGTTCCGCATTCTCAGGCCCGACCCCGAGACCGACTTCCTCGCGATCAGCCTCGCCGACGCCATCACCAGCTCGCTCTCCGGGCTCGAATCGCTGGTGGTGCGCTCGACCATCACCGCCGCGCGTTTCGTCGGCGAGACGCCCGACCTCGAGGCGATCGCGGCCGGGGCCGAGGTCGACGCGGTGCTGATCGGCACGCTGCTGCGCGCCGGCGATCAGCTGCGGGTCAACGCGCAGCTGGTCGAGGCGCCGGGCGGAACGGTGGTGTGCACGCACACCGCGCAGGGGCTGCTGCGCGACATCTTCCAGCTTCAGGACGACCTCGCGGCCCGCATCGTCGAGGCGCTCGCCATTCCGCTCACCGCGCGCGAGCACAAGCAGCTCAAGCACGACGTGCCGGCGAGCCCCGCGGCCTACGAGTACTACTTGCGGGCGAATCAGCTCTACGTCGAATCCTCGCAGTGGCCGGTGGCGCGCGATCTGTACCTGCGCTGCCTCGAGGAGGACCCGCGTTACGCGCCGGCCTGGGCGCGGCTCGGCCGCGTGTACCGCGTGCTGTCGAAGTACGGAGACAAGGGCGCGCTCGAGGATCGCGCGCGCGCCGAGGCCGCTTTCCAGCGTGCGCTCGAGATCAATCCGGATCTCTCGATCGCGCACAATCTGTACGCGAGCCTCGAGGCCGAGCTGGGCCGCGCGAAGGACGCGATGGCGCGGCTCGTGAAGCGCGCGGCCGCGCACCGCGCCGATCCCGAACTCTTCTCGGGCCTGGTGCTCACCTGCCGCTACTGCGGGCTGCTCGAAGCCTCGGTTGCGGCCGACGCGCAGGCCCGCCGGCTCGATCCCGCGGCGCTCACCAGCGTGAGCTTCACCTACCACGCGCTCGGCGACTTCGGCCGCGCCCTCGAGACCGCCGACCAGAATCCGCGCTACAACGAAGCGCTCGCGCTCTACGAGCTGG
This sequence comes from Candidatus Eiseniibacteriota bacterium, assembly GCA_041483195.1. Taxonomy (GTDB): domain Bacteria; phylum Eisenbacteria; class RBG-16-71-46; order RBG-16-71-46; family RBG-16-71-46; genus WS-2. The sequence goes on from JBGPFC010000025.1 coordinate 32,348, forward strand.
GGCGCGAGGACGAGGCGCTGCGCATCGTGCGCGAGATGGAGACCACCAACATCCACGCCGCGGCGCGGATGCTGGCGACCACCTACCGCGCGACGTACACCGGCCAGCGCGAAGAATGCCTCGCGGCCGCCGAGCAGATGGACGGCACCGGCTTCGCGGATCCCGAGGGCTGGTATCTGCTCGCGCGTTCCCTCTCGCGCCTCGGCGCGCGCGGGGCCGCGCTCGATCGCTTCGAGCGCGCGGTGGAGGGCGGGTTCTTCTGCTACCCCGCGTTCAAGCGCGATGCGTGGCTCGATCCGCTCCGCACCGATCCGCGCTTCACGCGCATCCTGAAGCGAGCCGAAGAACGCCATCGCGACGCGCAGGCCGCCTTCACCGCGGCCGGGGGAGAGGCGGTGCTGGGGATGGGGACGCGGTAGCTCGAGCGACCGGGCGCCGAGAGCGCGACCGGGGGCGCATCTTGCTGGGCGCGGGAGTCGAATATCGAATACGACTGCCGGAGAATATCAAATCCTCCGATCGGCCCACGCTGGCGTCGTCCGCAGGCCACGGTTCGATTCCCTCGTGTGATCCCACCGCGAGCCGCGCAAGAGCGCGTATGCTGACGCCGTGACATGCTGCGGTCACGGCTGGCGTGCCCGGTTGTCAGCCGCCGCGTGGCGGGTGCGTAGAGTGCGCCTCGGCCGCATGCGTTCTGACATGCACTTACATTTCCGCTGACGCGCCGCAGCCGGCTGTTTCGCGATGGTCCAATCCTTGCCCGGACGCGCGCCCGCGTTGTGTCGGCGCGCGGGCCAGGCGGGCTCTCCGCGCCGCAGATCGCGCTCTAGAATCGGGACGCCATCATCGTGGCCTTCGCCGTCGCTCGCGTGAACGGCACGCCGTGCCGCTCCCGCGATCGACCCCCGACCCCACGACCCCTGGCGCCCGCCGGCAGGCGTCTCACACGGGGCAGGCACTCGAACGACCCGCGTAAGCACACGATCCACGCGCACACCGCGCGCGACCAACTCCAGACAGCCGTTCCCTTGTCCCACGCCGCCGGACGCCCCGGGCGCGAACGCCTTCTCGCCCGCCTGAGGGCTACTGCCGTGAATTTGCCCAAGCGCTTCAACGTCGCGCGAAGCGCCGCGACGGCGAGTCTATTTCTCGTGCTGCTCACCTGCATGGGCGTGTCGTCAGCCCTTGGCCAGTCGACGGTCAGCACCGACCGGAGCGACTACGCGCCGGGCGACACGGTCCTCGTGACCGGCGCCGGCTGGGTGCCGGGTGAGGGCGTCTCGTTGACGTTCACCGAAGATCCGCCGCGCCAACCGCCGGTCATGCTGATGGCGTCGGCAGATGGCAACGGCGTCATCTCCAACCGTGAATTCGTCGTGCCCGAGGGCGCGGAAGGCGTGCGGTTCACGCTCGAGGCGTTGGGTCAGCTCTCGGGCTTCGCCGCGCAGACCACGTTCACCGACTCGCCCGAGCCACCGCCGGCGTTCGTGATGAAGTGGGGCTCGCAGGGAAGCGGCGACGGGCAGTTCAACAGTCCGTTTGGCGTCGCCACCGACGGGGCGGGCAATGTCTACGTGACGGATGTGGCCTTCAACCGCATCCAGAAATTCACGGGCGGTGGGGCCTTTCTCACCAAGTGGGGCTCGGGCGGCGGCGGAGACGGGCAGTTCAACAGTCCAAGCGGCGTCGCTACCGGCGCGGGCGGCATCGTCTATGTGGTGGAAATGAACGGCAACCGCATCCAGAAGTTCACGAGTGGCGGGGCGTTCATTGCCAAATGGGGCTTGATCGGCAGCGGCGACGGGGAGTTCCACTCTCCAAATGGCGTCGCCACCGATGCGGCCGGCAACGTCTACGTGGCGGACGCGGGCAACAACCGCATCCAGAAATTTACGAGCGGCGGGACGTTTCTTGCCAAGTGGGGGTCGTTCGGCAGCGGCGACGGCCAGTTCAACAATCCGCTTGGCGTCGCCACTGACGCGGCCGGCAACGTCTACGTGGCGGACTTCGCCAACAATCGCATCCAGAAGTTCACCAGCGGCGGGGCGTTCATTGCCAAATGGGGCTCGTCCGGCAGCGGCGATGGGCAGTTCAGCTTTCCATATGCCCTCACCACCGACGCGGCCGGCAACCTCTACGTGACGGACCGCGACAACAGCCGCGTCCAGAAGTTCACAGGTGGAGGGACCTTTCTTACCAAGTGGGGGTCGTTCGGCAGCGGCGACGGCCAGTTCAACAATCCGCTTGGCGTCGCCACCGGCGCGGCCGGAAGTGTCTATGTGGTGGACCTGCTTAACATCCGCATCCAGGTGTTCGCCTCCTCCTCCGCCGGGAACCGGCCCCCGATTCTCGACCCGATCGGCAATCAGATCGTCAACGAAGAAACGAACCTGAGCTTCATGGCACACGCGACGGATCCCGACGTGCCGCCCCAGCCCCTGACCTATTCACTGGTCGGAGGCATCCCGGCGGGCGCCTCGATCAATCCCGCGAACGGTTTCTTCTCGTGGATTCCCACGGAGGCGCAGGGCCCGGGCGACTACTCGATCACGGTGTCCGTCTCCGACAACGGCGCCCCACTGCTGAGCGATTCCAAGTCGTTCAGCGTGCATGTGAACGAGGTCAACCGGCCGCCGACGCTGAACCCGATCGCGAACCAGGTGGTCGTCGAGGAGCAACTGCTGACGTTCATCGCGACCGCAACCGATCCCGATCTGCCCGCCAACACGCTGAGTTACTCGCTCGGCCCGGGCGCACCGTCGGGGGCGGCGATCGAGCCGAGCAGCGGCAACTTCACCTGGAGGCCGACCAGCACGCAGGGGCCGAACCTCTACACGATCACGGTCGTCGTGTCCGACAACGATGGTCCGCCGATGACCGATTCGAAGTCCTTCACCGTGCAGGTCGAGGAAGGGAACCGGCCTCCGGTGCTCGACCCGATCGGCAATCAGGTCGTCAACGAGGAGACGAACCTGAGCCTCATGGCACACGCGACGGATCCCGACGTGCCGCACCAGCCCCTGAGCTACTCGCTCTTTGGCGGGCAGGGCGTCATGTATGGGTCCGACAACGTGGGGCATCTCTTCACGCTCAACCTGACGACGGGCCAGCCCACTCTCGTCTGCCAGCTTCCCGCCAGCTCGACGGAGATCGAGTACGACGCTTCGAGTGGGCGGCTCTGGGCGCAGGAGTCGGATGGCAGTTTCCGCATCGGCGGCTTCGACCCCGCCAGCTGCGCGCGTGTTTCGGGGCCCACGACCGACGGGAACGCATTCAATGGGTTGGAGTATGTGGGCAGCACGCTCTACGGCACCGGCATCACCTATGCGTGCGGGCCTTCCACACTCTTCATCCTCGACCCCGTGACCGGCGCCACCACCGCGATCGGGGCGACGGGGATGAGTCCGATCTCGGGGCTCGCCTGGAGCGCGGCCACGAGCACGATGTACGGAATCACCGGCTGCGGGACCAGTGGCAACACGAAGCTGGTGACGATCAACCTGTCGACCGGGGTCGCGACGCAGATCGGCCCCGTTCAGACTTTCCAGGCCGGCAGTCTCGAGTTCGGCCCCGACGGCAATCTCTACGCCGGTTCGGACCGGGACGACGGAGGCCGGCTCTATCGGTTCACCGCGCCCTTCACGGGCATGGCCACGCTCGTGGGTCCCACCGGATACGCGCCGATTTCGGGGCTGACGCTGGTGACCTCGGGTGGTGGAGGGGTTCCTGCCGGAGCCTCGATCGATCCCGTGAGCGGATTGTTCAACTGGACGCCGACCGAAGCGCAGGGGCCGGGCGACTACCCGATTACGGTGACCGCCACCGACAACGGGACGCCGCCGCTCAGCGATTCCAAGTCGTTCAGCGTGCACGTGAATGAGGTCGACAAGCCACCGGTGCTGGTGCCGATCGCGGATCAGACCGTGAACGAGGAGACGACGCTCTCACTCATGGTGACGGCGACGGATCCGGACCTGCCGGCCAACACGCTGAGCTATTCACTCACGTCGGCACCGTCGGGCGCGACCATCGAGTCGAACTCCGGCCTGTTCAAGTGGACGCCCCTCGAGGCGCAGGGACCGGGCGACTACCTGGTGACGGTGAAGGTGTCGGACAACGACGGGCCGCCGATGACCGACTCCAAGTCGTTCACCGTGCACGTCAAGGAAGCGAACCGGCCGCCGACGTTGAATCCGATCGCGGACCAGACGGTGGACGAGGAGCAACCGCTCTCGTTCAGCGCGACTGCAACCGATCCCGACCTGCCGGCCAACACGCTGAAGTTCACGCTCTCGGGCGCGCCGTCGGGCGCAACTATCGACCCGGGCAGCGGCCTCTTCAGCTGGACACCGACCGAGGCGCAGGGGCCGGGCGATTACCCGGTGACGGTGGACGTCTCGGACAACGACGGCCCGCCGCTGACCGACTCGAAGACGTTCAACATTCACGTCAACGAGGTCAACCAGCCGCCGGTGCTGGCGGCGATCGCGGACCAGGCCGTCGACGAGGGGACGCTGCTCTCGCTCACGGCGACCGCGACCGATCCCGATCTGCCGGCGCAAACGCTGGCGTACTCGCTGGTGAGTCCGCCGGAGGGCGCGGCCATCGACCCCACGACCGGCATCTTCAGCTGGACTCCCACGAGTGCGCAGGGGCCGGGGGATTACACCGTCACGGTGCGGGCCAGCGATGACGGCAGCCCGCCGATGTGGGCAGACAAGTCGTTCGCTGTCCACGTCAACGAGGTCAACGGGCCGCCGACGCTGAACCCGATCGCGAATCAGGTGGTGGATGAGGAGACGACGCTCTCGCTGACGGCGACCGCGACCGATCCCAATCTGCCGGCGCAATCGCTGACGTACTCATTCGGCGAGGACGCGCCGCCGGGATCGTCGATCAATGCGAGCACTGGCGAGTTCAGCTGGTACCCGGACGAGAGCCAGGGCCCGGGTGATTACGTCGCCAAGATCGTTGTGTCCGACGACGGCACCCCGCCGCTCTCCGCCGAGCAGCAGTTCAGCATTCATGTCGGCGAGGTCAATCGGGCGCCCACGGTGAAGTTCGAAAAGGGTGTTGTTGTGCACGAACCACCGCTACCCCCCTACGGTCCAGTCGACGAGGGGACGCTCTTCACGCTCGGCTACAGGGAAGGGGATCCGGACATCCCCACGAACGCGGTGACGGTGACGCTCGTGGATCCCCCGGCCGGCGCAACGCTCGATGCGGAACACCGCCTCATCGTCTGGACACCCGACGAATCGCAAGGCCCCGGGGATTACGTCCTCAGGGTGCGGGCGACGGACGACGGCATCCCGCCGCTCTCGGGCGAGGACTCCGTGACCATTCACGTCAACGAGGTGAACCAGCCGCCCGTCCTCGCTGTCGAGGACCAGACGGTCGATGAGCGGACGACGATGAGCTACCCGATTCCCGCGACGGATCCCGATCTGCCGCCCAACGCGCTGACGTACAAGCTCGCCAAGGGCCCGCCGGGGGCGACCCTGGACAAGAATACCGGCCTCCTCACGTGGACACCGACCGAAGCCCAGGGTCCCGGAGTCTTCGAGGTGGACGTCGAAGTGTCCGACAACGACGGCCCGCCGCTCACGGATAGGAAGAAATTCAAGATTCACGTGAACGAGACGAACATGGCGCCGCACCTCTCCCCGATCGCCGATCAGAACGTGGATGAGGGAGCCGAGTGGAGCCTCAGGCCGAGTGCTCACGACAAGGACGACACTCCATCCAACAGCCTGACCTTCTCAGTCGGCCCGGGTGCCCCGCCTGAAATGGCCATCGACGCGGGCAATGGGACCCTCACCTGGACTCCCACCGAAGCCGAGGGGCCGGGCGACTACGCGGTCACGGTGCAGGTCGTGGACAACGGCGTGCCGCCGCTCACCGCTGAGCAGACGTTTTCGATCCACGTCAACGAGGTGAACTCGGCGCCGGTGATCGCCGGGTTCAACGACCGCACCATTCCCGAGGGCACGCTCTTCAGCATGACGGTGGATGCGAGCGATCCGGACATTCCCGCAAATCACCTGGCGTTCGCGCTCGAGGCCGGTGCGCCGGAGGGAGCGGCGATCGATGCAGCGACCGGCTTGCTCACCTGGACGCCGACCGAGGCGCAGGGACCGGGGGCGTATCCGATCGGAGTGGTCGTGACGGACGCTGGCAATCCACCGCTCAGCAGCGTGAAGGAGTGCACGATCACCGTCGCGGAAGGGAATCTCCCGCCGGTGGTGTCGGTGCCGCTTCCGATCACGGTGAACGAGGGCGCGCACGTCGCATTCGTGGCGACTGCGACCGATCCCGATCTGCCGGCCAACACGCTCACGTTCTCGCTGGTTCCGCCCTCGCCGGTGGGATCGATGATCGACGCCCACACCGGGGCGGTCACGTGGGCGACGACCGACAATGGAGCATTCACGCTCCGGGTCTCGGTGGACGACGGCGTGGGAGGCGTCACCACCGGCGATGCGGACGTCACGGTCAACAACGTGGCGCCCACGGTCGCGATCACCGGCCCGGTGGTCGGAACGGTGGTGCGCGTCGGCGTGCCGGTTAGTTTCACCGGCACCTTCGGCGACTCCGGCTCGGGCGACACGCACACGGCGCAGTGGTCCTTCAACGACATCAACACGCCGGGGGTCGTGAACGAGTCCGCGCATTCGGTCGCCGCGAGCTACACGTTTACGGCGGCCGGAGTCTACATGGTGAAGCTGACCGTGACCGACGACGACCTGGCATCGGGCACCGCGGCGCAGATCGGAACCGTCAACGCGATGGTCGTGGTCTACGATCCGAACGCGGGCTACGTGATCGGCGCCGGGTGGATCAACTCGCCGGCCGGAGCGTATGTCGCGAATCCCGCGCTCACCGGTCAGGCGCTGTTCGGATTCGTGTCGAAGTACAAGAAGGGCGCGACCGTGCCGGATGGCGTGACGGAATTCCTGTACTGCGTCGGCAACCTCTACTTCCACAGCTCGACCTACGACTGGCTGGTCGTGACCGCGTCCATGGGGCAATTCACGGGCCGGGGCACGATCAACGGCAAGGGTGATTACGGCTTCGTGCTCTCGGCGATCGATGGCAGCCGCGCGGTGGGCGGCGGGCCGGACAAGCTGCGGATGAGGATCTGGCGGCGCTCGGACGGGCAGCCGATCTACGACAATCAGCACGGCGCGCCCGACGGCGACGCGCCGATCACGGCACTCGCCTGCGGAGTGATCATCGTCCAGGGTGGCGAGTCGAAGCCCGGCATGGCTCCCACGATGATGACCCGGACCGATCTGCCGGCGGAGTTCGCGGTGCAGCCGAGCGCCCCGAATCCTTTCCGGGACGAGACGAGCATCGCGTTCGAGCTGCCGGAGAACAGCCTGGTGCGCATCTCGGTGTTCGATCTCATGGGCCGCGAGGTCGCGAGGCCGCTCGATCGCACGTTCGAGCCCGGGCGGCAATCATGCGTCTGGCAGGGCCGCGACCGCGACGGCCGGCCGCTCGGCGCAGGGATCTATTTCATCCGCTTCGAGGCCCGCTCGCTGGTGAGCGAGCGCCGTCTCGCGACGATCAGGAAGGCGGCACTGGTGAGGTAGGTGTCGCGCGGGCGCTGGATCACGGCGTCCAGGAAGACGCGCCCGGCGGGCAAACGTCCGGCGGGCGCGTCATTTCCTACTTCTGGAGTTGGTCCTTCACGATCGCCCCGCCCTTCATCACCCACTTCACGCGCTCCAGCTCGGTGATGTCCCGGAGCGGGTCCCCGGCGACCGCGACCAGATCGGCGTACTTGCCGCGCTCGATGGTGCCCACCTTCGTCTCCCAGCCGATCAGCTCGGCGGCGCGCAGGGTCGCGGTCTGGATCGCCTGCATCGGCGTCATGCCTTCGTCCACGTAGATCTTGAACTCGCGTACCTGGTCGCCGTGCGGGAACACGCCGGCGTCGGTGCCGAACGCGATCTTCACGCCGGCCTTCATCGCGCTGTGAAACGCGGCGCGCATGTGGACCCGCACCTCGCGCGCCTTCGCGAGGTTCTCGTCCTGGATCTTGAGCGGGTTGCCGGGCGCGAGGATGGGCTCGACCACGTAGAGCGTCGGCACGTACCACGTGCCGTTCTTCTTGAGCACGCGCGCGGCCTCGTCGTCCATGTACGAGCCGTGCTCGATCGATCGCACGCCGGCGTTGCTCGCCCAGATGATCGCCTGCTTGCCGTGCGCGTGGGCCGCGACCTGTCGCCCGAGGCGGTTGGCCTCGTCCACGGCCGCCTTCATCTCCTCGAACGTGAAGCCGGTGCTCTGCGGGTTGTCGCCGGGGGAGAGCACGCCGCCGCTCGCGAGGATCTTGATCACGTCCGCGCCCTGCTGGATGTTGAAGCGCACCTGCTTGCGCACCGCGTCCACGCCGTCCACCACGCCGGTCGCGAGATCGTTGCACCAATGGTAGTCCACGGCGTTCTCGCGGTCGCCGTGGCCGCCGGTCATCGAGAGCGACCAGGTCGCGACCAGCATGCGCGGGCCGACGATCTCGCCCGCATTGATCGCATCGCGCAGCCCGACATCCACCTTCTCGCCGCCGCCCACGTCGCGGCAGGCGGTGAAGCCCGCCATCAGCGCGTTGCGGCAGTTGTTCACCCCGGCGATCGCGCTGCGCGCGGTCGTGCTCTTGAAGCGCTCGACCGGCCCGATTCCGACGCGCGAGCTGAGATGCGTGTGACAGTCGATGAGGCCGGGCAGCAGCGTGGCGTCGCCCAGATCCACGACGCGCATTCCGGCGGGAGCCGCGGTTTCGAGCGAGGCGATGGTGTCGCCCGCGATCACCACCCACACCGGGCCCCGCGCGGCGCCCGCGCGCCCGTCGATCAGGCGCGCGGCATGAATCGCGAATCGGTCGGCCGCCGCCGAGGGTCGCGTCGAAACCAGGACGAGCACGGCGAGGACGATGCAGACGAGCGCGAACGGGACGGCGCGGGACACGGGTCGCATGGGGCGGGCCTCCGGGAATGGGTTCGGGACGCGGCATGGTGCCAGAGAATTCGTCCCGGCCGCAACGGCAGAGCGCGCCGGATCCATCCCGCGCGGTCAGTATCGCGCGCGACCCCTCGATCAGCTCGTCGGCGGGTCGCCGGGATCTGGCGCGGCGGCGGGAGCCGGCGCCTCGGCGGGGCGCGGGCGCGCGGGCGCGATCGGGCCGCCCAGCGCCTCGGCCGCCGCGGGATCCGGACCGACCGGCGGATCGGCCAGCTCGTCGCGCGAGACCGAGCGTTCGACGTCGAGGATCACGCCCTGCCCCGGATAGGGCGACGAGGTCGCCTGGATCAGCGTCGCCATCTTCCCGGTGACGCGCTGAATGCGCCGCGCACCCTCGAGCATGCTCTCGACCTTCTGCCGCACTTCGTCACTCAGCCGGTATGCGCCGCGCAGCAGCAGCTGGGCGTTTCCCGCGATCGCCGCGAGCGGGTTGTTGACCTCGTGGTTCAGCGCGCCGACCGTCTCGGTGATGCCGCGCAGGCGCTCGCTCTCGAGGAGGCGCTGCTGCGCCTGCGAGAGCTCGAGGTAGGCGGTGCGGGTGTCGGCGAACAGCCGGGCGTTGCGAACCGCCGCCGCGCCCTGTCCGGCCACGATCGTGAGCACCTCCAGGTCGTGCTGGGTGTAGGCCTCCGCGCTCTCGAAGTCCTGGAGCGCGATCACGCCCACCGCCTCGCCGTCGGAGAGCATGGGCACCGCGAGGTAGGCGCACGAGGGTCTGCCGATCGGATCCGCGCCGAGCGCCCGGGCCTGGGCGAGCACGTCGCCCGACAGCAGCAGCGGACGCTGGGTGCGCAGCACGTGCTCGGTGAGCCCGTTCGCGAACGGGCGCTGCGAGAGCTTGCGGGGCGCCTGGTCCTCGATGTAGATCGGGAAGACGATCGTGTCGGTCTCGCGGTCGTGGAGCGCGATGTAGAAGTTGTGGGTGCGCATGATGCGCCCCGCCTGCTCGTAGATGCGGCGCGCGAGCGCGTCGAGATCGAGCGTCGAAGAGACCGCCGCGCCGATGTCGTTGAGCACGGTGAGGTCGCGGTTGCGCTCGAACAGCTGGCGGCGCCATGCGATCTCGTCGCTCACGTCCACCAGCAGCGCCGCGATCGACGCGCGCGGCCCGCCCGAGGTGAGCGCGATGCGATAGGTGCGGCGCGGCTCCGGCCCGCGCGCGAGCGGCAGAAACGCGCAGGTGCGACCCTCGCGCGCCGCCTGCTCCAGCAGCGGAACGACCGCCGGCCCGAAGACCTGCCGCAGCTCGGGACTCGCCCCGCAGTGCTCGGCGAGCTCGAGAAACGCGCGGTTGTGCTCGAGGGTCTCTCCGGTGTGGGAAACGCGCACGAAGGGATCCCCGAGCAGGAGATCGAGGTCGATCGGATGGCGGTCCATGGGCTCTGGGCGGATCACACGGAGTTATCGGCAGCCGCGCCCGCCGCCTTACGCAAAAAGGCCCCGGGCAATTCACCCGGGGCCCTCCGCAAGTCGGATTGGATCTACTTGAACGCGAGCTCTTTCATGGCCTTCGCGATCCGGAACTTGAGCACGGTCTTGGCCGGAATCTTGATGGCCTCGCCCGTCTGCGGATTGCGACCCATGCGGGCCTTGCGCTTCACCACGACGAGCTTGCCGACGCCGGGGAACACGAAGCCATGCTTCGCCTGCTTCGCGGCCAGAATCGCGAGCTCCTCGAGGATCAGCGTGCTCTGCTTCTTGGTGAGCTCGAACTTGTCGGCGATGTAGCCGGCAACCTGCGACTTCGTCATCATCTTGCCCATTGGCCTTCCTTTCCCTACGAAGGTACGAGCGACGGAACGGACGGACACGCGTTGTGTCCTAGCCGCACGCGGGTATAGCAGGCGCGCCCGCATATTCAAAGGTTTTTTTCGAGCAGGGAGCGCTTCCAGCCCCGTCTGGAGCGGGCGAAACGCAAGCATATTCCGGGCCGCGTCAATTGCGGGTGAAACGATCGTCGGCTCGGTCACCTCGGAGTTCGTCGCGCGGAACGCTCGACTCGGGTCGCGCTCGCGTGACGCGGGGTGAGAGGAAATGCCGCGTGTCACTCGATGCGCGCGACCCGTCGCGTGAGCATCGCGCCGTCCGCTCGCACGCGAACGAAGTAGATTCCGGGCGTCGCGCTCCGCCCGCGATCGTCGCGTCCATCCCACGTGAGCGGATGCTGACCGGCGTCGAATCGGCCGCGCGCGAGCGTGCACACGCGACGTCCCATCACATCGTAGACTTCGACGTTGAGCGAGCTTGCGCTGGGGAGTTCGAGCGCGAGCCGAACCTCGCCGCGGCTCGGATTGGGCACCGGCGTTCCCAGCGAGAGTCGCGTGACCGCGGCCGGCGACTGCGCCGCGACCGGCAATTGCGTGAGGTCGAGCTTCCACTGCGAACGCCCGTGAGTCGCCGCGATCAGGGTCCGGGTCGGGGCGTGCAGGCTCAGGTCGAACACCGTCTGGACCGGCATTCCCTGCCCCAGCGGGAACCAGCTGGCGCCCTGGTTGCGGGTGACGTACATGCCGACATCGGTCGCGAGGAAGAGGGTCTGGGAGTCGAGCGGGTCCACCAGCAGGTCGTTGGCCGGGGCGTCGGGCAGGTCGCTCGAGATCGAGGCCCAGGTGCTGCCCCGGTCGCTGCTGCGGAAGACGTGGGGGAGGTGCTCGTCGCTCCCGAAGCCCGAGAGCGTGGCGTACACGACGCTCGCCTGCGAGGGATCCGCGCTCACGCGCGTCACCGACCGCACCGGCAGTCCTGCCGAGACGTCGGTCCAGATCGCGCCTCGATTGATCGAACGCCACACCTTGCCGTCGTCGGTGCCGGCGTAATACGTGTTGGTGTCCGCCGCCGAGATCTCGAGCGTGGCGATCGTGCCGTACACGAGGCTCGTGACCGGGTTCGTCGAGAGGTCGCCGCTGATCGCGGCGTAGCTGACGCCGTTGTTGGTGCTGCGGTAGACGCGCTGGCTGCCGACCAGCAGCAGGTTGTGATTGCGCGGGTTCATCGCGATCGGCGTGCTCCAGTTGTAGCGGTCGCTGCCGATGAACCCGCTCGCCGCCGAGAACGACGTTCCGCCGTTCGTGGACCGGCGCAGCCCGCTCCCGTCGCAGCAGAACTGCCACTCCGCGAACACGACGCTGGTGTTGGTCGGATCGACCAGGCACTGGAATCCGTCGCCGCCGATCCCCAGCACGCTCCAGCTGGTCGAGCCGCTGGTGCCGAGCGTGCCGTTGTCCTGCGTGCCGCCCAGCAGGCGCGTGCCGCTGAGCGCGGCGACGGTGCCCGCGTAGAACTGCGTGATTGGCAGGTCCACCGACTTGGTCCAGGCGCCGCCGCCGCTCGAGGACGAGAAGAAGCCGCCGTCGTTGCCGAGGTACACCCGCAGCGGGTTCGACGGATCGATCCACAGCGCGTGCTGGTCCACGTGCGAGGCGCCGGTCACGTCCCCGTAGTTCACGCCGCCATCGGTCGAGAGCAGCGCCTCCACGCCGAGCGCGAAGACTCGGTCGGGGTTGGTCGGGTCCACCTTCACCTCGCCGAAGTACCAGGCGAAGCCTCCGAAGTTTCCGGGGAACAGTCCCGATGGAGAATCGCGCCGCGCCCAGGTGTCCCCGCCATCGAGGGTGCGGTACATGCCGAGCCCCACGTAGCCGAGCGAGGTGCCCGACATGATCTGGGCGTAGAGCGTCGAGGGGCGCGAGGCGGCGATCGCGAGCCCGATCCGTCCGACGTCGTCCGATGGCGCGGGCAGGCCGCTCTGCAATCGCGTCCACGTCGTCCCGTGGTTCACGCTGCGCCAGATCCCGCAGCCCGGCCCGTACGCGCGTCGATAGGTCTGGTGGCGAACGCGCTCCCACGTCGCGCAGAACACCGTCTCGGGATGCGCGGGATTGATCACCACGTCGCACGCGCCGGTGCTGTCGTTCACGAACAGCGTCTTCGTCCAGTTGAGGCCGCCGTCCTCCGTGCGGTAGAGCCCGCGGTCGGGACCTGTCGAGAACTGCGAACCCATCGCCGCGACGTAGATTCGATTGGTGTCGCCGGGATCGATCGCGACCCGGCCGATGCGCGCGGTTTCCTTGAGCCCGATGTAGCCCCAGGTCGCTCCCGAGTTCTTCGAGCGGTAGAGCCCGATGCCGTCGTACGAATCCACCGATCCGTTCGACTCGCCGCTTCCCGCGTAGATCACGTTGGTGCGCTGGGGATCGATCGTGATCGCCCCGATCGAGTACGCGCCGTACGCGTTGTCCGTCACCGGCGCCCAGTTGGCCCCGGAGTTGGTGGACTTGAACACCCCGCCGTTCGCGCTCCCGAGGTACACGGTCGCGCCGCCCGGCAGGGCCGCGATCGCGGTGACGCGGCCGCCGATGTTGACCGGTCCCGCCTGCGTCCAGCTGAGCGTGCCCGCCTCGTCGTCGATCGCGCGCATGGCGGCCACGCGATCGGCGCGCGCCTGCTGCACGGCGGCTTCGAACTTTCCGCTCGGGATCGTCGGAAGCGGGAAGCTGCGCTGCATGAAGAACCAGTCGGAGGGATAAGCTGCAGGCGCGTCGCCGGCGTCGGGATCGCGCGCGAGGCCCCGGCCCGGATGGTCTGAGACGAGCAGCGCCAGGGCGGCGGTGCCGAGGGCGAACAGGAGTGAGCGCAGGGTGCGGTGCATGAGGTCTTGGGTTGGTTCCCGGTGCGAGGTGGACGGTCTTACCGGAAGGCCGACCCGATCGAACGCCCCAAAATTGTAGCGGTCGGCGCGCGCGCGCCGCAACCGTCCTTCTAACCCCGCAGCTGAGGCAGCGTCTCCGGGAATCCCGCCGAAAGCTCCGCGATGCGGGCGAGCGCGGCGGCGCGCGCCTCGCCCTCCAGCGCGAACGGCTGGAACGGCGCCTCTGGCCAGCGCGTGACCTGGATCGGAACCACCTCGGTCGCGAGCACGCCGGCGGGGCCGATCCGCAGCTTCACGATCATCGAGAGCTTGTCCTCGGGATCCTTGTTGCCGCCGAACACGAAGTTGCCGAGCGAGTAGACGATCGGCGCGCCGCGGAACACCTCGATCCCCTGCAGCCGGTGCGGATGCGAGCCCAGCACGGCGCGGCAGCCCAGCTCCACGCACCGGTGCGCCAGCTCGATCTGGTAGTCGCGGGGTTCATAGCTGCCTTCCTTGCCCCAGTGAAAGAACGGGATCGCGGCGTCCACCCGCCCGACGAGGCGCGGGACGTCCTCCTCGATCTGGCGCCGGATGCAGTCGAGCCGCCGGTAGCACCCGGCGACCCCGGCGCGATGCTTCGTCGCGAACACCGCCTCGGGCTCGAGCATGTCGCGCTCGTCCTGGAAGTAGTAGCCGATGAGCCCGAGCCGCAGCCCCCCGCGTTCGACGATGAGCGGCTTGCGCGCCGCGCCGAGGTTCCGGCCGGCGCCGAAGTGCGCGATGCCGGCCCGATCGAGCGTGGCGATGGTGTCGTCGATCCCGTCGCGCCCGTAGTCCACCATGTGATTGTTCGCGAGCGTCACCGCGCCCACGCCGCCCGATTTCAGAATCTCGACCAGCTCGCGCCGCGCGCGAAAATTGAAGTTCTTGACGAGCTTCTCCCCGCGCTCGGTGAAGGGACATTCGAGATTGACCACGGCCAGATCCGCGCTCGCGAGCACCGGCCGCACGCCCGCGAAGTAGATCGGCCACAACTGCTCGCGCGGGACCCCAGCTGCGAGCTGCTCGTCGACGTGAGCCTCGAGGTTGTAGCCGAGCGTGGTGTCGCCGGCCGCGGCGAGCGTGAGGGCCGGCCCGGCGGGCGCAGCGGAGGTGGTGTCGGGCACCGCGGTGGTGTCGCGCGGCGCGGCGGAGGCGGAGTCGGCGGGCGCGACCTGCCCGCGCGCGAAGCGCGGCAGCAGCGCGGCCACGAGCGCGGTGGCGAGGCGGGCGATGAACGTGCGTCGTCGCATCGCCGGGCATTGAATCACACCCGCGCGCTCGCCGACGAGTTGTGCTCGGGCGAGCGCTTCCATCCCGCGCGGATGCGGCCTAGACTCGCGCCCTCGCGGCCGCTGGCGGCGCGCGTGATCCCGGAGCCGGCATGATCGTCATGAAATTCGGCGGCACCTCGGTGGGCGTGCCCGATTCGTTTCGCGTCGCGGTCGGACTCGTGCGCGAGCGCGTGCCGCGCGATCCGGTGGTGGTGGTGAGCGCGCTCTCCGGCGTCACCAACCTGCTCGTCGAGTTCTGCCGGTCTCCCGAGCATCGCCCCGAGCTGGCGGATCGCCTCGTGGAGCGCCACGTCGCGCTCGCGCGCGAGGTGGGGGTGAGCCCGGCCGAGATCGCGCCGTTGATCGACGCATGGCGCGAGGAAGCCGGGCGCCATCGCGCATCGCGCGCGCCGCTCGCCGCCGCCGAACGCGACGCCGTGCTCGCCTACGGCGAGCGGCTCTCCGCCGCGCTGTTCGCGGCCGGGCTGCGCGAGGCGGGGGTTCCCGCGACCGCGATGCTCGCCGGCGACGCGGGGCTCGTGACCGACGAGCGCTTCGGCGCGGCCCACCCCGCGCCCGAATCGGGCGCGCTCCTGCGGCAGTCGCTGGCGCGCCGCCCGCCGCTGCCGGTGGTGACGGGGTTCCTCGGACGCACCCTCGACGGCCGGATCACGACGCTCGGCCGCGGCGGATCCGACTACACCGCGGCGCTGATCGGCGCGGCGCTCGGGGCCGAGGAGATCCAGATCTGGACCGACACCAGCGGCATGCTCTCCGCCGATCCGCGGATCGTCCCCGAGGCGAGGCCGGTGCCGCGGCTCTCGTTCGCGGAGGCGAGCGAGCTCGCATACTTCGGCGCGAAGGTGCTCCATCCCAAGACGCTGTTGCCCGCGATCGAGCGCGAGATCCCGGTGCGCGTGCTCAACACTGCGCGGCCCGGCGATCCCGGCTCGCTGGTTACCGCGACCGCCGCGCCCGCGGAGGCCGGCTGGCGCGTGAAATCTATCGCGTGCAAGAAGGGCATCACCGCCGTCACCATCGCGTCGTCGCGCATGCTGCTCGCGCACGGATTCCTCGCGCGCGTGTTCGAGGTGTTCGGGCGGCATCACGTGGTGGTGGATCTCGTCACGACCTCGGAGGTCTCGATCTCGGTGACGGTGGACGACGTCTCGCGTCTCGATGAGGCCGTGGCCGAGCTCGAAGGGATCGGCCGCATCGAGGTGAAGCGCGGCCTCGCGGTGATCGCGGTAGTGGGCGAGGGCGCGCCGCGTCAGCTGGGGCTGGCGGGCCACGTGTTCACGCTGCTGGG
The DNA here is from genome assembly GCA_041483195.1 of Candidatus Eiseniibacteriota bacterium. GTDB lineage: Bacteria > Eisenbacteria > RBG-16-71-46 > RBG-16-71-46 > RBG-16-71-46 > WS-2. The sequence goes on from JBGPFC010000025.1 coordinate 48,627, forward strand.
CGGGGTCGGGATCGCCGTCGAGATGATCTCGCAGGGCGCCTCCCGCGTGAACCTCTCGTTCGTCGCGGCCGAGGAGGACGCGGACCGCGCGGTGCGCCTGCTCCACCGCGGGCTGGGGCTCGACCTCGAGGACGCCGGACAGGCGCAGGCCGGTCACACTCCGCGCGCGGTGTGGTAATACTTCCCGCCATCCGGCCGAGCGTCACCCCACGCGTTCAGTCCAGATCGAGCGAGGCAGCCATGCAATCGAGTCGCCGTCTGTTTCTCACGCTGACCGCCCTCTTCACCCTGAGCGCCGCGCTGCCGGCTCGGGGCACGGCTCAGCCGATGAGTCACTCGAATCACTCGGGCGTGAGGATGACCGCCGCCCCGATGTTCGAGGGGCTCGGGCCCTATCACCGCGCGATCTCCACGAAGTCGGACCTCGCGCAGCGTTTCTTCGACCAGGGCATGAATTTCATGTGGGGGTTCAACCTCCAGGAGGCGCAGCGCTCCTTCGAGGCGGCGACCGTCGCCGATCCCCAGTGCGCGATGTGCCAGTGGGGCGTGGCGCTCAGCCTCGGCCCGCACTTCAACATCCCCGCGCTTCCCGAGCGCACGGTGGCCGCGAACGCGGCGGTTCAGAAGGCGCGCAGGCTCGAGGCCAAGGCGAGCCCGGTCGAGAAGGCGCTGATCGAGGCGCTCGCGAAGCGCTACGCGAGCCCGGCGCCGGCCAATCCCGACGACCAGAAGAAGCTGGACACCGCATACGCCGACGCGATGCGCGGCGTCATGGAGCAGTTCCCAGACGACGATGACGTGGCCGCGCTGTTCTGCGAGGGGATGATGGACCTGAGGCCGTGGGACCTGTACACGGTCGACGGCCAGCCGAACCCCGGCACCGACGAGATCGTCACGACGCTCGAGAAGATCCTCGCGCGCAATCCCGACCACCCGGGGGCGAACCACTACTACATCCACGCGGTGGAGCCGGTGCACCCCGAGAAGGCGGTGCCATCGGCGGACCGGCTGCGCGCCCGCAACAGCCTGATCGGGCACATGACGCACATGCCATCGCACATCTACGAGCGGGTGGGGCGCTACGACGAGGCGTTCGAGGCCAACCGCCGCGCGGTCGAGATGGACTCGAAGTACGAGGCGAAGGCGGCGCCGATCCCGCCCGAGAGCTTCTACCCGATGTATGCGGCTCACGACGCGCAGTTCCTGGCCGCCACCGCGATGACGCAGGGGCGCGCCGCCGACGCGATGCACTACGCGCGGCTCAGCCTCGAGAAGATCCCGGTCGAGATGTTCTACCAGATGCCGGGCTTCGACATCTTCCTGATGACGCCGGTCCTGGTGCAGGCGCGCTTCGGACAGTGGGACGATCTGCTCAAGGAACCCGCGCCGCCGCCGGGCCTCGACTTCGCGGCGGCGATGTGGCACTACGGGCGCGGACTCGCCTTCGCGGCCAGGGGGAAGCTCGACGCCGCGACCGCCGAGCTCGACAGCCTGACCGCGCGCGGCAAGGGCCTGCCCGCCGACGCGCTCGAAGACATCAACTCGGCTCGCGCGCTGCTCGACATCGCGACCAACGTGCTGGGCGGCATGATCGCGGCGAAGCGCGAGAAATTCGACGACGCGATTCGCCTGCTCACCGCGGCGGTGACGGGCGAGGATCAGACCAGGTACTCGGAGCCGCCCGATTGGCTCACGCCGGCGCGGCATCAGCTGGGGGCGGTGCTGCTGCTGGCGGGGCGCGTGACCGAGGCCGACGCGGTGTACCGCGAGGATCTGCGGCGCAACCCCCAGAACGGCTGGTCGCTCTACGGTCTCTCGGAGAGCCTGCGCCGGCAGGAGAAGGACGCGGAAGGGCGCGCGGTGCACGCGCGCTTCGAGAAGGCGTTCGAGCACGCCGACACGAAAATCAACGCGAGCAGCTTCTAGCGCCGCCGCTGCGCGAGCGGGATCACGAGCTTGAGCCCGCTCAGGCGCTCGGAGAACGCGATCACCTTCACGTCCACGAGGCCCTGGGCGAGCGCTGCGCTGCGGATCAGGCCCTCGCCGATGTGCTTCTGGCCCTTGGGCCAGATCGTCCAGATCGCGCCCTCCGGCCGGATCGCGCGGCGGAGCGTGGCGAGCCACGCGAGCGGCTTCGCGTCCTCGACGCCGAGGAAGATGAGGTCGCTCTGCTTCCGCGGTCGCGCCACGGCGATGTCGGACGTGCGCTCGCGCAGCTCGGCGAGAAAATCGGAATCCTCCACGCCGATCAACGCGACCCGCATGCCGGGCTTCACGCCCAGCTTGTCCATGCGGCTGCGCTTCGAGTAGCCGGCCTGTGGCGCGGGGCTCATGCGCGGGACGCGCTCAGTACCGATACTCGATGCGCAGCGGGTACACGCCGGGCGCGTTCACCGCGAGCGCGGCGGGCGAGAGCTCGAGCCGCCACGACGATCGGTCGGTCTGCGCCCGCTTCGCCTCGCGGAGGAACGAGCGATAGGTCGCCGCGAATCCCAGCGCTGAGCCCACCATGCTCGCCGTCATCAGGTAGCGGCCGTTGTCGTCGATATGACTCGTCGTGATGTTGCCGAACCCGAGTCCCACCGCGGCGCCGGCGAGCGTGCCGAGCGTGACCATCACCGACTGTCCGTTCGTGAACTCGGTGTCGCGCACCAGGAAATCGCCGGCGGCCAGCCCCACGACGCTGCCCACCATCGCGGCCTGGATGAACGGCTTGTGCCCCTCCGGCACGGACCAGTCCGTCACCATGAGCCCCGCGAACACTCCCAGCAATATCGCGTCGCGCATGACGGTCGCGTCGCCGTAGCTGTAGGCGCGATGCGCCGCGAGCTGGGCGCCACCGAACATCCCCGCGGCAGATCCGAGCAGCATGACGGCCGAGCCGTCGCGCTGGCGGCCGGTGTCGTAGTAGTCGGCGAGATTGGAGGCCCCGAGCGCGTTGAGCAGGCCGAAGTCGCCCAGGTTCGCGATGGTGGTCGCCGCGCCCGAGCTGAGGTTCGCCTTGCGCGCCCACGCGTATCCCGCGACACCCTCGACGATGCTCGCGCCCATCGCGGCCCCCGTGGCGCCGCGCCCTCCGCCTTCTGGCCCGGTCGCGAGATCGTGGATCAGGACGCCGTGGACGATCCCCCGCGTCATCCCGTAGAGCGCAAGGTTGGTCATGCCGTACGAGACCGGCTGGGTGCCGGTCGCCGCGAACGGGAGGAAGAAGCTCCCGCCCGCGGTCAGCAGATAGGTGCCGGCGATGACCTGGCCGTCCGTCATGTCGGTCGCGACCGGGAGCGCCCAGCCGTAGAAGCTCACGCCCAGCAGCGTGCTGCTCACCAGCAGCCACACGCGCCCCTCCTGGTTGACGGCCGCGGAGGGCGCCAGCGCGCCGACCAGCATGGTGACCCGCGCGCGCAGCGAGTCGGCGCCGGCGGCCGAGAGCGGGAGGCGTTCCCGCGTCAGCTGGCCCTTCTGGATGGTCGTGATCTCGAGCACCAGGCTCGAGTCCGCGGCGCGAAACAGCCGCGCCTCCTGGAATCCGGGATAGCGGCCGGTGAAGAGGCCGACGCGGGCGGCCAGCCTGGCGTCGATGCGCTCGATGCGTCCCGCGCGGTCGATCGGCACCTGCGTTTCCTGCGCGCGGGCGGTGGAAGCCGGCGCGATCGCGAGCAGCGCGAGGAGCATCGCGCCCGCGGCGTGGCGGAGGGCGGGTCTCACGCGCGACGGCCTTCCGGCGCGGACGCGCGTGCCGCGCCGTTCAACGCGCGCGCGAGCGGAGCGCGCAGCCGGGCCGGGTCCACGCGGCCCGGCGTCACGCGCTCGGCGCCCACGAAGGTCGCGAGCGAGGCCACGGAGTCCGCGATCCCGGCGAGCGCGGCGTCGAGATCGACAGCGCCCCACGACACAGCGGGCGGGCGCTCGCCCTTCGCGAGCCACGGCTCGATGTGCACGCGCTTCACCTCGAGCCGCCGCTCCGCGCGATGGTTCTTCGCGTCCACCCGCCCGATCAGCTGCCCGTCGTGGAAGATCGGGAGCGTGTAGTAGCCATGCACGCGCTTCTGCCCCGGCGTGTACACCTCGATGCGATATTCGAAGCCGAACAGGCGCTGCGTCCGCTCGCGGTGCCAGAGGAACGAGTCGAACGGCGAGAGCAGCGTGGTGCCGCGCGCGGGAACGCGGCGCCGCGCGGCGGTCTCGAGCGCGGGCAGGTCCCCGCTGAGCGCGAGCCAGCGCGCCGACTGCCCCTCGACCGCGATCTCGGTCACCTCGCCCGAGCGCAGCAGGTCGTCCACCGCGCGGCGGCGATCCGCGGGCTTGCCGCGCGACGAGGTGAGATACAGGCGCAGATCGATGTCGGTGGCGGCGCCCATCGCGTGCAGCGACTGGCGCACGTGCCAGCGTCTGAACTCGTCGGCGGTGGGCGGCGCGTGCGCGAGGGCCTCCGGCATCACGCGCTCCATCAGGTCGTAGCGCTTCTGGAAATGGGCGCGCGAGTGCACCGCCAGCTTCCCAGCGAACCAGAGGTAGTTGAGCGCGAAGTTCGCGGGCTTCCAGCTCCACCAGCCGGAGGCGCGCTTCGGGCCGACGTGCTTGAAGTCGGCGTTGGCAAGCGGTCCGCGCGCGCGGATCGCGTCCTCCACTTCGCGCACCAGCTTCGCGTGCTTCTTCGCCCACGACGACCACCGGCAGGGCTCGTTCGCGAGGAGGTGCATCACGCGGCGCCACTGGGGCAGGTGAGCCACGGACACCAGGCAGGCCGCGTGCGCGAAGTACTCGAACAACACGCGGTCGCGATAGACGAGGCGGTCGAATCGCGCGCGATCGTACGGACCGAACCGGCTCCACGCCGTGAGGTAGTGCCCGCGATCCACGACGTTGATCGAATCGATCTGGATCCCGCCCGTGTCCTCGGCGAATCGCGCGAGCGCGCGCGGACCGAACCGGAGGCCGCGCGGGCGCGCGAGGTGCTGGCGCTCGATAAAGAGCGCGGCGACCGCGCGCGGCGGGAACGCGCGGCGGCTCATGCGCGACTCGCGCCCGCGGGGCCCGGCGGGTAGGCCATCGCGAGCACCTCGAGCAGGTGCGCCATGCGCGCGGGCAGCTTCCGCTCGGCGGCGCCGCGCGCCATGTGGAGCAGGCAGCCGGGGTTTGAGGCCACCACGATCTCGGGCGCCACCCGCTCGATCGAATCCAGCTTGTGCGCGAGCTGCGCGTCGGCCATCTCGGGATGCGAGAGGTTGTAGATGCCGGCGCTGCCGCAGCACCAGTCGGCGTCTGGGAGATCCACCAGCTCCACGCCCGGCAGAGCGCGCAGCAGCGAGCGGGGCGGGACGCGCACCCCCTGCGCGTGCGCGAGATGACAAGGATCGTGATACGCGACCCGCAGCGGCCGCGCGGGATCGGCGCGCGAGGCGAGTGGGACCGCGCCCGCGGGCAATCCCACCTCGGCCAGCACCTCCGAGATGTCGCGCGCCCGGCGCGCGAGGCTCGCGGCTTCATCGGCCGCTTCGTCGTCATCGAGCAGATGGCCGCACTCGCGCAGCGCCGCGCCGCAGCCGGCGGAGTCGGTCACGACGTAGTCGAAGCGTGCGCCCGAGAAGGCGCGGGCGTTGCGGCGCGCGAGCGCCTTCGCGCTGCGGCGCAGGCCCGCGTGCGCGTGGAGGGCGCCACAACAGGTCTGCGCGCGTGGCACCGTGACCTCGCAGCCCGCGATCACCAGCAGCCGCACCGCGTCGCGGTTCACGGCCGGATACGCGACCTCCATCACGCAGGTGGAAGAACGCGACCCGCGCGCGCGGCGCGGCGGCGGGATGGAACACCAGCCCATCGGCGCGGGCCTCCATGTGCGCGCCATGCGGCAGCGATCCCGCGACCCGCTCGAGCGCCCGCTCGCCGCGCGGCTCGATGGCGGGCGTCATCGCCCAGCCGCGCCGCGCGAACTCCGGCAGGGCGCGCCGCGCGAAGGCGGTGCCCATCAGCGCGGCGACCGGACCGCGCTGTCCGATGCGCAGCAGGTCGGCGAGCAGGTGCATGCGCTCGCGCTCGGGAAAGACGTTCTTCAGCACCCAGGAGCCCAGCGCGCGCATCGGCGTGCCGCCCGAAACCCGGCGCTCGAGCTGGCCGCGCGTGGCCTCAAGCATGCGGCTGTAGGGAACGCCCGCTGGGCACACGGTCTCGCACGCGCGGCAGTCGAGACAGTTGTCGAGGTGAGTGACCAGCGGATCGCTCGGCTCGATGCGCCCGTCGGCGAGGCCGCGCATGAGGTAGATCCGCCCGCGCGGCGAGTCGGGCTCGATCTTGAGCTCGCGATAGGTCGGGCACGCCGTGAGGCACAGGCCGCAGTGAATGCAGGTGTCCAGCTCGCGGCGCGCCGGCGCGTCCTCGCGATCGAACCACGAGGGCAGGACCGAAGGCAGAGCGGTGGGAGGCGGGAGGATGGGCGCGGTGCTCACGCGCGCAGCATAACAAAGGAGCGGGCGGGGAGCGCGGTCGCCCCCGCCCGCGAATCCAATTTCCGCGGCCGAGCGGTCGCGGTCTATCTCAGCAGGACCAGTTGCTTCCCGCTCGCGAAGCCGGACTCCTGGTACCGCACGCGCATGAAGTAGACCCCGCGCGCCACGCTCCGGCCGTGATCGTCGAAGCCGTCCCACGCGAGCCGGTGCTCGCCCGCCGCGAACCGCTGATCGGCCAGCGTGCGCACCAGGCGTCCGCTCACGTCGTAGATCCTCGCCGCGACCCGGTCGGACTGGGCGAGCGCGAACGCCAGGGTGGCCTCGCCAGAGACCACCGGATTGTTTCGCACGCTCACGGAGTTGACGAACAGACGCCCGTCATCGTTCTGCGGCACGTCCAGGATGGACGAGGGAGCGCCCGTGACGCTGCAGATCTTGCCGAAGATGTTGTTGAGCGCCTTGTAGAAATAGGCAAGTCGCCCGATGGTCGAGCCGCAGTACCTGCCCAGCAGGTTCTCGATGTCCCATCCATCGGTGAGCGCCTGCCAGTACTCCGGCACGACGACATCGTGGAACACCCCCGAGATGTAGGGAGGCGCCGGCCCCACGGGCTGATAGAAGGTCGCCGCGGTCGCGGTCGGACCGCTCAGGTCCAGCACGTTGTTTCGGAAGATGCAGTGATTGCGAACGCCGTAGATGTCTCCGTTGGTGGTGATGACCGGCGTGGTGACGATGTCGGCGCAAAGATTCGTGTTCGCCGAGACGACTCGATAGGCTGGATCGCGGAGCGTGACGCCGAGCATCGGCAGCACCACGCCCTCCGCCGGTGTGCCGATGGCGGCTTCGACGAAGCCCTCGCCCTCTGTGAAGATCCCGCGGTGCTCGAACATTGTCCCCGATTGCAGGAAGCGCTGGATGATGCCGGCGTCGTCCTGGCTCTTGTCGTTGAACGGGCCGAGGATGAGACGGCTGATGTCGCCCGTCAGCACCAGCAGGATCCGGTAATACGTTTCCAGCATCGACGGCGTCGGGGCGATCTGCGAACCGGGGAACGTGGGCGTGCAGTCCTGCGCGAGACGCGCGCCCAGCGAGTTGGCGTTCGCGGTCAGCGCCTCGGCGCCCTTGACCCCGTACATGTCCCAGGTGGTTCCGGGCTGGCAGTTCTTGTCGTACACGAACCACGTCGGATCGTTCGGGTCGACCGGCGCGTCGGGCGGCATCTTGCCGTTCGCATGCCACCCGTTGTGCGCGCCCCACTTGCCGGGTCGGGTCGCGCTCAGCGAGTCCGCGGTCCCGGCCCAGGTTCGCTCGTTGCCGCGACGATCGGCCCAGTCCACGTAGAGCATGCACGCCTGCCCGAGTCCTCCGTACGCCGTCTTCTTCCACGAATCCGGCAGCACGCCGAATTCCTGCCAGCGGTGGGCGTCGGTCGATGGGCCTTCGCTCTTCTGAGGGAAAACGATCGTCGTGTCGGGGCAGTAGGAGAGCCCCGCCTTGCCGATGTCCTCGCGCACGAAGAAGTATTCGACGTGCGACCCCGGCGTGAGCAGGCCGTCGGGAATGATCTTCGTGCCCTCGACGGTGTTCGGGAGTCCGTCGTATCCCGTGCACCAGCCGAACGGGAGGCACCCCGCCGGCAGCGTCACCCACGCGGGCACCGCGGCGCACGTGATGGCCGACGGGTCGCCGTTCGGGTTCAGCATGAAGCACTTGTGGCGCGGTACGCCGAGCGGGACGTACCGGGGATCGAGCTCGTGGTAGGTGGCCGCGAACATTCCGATCGCCGGGCCCGAGTAGAGATTCCTCCCCTGCACGGGAAACACCTTCGCCTCGGGCGTATCACATTGCGCGCTGTTCCAGACCAGCGGATCCCAGCGCGTCGCGTGCGGCCCGGGCGGATGCCCTGCCGGAGCGCCCCGGAACCCGTTGAACAGGATGTACGAGGTCCAGAACGAGCCGTCTCCCGGAGCGATCGCGACCGGTGAGGTGGGAATCGCGCGCAGGCCGCTGGCTGGATTTCCGAGCGCGACATAGTTGCCCGGCCCGGGCCAGATTCTGAACACCATGTCCACCCGGACGTTGTGCCCCTCGTCGATCCCGATCACGTAGTCGCCCGGCGCATCGCAGCGCCCCATGTTCCCGGTCTCGGGCGCAGTGTTGAGCCCGGTCTTGATGACGGCCGTGGTGGTGTCGAACGCCGCGAGGCCCGGCAGCGCGGGGTTCGTATTGAACGGGAACGCGTCGTTGATCCAGTGCCAGATGTCGACGCTCACCGGGTCGTGCTGGCACCCGCTGATCATCGCCAGCGATACGTTGTCCCAGTAGAGCCCATCGGGCTTGCCGCAATCGGCCGAGATCGCGAACCGATAGCACTCGGTGATGCTGCGCAGCCCGATGCGCAGCGAATCCGGCTTCAGGTTCGAGTTCGAGGTGCGAATCAGGCCCCACATGCGCGCCGGGTCGAGATTGTCGAAGCACTGCGGCGTGGGGTTGAAGTACATGAACTGAGGCGCGCGGAATTCTCCCCAGCACCTGACGCCGTCCCCAAACCCGCCGGGTGGCGAGGTCGCCTGGGTCGCCGGGTAACACTGAAAGTACGGTTGCCAGCCAACGCCCAGGTTCGGCAGGTCGGTGACTCCCGAATAGACCTCGTACGCCGCGAAGTAGTCGTCGGCGTTCGACGTCATGTTGAAGGTGATGCCCTGGGCGTTCGGGGTGGCCGGGGAGCCCGATCCCGGCGTCACCAGGTTGATGGTGGGCGAGTAGATGCCGTCGAAGCGCTCCTGATCGGGGAGGACCTGGCTGAAGCCGCCGATCGCCTCACCATTGTCATGATCGCCGGCCGAAATGACGTTGCCGTCCATGTTGCAGACGCGTTGCGCGGAGCCCGGAGGCCCGCACACGTCCTGATAGACCAGCGATGCGAGCGGGTGGACATGTGGGAGGATGCCGGGCGGCTTGCCGGTGGACTTCCAGGCATCGAGCGGGGAGGTCGACAGGTCGTTGTCGATGTCGCCCCAATTCTCGAAGTCACCGATCGGGATCGCCCCGGCCCCGAGATTGATCGTGACGCCATCCAGCTGCGCGGCCCCCATTCCGTTCGACGAATACGAGCAGTAGCTTCCGCCGTCGTCATCGAAGCCGCGATTGGTCTTGAGGCGGAACACCACGCGAATCTTGGGCGTGACCGCCAGGAAGGGCGCGATTGGAGTCGCGAGGACGATGACCGGGAACGCGGGGTTGTTGCCGGTCAGCGTCAGCAGCTTGACGAACGGAATCGCGGGCGATTCGTTCACGCGGATGACCTCGGACAGCCACCGGCGCTGCGGATCGAACACCGAGTGGGCGAGCCCATCCGACCCCACGAACAGCGCGCCCACCGCGTCGCCCACCGGAAGGCCGATGTAGACCATGAACGCATCGATCGGATCCCCCGCGCCGCCGACGGAGGGGATGTAGTTGCCGGGCGCCATCGAGAGCGGGTCCTTCTCGAACCATCCGGTGCGCGTCGCGGCGAAGGACAGCTTTCCGGTGGACATCGCGGTCTGCACGTTGAAGCTGAGCGTGAGCAGCGGTCCCGGCGCGCCCGTGATGTCGATGTCGCGATAGAGCATCTGGTCCCACTGCGAGCCGTAGCCCGGGTACCTGCGATCCGTGCCCATCGCCGCGTCCGCGTTCTGCGCGGTCTGCTCCATCGCCGCGACGTTGAATGGATTCCCGGTGATGGGATCGATCACGGTGAGATCGCCGTGAGCTCGAAGGCCGCACCACGCGGATTGGGCCCCGATCAGCGGCGCCCACGCGGGCGCCACCGGGTTCGTGCCGGGAATCGTCGGGCCGAGCACCGCTCCCGGATCCACGTGCCACACGCCGACCACGCCCATCGTGCGCCTTTGCCCCGGCCCCTGATTGATGACGTAGTTCACCTGATTGCCGATGTCGAGCGCCCACCACGGCCGCGACACGTCGGGGAGCGTGCGCCCGCCGGTGCTCGTGTACGGATGACGGACCGGCCACCATCCCTGCAACGAATCGCCCTGCGGCGCCTGATCCCAGCCCCAATAGCCGTAGCTCGAGTTGCCGCCGCCGGAGTTGGGGCGCCGCGCGCCGACCCCGATCGACCAGTAGTTGGAGCTCGCATAGCCGGGATTGAACCCCACGTAGGTGGTCTCGTTCGGACACGGTCCGGGCGCGCCCGGCCGCAGCTCGCGGGCCATCTGCGCGTTCATCAACTTGGGCGGGAGATCCCCGAAGATCGGAGCGTCCGGCATCGCCGTGGCCAGCTGCGTTGCGGCGAGGCAGACGGCGACCACTATGAGCGCGGTGATCGAGAGGCGCATGGGATCCTCCATTGCCGAGCGGGCGAGAGACCGATCGGCGATTGAACGGCGCGGAACACATGTGTGGAGAGAGGGCCGATCGAGCCGGTGGAACGACGGCGCGAAATCAGTCTCGTTCGATCGGAAGGGGTGTGAATCGCGGCGGGCGCAATGACGCCGAGGGGGTCTCCGCAGGAGGAGAGACCCGGGCATGTCGAGTATGCGCGGTCTCACGGCCATTCGAGCACCGTCGCGGCTCAGTCCATGAGCGAGGTCCGGATCGATATTTCCGCCGGTTGCCCGGTGAGCAAACGTCAACAACATCGCCCGGGCAAGCCCAAAATTTCGCGATATCGCACGCCGTAGGAGGCGTGCCCCACGGCGCGCGGTTCTAGGGCTTCGTCAGCGAGGAGAGCAGCGCGTCGAATTCCTTCTCGGCGCCCGAGATGGTCGCGGCTGGCCCGGTGAGCTTGAAGAAGATCGCGCCGTTCGGTCCCTCCACGATCGCGCCCAGCAGCGACCAGTCCGACTTGGGCCCGGACTGATCGGCGGGCGAGCCGCTGTGGGCGAGATAGGTCCCGCTCAGCTTCACGCGCGAGACGCGCATGCCCTGAACATCCCGCGTGCTCCGCGCGGGTTTCGCCCCCGTCGAGAACTCCGCGATCCAGCGTTCGAGATTGGGCTCGACGCCGCCGCCCTGGCCCGGGCCGAAATAGTAAACCGCGCACTGGCCGTCGTCCGTTCCGGCCTTCGGCGCCGGCACCACGTAGGTCGCGAGCCGCATGCCCTCGGCGAGCTGCTCGAGCCAGCGGCTCGGCTTGGTCCACTTGACGCCGGGATCCTGCGCGGTGGCCTGCGGCATTCCGCCCGGAGGCATCTGACCCGGAGGCATGGCCTGGCTCTCCGTTCCGGTTTCGGTCCCGGCGGCCGGAGCGGCCGGCTGGGAGCTGCGCTTCCACGCGAAGATCGCGAGGGCCGCGATCGCGATGACGAGAACGGTGACGAGCGTGCGCATGTTCATGGACGCGATGGTCCTCCGTGGCGGGTGGTCGGCTCGCGAACCGGCGGGGGCGGGTTTCGCACGAGGCAGCCACGCCTCGGTCCGTTGAATACCAGCCGCGGGGCCCGCGCGCAAGCGGGGGCGAGATCCTCCCCCGATCGGCTCAGGCGCTGGAGCGCGTTGCTCGCCGCTCTCGTCGCGTGAGGAGGCCCCCGACGATGCCGAACAGCACGAGCGTCGCTCCCGTCGCCCAGCCTCCTAGGGCGAACGTGTCGTGCCGGTAGAGCCCGAGCACGATGCCGCCCCCGACCATCAGGCCGCACAGCACGGCGAAGTGTTTCATGCCGTAGAGAAACACGAACGGGAGGTAGTGGGCTCCGACCACGATCATAATGGCGGGATAGAACCAGTTGAGGCGATGAAGGGTCGCCGCCCCGACCAGCGGAAGTCCGAGCGGAATCGTGAACGCGATCTGCATGGCGAGATGGCCCAGGGGATTGTCCGCGCGCAGCGTCGCCGACCGGCCCATCACGCGCAGCACGAGTTGCGTCATGGAAAAGATCAGTGCGCCACCCACGCACAGGACCGCGATGCCGCGCCCCGGTGAGCCCCACGTGCCGATCGCGGCCGAGAGCAGCCACAGCCCCCCGGACACGAGCTGGCCCACGAGCCCGCCCATGAAGACGGATCGAACTTCGAGTTGAGCCTCTTCGACCGTCATCTCATGTCTCCCGTTCTTCGAGTTGCTCGCCGATGGTTCGGATCGCTCCCCGACGTCGAGGTGGAAGCGATGGAGGAAACGATGGGCCGCCGGCGCGAGCGGCACGCCCACGCGCCGTTGAATACCAGCCGGGAGGCTGGGGCGCAAGCGAGGGCGCGGCGACCGCGGCCGCGCCCCCGTCGCCACGCGAGCGCTACTTGAGCACCATCATCTTCTTGGCGCTGGTGAAGCCTCCCTCACGGTAGCGCAGTCGCGCGAAGTACACGCCGCGCCCGACCTCATGGCCGTGGTCGTCGAGGCCGTCCCACACCAGCCTGTACTCGCCCGGGGGGAAACGGCGATCGGACAGCGTGCGCACCAGCCGCCCGCTGATATCGAAGATCTTGGCCTCCACCCGGTCTGCTTTCGCGAGGCCGAACGCCAGCGTGCTCTGCCCCGTGATCAGCGGATTGTTGCGCAGGTTCATGTAGTCCGCCAGCGCTTGGGGATCGGCGTTGGGGACATCGGTCAGGCCGCACGGGCTGCCGTAATTGACGCAGATCTTGCTGAAGATGTTGGTAAATACATTCAGCACGTACGCCAACCGGCCATTCGTCTGGCCGCAGTAGCGGCTCCTGAGGTTGAAGATGTTCCAGCCGTCCACCAGCGACTGCCAGTAGTTCGGAGCAATCGCGTCCTTGAACACACCGGAAATGTACGGCGCCAGGAACGGGTTCGCGCCTACGGGATCGTAGTACGTGGCCGCCGCGGCGTCCGGACCATCCAGGTCGAGAACGTCGTTGGTGAACGTGCAGGTCGTCCGCACACCGTAAAGGTCTCCGGTGGTCGTGATCGCAGAGGTCGTCACCAGATCCGGACACGGATTGATGTTGCCCGACAGTTGCA
>JBGPFC010000026.1:0-59645 GCA_041483195.1 Candidatus Eiseniibacteriota bacterium
CGCCAGCGGTGCGGTGCACACCGCGAGCCCGCCGACCGGCCAGCCCGCGACGCGAGTGCCGTCGCCGTTCAGGTGCTGCGCGTAGACATCCGCGTTGGCAAAGCCGGAGCGCGAGTCTTCCCAGACGACGAACACACCGCCAGCACCATCCGCCAGCATCCGCGCCCGGTCCTGATCGCCGGGCGCGGTCCCGACCGGCAAGCCATCGGCGGGCCAGCCGGGGGCGAGTGAGCCGTCACCTCGAACGTGCTGCGCGTAGATGTCGAGACCGTTCGGGGTCCAACTGCGGTAGTCCACCCACACGACGAACGCATCGCCCGCGCCATCGGGCACGATGTCAAGTAGATACTGATCGCCGGTCGCGAGCGTCGCGGGGCTTCCTGCGGCGGGCCAGCCCGAGGCCATCGAGCCTGCGGAGATCACGCGGTGGACATATATGTTGATGTTGTCGCCGGTGAGATCGCGTTGCCACGCGATCAGCGCGCCTCCGGCACCATCGCCGCAGATCTGCGGAGACGTACCATAGCAGTCCGGGGCGACGCAGACCGGGACGCCATTCGGAGTCCACTGCGCCTGCGCCCCCGCGATCATGGGCAGCAGCGCGGCCAAGGCAATGGCGAGGAATCCCCGAACTCCTGCGCGCCGGCGTACCGAGGATCGAGGCTGAGTGATCACGGAGGAGGTTCCAAGGACGCCTGCGAAGAGTCAACCACTCCGGAGGGTCCGGGTGCACAATAATTATTGACATACCGGGGGGGGGGGGAGTCCAGCATGAACTGCGTCCGGCATCCGGGAGCTTCCACGCGAAATCCCGCATGCGAACGTCCCCGGAACCGGCCCATTCTTGAAGGAGGCCGCAGTGCACTCCCGGAGCCGATCCGATCGCGCGTTCCACACCCCGCAGTTCTCGCCCTGGTTCATCGCCGCACCCTTTCTCATCATCGCGCTGGCCGGGGTGCTCGTCACGGGTGCGGCAGGCTACACGCTGGCTCAAACGGGCCGTTGGACCCCGCCCAAGGCGTGGGACGGTATCGAAGTCCACATGGCGTTGTTGCCGGGCCATGGCCCATACCACTCGGAGGTGATGTGGTGGACGGGGACCGATGACGAAACTGGCGACTTCATCGGCGGCCTGTGGGGCTGGAAGCCGGGCGAGTATTATTGCACCGGCTTTCCCGACACGTTCAACCTCGCGCCGATCTCGCTCCTCCCGCCGGACGACACGCACTTGTTCTGTGCCGGCGCCACCCAACTTGTTGACGGGAAACTGTTTACAGCTGGTGGCACGCAGGGAGGAACCGAGTTCGGGATCCGGCAGGCGTACACCTTCGACCCCTTTACCAACAACTGGACGCAGGTCGATTCGATGAGCCAGGCCCGATGGTACCCGACCGCGACCACGCTCGCGAGCGGGAAGGTTCTGGTGTCATCGGGAAGCCACCATCCACACCTCGAATTCTTCGGGGGCCTGCGCGACGGCGCAGCCGATCCGGCGGACCGGGCACTCTTCCTTTACGGGATCGGCGAGAACGGATTGGCGGATCTCCCGGTCCGCGCGTCGCTCTCGCCCTCCTCTCCCGACTGGCCGACGCCCCGAACACAACACACCGCGGTCGACTACATACGGACCACGTTCATGTTCGGCGGCAGGGATTCGGATGGCACCTACCTGGACCAGTACTGGCAGCTACGGCGCGCGCCAAACGAGCTCGGGAGCGACTACGACTACCAGTGGCAGTTCCTGAACATCACAGGTTCGAAGCCCGCCGCGCGTCGGAACCACTGTGCGATCGCCACGGATAGCCCGCTTGCGCCGATGATCATCTTTGGCGGTGTCGCGAAGATTGCAGGCAACGACGTCACCATGAGCGATGTCTGGCGTCTTCGATTCGTCGGCACCCCCGTGAACGCTTGGAAGTGGTCTGAAGTGAATACGAGCGGCTCATCCGAATCCCCCGGTGCGCGCTGCGGGCAGGCCGCGATCTGGAGCCCGTCGCACCACAGCATGCTGATGTACGGCGGCCGGAGCTCGGCGACCGGAAGCCCCACCGACACCACGCTCTGGCGCCTCGAGTTCGACGACACGTTCGAGAGCGCCACCTGGGAGAGCGTGAGCGTCGCGGGCCTGAGCCCGGTTCCGCGCTTCGATCACGCGATGGTCCACGACCCCAGGTGGAGAGTCCCCGATGCCGCGAGACAACCCACCGACACGACGGTGGCGTTTCTATTCGGCGGCGATCTCGGCGGAACCAAGTCCGACGAGCTCTGGCAGCTACAGCTCACACCCGCGTTCGCCTGGCGGAAGCTCGGCCTGGGAGGCTCCGCGCCCTCGGCGCGCAGCGGCCACACCCTGACGCCCGAGGGTGGGGACCACCTGCTCTATCTCTTCGGCGGGTCCCCGACCGACAGCGCGGTCTACATCGCCCACATCGATTCACTCAAGGTCGGCGAGCTGCGGCAGTGGTCAGCCTACCGCGCCAACGCGGCGGCGCTCACCGGCCACACCGCGATCTTCGGCAGTCCGATCTACGCGCGGGTGCCGGAGGTGTGGGATCCGGCCGCACCAGCGGACTCCGAATGGACCCGGCTCGACGATGCGCCGCACCTGCAGCAATGGTTTCCGCAGGCCTTTTCGAGCGGATCGGACGAGGTGTTCTACGCGGGCCCCGACTTGAATTCCTACAAGCTGACGCTGAGCACTCAGCAGTGGACTCAGTTCCCGGAGGTAGAGCCTCCCGCGACCAACACCGGCTTCATCGGGGGCTCGGCGGTCATGTACCGGCCCGGCAAGGTCATGAAGTGCGGAACGCGCGACACCCAGGTGCTGACCTTCGCGGTAGGTACTACGAAGCATATCGATCTCATGCCTCGGCAGCTCGGCGACGTGGGACAGCTCCGCAAATCGGATGATCCCGCGCGTCAATCACAATCTGGTGATGCTCCCCACCGGCAAGGTGCTGGTGGTGGGTGGCAGCGGCTACGCTGACAACCAACGTGATTCGCTGACGGTACTGCAGCCCGAGATCTGGGATCCGGACTACAACGGCGGGCAGGGCCAGTGGTCGGGCGACGGGGTGCTCGCGAAACACGCGATCCACCGCGACTACCACTCGACGGCCATATTGCTGCCCGATGGGAGAGTCCTGATCGCCGGGGGGAATCAGGACGGTGTGAACGCCAAGTACGCCGAGATCTTCTGCCCGCCCTACCTGTTCAACTCGAGCGGGGGGTTGCTCGCCCGCCCGAGGATCGACTGCGCGCCCACCGCGCTCAACTACGGCCAGTGTTTCAAAGTCTGCACGCCCCAGGCGGCGACCATCTCCAGCGCGTGCCTGATCCGCCCCGCGGCGGTGACCCACGGGTTCGATCAGAACCAGCGCTACGTGCCGCTCAGCATCAGCGCGACCACCGGCCCCGCGCGACTCCAGGTCACCGCCCCGGCGAGCGCGGTCGACGCTCCGCCCGGCTACTATCTGCTGTTCATCGTGGACGGCGCGAATAGCAACTCGGTGCCCTCGGTGGCGCGCTGGGTGCGGCTCGACAGCACCTCGGCCAGCTGCGACAGCGTGGTGCCCGGGGGCGTGTCGGATCTCGCGGCCGAGTTCATCGCGCAGCACAGCATCGGGCTCAGCTGGACCGCGCCCGGCGACGATGGCGGCACCGGCACCGCGACCGCCTACGACGTGCGCTACTCGGGGAGCGCGATCACCAGCGAGAGCAGTTTCAACGGAGCCTCCCCGGCGCAGGACGAGCCGGCCCCGCAGGAGGCGGGAAACGGCGAGAGCTTCGAGCTCACCGGGCTCGCCGCCTGCACCAACTACTACTTCCGGATGCGGACCTACGATGAGCTGTGCAACACCTCGGGGCTCAGCAACGACCCGGGCAAGACCAGGACCCTGTGCAGCGGCGGAGGCGGCGGCGCCTCGGCGCAGCAGGTCCACGGGGATACTGAGGGCGGCACCGGCACCATCGTGGTGAGCACGACCACCCGGGCCTCGACGCTGAAGCGCGCCCCGATCGGAGGTGCCGCGCCGGGGAGCGGCTCGATGCAACCCGCCCCGTTGCTCGCGCGCACCCACGAAGCCGCGACCCTGAAGCCTTCATCGGGCACGCTGGTGGTCGGAACCACGCGTACCGCGGATGGCGGCTGGCAGATCAAGGTGACGAGCGCCGAGTCATCCGAGGGATCGGACCTGCCGGATGGAGCCGCGCTCACCATCCAGGACCGTGAAGGCGGGACCGCGTGGCGCACGCGATCGCGCTACGAATCGGCCGCGGCCGAGGACGTCGTGGGCCTGAGCGCGCTCCACGATCGAGGCCGCGCCGTGCTGCCCGGCGGCTACGGCCTGCAGCGGGTGATCGGTGCGATCCGCTGCGGCGGCTCCACCTGTGCGCTCACCGCCGCGTCGCATTCGAGCCTCGGCACGCTCGATGTCGCTGCGATCGCCAGCGGCGATGCCATCTCGCTGACGGTGGGCGACACGCTGAGCCTGACCTACGCTCCGGACAGCTCGGTGGCGGCGTCCGCAGAAGACTGGTACCTGATCGCGGGCAGGGGGCTGCTCATGACCGCAACGCGCCAGCAACCGGTGGCGAGCGAGACCATGGCGCTGCCCCTGCGCTTCGCGCTCCATCAGAACCAGCCCAATCCATTCAGCGCGCACACCACGATCCGCTTCGATCTCCCGAGCGGGGCGATGGTGCGACTCGAAGTGTTCGATGTCTCGGGACGGCGGGTGAAGGTGCTCGCCCACCACTACTACCCGCCGGGCTATCAGGCGATCGAGTGGGATCAGCGCAATGACGCGGGCGGGCGGGTCGGCCCCGGCGTCTACTTCTATCGCATCGAAGCCGGCCCGCTGCGGGATCGCAAGAAGATGGCGTTGACGCCCTGAAGCGCGCAGCATCGCGGGCGCACGCGGTCCGCCATGGCAGCACGACACGATCGAACGGGAGGCCGCAGGGCCTCCCGTTCATTCGTACCTCACGATCAAGACTCGCTTGCGTCGCTCGCGCCGCTCCCGCCCCTATTCCAGCGCCACGAGCCGCTTCTGCAGTCGCCCGGCCGGCGTGATCAGCCGGTAGTAGTAGACGCCGGGCTTCACGCGCGCTCCGCCGTCGTCGGCTCCGTCCCACGTGGCGAGATGATCTCCCGCGGGCAGCAATCCGCCGGCCAGCCGCCGCACGCGGCGACCCTGGGTGTCGAAGATGCTGAGGTCCACCTCGCCGGGCAGCGCGAGCCCGAAGCGGATCGCGATCCGTCCGCTCCGCGACGGATTGGGCACGCTCTGCGCGAGGAAGGTGACCGCGGGGCGATCGCGCACCGCCACCGGGTCGGTGCCGTTGACGAGCAGCGTGAGCGCGGACCACGCGCCCCAGTTGCCGGCCGCGTCGCGCGCGCGCACCCAGAGCTTGCGCGTGCCGGTGAAGAAGAAGTCGGTGGCGATCGTGGCCGACACGTCCACGGTGGTCGCGCCGAACGCGCCGCTCATCGCGCCGCCGAGTCCGGCGATGCCGGGCGCGCTGCCGTAGGACCACTCCGCGGCGGCCACGGTCCCGCCGCCGGTGAGCTGGTCGGTCACGCGCGCGGCGAGCGTCGCCGCGTTGCCTCGCACGATCGGATTGGGCGCCGATTCGATCGAGCCCGCCAGCACGACCGGGCCCTGCGAGTCGCCGCCCGAGTGATTGACCGTGAACACGGCGGCGCTGCGATCGGTCGCGCCGAGCGCGGGCGTGCCGTCGTCGGTGATGCGCACCCGCACCAGCACGCTCGGCGAGTTGGGAACGCCGGTGAGGTTCCACGCGTAGGGGCTCGCGCCGGCCGCGGGGGTGATGAGCGCCCACGAATCGCCGCCGTCGATCGAATACTCGAGCGTGCGCGTGGCCACGCTGTGTCCGCCGCCCACGGTCTCGCTCCAGGCGATGTTGGTGCTCGCTCCCGCCAGGGTCTCGCCGCCGTTCGGCGCGGCGAGCGAGACGGTGGGATGCGCGCGCCCGATCAGCCACACGATGGTCTTGTCGAGGATGTCGTCGCGAACCGCGTCCGGCGAATTGTAGGGCGGGCGCAGCGCGGTCCATTCGAAGAACATGTTCACCATGCGTGAGGGCTGGCCGCCCCACATCGCGGTCGATGCGTCGCCGTTGGGGCTCGCGTTCTCCCAGCGGAACGCGCAGTTGCCGGGCGATGCGTAGTTGTCGCTCCATACGTAATTGCCGGTGCCGCCCGATCCGGTGATCGCGACCTGGTCGCTCGCGAGGCCGCTGCCGAGCGGCTCGTAGACGACGCCCCCGGTGTAGACGCCCGAGATGGGATCGCTCGCCACGCCCAGCGCCGTGTCCCAGAGCGGTGGATCGGCGAGGAAGGTGGCGTGCAGCGTGTTCGCGAGCCAGGCGGCGCGCGCCGCGCTGTAGCCGGGCGACGAGGGATCGGCGAGGCCCCAGCCCATGTCGTGCCCAACGGTCGCGAGCCGGCCGCCGCCGTTCAGGTACGCGTCGATGCTGTCGCGCTGCTCGTCCGAGAACGCCGGATAGTCGTCCACTCCGTTCTGCCAGAGCACGGCCTTGTACGCGCGCAGCCCGCCCGCCAGGTTGCCGACCGGCGGATGGTCGGCGATCGCGCCCGACCAGATGTCGTAGTCGTATCCCTTCGCCGTGAGCGATTGGGTCCAGGCGATCGTGCGCTCGAAGCCGGGATCGCCGAGCAGGAGCAGGATGTCGGCGGGGCCCTTGCCGGTGAAGCGATAGTGCGCGCCGCCGAGGCTGTCGCGCGCCGCGCTCCCCGCGAGGCTCACCGACTCGACGTCGTAGTCGTACGATTGCCCGGGGACGATGCCGGTGAGCAGCACGCTGTGGCCGAGCACCGAGCCCGACGAATCCACGGCGCCCAGCTCGAGCGCGGAGCCGGTGCCGTACCAGACGCGCGAGCTGGCGTTGCGGTCGGTGGTCCACGTGACGAGTGTTCCCGCCGAGCCGAGCGACGTGGCGTGCACGTTCGTGATGGCGGGCGTGTCGAAGTCGACGCTCGCGGTGGCGGTGAGCGTGATCACGGGCGATGCGTCGTCGTAGGTCGCGGTGATCGCGTCGCCCTGCGACACCGTGAGCGTGCCGTCGTGATTGCCGCTCGGGAGCGGCGAGAGCGCGAGCGTGCCGGAGAAGATGCCGCTCCCCGCGGTGGTGAGCGTGACGGATTCGCCCCCGGGCTCGGTGGCCGACGCCACGTTCACGCCGACGGTCGGGCCGGCGTTGCTGTCGATCACCTGCAGCTCCATGACGTTGGTCGAGCCGTACACGCCGCGATCGAGCGCGAGCGCGCCTGCGCCGTTGCCGACGCCGCCCGTGATGCAGAGCGCGAACGGCTGCGGGCCGACCGGCACGCTGGGCGCGGAGATCCGCACCGTCCAGATCCCGGTCGCGGGCGACGCCGAGCGCACGCACTCCTCGACGTTCAGGTTGTCGTAGCTGCCGCCGGTGATCGAAGAGCCGCCCGAGTACACGTTGCCCTTGTAGACGCTCGCGCCCTTGGTGACCGTGAGGTTGAGGTTGTTCACGAGCTGCACGGCGGCGGCGGGGCTGCCCGGGTAGTCGGTCCACACCAGCGTGATCTCGAGCGGCACCGTGCCGTCCACCACGTTGATCTGGTACTCGATGGCTTCGCCGTTGGCGAGGCCATCGGTGTTGTCCACCACCAGCAGTTTCTTCGCGTCGCCGGCGAAGTAGAGCACGTCGTCGGCGGTGATGCGGCCCCATCCGATGTTGTTGTCGGGCGTGACGGCGTTCTTCACGTGGTTGTCGCCGGAGTTGATCGCCATCGCCTTGAGCAGCGCGGACGACGGCGAGAAACCGTTGGCCGGAACCGCCGCGCCGGTCGGATACCAGCCGTCCGTGAGGTACTGGCGCAGGAGCGCCACCGCGCCAGCGCCCGATGGCGTCGCCATCGAGGTGCCGGTGTAGTTCGCGTACGAGGCGTTGGTGGGTCCCACCGACGAGGTCACGCCTTGGCCGGGCGCGCAGAAGGAGGGCTTGCGCCGCCCGTCGGCGGTGGGGCCGCGGCTCGAGCCGCTGTAGATGAGCGTGTCGGCGAGGCCGTTCTGCACGCCGCCCGTGCTCCCGCAATTCTTCGCGGTGGCCGGCGAGATCACGCTGGCGACCGATGGACCGGAGTTTCCATTCGCGAACGCGATGTAGTAGTCGCGGTGGTTCCACATGAACTGATCCACCTGCATCGAGTTCAGCGTGTACGCGCCCGCAGCTCCGCCGCCCCACGAGTTCGAGCACACCCGCGCCGCGCCCGCGGAATTGCCGAGATAGCCGGGCAGGTAGAGATCGTTGAGGTCGGGGAAGATGTCGAGCCCGGTGCCGAGCGACGGGCCCCCGATGTCCATGAAGTAGAGCTTGGCTTCCTTCGCCATGCCGTCGCGCGCGCTGCTGCCGATCCCGTCGTCGTTGCCCGCGATGGTGCCCGCGGTGTGCGTGCCGTGCCAGCTCGAGCTCGAGTTGTCGCCGAACGTCACGAGGGAGCTGTTCGAGCCCTTCTCGTAGGCGATGATCTTGCGGTGGCCCGTGTAGTCGCCGAAGTCGTTGATCGGCGACGTCGAGTCGTAGAACTCGTTGTGCGTCGTCAGAATTCCGCTGTCGGTGGTCTCGACCACCTGGCCCTGCCCGCGGATGCCCATGGTCCACACCCGGCGGCTGTTGTTGATGCCGGTCTGGACCACCCACTGATCGAGGTCGTTGAGGCACTGCATCTGCGTGACCGGCTCGATCCACGCCACCTCGGAGCGCACGGCGACCCGCGCGAGCGCATCGCCCGCTGCGCGGAAGCGCACCAGCTTGTTCACGCCGTTGTCCGATTCGTCCATCAGGCTCGCGCCGTTCGCGGCGAGCGCGGCGCGCACGCGCGCGAGATCGGCGTCGGGGAACAGCAGCGCGACGAACGCCGTGCCCGCGGGAGCCGAGCGATCGGCGCTCGGGCTCAACTTGTAGGCGGGCTCGAAGTCGCCGATCCACGCGGCGCCCGATTCGTTCGCGAGCTTCGCGCGCGCCGCGTCGCTCATGCGCACCAGATACGCCTGCTCCGGGATGTACGCGAACACCGCGCCGCCGGCGCGGGTGATGCCGGCGATCGCGTCGGCTCCGGGCGGCGCCTCGAACTGGACGAGGTAGGAGTGCAGCGCGTTGGGATCGCCCTCGTCGCGCGGAACCGCCGCGCTCGAGAGCGATGGCGGCACCAGCGGCTCGCCATCGGCCGGCGCGAAGTCGTAGCCGGCGGTCAGCCGGATGCGCGGCGCGATCGAAGCCGCGGAGGCCGCGGAGGCCGCCGCGCCGGGCCGCAGCGCGCGCGAGGCCGCGATCTCGCCGGCGTCCACGCGGCCGCGCGTCGCGGGCGGCAGGAATGGCGATGGCGCGATGCGATTCGCGAACTTGCGGAGCGCGACGAAAGAACGCACCTCGCTCACCACCAGCGCGCCGGTCGCGTTGTCGCGAGCCGCGATCGCCCACCAGATCGGCGTGTCGGCGTCGACGCTCAGCCCGGCATCGGCGAGCGAGAGCACGGGACGGCTCGCGTCGCGCACGATCAGCGCCTCGTCATCCGGGATCGCGTTCCATCCCGAGGGGTCGAAGGTCTGGCGCGAGATCACCAGCACCGGCCGTGAGGTGCCGCGCGCGGTCTCGAACGCGAAGCGCGTCGCGCTCTCGACCAGGCGCTCACCCGGGGCGGGCGCGACCAGCCGCGGGCGCGCGCGGTGCGCGTGATCGCCGGGGCGCGCCGCGCCCCACGCGGAGGCGGCGAGCACGAGCAGGCCGATCGCGAGCATGGCGATCGCGGCCACGAGGCGTCGCGAGCGGGCAATCACGGATGGCGCGCGTCTCGGATCGCGGTGGGTCATGCGTTTCCTCGGGAAGTGAGGGCAGGATGTCGGCGCGGGCACCATTAATGAAACCGCGAATCGGCCCGAAACTCCAGCGCGATTACCGGGGGCGGTTTTCCCTCGCCATTCCCCTGCGCTAGATTGCCCACGCGCCGCGCGCGAGTCTTCGATCCCGAGCCGACCCAGAGGAGGATCTCGTCATCTCATCCACTTCATCGCGGCCGCGCCGGAATTCGCTCTGGGTCTGGGCCGCGGTGTTTGCCGCGCTCGCCGTGAGCGGCACGGCGTTCGTGAAGCATAAGGATCAGGACAATCGCTTCTGCATCTCCTGCCACCTGCACGAGGACTTCTACCGCCACACGGTGGCCGCCCCGCCCGCCACGCTCGCGGGCGCGCATTACGCTGCCCAATATCGGATGGAGCATCCGGCGGGGGACAGCGCGAAGTGGAACGCGGACGCCTCGCGATCGACCGCGCACCCCGCGCGATGGAGCGGCCACCCGGAGCGCTGCTTCACCTGCCACAGCGGGGAGGGCGTGGTGGGCTGGTCGCAGGTGACGCTGCTCTCCGCCTGGGACGCCGCGCGCTGGGTGGTTGGCGACCGCCACGAGCCCATCCACATGCGGCTGCCGCTCACGAACGAGGCCTGCCTCAAGTGCCACGCCTCCGAGGTACGGGGCACGAAGAGCGAGGACGAGACCTCGAAATATCATGAACTCGTCAACCATCGCGCGGTCAGGATGCCGTGTGTTTCCTGTCACGTGACACATGCCCCGGGCGTCCGCGCCAAGCTGTTCCTCGACGACGCCACGGTGCGCGCGCGCTGCCAGACCTGTCACCGGAATCTCGACGAGTCGTGATCGCCCGCCTCGGCGCGCCGCGCCGCCCCCCGCTCTGCTAGTATCGCCGCTCGCACTTTTCCAGGAACCCGAAAGGAGTCAGCTCATGATTCGTCGTGTGATTTCGGTGGTGGCGGTCGCGCTCGTGGCGGCGCTCGCGCTGTCGAGCCAGCTCCGGGCGTACCCGGGTGGAACCCCCCGCTTCGTCACGAACGCCGAGCCCTATTGCGCGGGCTGTCACTCGTCTGTGAACGCCGAGCAGCTGCGCGACATGACCGCCGAGGCGAGCGCTGGGATGCTGCCCGAGAAGCGCCACTACACCGAGATCCTCGGCGGTGAGGAGGGCTACGGGAAGCTGCAGCCGGGAGATCGCGAGAAGCTGCTCGCGTCGATCAAGACGATGGACGCGAACTGCAGCGTGACGCTCGCGGTCTCCGCGACCAGCGTGAAGCCGCTCGCGCCGATGACCGCGACCGTGACGACGCACGGCGGAGCGGGGCCGGTGGTCGGCGTGATGCTGACCGACAACGACCTGCGCTTCGAGTCGAGCCCGATCCAGACCGAAGGGTTCTTCATCACCGATGCGCCGCAGGTGACGGGCCCCGATGGCAGGCCGCAGACCGCGTTCCTCGACGGACGATTCAGCGAGCTGAAGAAGAACATCAACTACGTGAACATCCAGGGCGTGAGGAGCAACCCGGACAGCAGCATCTATCCCGAGTGCAAGGTGGTCTACTCGCTCCAGGCGCCGGCCGCGCCCGGCGATTACACGATCACGGCCGCGTTCCTCTACGGAACCGAGAAGGCGACGGCGCTGGGCCGCGTGGATGCGCCCGGTGGGCGCGTGCTGCCGGTGGGCGGCCAGGGCGCGCACTCCGGCCGCATCCAGTTCGCGAAGGTGATGAAGATCACGGTGAAGAAGTAGCCGATCGCACGCTCTCGCGCGTGGAGCCGGCCACCGGCGCCGTCGCCGGTGGCCGCTTCGCGCGGAACACCATCACCGCCACCTTCCAGGGATCGGCCTCATCGATGCCGCGCGCCCGCGCGGCGAGCCGGAACAGCGGCAGCACCGCGCACAGCGAGAACAGCGCGTAGAACATCGAGTAGCGCACCTCGTTGTAGCGCAGCACGCCATCGAGCAGCGCGATCAGGAGCCCCCACACGATGCGCGCGCCGCGCGCGGGCGGATTGGTCTTGGGGTCGGGGATCATCGAGAACGTGAAGAGCGTGAACTCGGCGCCGGTCATGGGCCCGAGCGCGAACACCAGCCCGCCCTGACCGAGCGCGACGCGCGCGAGGCTCATCACCACGAAGCCGGAGAGCCACGCGAGCACCAGGTCGAGCCGGTTGACGCGCCGCATGAGCATGAGCCCGAGCACCATGATGAGCGCCGCCACGCGGGCGTCGCCGCCCCACTGTGAGCCGGGCGCGACGGTCGCGACGCCGTGCGCGAGCAGGAGTCCGGTCACGATCGCGAAGTTCGACGGGTTGAAGAAATGCCGGTCGCCGTCGCGCAGGAGGTATTTCGAGGCGATGCCCCACATCGAAGCCGCCGCGAACACGCGCCAGTCGTAGCTCTGGAGCAGGAGTCCGATCGAGAGCCCGGTGATGTAGGCGCTGATCGGGACCAGGATCTGGCGCTGGATCACGAGCGCGAGGAGGAAGTCAGCTGCGCACGCGACCCCGACCGCGATCAGGAGCTGCCCGAAATCGATGTCGAAGTAGAGAAAGGTCTGGCCCAGCACCGTCCAGGTGGTGAGCCCCAGCGCGAGCGTGAGCCGCGGGTCGCGCAGCTTCGGGACGACGAGCGAGTAGTGGCGTGAGGTCACGGCTCGCTCCGCGCTAGCGCCACATGATGGCGAGGTCGGTCATCGGGTGATCGAGGTCGAGCATGCGGCCCTGCAATTCCTCCTCGAGCCGGTCGAGCAGCTCGCCGTCCTGCCAGGTGAAGCGGCGGCGGAACGCGGCGCGCAGGTCTCGATCGCCGCACACGCCCTGCCCGATCTGCCACCACGAGCGCGCGCGGCTCGCGCGGCCCTCCTTCGCGAACGCGTCGCCCAGAGCCATCGCGAGGCTCGCGACCAGCCGCGGCGATGCGCCGCCCAGCGCGCGGCCGATCGCCACGCACGCCCCGAAGTCGCGGCTCGCGGCGTCGGGCGGAGCCTTCACGCGCTCCGGCCACACCAGCCGCGCGGGGCGGTGCAGGTAGTTGAGGCCGCGGCCGTAGAGCGCGGGAACGTAGGATGGGTCTTCGCGCAGGATCTCGGTGAACCACTTCACCGACTCGACGCTCGCCGGCGCCTTGATCTCGAGCGCGCCGTTGAGCACGATCTCGTCGGCCCACGCGAGCGCGAGCTGGAGCGTGGTCTCGCGCGAGGGGTGCGCGCGATGGAGCGCGTCCAGAAACGCGACCGGCTGCCCATCGAGCGCGGGCGGCATGGTGGGCGCGAGCGTCTCGCGCCCTGCCGCGTCCGCCATCACCGCGCGTCGCATGCGAAACACCTCCATGCGGTACGCGTTCCCGATCACCAGGTCGCGTGGCGCGATCTCGATCGCGCGGCGGAGCGACGCGAGCCCCGGCTCGATCGCGCCGCGCCGAAGCTCCGCGATGCCGCCCGCGGCGATCTCGAGCGCGGAGTCCGCGCCCGCCGGCGGCTGCGCGCTCTCGAGCGCACGGGCGCGCGCGGCGAGCGCCGCGAGATCGCCGATGCCGGCGCGCTCGCGCGTGGTGCCGGGCGGGGGCGGAGGGAGCCCGAGCAATCCCCCGCGGATCAATGCGAGCACGGCGAGCGCCGCGATCACGACGATCGCGGTGATCGCGAGCCGCGCGTCGTATGGCGCGCGCGTCGCCCGGGCAGGGGCGGTCGCGCTCATGGACTCGCCCCGCTCATCGCGAGGCGGCGCGGCGCGGGCGCGCCGGCGTGCGGCTCGAGCGCCCCGCCTTCGATCAGCCGCGCGTAGCCGTCAACGCACGCGGCCGCTTCCGCGCCGCCGAAGCTCTGGACGCGCCCGCTCGGCCAGCGCACCGTGAGGCTCGTGGGGATCGCGGCGCCGAGCCCGAAGTGAACCCGGCGCTCGCTCTGGGACGCGTACCCGGTGCCGCCGCTCACCTCGCGGATCTGGCGCCGTCCTGCCGCCTCGACCTCGACCCGCGCGCCCACCGCGCTCGCGCTGCTCGCGAGCGTGCGCGCGCCGACCCGTCGCGCGAGGCCGGGCCGGCCCACCAGTGCGAGGCCCAGCCAGTGCGGACGCGGCGCGGGGATCGCGCCGTGATAGAGCACCGACGGCCCGCCCTGGTTCGCGACGTAGATGTCGAGCACGCCGTCGGCATCCACGTCGAGCAACGCCACGCCGCGCCCGTTCCAGAGGTCGGTGACGCCCGCCTCGGCGCTCAGATCGGCGAAGCGCGGATCGTCGGGGGCGCCCGCGCCGTTCACGCCGCCCGCGCCGCCACGCGCCGCTCGCCGCGCCCCGCCCGCCCCGCTCTCGAGCTGAATGAAGAGCCGGTTGCGCTCGTTCCCCGAGAGATCGCGGTTGCCCATCACCGGCCAGTCCTTGGCGTCGGCCGCGTTGTTCTTGGTCTGCGTCACCATCTCCTGCAGCGCGTACCAGTAGGTGTGGGCGCTGTCGCCCGTCACGAAGCCGTTGGCCGCGAAGATGTCGAGCCGCCCGTCGTCGTTCGCGTCGAGGAACTTCGCGCCCCAGCCCCAGCCGCCGTCGAACGTGCCGCTCTCGAGCCCGACGTTTCGGAATCGCCGCCCGCCGGGCGCTGCGGGATCGCCGTCGTTGAGCCAGAGCATGTTGCCCTCGTCGCTCTTGTAGCGGCGCGCGAGGATGTTGGTGACGTAGATGTCGAGGTAGCCGTTCCCGTCCACGTCGCCGAAGTCCACGTTCATGCCCTTCCACCAGTCGTTGCCGATGCCGGGGTGGCCCGAGGTGTCGAGCACGCGGCGGAAACGCGGCGGCCGCTCGGTGGCGCCGGTGTTGAGGTACAGCTCGTCCGGGCCGAAGTCGTTCGCGAGGTAGAGATCGGGCCAGCCGTCGTTGTTGAGATCCGCCGCGCCCACCGCCAGCGTCCAGCCGCGGAACTTGAGCCCCGAGGCCTGCGCCACCTCCTCGAACGTTCCGTCGCCGCGATTGTGATAGAGCAGCGTCTTCCCGCCGTTGTCCGCGTGGGTGAAGGTGGAGTGCATGACGCGCGTGGTGATCGGATTCCAGAGGTTGGAGCGCGCCATGCGGCCGGTCGTGGGGTCCGGCAGACTGTCGGCGAAGTAGTTGCCGACCAGGATGTCGAGCAGGCCGTCGCGATCGTAGTCGAGGAAGGTCGCGCCGTTGCCGTAGCCCCAGTAGCCGACGCCCGCGCGCTTCGTGACGTCGGTGAAGGTGCCGTCGCCGTTGTTGTGGAAGAGCTGGTTCGGCTCGGCCCACTTGATGACGTAGAGATCGGGGCGGCCGTCGTTGTCCACGTCGCCCCACACCGCGTGCATGCACGCGCCATCGGGATTGCCGCATGCGACGCCCGCAGCGCGCGCCACGTCCTCGAACGTGCCGTCGCCGCGCGCGTGGAACAGGCGGTTCGGATCGCCGCGGCCGCAATTGACGACGTAGAGGTCGGTGAAGCCGTCGCCGTCGAAGTCTTCGGCCGCGACCGCCGCGCCCACCGAAGAGAGCCAGGGCATGATGTTCGCGAAGCGCGGCGAGAGCGCGACCATCGTGTGCCGGTTGAGGCAGCCGGCCTTCGCCGCGATCTCTTCGTAATGCACGCCCGGGTCCGCGGTGCGCGGATCGCGCGGCAGAAGCCAGAGCGAGCCGGCCGCGAGCAACGCGGCCATCAACGCGGCTCTCGAGAGGAAGGCGGCCATGGCGGCTCCATGGGGTGGGCAAAGCGCGGGGCGACGCTGGGTAGCGAAAAAGGGTAGGCTCCACACCCCCTGAGAATCAAGACTCCCGCACGGTAGCCCCCACGACCAGGACGGGGAGAGTGTCGAATGAAGGAGAAACAGCGTTGTGGCTGGGCGAAGAGCGACATCATGCTGGCGTACCACGACGCCGAGTGGGGCGTCCCGGTGCACGACGATTGCAAGCAATTCGAGTTCCTGATCCTCGAGGGCGCGCAGGCCGGACTCAGCTGGGAGACCGTGCTCAAGAAGCGCGAGGCCTATCGCGTCGCGTTCGATCGCTTCGATCCCGAGAAGGTGGCGCGCTACACGGCGAAGCGAATCGAGAAGCTGCTCGGCAACGCCGGCATCATCCGCAACCGGCTCAAGGTCGAGTCCGCCGTGAAGAACGCGCGCGCGTTCCTCGCGGTGCGCGAGGAGTTCAAGAGCTTCGACGCCTACATCTGGCGCTTCGTGGGCGGCAGGCCGAAGGTCAACAAGTGGCGCGCACTCTCCGAGATCCCGCCGCGCACCGATGAGTCCGACGTGCTGAGCAAGGACCTCAAGCAGCGCGGTTTCTCGTTCGTGGGCTCGACCATCATGTACGCCCACATGCAGGCGGCCGGGCTGGTGAACGACCACCTCGTTCACTGCTTCCGCCACCGCGCGGCGGGACGGGCGAAGTAACGGCGGGCGGCGAACCGGCACGACGGCGAGGAATGGGGAAAGCCAAACAGCTCCTAGAGGAGTAGTGGAGCATCACCCAACGAGACCGATTGACATTGGGTATCCCGGGGCGTTGACTCCATTTGGTGGTGGGCTTCTGCATGGCGTCCTGTTTCGCGGGGATCACAGCGCGTCCGGGCGCCTCGCAATGAGTCTCGCACCGAACATCAGGAACTGTGCCAGTCATGCTGATGCGGGGTGGACGGCGGCTCGGACCCGGTAGATGGGTCGAATCGGTGGCCGGCATCGTTCTCCTCTCGGCCGTCGCCTGCGCGAAGGAGCCGACGAAACCCACACGGCTATCTTCCCCATCCACGTTCCGGCCGGATATCGACGACGCACAGGTTTGGTCCCACGACGGCCGCCAGATCGCCTATCACCGGAGATATCGCAGCGCGGACGGTCCCCCCGGCGTCTACATCATCAGCCGCTGGGGCGGGGCGCCCCGGTTCCTCGCGCTCGGGAACTTCTGGTGGCCGAAAGAGCTGCACTTCTCGCCCGACGACCGCTACCTGGTGGGCAACCGGGACTTCACGCTCATTGTGATCGATGTCGCCACCGCGACCGTGACATCGCCCATGTACACACCAGGGGGTGCGCACGAACCCGACTGGTCGCCGGATGGGAAGACCATCCTCTACTTTCGTGCGGGCTTCACCTACACGCCGGGTCAGCCGCAGGATTCCATCGGGCTTCATTTTTTCGAGCCCTCGACGGGAAAGGACCGGGCGCTGCACTACCACGGGGGCGTGGTGTTCGGCACCAACCCGCTGTGGTCCCCGGACGGGAGGGAGATCGCGCTGATCGATGATGACGGGACTCGCGAGAGAATCTCGATCGTCCGCTCCGACGGCACCGAATTGCGCGTGATGGTGGAAGGCCAATCCTACGACCACCTGCACTGGTACACGCCGAGCGTTTACGGCAGACAAGCGCTGCTGTTCGAACAGACCAACGCGCCGGGCGGAGGCACGTACATCGTCAACCGGGACGGCTCTGGCTTTTCGCGCGCGCCGTTCCGCCTGAACGTTGGGGACGCGCTCTCACCCGATGGCAGCGAGGTGGTGACCAGCGGGTGGGATCCGAACGACTCCCTGGCTGTTCTATTTGTCGCTCGCACGGGGGATCCGAGCGGTGCGAGCCGGCGACAGCTCACTCATTGGGCCCCAGCCCCCGGCGCGGTAGTGACACCTATCGCCGGGGTAGGACCGGGCGGTGCGCTCGGCCCCGAGCCACCGCGGTAACCTACAATGGAGGCGCCGCATGCCTTCTCATCTGTTCCTTGTCGCTTGAACGCGGCGCGAACCGCGCGTTGTCCCCAGCGGCGTTCACAGCTGTATTGGGGCTGCGCCGCGGGGTGCTTGATCGTTCTCATGAGTTTGAGTGCGAGCGGCGCGGGCGCCTCGGGTTCGTCGGATCGGGGGGCCTTGGCGCTCGGGGTCGAAACCGGGGCCCGGACGTTCGACGCCCTGAGCGCCAGCGATGTTCGGCCCCAACCGCGCGGCGAAGCGATCGCCGGATTTGAGGCCGGCTACGCGCTTTCGAAGCGTTGGGGCGTGGCCGTCTCGGGACGCTTTGGCGGCGCGTGGTTCGATTTCTCAAATGGGGGAGGCGCGTCCGGCAAGATCGAGGACGACTCCTGGTCCGTCCGGGCGTTCTTCGACCGGCACGTCCGCATGGCCGAGGGCCGGGGACTCAGATTCGGCCTCGGGTACCAATACGGAGAGGCCCGCTCGTGGGTAAAGAACTTCGTACCCGTCGGCGTCCTGTCCCGCTATGAGGGGCCGCACGCCTTCATGTCGGGAGGAGCCTTCAGGTCCGGAGTCGCCCAGTCGCTGGGCTCTCGCTGCGAGCTTTCGGCCGAGTTGGAGGAGTCCGTCTACAACGCGCACGCGACCGACCCGCGAATTGGGAACAAATACGATTGGCTGGGGAGGGCCTTCTCGGCGACCGTCGGAATCCGGGTTGTCCTGATTCGGGGCCGAGAGGAGTGACCGATGGGATGCCCGAGGCTGGGCTGTCCCCTTCCCTCGGACCCGCGACTACAACAGGTGCTCCGGGCGATGACCTGCCGCCCGAAAGCTGATGCAGCAGGAGTCAGCATCCTCCCGAAGCTCGAAAAGGACCGCGCGTCGTGTCGCCCCTACCTCACCCGCGCGCGCGCCAGCACCATCGCCGGGGTGCGCAGCATGATCTCGAGCGGCGCGTTGGCCGCGAGCGCGACCTCGTGCTCGCGCTCCGCGCGGAACGCCACGTAGGTGAGGCTGTCGCTCGCGCGCCACTCGTAGAGCCCGCTCGCGAGCGAATCCACGGCGACGAGATTGCGTCGCGTGTAGAGCCGCAGCGAGGGCGGCGCGGGCTCGGCCAGCACCAGCGCCGCGCTGGGCGGCGCCGCGGTCGCCATCGCCTCGGCCACCGCTCGCGTGTTCAGGTACTCCTCCATCGCGGGCATCACCCGGTACGCCACCACCGGCACGCCGAGCGCGACCGGCAGCGCGATGAGCGCCGCGGCCACGCGCCGCCGGCCGACGAAGTTGGCGAGGAACGGCGCCCACGAGGTGACGAGCAGCAGCGACGCGAGCAGCCGCAGCTCGGGCGAGGCCTCGCGGATCTGGGGCGCGACCGCGGCGAGCAGCAGCGCGCCGGCGCTCCCCACCACCGCGAGCATCAGCACCGCGCGCGCGAGCGGCGCCGCGACCCGCCTCGCGTCCTCGAACAGGTGATCGAGGAAGCGCGCGCACAGCAGCGCCGCGGCCGGCATCGCGGTGAGCGCGGCGGACAGCGGGGGCGCGGGGTAGATCGCGATCGGCACCAGCGCGGCGAGCGTGCATGCGATGAAGAAATGCGCGGCGCCCTCCTCGTGACGCTCGCGCGCGATCGGGTCGTATTCGGATTCATGCGCGGGTGGCGCCTCGGCGCCGGCGAGCGCGCGGCGCGCGGCGCGCCACGAGATGGCGGCGTGCAGCATCGCGCCCGGGAGCAGCGCGCTCCACGGGAAGAAGCCGACGACCAGGAACGACGCCATCAGCACCGGACCCGCGTACCACGGCCCGCGCGGGTCCATCGCGTATGGGAAGAACGCCATGCGCGAGAGGAACGAGCCGCCATGGCGCTCGATCATCGCGCCGTACCATGGGAGCGCGAGGCCGAGCATGACCGCGAGCCCGGCGAGCGGCTGCACAGCTGCCATGCCGCGCGGCGGACGCGCGAGCAGCACGTAGAGGGCGAGACCGCCGAGCGGCCACAGCGCGGGCAGCGGCCCCGCGATCACGAGCGCGGCCGCGAGCGCGCCCCACGCGACCACCAGCCGCGAGGCGCGGCCCCCGCGGCGGTTGAACAGCGCGTCCGCGAATCCCGCGCAGCCCACCCAGCCGAACAACGCGCCCAGCGCCTGGCCGGCGTCGGTGCGCGCGGCGAGCGGCGTCGCGAACGAGGTTGCGAGCACGCCGGCGGCGATCCAGCCCGCTCGCGCTCCGAAATGCTGGCCGCCGATCGATGCGGTGACCAGCAGCAGCGCGAGCACCGCGAGCGCGCGCATCAGGCGCGAGTTCCGCGGCGTCTCGCCGTGGATCAGGCCGGCCACCACGTCGGGCGCGTATGCGAGGATCGGTTTCTCGAGCCATGACTCGTGGGCGAGCAGGGGCGTGAGCGGCTCGCGGCGGCCCGTGAGCTCACGCGAGACCTGGACGTCGCGCGCCTCCCGCCAGTCGAGGAAGCCGACCCGGTCGAGGCCGGTGAACAGCACGAGCAGGCAGATCAGGGCGAACACCAGCGGGGCGAAGCGCATGAGCGCCGCAGAGTATCAGAGCGCGGGCGCGGAGGCGCGCGGGTGTATGCTCCCTCCGTCATGTCGTCCCGCACCTACCCCACGGTGATCATGCGCCGGGCGCGTCCCGAGGATCTGCCCGTGGTGCGCGGCCTGCTGAGCGGTGCCGAGCTGCCGCTCGCCGGCGTCGACGAACACTTCGAAGCTTTCATGGTGGCGGTCACAGCGGGCGGCGTGGTGGGCGCGGTGGGCGTCGAGAAGTACGGCGAGTACGGGCTGCTGCGCTCGGCCGTGGTCGTGCCCGAATCGCGGGGCCGGGGGATCGGCGCGCTGCTCACCCTGCGCGCGCTCGAGACCTCCCGCACCCGCGGCGTGCGCGCGGTGTACCTGCTCACCACCACCGCGGCCGACTACTTCACGCGCTTCGGGTTCCGGCGCATCGCGCGCGAGGACGTCCCGCAGGAGCTGTGGCAATCGGCTGAGCTGAAGGGCGCCTGCCCCGAGAGCGCGACCGTGATGATGGTCGAGACGGCGCCGCCGGCCGAGCCGGAGCCGAAGCGGAAGTAGCGGGCGGGCGCGCGGACCGGGCGGACACGGCTGGGCGCGAACTACCGCGCCCTAACGGCGCGAGCCCTCGACCTCCGCCGGATCGGGCGCGGCGTTCAGCGCCTGCATGTGCGAGTACGAGTCGTCCACCCTGAGGGAACCGCTTCGCGCGAGCTCGCGAAGTCTTCCAAGCATGGCTCCCTGTTTCGCCATGCGTCCTTCGTTTTCCGCCAGCCCCTCGGGCCGGTTGTGTCTTAGCCAGAGGAGGCCGAACTCGGCCTGCAGGGCGTTTGCCGTCGTCTCCAGGCGGCCAAGCTCGCGCGCGAGCTGATCCCGCTCTGCCTGCGACAGCTGAGCGGCGGTTCGGCCCTCGAGCCTGCGCCCGATCGCATCGAGAAGAAGCTCGCGTTCCGCGACGTACCCGTAGCGGCGCGCACAGTGACGCGCCGCCGCGAGATGTTCCCTGTTGAATCGGACTTCGGCTTCGATAGCCGCGAGATCCTGCTGGACCTGTCGCATGTCGGCGTCGAGCGTGTTCATGCGCTCGACCCATCGCTGAGGACGTGCGCGCACCGGCAGAGGCCGGTGGTACAGCCGTCCGGCCCAGCCGACGTTTTCGAATTCCTGCCAGCCGAGAAGCCTCTCGGCGCGCGCAAGCTCCGGAGAGTCGATTCCGTAGTGAGCGACCACGAACCGCCGCAGGAAACTGTCCGCGGGCGGCGCGTCTTGTTCCCATGAGGCTGCGGCAGAAAACGCGTACCCGGCCCAATTGTTTTCGCGAAGGTTCTCGGCGCCGCCATCTCCCCAGGCGGCGGTGACGCAGCCCAGGGCCCTCTCACGCTTTCCCGCTTGCGCGAAGGACGCGACGTTGCTGAAACCCGACGCGTAGTTCGGATAGAACGTGCGCCACGTCCAGAGCCCCGGGCTCACCATCACGTCGCGAAAGCCCTGATCCTTGATCTGCCGCAGACTCGGAAACGAATCCTGCGGGTCGTAATGCCAGTCGACCACGATCACGTCGCGGGGCAGATCCCGGGCCGCCTCCGGATGTTCCAGGATGACGTCGCCATACACCATCGCGCGGCAACCGTAGCGCTCGCCGAGGTGATCCGCGATCCGTCCGAGGTAGTGCCCATAGCTGCGCATGCCGTCATCCGCGGCCGTCGCGGCGGCACCCGCCGGCGCGGTAGGGGGTTGCCACTCGTCGCCGCCGATGTGGAAGAACGGTCCGCGCGTCACGGCCGCGATCTCATCCACGAGTGACTGGGCGAAATGAAGCGCGTGCTCATTGCCGGCCGAGAACGCCGCCGGGGCCGCCGTCTCCGCGCCGCCCGGCATCACGAGCCTGCCGAAGACGTCTCGCGCGACACGGACCAGCATTCCCCACGGATCTTCCGGCGCGGCCCCGCCCCGTTCCTCCGCGTCCGCCGCCGCATATCGCCGATGCTCCTTCAGGCTCAACAATCGCTCCTGGTGCGCGAGGGTCTCGAAGATCGGCGAGACGACCACATGATTACGCAGCCCCTCCGTCACCAGCTGCTCGAGGTCGCCCCTCGTGAGCGCACCGCGCGTCTGGCCGCTCGTCGCGCTGCCCTCGAAGCGATACATGTCCTCGATATAGAGCTGATACAGGTTGATCTTGTAATAGGCGAGCTGCCTGATGATCGCCTTGAAGTCCTCGATGGTGGATACCTGCCCGCGGCTGATGTCGTCCGAGATTCCCCTCCAGGCCAGCGCGGGATAGTCCTCGATCCCGACGCAGGGAATGACCCCGTCGGGGTGTGCCCGGAGCAACTGGCGAAGCGTCTGGGCGCCGTAGAAGCGGCCCTGAGCGGTCGCCCCCTCGATCACCACGTGCTCTCGCGTGATCTCGAGACGGTAGCCCTGCTCGGCGAACAGAGCCGGGCAACCTGCCGGGGGCGCGATCGCGCGGAGCTCGACCGTCCGGAGTTGAGTGCCGGCGGGGACCACTCGCCATGTCCAGCGGTAGCAATCCGCCGCCTCCCGGACCAGAAGCCGGACCGCCTGATCATCCTCCGCACTCGTGGCGGAGACCGTCCACTCGGGGCCCAACGAAGCCGATCCAGGCCGCGACTCGACTTCCCGCGGCATCGGCACCAGCGGCACGAATTGGGAATTGGCGAACGCCGGGCTCGCGACAGCAAGAAGGGAGGCGCCGAGCACCATGCCACGCAGGAGGGCCACACGAGGGGAAGTCATGATGCCTAGTCATCGGCACGAAGCGGACCGCGGAACAGTCTCGCGGTCCGGAGCCTTGCGGCCGGCGGAAGGCCGGCCCCTACCCCTTGCCGCCCTTGCGCGGGCCCAGGATGGCGTCGAGCGAGATGGCCCCCGGGCCGGTGCAGAGCAGCGCGAGGAAGGGCACGGCGTAGATCGCGGCGAGATCGCGATCGCCCCACGGCGCCGCGCCGAGCTGGATGAAGAACGCGACGCCGAAGAAGATCAGGAGCGGGATCACCGCGATCTGCGTGAACAGCCCGAGCGCGACGAAGATCGAGCAGAAGACCTCGGCAAACACCACGAGGCCGAGGCTCAGCGGGTGGCCGAGGTGGATGGGATCCGGGAACTTCGAGGCACGCTCCGCGAAGTGCGTGATCTTGGGCCAGCCGTGCCCGTAGAAGAGCAGGCCCGCCGCGCCGAGGCGCAGCAGCAGCAGGCCGATCGAATTCGTGACGCCGCCACCGTTCGATGCCATCGTGCCTCCAGGCTCGTGAGAGGGATTCCCGGCGCGCATTCCTACCACATTCCGAGTATCGTGCGCGCGTGAAGCTCGCGATCGAGAACGTCGGCAAGCGCTACCCGCGAGACGTCTGGGGGCTGCGCGAGTTCAGCATCGAGCTGGGCCCTGGCGTGCTCGGGCTGCTCGGCCCCAACGGCGCGGGCAAGTCGACGCTGATGCGCATCCTCGCCACCGTCACCGGCTGCACGCAGGGCCGCGTCACATGGAATGGCGTGGACATCGCGAAGACACCCGACGCGCTGCGCACGGTGCTGGGTTACCTGCCGCAGGACTTCGGCGTGTATCCCAATCTCAACACCGACGAGTTCCTCGAGTACCTCGCGGCGGCGCGCGGACTCGACGCGCGCGCCGCGCGCCGGCGCATCGACCAGCTGCTTGAGCTGGTGAATCTCACCGACGCGCGCCGCCGGCCGCTGGGCGGGTTCTCGGGCGGCATGCGCCAGCGCGTCGGCATCGCTCAGGCGCTGCTCAACGACCCGGAGCTGCTGATCGTGGACGAGCCGACCGGCGGACTCGACCCGGAGGAGCGCGTGCGCTTTCGCAACCTGCTCTCCGAGCTGTCGGGCGAGCGCGTGGTGGTGCTCTCGACGCACATCGTGTCCGACGTCGAGGCGGTCGCGACCCGCATCGCGCTCATCGCGCACGGCCGGCTGCTCGCGGACGAGACGCCCGAAGGGCTGCTGCGCTCGGTCCTGGGCAAGGTGTGGGAATGCGTGGTGTCGAGCGACGCGCTGGGCGCGTTCAAGCAGCGCCACCTGCTGAGCGGAACCATGCGCCGCGCGGACGGCGTGCACGCGCGGGTGGTGGCGGACCAGGCGCCCGAAGCCGGCGCGCAGCCGCTGCCGCCCACGCTCGAGGACGCATACCTCCATCGCATGTCGCTCGCTCGCGCCGGGGCCCCGGCGTGAGCGGCGGGCGCGGCGGGGCCGCGGCGTGAGCGCGGCGCGCGCCATCTCCCAGATCGTGCGCGCGGACTTCCTCGAGCGGGCCCGGCGCTTCGGCTTCCTCGTTACGCTGGCGGTGACGGTCTACGTCGCGTGGTTGTTCCTGCCGCCCAATCACTCCCGCTACGCGACGCTTCAGATGGGCGACCACCGCGGCATCTACAACTCGGCGTGGGTGGGCGGACTGGTCGCGATCATGACCAACGTCTTCCTCTCGTTCGCGGGCTTCTTCGTGGTGAAGGGCGCGGTGGACCGCGACCGCCGGACCGGCGTCGGGCAGATCCTCGCGGCCACGCCGCTCGGCCGCGTCGAGTACACCGTCGGCAAGTGGCTCAGCAACTTCGCCGTGCTGGCCGCGATGGTCGCGGTGATGGCGATCGCCTCGGCGGTCATGCAGATCGTGCTCGGCGAGGACCGCCACCTGGTCCCGCTCGTGCTGCTCGCGCCGTATGTGTTCGTGACGCTCCCCGCGATGGCGATGGTGGCGGCGGTGGCCGTGATGTTCGAGACGCTGCCGGGGCTCGGCGGCGGGCTCGGCAACGTCGTCTATTTCTTCGCGTGGATCCTCGCGTTCTCGCTCCCCATGGCGACCAGCGATCGCGCGACCGAGATGAACGACCTGATGGGCACGGGCCTGATCCTGCCCGGCATGCTCCACGCCTGCGAGGCCGTGTATCCGGGCTCGCACTCGGTATCCGGCAACTTCAGCCTGGGGTTCAACGTGCGCTCGAGCGGCGGCTGGGATCTCACGACGTATCGATGGGACGGCGTGCGCTGGACCGGCGCGATGCTGCTCGGGCGCCTCGCGTGGATGGGCGCGGCGCTCGGCGTCGCGATGGCGGCGGCGATCCCGTTCGATCGCTTCGACGGCGCGCGGGCGCTTGCCCCCGCACGGCGCGGGCGCGCTCGCGGCGCACGGAGCGCGGATGCCGCGGCGCCGGACGACGCGTCCGCGCTGGCCGCGCCGAGGCCCGAGCGCGCGCACGTCGGCGCGCTGGCGCGAGTGCCGCGCGGCTTCCGATTCGGCGCGATGCTCGTCGGCGAGCTGCGGCTGCTGCTCAACGGACTGCGCGTGTGGTACGTGGTCGCGCTCGGGCTCGCAATTCCGCAGGCGTTCGCGCCGCTCGCGGTCGCGGCCAAGTTCGCGGCGTTCGCGTGGATCTGGCCGGTGCTGATCTGGTCGGCGCTGGGTTCGCGCGAGAGCCGGCACGGGACCGGATCGCTGCTCTTCTCGTCGGCGCACCCGCTCGCGCGCCAGTTGCCCGCCGCGTGGCTCGCGGGTCTGGCGGTCGCGATTGCCCTAGGCGGCGCGTTCGGCGCGCGCCTCGCGCTCGCGGGGCACACGGCGGAGTTCGCCACCTGGCTCGCGGGCGCGGCGTTCATCCCGTCGCTCGCGCTCGCGCTCGGGGTGTGGACCGGAAGCGGGAAGATGTTCGAGGTACTGTACCTGGTGCTGTGGTACTGCGGCCCGCTCAACTCGACGCCCGTGCTCGACTACACCGGGGGATCGGGGAGCGCGCCGCTCGCGGGGTTCGCGGCCGCGGCCGCGGCGCTGGCCGCCCTCGCGTTCGCCGGGCGGCGGCGCCAGCTCGGAGCCTGATCGAGGCAGATGGGGCGAGGGCCGCGCCGCCGCCCCTCTCGCCAGCGCCCGGCGCCGAGATTCGGCGTTGACGCCCCCGCGGGCTCTGGCTAGCCTTCAGCGCGCTTTCGATCGCGTCATCGCGTTCCCACCGTGCGGAGAAGACCATGGCGAAGGAAGTCCTGCCGCCTGAAGTCGATCACAACGGCAACCTCGACGACTACGACAAGACCTACGCGTCGTTCGACTGGAAGCAGGTCGAGCCCGAGTTCGACTGGTTCCGCACCGGGCGCGTGAACATGGCCCACGAGGCGATCGACCGCCACTGCCGCGGGCCGCGCAAGAACAAGCTCGCGCTGCTCTACACCGACGGCCAGCGCGTCGAGAAGTACACGTTCGAGGACCTGATGCGGCTCTCGAACCGATTCGCGAACACGCTGGTGCGGCTCGGCGTCACGCGGGGCGATCGCGTGTTCGTCTTCCTGCCGCGCACGCCGGAGTGCTACATCGGGATCCTCGGCGTCCTCAAGGTCGGCGCGATTCCGAGCCCGCTGTTCGAGGCGTTCATGATCGACGCGGTGCGTGACCGCATGCAGGACGCCGCCGCCGTCGCGCTCATCACCACGCGCTCGCTGCTCGAGCGCGTGGCCGAGGGCGACCTGCCATCGCTCAAGCACGTGATTCTCGTGGGCGGGAGGGGCGATGCGACCGGCCACTACCGCGCGTGGGACGACGAGATGGACAAGTCGAGCGAGAAGTTCGACTGCGTGTGGCTGGGGCGCGAGGACCCGCTCATCCTCCACTACACCTCGGGCTCGACCGGCAAGCCCAAGGGCGCGCTCCACGTTCAGAACGCGATGATCGGGCACTTCCAGACCGGCAAGTGGGTGCTCGACCTGAAGCCCACCGACACCTACTGGTGCACCGCCGATCCCGGATGGGTGACCGGCACCTCGTACGGCATCTTCGCCCCGTGGCTCAACGGCGTGACCAACCTGATCCGCGGCGGACGCTTCGATGCCGCCGCGTGGTACGAGACCATCGAGCGGCATCGCGTCACCGTGTGGTATTCCGCGCCCACCGCGTTCCGCATGCTGATGGCGGCGGGCGAGAAGGTCGCCGAGAAATACGATCTCTCATCGCTGCGCCACGTGCTGTCGGTGGGCGAGCCGCTCAACCCCGAGGTCGTGCGCTGGGGCTGGCGCGTGTACGGGCGGCGCATCCACGACAACTGGTGGATGACCGAGACCGGCCACCAGCTGATCTCGAACTATCCGAGCATGGACGTTCGCCCGGGCTCGATGGGCAAGCCCATTCCGGGCACCGAGGCCGCGATCCTGAACGAGCGGGGCGAGAAGGTTCCGCCCAACACGCTCGGGCTGCTGTGCATCAAGACCGGCTGGCCCGGGATGATGCGGCAGATCTGGAACAACCCCGCGCGCTACCAGGAGTACTTCAAGTTCCCGGGCTACTACTTCACAGGCGACACGTCGTTCGTCGACGAGGACGGCTACTTCTGGTTCCAGGGCCGCGCCGACGACGTGATCAACACCGCGGGCGAGCGCGTCGGCCCGTTCGAGGTGGAGTCCGCGCTGGTCTCGCACCCCGCGGTGGCCGAGGCCGGCGTGATCGGCAAGCCCGACGAGCTGCGCGGGCACATCATCAAGGCCTTCATCTCGCTGCGCGCGGGCTTCGAACCGAGCGACGAGCTCAAGAAGGAGATCGCGACCCACGTGAAGAAGCATCTCGCCGGCCACGCCGCGCCGCGCGAGATCGAGTTCCGCGACAAGCTGCCGAAGACCCGCTCTGGGAAGATCATGCGGCGCGTGCTGAAGGCCTGGGACCAGGGACTGCCGGTGGGGGATATCTCGACGCTGGAGGAGTAGCGCGACCGCGCCAGACCGAGCAATCGCCTTGCCCCGCCCGCCGAGCCCCGCCCGATGACGTCGCCTTCCGAACGCCGGCCTCGGCTTGCCGCGATCGGCGCCGCGGCCGCCGGGTCGCTCGTCCTCTACCTCCTCACGCTCACGCCCACCGTTCCGCTCAACGACGGCGGCGAGTTGATCGCCGCGGTGAAGTCGCTCGGGGTCGCGCACGCCCCGGGGTTTCCGCTCTACATCCTGCTCGCCCACGCCGCGACTTGGCTGCCGTTCGGCAGCGTCGCGGCGCGCGTGAACGCGGCCTCCGCGATCTTCGGGGCGCTGGCGGTGGCGCTGATGGTGATCGCGGCCGGCGAGGCGCTGGCACTGGCCCCGCGCGGCGCTACGCGCGAGAACGCGCGCGGGTCCGCGCTCCCCGCCGCCACGCCGCAGCCGGACTCCGCGATCCCCGCGCTGGCCGCCGCGCTGCTGCTCGCCTGCGGGCGCACGTTCTGGAACTACGCGACGCAGGCGGAGGTGTACACGCTCAACACGGCGATCGTGGTCGCGATCCTCGCGCTCATGTTGAGGTGGCGGCGCGGGCGCACGGCGCCGGCGGGGGAGCGCGGCGACGATCGGCCGCTGCTCGCCGCGGCGTTCCTGTTCGGCCTCGGGCTCGCGGTTCACCACGTCACGATCGCGCTCATGCTGCCGGCGCTCGCGATGCTGGTGCTCGCGACCGAAGGCCCGCGCTTCTTCGCCGGCCCGCGCTTCGGGCTCGCGCTGCTCGCGGCGCTCGGCGGGCTCAGCGTGTACGCGTACCTGCCGTTCGCGGCGGCGCGATCGCCGATCATGAACTGGGGCGACGCGCGAAGCCTCGACCGGCTCATCATGCAGGTCACGGGCCGCGAGTACTGGGTGTTCTTCGAATTCCACGCGTCCCAGCTGCGCGAGGAGATTCCGCGCTTCGCCGGCCTGTTCGCGCGCGAGTTCGGCCCGCCGTGGCTGCCGCTCGCGCCGG
Organism: Candidatus Eiseniibacteriota bacterium; assembly: GCA_041483195.1. Lineage (GTDB taxonomy): Bacteria > Eisenbacteria > RBG-16-71-46 > RBG-16-71-46 > RBG-16-71-46 > WS-2. The sequence goes on from JBGPFC010000026.1 coordinate 28,788, forward strand.
TCCTCGCGGCGGTGGGGCTCGCCGACGCGTGGCGGCGCGACCGCGCGCTCGCGATGTTCCTCGCGCTGATCGTGGCGGTGAACGTCGGCTACTCGCTGATCTATCACATCTCGCAGGATCAGGACGCGTACTTCCTGCCGGCGTTCGTCGCGATCGCGCTCGCGGCGGGACTGGGCGCGTCGCGGCTGCTGCGGTCCGGGCGCGGCGGAACCCCGCACGCCGCGGGGGCGCCGCGCGCCGCGGGAATGCCGCGCGCCGCGGCCGCGGCGTTCTGCCTCGTCGCACCCGCCATCGCGTTCGCCGCGAACCTGCCATACGACGACCGGCACCGCGACACCATCGCGCGCGATCAGGTCGAGAACTTCCTGGCGGCGGCGAAGCCGGGCGGGCTGGTGCTCACCTTCGACTGGCAATTCGTCTCGCCGCATTTCTACGTTCGCGAGATCGAGGGCCGGCACCGTGACGTGGCCGTGATCGACGTGCACATGATGCGCCGCTCGTGGTACGTGGACTACGTGCGCCGCGCCTATCCGGAGCTCGCGCGCGGTCACGAGCGCGAGTTCGACGACTACCTCGCGGGGCTCCGCGAATGGGAGCACGACGCCACCCGCTTCGAGCGCGAGGCGGCGCTGCGGCAGCCGGTGCACCGGCTGTACTACCGGCTGATGCTCGCGCTCGCGCACGACCGGCCGGCGAACGCCCCGGTCTATCTGACGGAAGAAGTCGCGCTGTCCCCGGACGCCCAGGACGGGGTGTTCGCCCGCGCAATCACCGCCGGCACGACGCTGGTGCCGCAGGGCATGCTGTTCGAGCTCACGCGCGGCGGCGGATTCCGCGAGACCACGGTGCCGCGCCTCGAGACGCGCGCGCTGCTCCACGGCCGGTCGCGCTTCGCAGCTGACGACGTGGTGCGCACGCAGATCATCCCCACCTATGCCGCGCTGCTGCTCGACCGCGGGCGTTATCTCATCGCGTACGGCCATCGCGACGAGGCGATCGCGATGCTCGAACAGGCGCTCGCGCTGGATCCGTCGTTCACCCCGGCGCGCGAGGCGATCGTGGCCGCGCGGAGCGGGGGCGTCCCGGCCGCCCCGTAGGCCGCGCCCGGTCGAACGTCGCCGGGCGGCGCTCTCCGAGGGTCATGCGGCCTGCGGATGGCGCTCGTACCACGCCCACTTTGCCTCTACGCCGGGCGCGCGCATTGGGACATAATCGGGGCGACGCGACCGACCCCGTCGCGCAAAGGAGAGCCGCCATGGATCCCATGTTCCTCGAGCGCGTGCAGCAGGGCGAGCCACGCGGCGCATACGCCGGTCCCATCGGCATGATGCGCGCCGCGGGTCAGCACGTGCCGCACATCATGCACCTGTTCGCCTTCAAGCCGGACCGCACCGACCATCTCTCGCGCTTCACGCAGGGAGTGATGCGCGGGCCGTCGCCGCTCTCGCCCGGCTTCCGCGAGCTGATCGCGGCCTACACCTCGAAGCTCAACCAGTGCCCCTTCTGAATCGGTTCCCACGCCGCGGTCGCGGCGGTACTGCTGGGAGACCGGGAGCTGGTGGACGCCGTGCTCGAGGATCCGGCCACCGCGCCGATCTCTGAGAAGGAGAAGGCGCTGCTCGCGTACATCAAGCGCGTCAACGGAACGTCGTACGCGCTGCGCCAGGAAGAGGTGGACGCGGTGCGCGCGGCGGGCTGGAATGACGAGGCGATCTACGACGCGATCTCGGTGTGCGCGCTCTTCAACTTCTACAACCGCTGGTGCGACGGGAGCGGGGTTCAGCCGATGACGCCGGAGCAGTACGCCGGGTCGGGACAGCGCCTCGCCGAGTTCGGGTACGCGCCGCCGGGATAGATCGCCGTGCGGGGGCGTGATGCGACGACACCCGCCCCCGCTCCGGCGGCGCCTACTTCTTCCGCTCGAACTCGAACTTCTTGACGTCGTCCATGCCCTTCATGCGCATGCTCCACTCCTGCGTGAAGTGGTCGGCGTCCACGAAATGCACCCTGAGGCCGTGCATGTGGGGCGCGTCCGGGCTCGGGAGGTTGGTCGCGCTCACGAACTTGAAATTCACGACACCGGCCTGCGCGGCCGATGGTTCGGCACGCATGCGCGGTTGATTCCCGACCGAGCAGTAGTGATCCATCGTCAGGCGGGAGCCGTCCATGAAGTACATGGTGACCATGTCGCCATGATCGGGCGTGTGCAGGGTCTCCATGACGCAGCTTCCGGCCGCGGTCGTCGCGTACGAACAGCTCACCGGCTTGCCGTCCTCCATCCTGCCGGTCCACTCGCCGGCCAGCGCCTTGAACTGATCGAGGCCGGCGGCGCGCGCCGCGGCGGGCGCGAGGCAGAGCGCGGCGAGCAGCAGCACGGAACATCTGGCGATCGACATTCTCATGACCTGAGTCCCCCTCGAACGTGAGCGGCGGTCCGGAATCCCGGACCCGGATCGGCCCGAAACTCGAGTAGGGGACCCGCGGCGCGGGCCGCTGTCAAGAGGGGAGTGCCGCGGGGCGCGGGAGCGCCGCCGCCCGCTTCAGGCCGCTTCGCTGAGCCGCCGCTCCATGTCGAGCGGCACGCGAATCACGAAAGCGCTGCCCTTGCCGACCTTGCTGGTCACGCTGATCGTCCCGCCGTGCGCCTCGACGATGCCGCGCGTGATCGAGAGCCCGAGTCCGAGTCCCGGCTTGTTGAACTCGAGGGAGCCGAAGCCGGGGTGGGTATCGACCTCGTTGAGGAGGAATGCATTCTTGAAGATGGCATCCAACGCCTCCTCCGCGATCCCGACGCCGTTGTCGCGAACCTCGAGCGCCAGCTCGCCGTCCTTCACGCGCGGGATCACGTCGACGCGCCCGCCGTCGGGGGTGAAGCGGATCCCGTTCGCGATCAGGTTGCTGATCGCCTGGGTGAGCATGCCGGCGTCCACCCGCCCGGCCCCGAGCGCCGGACCTTCGCGCCGCTTCACCTCGACGTCGCGGTTCGTCGCCTGCGCGACCGCCATGCCCATCGCGGCGTCGACGAGGCTCGATAGGTCCTGCTCCTCGCGCTGGATCGTCACACGGTCGCCCCGCACCTGAGCCATGAGGGTCGCGTCGTCTGCGACCTTCAGCAGGTTGCTGAGGCTGTCGTGAATGCCGGTGAGCGCCTGCTTCTGGTGGGGCTGCAGCGCGCCCAGCGTGCCGTCCGCGAGCAGGTCGCAGTAGCCGCGGATCACGCTGATCGGCGAACGCAGCGCCTGCGAGGCGACGCTGATGAAACTGCTCTTCAGGCGCGTCGCCTCCTCGAGACCGCTCACGTATGCGCGTTCCTGCTGGCGCATGATCAGGAAGCGTTCCGCGAGATAGCCGATCTCGTCGCGTCCCCTGACCTCGATCGGGAATTCGTAGTTGCCGCGTTCCATCTCGTGCGCGCCCTCAACGAGGCGCTTGAGCGGCCGCGTGATGCGCTCCGAGAAGATGAATCCGGCCGCCAGCGCGAAGGCGACCGCGAGCAGGCCGAGCAGCACGAGGCGCCCCTGCATCTGCTTCAGGAACGAGATCTCGGGGTCGGCCGAGCGCTGCATGACGTAGAGCTGGCGGCGCGCAGGATCGCCGCGCGGGATGGGCCGGACCACCGTGAAATAGGTGTTCACCGGGCCATGGATCTCGGTGATCCCGGTCTGCGAGAAGTCTCCGTCGTGCTGGGCGCCGATCCCGTCGAGCGCCTCCAACAGCGTCGCGCGATCGGCATCGTTGTCGAGCGTGCTGCCGGTCACGACGTCGCCCGAGACGAACGTCACCTCGCTCCGCGTCTCGTTGCGCAGCTCGCGGGCCATCTCCGGCCCGAGGCTCGAGCCCAGGATCAGGGCGCCCACCACCACCTTGTCGGCGAGCACCGGCATCACGACGACCTGGAACTGTACACGGCCCTCCACGAGCAGGCCGGAGGTCATCACGCCGCCGATGGCGCTCGTCACGAACGGCTTGCGCGCATCGGGGAGCGAGATCGAGCGCCCGGTCGACGCGAGCATGCGCCCGCGGCGGTCCACGACCTCGAACAGGTCGGTGCGCGTGATCTTCTGGAAGTCGCGCGCCATCCCCTTCACGGTGCGCCGGTAGCGGCCGTCGCGCTGCGATTCGCGCAGGCCGACCAGCGAGAAGAAGCGCGGGTCCTGGACGATGACGCGCGCCGCGGTGCCCAGCGCGTCGGAGCGCGCCATCAGCATGCTCTCGAACACCGACGAGGAGCGCTCGAGGCTCTCGTGGATGCTCGATGTGTTGACGTGGTGCGACACGTCGACGTGGACGGTCCACAGGCTGGCGAGCCCGAGCGTGAGCGGCGTCAGCAGCGTGACGAAGAGAATCTTCCAGCGGAGTCCCATGGCTAGAATCTGAGTTCCAGGTCCACGTTGCCCTTCTTCTTCACGTCGAACGCGCGCGTGATGGTGCCCATGCGCGGGTGCCAGACCTTGAGCGTGTAGGATCCGACCGGCAGCTTCGGCAGCTTGAAGCGGCCGAGCGAATCCGGCCGGGTGAAGATGTGATTGGGAACCGCCACGACGAATCCCGCCTCGCTCGGGTGGATGTCGCAGTGCAGGTTGACGATCCCCGCGTTGTCGAACACGATCGGCGTGACGAACCCCGGCGCGTACTTGCCGAGGTCGAAGCGCTTCGCCGGCGAGACGCTGAACGTGTTGTGGTAGACGCGATCCAGGTTCTCGATCTCCACGGTGTCGCCGATCGCGACCGCGAGCACCCGCGGCGTGAACGCGAGCCTCTGCTGGACGATGTGAAGCTTGGCCTTGTGGGCTTTCTTCGCGAGCTTCTTCTCGAGCTTCGCCGGCGCGTCCTCCAGATACACGACGGCGTCGGCGTACCGCCCATCGTCATCTGGCGCGCGACTCACGGCCGCCGAGGCGAGGCCCGGAGGGTGCAGCGTTCCGCGCACCGGCCCCCGGGCGAAGCAGGGCGGCGCCGCGCAGCACATCAGCAGCAGGATGGCGATCGTCCGACGTGTCATGTATGCCTCACCCGGTCTCGAGCTCCGGGTTCCCTCGTGCGCTCCGTCCGATGCCTGCGATCCGATGAAGTCTCTTCCCCGCATAGGTTTCGGCGCCATGCGGTCCCTGCTTGAGCGCGATGATGTGGAACGCCGCTCCGCGAGCGGCGGGCGCGGCGGCCGGGCTCCGAGCGCACCTGTGCTCGATCGGCCCCGCGGCTCGCCCGTTCATGCCGCCAGCAGATCCGCGGCGTTGCCCTGGAACTCGTCGGGCCGCATCACGCGTGCGACCCGCTCTTCCTGGGGCATGGGGTCCCAGGTCTGCACCTCCCGCTCCCCGGGGACCTGGCCGTCGGGTCGCGCGAGCACACGGCAGAATGGGCGCCTGAGGTCGGCGGGGTTGGGGCTGAGGCTGAGCGCGGTGTGACCGGAATCCGTGAGCAGCACGGTCCCGGCCGGGTAGAGGCCGACGGTCTTCACGAGGGCCCACAGCACGGCGGGATCGAAGTGCGCGCGGTCCGGGCCCATCAGGTGCTGCAGGCCCTCGTGGGCCGTGAGCGCGCGGGCCCGGTACTCCCGATGCGCCGTGATGGCGTCGAAGCAGTCGGCGACCGCCACGATGCGCGCGAACGTCACCGGCAGCCGACCGCTCGGCGCGACCGGATAGCCGGAATGGTCGAGGTTCATGTGGTGCTGGAAGCAGACGCGCATCATGTCGAGGGTCAGCGTCGAAAGCCCGGGCATGCGCGCGACCATCTTCACGCCCTCGATCGGGTGGCGCCGCACCTGCACCCATTCACCCGCGTCGAGCGCGCCGGGTTTGTGCAGCACCCCCGCCGGCACCGCGATCTTTCCGATGTCGTGGAGCAGGGAGGCGACGCCCAGGTTGGCGAGCGCGCTTCGCGAGAGACCCAGCGCCTGGCCCATGCCGATCGAGAGCACGCTCACGTTGACGCAGTGCGCGTAGGTGTACTCGTCGTGATCCTTGAGGGCGGTGAGTCCGAGGATCGAATACTCGTTCTTCATGATGTTGTCGACCAGCGGCTGCACGAGCCGGCGCGCCTGGCGCAGCGCGGGACGGCCGGTCTGAGCGGTGCGCAGCAGCATCGCGCGGGTGCCCACGACGGCGCGCCAGTAGGTCTGGCGGGCGCGCTGGCGGACGCCAGACGGATCGCCTGCCTCCTGCTCCTCCTCCTGCTGGCTTCCGTGATCGTCAGGGCGCAGATCCCGCGCCCGGACTGGAATCACGTGAAGCACGCCGGCGGCGGGCAGCTCGTCTGGCAATTGCTCCCCGCGCTCCGGGTTGCGCGCCGCGAGAAACTGCTTCAGGAACGTCTCGAGCTCGTCGGCGCTGATGCCCCGCAGGAAGCGAACGGCACCGAGCGCGCGGCATTCGAACTCCGCGAACAGCACGTGGAAGATCGAGAGCTTCGACGCCTGAGCCTTGAGCCGCACCCCGTTGAGATAGAAGTAGTCGCCCATCGCCACCAGCGTGGTCTCTTCCTCCTGCATCGCGGCCACGACGACTTCCATGAAGTCCTGCAGCTGGCGCTGGTAGGCCTGATTGGAGCGGTTGTAGAGCCGCGCGGCGCGCAGCAGCCCCTGGAATCGAACCACCAGCTCGGGCCCGACCGCGCGCTCACGCGCGCCGTCGTCGTCGCCGAGCATGTGCCGGAGCGTGCGCCTGGAATCAGCCATTGGGGTGGAATCCCTCGAGCGCGCTCTGGCACGCCTGTTTGACCGGGGCCCGCCGCGAGGACGCGCCGCGCTGGAGCGTGGACCGCGCCGCCTCGGTGCCGATGCGGGCGATGCAGCGCGCGATCGCCTGCAGGCGAGGGTCGGGCTTGAGCGCGAGCCAGTTGCCCTTGTGCAGCTCCGCCTCCAGCTCCGGGATCAGATCATCCGCGGCGGTGGAGCCGAGCGCCAGATAGATCGCGTGGCGTTCGTCCGCCGGACGCGCGTCGAATCCGGGATCCTGAAGCAGCCGGGCGATCCGGCGCGCGGTGTTCGCGTCGCGCGCGGCGGAGAGCTGGTGCAGCACCGAGCTGAAGACGTGAGCGTCCGCGACGTCCAGCATCTCGAGCAGCAACGGCCGCGCCCGTTCGACGCTCACCTGCTCCAGTGCCGCGACCACCTCGCGGCGAACCCGCGGCTCGGGGTGGGCCGCGGCCGGACGCAGCAGGCCGGCGATCGCGTCACCCCCGATCCAGCTCAGGATCTGAACCGCGTTGCGGACGACGTACCACCTCGAGTCGGAGAGCCATGGCGCGATCCGCTCCGGGTTGTCCTTCACCAGCTCGGAGACGAGCTTCGCCACCGTGCGACGCGCGCGCTCCTGCTGGCTCTCGCCCAGCACCCGCATCAGCCATTCCGCGGCCGGCGGTCCCAGGTCGTCCGCCAGCGCGAGGAACTCCTGCAGGCCCCGCGTGTCCTGCTGATCGAGCTGCGCCACCGCGCCCGAGGTCGTGACCGAGGTGGGAAGCTCCAGCTCGTGAACGAATGCCGCGGCCGACCATTCCGGGCTCACGCAGCGATTCAGCAGGGCGAGCGCCACCCGTCCCTCGTTCCACAATCCGAGCCCGACCGCTTCGTGCAACACCCGCGGGAGGAATCGCGCGAGCTCGACGCGGTCCTGTTCCCCGGCGCCCGAGTCGAGGCAATCGCTCATCAGCGCGAGCGTCGAGCTCACCGTGGTGAGCTTGTATTCGGAACGGAACTCCTGCTGGAATCGCCCGGTCAACCCTTCGGACTCCGCTTCGATCTTCGCGAACTCGACCTCGAGATCGCCGGGGATCACGCCGGTCGCGCGATCGTCGGACCGGGTGGTCGTGGCGGAACCGTCGCCCGTGGATGGCGCCGCGCCCGGCGCCGCGCCTGGCGCCGCGCCCGGCGCTCCGCCGCCCGCGCCACCGCCCGCGCCACCGCCCGCTCCGCCCCCCGTCTTCGCGGGCCACGGCGCGACCGGCGCATCGTCGAGCGGCGGCTCGTCGCCGCCGCCGCCGCCTTCCACGTCGCCATCGGTCGAGACGAAGTCCACGTCGACGTGCGTCAGATGGGCGTCCCAGAGCAGGGTGACGAGATCCTCGTCGCCGGCCTCGCGCGAAGTCACCCGCAGCAGCCGGTCGACCAGCGCCTCGACCTCCGCGGGCTCGATACCCGGGGAGAACGTGATCGCGCGAATCCCGTCGCGGAAGAAGGGGAGCGCGACGTTGTCCTCGCGCGAGCGCGCCGGGTGCAGCGAGACCTCGCCGAGCATCACGTCGCTGGAGGTAAACGACAGTCTCACCGGCCCGTGCGCCTCGAGCATGAGGGAAAGGGTCGAAGCGAGATCCTCCCGGAAGCGCACCACCGTCGGATTGGCGCGATCGTAGAGCCGGCAGGTCTTCAGCGTTCGTCCGAGCTGAGTCACCCAGGCGGCGGCAGCGCGGGACGGCCCCGTCTCGGGCGCCGCCTGAGGGGGAGGGGAAACACTCCGGCTGGGATTCCGTTCCTCGGCCATAATGGGGTGCGCATCGCCGACGCGGATCGTCGTCGATGGGCAATGATGCTATCGGCATTACGGACGCCGGAGTTGAGCGCCGGATCGCGCCGCGGAACGGACCCTGCTATCTGAGCCCGGGCTGGATCTTGTACTGCGGCCGGGGCGGCTTCGTTGGCGGGTTGGCCTTGAGCTGATCGAGGCAGTACTGGATCGCGCGCTCGAGCTGCGGATCGTGTCCCGCGACCATGTCGCTCGGCGAATTCTCGACCTCGATGTCGGGATCCACGCCGTGATTCTCGATCACCCACTGGTCGCTCTTCGGGTCCCACATTCCGAAGTCCGGCATCGTGACCGAGCCACCATCCACCAGCGGCAGGTTCTGGCTGATGCCGACCAGTCCGCCCCAGGTGCGCTTGCCGATCACCGGGCCGAGGCCCGCGAGGCGGAAGTAGTAGGGGAACGCGTCCCCGCCCGAGCCGGCGTACTGGTTGATGAGGATGCACTTCGGTCCGTCGATCGCGGTCTGCGGCGTGCGTGCGCTTTCGCCGTCGCGCGTCGCCCAGTAGGCCCAGGTCGTGCGGCGCAGGCGCTCGACGAAGAAATCGGGAACGAACCCGCCGCCGTTGAAGCGCTCGTCCACGATGATGCCGTCGCGGTCCACCTGCGGATAGAACTGCTTCGTGAATTCCTGAATGCCCTGGGTCGCGGTGTTGGGCACGTGGATGTACGCGATCCGGCCCCCGGTCGCCTTCGCGACCATCTCGCGATTGGCGCGAACCCAGGCCGCGTAGCGCAGCGTCCCCTCGCGCGCGATCGGCTTCACGACGTAGGTGCGGGGCTTGGGGTCGTTCGGAGTCGAACCCACCGTGATCCGGGTCGCCTTGTCGGTGGTGCCGACGAAGGCCGCGTAGATGTTCATCGGGGCACGCACCGGCTGGGCGTTCACGGCGAGCAGGTAGTCGCCCTCGCGCACCAGAATCCCCGGCTCTCCGAGGGGCGCGACGATCTTCGAGTTCCAGTCGCGCTCGCGGTAGATGGTGGCGAAGCGGTAGCGGCCGCTCGCGGGATCGAGCGTGTAGTCCGCGCCCAGCAGGCCCGGCTCCACGTGCGCGATCTGCGGCATCTCGCCGCCGCCCACGTAGGTGTGCGAGGTCGAGAGCTCGCCGATCAACTCGCCCAGGAGGTAGTTGAGATCCGCACGGTGCGCGACGTATGGCACCATCTGCCGGTAGCGCTCGCCGATCGCCTTCCAGTCGAGCCCGCCCATCGCGGGGTCGTAGTAGAAGTCGCGCTCGAGGCGCCATGCCTCGTTGAACATCTGCATCCATTCCTTCGGGGGATCGACGGTCGCCATGAGCGTGCCCGTCTCGATCTTGCCGTCGCCGACCTTCTTTCCGTCCGCGGCGTCCACGATGCCGAAGGTGTCGCCCGCCCGGTAGAGCACCTTGCCGCCGTCCTTCGAGGCGGCGAAGCCCCCGTCGATGTCCCCGATCACGGTCTTGTCCTCGCGTTTCTCGAGATCGAACACGTGAAGGTCGGCCTTGCCCGGCCCGTTGGCCTCGGGATCGGGCTGATCGTACGAGAGGTAGAGCAGCTTGCCCTTGAACGCCTGGAGCCCGCCGTAGCGGCCCGCCTCGATCGGCAGCTCGGTGACGCGCGAGGCGAACCCGTCGAGGTCGATGACCCACGCCGCGGCCTCGCCCTTTGCCTTGGCGCCCTTGGTGTCTTTCGCGTCCTTCGCGCCCTTGGCGGCCTTGTCGTCCTTGTCCGCGCCATCGGCCTTCTCGCCCTCCTCCTCGTCGCTCTGCGGCGCCATCGGCGAGGCGGACGTGTCGCGCAGGGTCGCGGCGTAAAGCTTGTCGGTGGTCCCGAACGGGAACGTGTACTCGAAGTCGAAGGCGGGAATGTCGAACGTGCGCTGCGAGACGAAGTACAGCGCCTTGCCGTCCGGGTCGAACGACGGGTTGAGGTCGTTCGTCATACCGGTCGAGACCGGCGTCGCCTGCGCGCGGTCGATCGAGTAGAGGACGATCCGGCTGAAGTTGTTCGACCACGGCTTCGAATAGGCGAGCCAGCGCGAGTCGCCGGACCACTGGTAGTCGTGGATCTCGCCGTACTGGCTCTTGTCCACCCGCGTGAGCCGGCCGTTCGCGACGTCGCACCACCACAGCGTCCGGGTCTGGTCCGAGAACGCCAGCTTCTTCGAGTCGGGCGACCACTGCGGCGGGAAGCGGAACCCACCGTCGCCGTGCGTGACCTGGCGCGCGGCCGCGATTCCGTCGGAGCCCACGACGTACAGCTCGTACTCCCCGCTCGCGTCCGACAGGTACGCGATCCACTTGCCGTCGGGCGACCACGCGGGATCGCGCTCACGCGCCCCCGGCGCATGGGTGAGATTTCGCACCTCGCCCTTCTCGGCGGGCACGGTGAAGAGCTCGCCGCGCGCCTCGAGCACCGCGCGCTTGCCGGACGGCGAGAGATCGAACCCGTTGATCCATTGCGAGACGCTGCGATACTCGGGACGCGCGCCGGGCTTGTCGGTCGGGACCATGACGTGGATCCTCGCCGGCTGCTCGCCGGGCAGGTCCATCACGTACAGGTAGCCGCCGTTCTCGAACACGATCGCGTCGCCGCCGATGCCCGGCCACTTCACGTCGTAGTCGGTGAAGTGCGTGACCTGGCGATGGGTCTTCGCGTCGACGTCGTAGGCCCACAGATTCGCGGTGCGGCCGCCACGGTCGGAGCAGTAGTAGATCGTGTGCCCGTGCCACATCGGCCACTCGTCGGCGCCCGGCCAGTCCGTGATCTTCTGGGACGTGTTGTGCTCGAAGTCGTAGATCCAGACGTCGGGCGCGCTGCCGCCCTGGTAGCGCTTCCAGGTGCGGTTGTCGTAGGACGGCGAGACGAACGCGATCTGACGGCCGTCGGGGGAAAACGAGCAGTAGCCGCCGGTCGGCAACGGCAGCATCTCCTCGAATCCGCCCTGCGCCGGAACCTTGAAGAAACGGTCGTAGCGCTGGATCGATGACGCGCGGCGCGAGCGCAGCAGGATGCTCTTGCCGTCCGGATACCACTCCGCGACCTGGTCGACGTCGGGGTGCCACGTCAGTCGCGTGGGCTCACCGCCCTCGAGCGGAACGGTGAACGCGTCGAAGTTGCCGTCGTACTCGGCGCTGAACGCGACGGTCCTGCCGTCCGGCGAAAACTTGGGGAAGCGCTCGAGGCCGGGGTGCGTGGTGAGGCGTGCGGCGGTTCCACCCGAGGATGCGACGGTCCAGAGATCGCCGGCGTACGCGAACACGATGCGATCGCCCTGGATATCCGGCTGGCGCAGCAACCGGCACTCCTCGAGGGCGGCCGACGGAGACGCGAGCGGGAGCGAGGCGGCGACGGCGAACAGCGCGGCGGCAAGCGAGAGGCGGGCGCGTGGCATGGACGGCGGTTCCTCCATCATTCGAAGTGAACGGTACGGGGCGCGGCAGTGTCGTCGCGCGCCCGGGGCGCGGTCAACCTCTGGTGGCCCAACGGGGCCGTTCCGCGCACGGACGCGGGTGGGCGCGCCGGCCGCCCCGGGGTTTGCCATCAAGGCGTTCGCCCCGCGCGCCGATAATCCCCGTGTCTTCCGTAATGCCCTCGGTCCCGATCGTCTGGAGCTCGAACTCCCTCCCATGAACGCAACTGCCCGCGCCGATCGCGAGGCGCCGCCCGAACCGCGCTCGCCGGAGCAGGAAGCCACCCTGAAGGCGGCTTCGGCGTGGCTCCAGCAGCTTGCGCGCACGCTCAAGACCTGCCGGCTCTACGACGCGAGCAACCCCACCGTCGTCCGCTTTCGCACCGAGCTCGGCGTCGCGCTGCGCAAGGTGCTCGACGAGCATGGGCCGCTCCGCTATCGATTCACCTCCGACGACGTGTTCTTCGACGAGGCTTCGATTTACCCGGCGCGTTCGCGCGACGACAACCTCGCGCTGGCATTCTATCGCGACGGGGTGCGCGGCATCACGTTCCTGCCCGGCATCGAGCCGCGCGAGATCGACGTCCTGATCGAAGCGGTGCTGCTCGTGTCCGGGCAGAACTTCGGAGAGGACGACCTCATCACGCTGCTGTGGGAGGCGCAACTCCCGCACCTCGAGGTGGACTACGTCCCGGCCGAAGGCGAAGTCGGCGGCGCGAGCGCGCCGGACGACGGCACGCCGCTGATGCCATGGCCCACCGCCGCGGTCGAGGAGACCGCCGCCGACGAGACCCATTCCGCCGCGACCGCCGCCGAGAGCCCGCACGCCGGCGCGGAATCGCGCTCCGACGACTGGAACGCCGGGGATCTCACCGTCGAGATCGAGGCGGGCTTCGAAGAGCTCGAGTCGCTCTCGACGAGCGAGGTCGCGCGGTTCCGCGACGAGTTCCGCGCCGAGCACGAGGTGCCCACCGTGACCGCGACCATCGCCGTCGCGTACGCCTACAACGCGGCCGGCGCCGGTCCCGACGATCGCGCCGAGCTCGCGCGCTTCGCGCCGCGGCTGCTGCGCCAGGCGGTCACCCACGGCAGCTGGCTCGAGGCCCGCGAGGCGCTGCTGCTGCTGCGGCAGTGCGGGACCGGCGAGTGGTCGATGGAGACCTTCGCGCAGGAGCTGTTGCAGCCAATCTCGATCTCGAGCGCTGTCGAGAAGCTCGACCAGCAGGAAGGTCCGGCGGTGCTCGAGTTCATCACGTTCGCGCGGGAGCTCGGCGATCCGTCCGTGGACTGGCTCAATCTGGTGCTCGCCGAGTCGCAGAGCCGCCGCAATCGCAAGCTGCTCGCCGAGGCGATCGCAGAGCTTTGCCGGTCGAACCCGGAGCGGCTCGCCCCGTGGATCTCCGACCCGCGCTGGTTCGTGGTCCGCAACATCGTCCACATCCTGGGCTGGATCGGCGGGAGCGGCACGATCGGGATGCTCCAGTCGGCGATCCGTCATCCCGACATCCGCGTGCGGCAGGAAGTCATCTCGGCGCTCGGACAGGTGGAGCCCAGGCTCGCGCGCCCGCTGCTGGTGCGCATGCTGGATGGCGCGGACCCGCGCATGTTCTGCGGCGTGCTCCACCAGCTCGCGACCGAACGCGACGCGGGGACCGCGCGGCTCATGCTGAACTACCTGCAGGATCCGAACTTCGAAACGCGCTCGCCCGAGGAACGCCACGCCATCTACGCCACGCTCTCCGCGACCGGGGGCGACGAGAGCATCCCGGATCTCGAGGCCGAGCTGCACAAGGGCAACTGGTTCGCCCACAACCAGGAGATCCACCGCGCCTCGGTGGCGCGGATCCTCGCGCGGATCGCGACGCCGCTGGCGCGCATGGTGCTCGAGCGCGGCGCGCAATCGAAGCGGGCTCCGATTCGCAAGGCATGCGAGGAAGCGCTCATGGGATTCCCGACATGATCGATCCGGTTCCCGCGAACGACTCCGATCGCGGCGAGAGCCAGCTGCTGGTCGAGCTGGGTCCGCAGCTGCTGGTGCGGCTGGCGGCGATGCTGCGCACCGCCCGCACCTACGACGTCACGAACCAGGCGTTCCGGCGACAGCTCGAAGACTGCCTCGCGCTCATCACGCGCGGGCTCGACGAGGAAGACGAGCTCGCGCTGGTCGCGGTCGCCGACTACTTCTACTTGAACGGGGTGCGCATCAAGGCGCAGGCTTCGCTGCTCTCGGTGTACCACTCGCTGATGACCGAGTTCGAGCGCCGCTCGCTGGGCGGCCTGCGATTCCAGCAGGGAGTCTCGCCGGCCGAGTTCGAGCGCTTCCTCCAGCTGTTCATGGCGGCCGAGGATCCCGCGCTCGCCGAGCACCTGCCCGAGGCGGTGGTCGAGGCCAGCATCGAGCACATCGTGGCGGTGGGAGCGGTGGAGCTCGACGAAGACGACATCACCCGCTCGCTCGAGGAGAAGAAGGACACGGGCTCGGAGCGCGGACGCGCGAAGCGCGTGTTCTGGCGCACCGTGCTCGGCACCAAGAAGATCGTGCTGCGCGCCAAGCAGACCGGGCGTCCCGACCTGCGCCACGCGAAGCGACTCGTGCAGCCGGTCGTGGACAGCATCATGAAGCACGAGTACTCGATCGTCGGACTCACGGCGCTCAAGGACCACGACGAGTACACGTACGCCCACTGCGTGAACGTGAGCATTCTCTCGGTGAGCATGGGGCAGGTGCTCGGCCTGTCGCGCCAGACGCTCGCCGATCTCGGCGTCGCCGCGCTGCTCCACGACATCGGCAAGATGGCGGTGCCGGCCGAGGTGCTGCGCAAGCCTGCCGCACTCACCGCTGAGGAGTGGGGCATGGTCCGCCGTCACCCGCTCGAGGGCGTGAAGATGATGATCCGCATGCCCGGGCTCTCGACACTCATGCTCGACTCGATGCGCGTGTGCCTGGAGCATCACATGAACTTCGATCGCACCGGCTATCCCGAGGTCGCGGTCGAGTGGGGCCAGGCCACCCTGTCACGCATCGTGGCGGTGGCCGACTGCTTCGACGCGATCACCGCGCACCGCGCCTATCACAAGCGGCCCCGCACCGCGTTCGAGGGCCTTCAATACCTCATGGGTCCGACGCGCGTCTCGTTCGATCCGGCGGTGCTGTGGGCGCTGGCGAAGACCGTGGGTCTCTACCCCGCCGGCTCGGTGCTGGTGACGAGCTCCGGCCACGTCGTGCTCGCGCTCAGCCCCAATCACGTCGACATCCGCCGGCCCAACTGCCGCGTGCTGGTGCGGCCCGACGGCGCGATGGAGCCCGACGAGAACGCAGAGCTCTGGAACCCGATGCCGGAGACCGAGAGCGTGGTACGCGTGCTGAGGCCGGAAGAGCATTCGGTCAACACCGGAGAGCTGCTCGCCGCCTGATCGGCCCCGCACATTTCGCGCTCGAAGACACGAACGGGCGGCGTCTCCATGACGCCGCCCGCCGTGTTTCGGTGAGTCCGTCTGCGCAGCCTTGGACGCTCCCCGTCTCCAACCGCGCCGGGAACGAACTCACACGCCTGAGATCAGTCGCCCCAATCCTGGTCGTCGTGCTGCGAGCGCCAGCCGCCATCGCGCCAGTGGTAGCTGTCCACGCACGCGCCGTTGTCGAGCTCGATGACGCGCACGATCCGCGGGTGGTGGTGGCAATAGAGGTGCTCGCGGTAGACCTCGAGCGACGGGAACTGCTCGTCGCAGTATGGGTCGTAATATCCGTACGAAGCGCGGACCACGACCGGCGGCGCGCTGTGCGCGACCGCGGTGCCGAGCACGAAGCCACCGATCAGGCCCGCGATCAGCGGAGCGGCGCTCGAGTGGCGGTCGCCGTAGAACGCGCGCGGCGCGTAGCCGAGGTGACGCACCGCCGGGGGCGGACCGTATCCCGGCAGGCCCCTGTAGCGGCGGCCATGCCCGGAGCCGGCCTGCGCGGCGGGTGAGAGAACGGCCACCGCCATCGCGGCGAGCACGAGGGCGGAGATTCCGCGCTTGGAGTTCAGGAGCGTCTTCATGGATTCCTCCCGGTTGCGGACGTGATGCTCTGCGACGATCCAGAGCAGGGCGCGTGCCACCCTGGTCCGGACCGAAACGGCGCGTGGTCGCAATCGTTTGGACGGATCCGCGAGCGCCGGGGTTGGGTGCGGGGCGCCGGGCTGTGGCGGCCCCGCCACACGGCGCGCTATGGCCGCGTCACGGTGTGCAGGCCCGAGCCGTTCACCCACTTCACGTAGCCGCCGGGCTTGACCGGTCCGCTGGGAGCCGTGAAGAAGAAATTGCCCATCGGGATGATGATCGAGTCCGCGCCTCCGCCGATCACCTGGATCGTGCCGGTCATGCTCGGATGGTGGCGGCAGCGAAAGTCGAAGCTCCCGGTCGCGTTGAAGGTGTGGACGAAGATGCTCGTCGGCCCGGCCGTCGCGAGATCTCCCGATTCGAAGGGTTCGACGGTCGGCGTCGGCGCGGCCGGGTTCGACTTGCTCTTCGAGCAGGCGGAGAAGCCGATCAGCGCGACGATGGCGAGGGTGAGCGAGAGCGCGACTTGATGCCGTGAAACCATGGAGCCACTCCTGCGTTCGGCCGTGCGTGGGACGAGATTCGCGAGGGGGGGGGGCGCCCACTCTGGATGTATGAAGCTCTTCCCGAGGTCCGGAACCATTCGGGCATCGCCCAGTAGCCGCAAGGGTTTATCGATGCTGAACCGGGCGCCGCCGCTGGCCGCGCACCGCAGGCGCGAGTTCGCATACGAGATCGTGCCCAGGGCGCCCGCCGTCCGCGGAATTGGGGCTCGCCCCACCGATCGCGCCGGGCATAGACTTACATCCCCCACGAGAACCGTCTCGATCCGTCGCGTTGACGGGAGGTCCCATGAAACGTTTGATCCCACTGCTCGTGCTCGTCCTCACGCTCTCGCCGCTCATCGTCTCCGCCGCCGCTCTCAGCGTGCCATCACCCTCCAATTCGTCGATCGAGCCCTGCCTCCGGGTATGCCCGGCGGGCGATTTCGGGTTCCACATCGTGGTGCGCGATCTCGCCAGCAACCCGGTCGTCGGCTCAATGGTCGTGATCGACTTCTGTGGCTGCTCGAACGTCGTGCTGTGCCCGGTGTCCACGACCGATCCCTATCTGCGGGCGAGCCCCTGCTCGATCAGGCAGGTCACGGACGCGTCCGGCTCCGTGAACTTCCCGATTCGCGCGGGGGGGGTCTGCGGCGGCGCGGGGGCCGTGGTGTACGCCGACGGCGTGCTGCTCGCGTATCGCAGCGTCGCGTCCCCCGACCAGAACGGAAACCTGATCGTGGACGGGCCGGACGTCGCGCTGCTCGCGGCGAAGATCGGCTCTGGCGATCCTACCGGGGATCTCGACTGCGACGGCCTGGTGACGCAGGCCGACTCCGACATTCTCACGCACGTGCATATCGGGCACCTGTGCCCGCCGCCGGATCCCACGCCGTCCTCCCGCACCACATGGGGACGGCTGAAGACCATCTACCGCTAGGGCGAGCGCCGCGCGGCGCGGGTAGCCGCGTCGCGCGGCAGCCGCGCCGCGTCGATCAGCGCGCGGCGCAGCAAGAACTCGATCTGGGCGTTCAGGCTCCTCAGATCGTCGGCCGCCCAGCGCTGCAGCGCGTCGAGCGTCTGCGGATCGAGCCGCAGCAGGAAGGGTCTGCGCTCCGCCACGAGCCCCCCGCCTACGTGTACAGCGTGCCGGTGTTGACGACGGGCTGGGTGTGCGAATCGCTGCACAGCACGACGAGCAGATTACTCACCATCGCGGCCTTGCGCTCGTCGTCGAGCACGACGAGCTGCTTCTGCGAGATCTGCTCGAGCGCCATCTCGACCATCCCGACCGCGCCCTCGACGATCTTCTGACGCGCGGCGACGACCGCGCTCGCCTGCTGGCGCCGCAGCATCGCGCCCGCGATCTCGGGCGCGTAGGCGAGGTGGCTGATCCGGGCCTCGATCACCTCGACCCCGGCCTGAGCGAGCCGGGCCTGGATCTCCTTGCGGAGCTGCTCCGCGACGTCCGGGGCGTTTCCCCGCAGCGAATGCTCGCCATCGACGTGGGCATCGTACGAATACGTCGTCGCGAGATTGCGAACCGCGGACTCTGTCTGCACCTTGACGAAGTTCTCGTAGTTGTCGACGTGGAACATCGCTTCCGCGGTCTCGACCACCTTCCACACCACCACCGCCGCGATCTCGATCGGGTTGCCGGTGAGGTCGTTCACCTTGAGCTTGGCGCTCTCGAAGTTGCGCACCCGCAACGACACCGTGCGGCGCAGGCTGAAGGGATTGATCCACCAGAACCCCGGATCCTTGAGGCTCCCGGCGTAGCTGCCGAACACCAGCAGCACCCTCGCCTGATTGGGGTTGACGATCGTGAGCCCGAACGCGCTCACGACGGTCGCGGCCCAGAGCAGCGCGCTCCCCAGCACGCTGATCGCGCCCGCGTGATCGCGAACCGCCGAGACGAACCACGCGATGGCGAAGATGAAGAGGAAGATCAACAGCATGAGCATGAACCCGCCCGACACTCGTGAGGCCTGCTTCTCGTGAATCATGGCGCCCTCCTCCGGGGTGATGTCAGAATGATATCATAATGATGTCACTCGCCACCAGAGGGATTCCGGGAATTTCGGAGGGGAGGGCGATCCCCGCCCGGCGCAGCGGGTTGCGATGGGTGCACGCCGCCCGGAGCGGCCGCGCGCCCGGAGCGGGCCGCGGGCGGCGCCGCGTTCAGCGCGTGAGCGAGCGGATCAGGTCTTCGAACTCGGGGAAGCGTCGCGCGAGCGCATCGCGCTCGCCGGTCGCGTAGTCGCGAAGATCGAAGCCGGGCGAGACGGTGGTTCCGAGCAGCGCGAACGATCCTCCCGGTTTGAGCCGCGAGCCCTGCCACACGCCGCGCGGCACCACGACCTGCGGGCGCATGCCCGCCGCGAGATCCGTCCCGAGCGTGAGCACGTGCCCGCCGCCCGCGGGGTCGAGCTGCAGCATCTCGACCGGATCGCCGAGATAGAAGTGGAAGATCTCGTCGGAGCCGAGCCGGTGCATCGCCGAGAACATGTTGGGCGTGATCATGAAGTAGATCGCGGTGGCGATCGGTCGCGGCTCGCCCGCCGGCGCGCCGGCGGACGATGCGCCGGCCCCGGCCGCGCCGCCCCCGAGCCGCAGGTCGCTGCGATAGGTCTCTGCGTAGTACCCGCCCTCCAGGGGATGCGGCTCGAGTCCCAACCAGCGCCGGATATCCGCGGGGTCGATCATGCCGCTCTCCTCGGCCGGAGCGCGCGGTGGGGCCGCGCGCGGGGCGTCAACGACGGCGGCCCGGGAGCAAGCCCGGGCCGCGCGTCGCACGTGCGGATCACATCGATGACGGGTTCCGCTAGACGGTGGCCTTCGCCTTCGGCTGATATTCCGGCGCGTTGTGCTCGAAGTCCCACATCATCGGCACGTCCTGCCCCAGCTGCCGCAGGAAGGCGTAGAGCTGGCCGCGATGATGGAAGAACTCGTCGCGCACCACGTCGAGCGCGAACGCGCCGGGGAAATCCATGCCCCATGGCGTCTTCACCATGCCCGCGAGGTGCGTGTCGCCGATCTGGGCGACCGCCTTGTCCGCGGCGTTCCAGCATTCGCGGCAGTACGCGACCAGCTCGTCGCGGGTCTTGATCCGCGCGCAGATCGCGGGCTCGTCCAACTCCTTGATCTCGCCCGACAGCGCGCCCTCCGCGGTGGCGCGGATCACCATGCCGTAGAGGTGGACCAGCAGCTCCTTCGGGCTCCGCATCTTCGTGATCGGATGGCTCTCCAGCTTGTCCGACGGGACCGCCGCGACCAACCGCATCGCGATGCCGTTCGCCTGCCGCAAGTGATCCCACGTGGCGGTGAGGTGCTTCTTGTTCATGCTCTGCCTCCGGTATTGGGGTGGACGCGCGGGGATGATCGATGGGCACGCGTGCGGCGCGCGGGCCCTCACAACGGGCGCTGCATAGTCGTTCGTGCGCGGCGGCGGATCAAGCTCCAAGAACATCGACCGGGATTCTTGACGCGGACCAGACGCCCCAATCGGGAGGAAGCCAGGGCCCCGAGATTCCGCGTCCCGTTCGCTCACGGCTTCCGCATTTTCTGCGTACTTCCGCACGCACGAGCCGGCGTCGCGGCAATCGATTCCGGCGGCGCGCCCGTTGCCAAGTTCGCCATGGCCAGCGGCTTGAGTCGCGGTCACACCGCGATCCGCCGCGCATTCACGGACCGGCACGGAGGTTGATATGTCACTCCCGCGTGAACGGCAGCCTGGAGCAGACAACTCGATCCTGATTCGGAACACGGCTCGTACCGAAAGAGGAGGTCGCGGTCATGAGGAAGAACGAAGCGGTTCGGCGGGCGGCCATGGTTGCGATGGTCGCGGCAGTGCTGATGATGGGCGCGGGCGCGGCATCGGCGGCGGCGCGCAAGGCTCCGGCGGACGGAACCCTGAAGGATCGCACCGACATGCGTGCGCGGCAGGTCTCGAGCTCCAGCAGAGTCTCCAGCCTCCGGGCGTCGTTCGGCACGCTGCTGGGCAAGATCCGGGACTGGGACTGGGAGGGAATCGGGGTCGGCGGTTCGGCGCCCCGGCTGCCCGTCCAGCAAGTGAGCGGCGATCAGTGATCCTCACGCGATCGGCAGGTCGCGTCGAGACGGAAGCGAGCGAGGTGTGAAGGGGCGGGGCGACCCGCCCCTTCTCGCATTCATATTGCCGCGGGCCGGGCGCGATGCCGCATCGCGCCGCGCTCGATCACGCTCTGCGCCGCCTCTCGCGGGAGGCTCTCGAAGCCGCGGACGCCGCCGGCGACTTCTTTCCGTCCGCCCGGTCTCCGCGGCCCGCCGCATCGACCAGCGCCCGCGGAACGCTCACCTCCATCGCGAGCAGCGCGTGCGAGAGCGTCTTGCCCTGCGCGTCGAGACGCAGCGAGACCGTGCCGCCGCCGCCCAGGGATTCGTGCAGCAGGAAGTTGAGCGCATGGAGATTGGGCACCTCGTGCCGCTCGACCCGGCCCAGGCAAATGCCCTTGAAACGCCGCTGCACCACGCCGGCGGTGAGGGTGCGGCGGAGCCAGGGATAGATTTCCGCTGCGCGTGCGATCACGCCGATGTTGCAGGTATCGCCCTTGTCTCCGCTCCGCGCGTGCGCGATGGCGGCGAGCGGCACGCGCACGACCTTCGCGGCGCCCTTCGCTTTCGGCCACGCCGCGCGCGCGAGCGCGGCGGGCGGGCGCGCTGCGACCAGCGGCGTCGGCCATTCGAGCGTGCGCTCGCCGTCGCGCGTCACCAGCCGCGGCTTCACACGGTCGCGCGGGACCAGCGCCGGCCAGTATGCGACGACCTCCTGCGGCTGCGGCCGCCCGCCCGTGACCGCGACGCCCGGCGGGCCGGAGAGGATGACCGCCGGCACCATCTTCGCGAAGGCGTCGATCTTCTCGCGGTCGGCGTCGCGCACCGAGAGCCGCAGCAGCACCTCGGGCGGATCGGAGGGCGGGGCGAGCGGGCCCCAGCACGCCGAATGGCCCACCAGCTCGGTGTGCGTCGCGTCGAAGCGGAGCGCGAGCCGCTTCCAGAAGAGCGTCGCGAACGCGCGTGCCTTGGCCGCGGCCTCGGGCGCCGAGATGATGAGCGTGCCGCTCGCTTTCCAACCGTCGAAGTAGGAGGCGCTCACCTTGAGGCTCGGCGGGGCGGGCCGGCCCTTCGCGCCCCACACGCGCACGCGATCGCGGCCCGCCTGCTCGAGACGGATCGATCCGAAGTCGGCGACCACGTCGGGCGTGATGTAACTGCGCGGATCGCCCATCTCGTACACCAGCTGTTCCTTCACCGTGCGCACCGAGACGCCGCCGCCGGTGCCGGCGTGCTTGGTGACGACGAACGATCCGTCGGGAGACACCTCGATCAGCGGGTAGCCGATCGCATCGAGCCGCGGAATGCGCCGCCAATCGGTGAAGTTGCCCCCGGTGGATTGCGCGCCGCACTCCACGATGTGCCCGGCGACGATCCCGGAGGCGAGGCGGTCCCAGTCGTCCGGCGCCCAGTCGAAAGCATGGATCATGGGCGCGAGCGTGATGCCGGTATCGGTGCAGCGCCCGGTGACCACGATCTGCGCGCCGCCGCGCAGCGCCTCGACCACCGGCCAGGCCCCGTAGTACGCGTTGGCGGACGAGACGCGATCGCGCACCCGCGCGAACGAGGCTCTGTCGTCCATGTTGTCGAGCGTGACCCCCGCCGCGTTCAGCTCGCCCAGCCGGTCCATGAGGTCGTCGCCCACCACCGCCGCCACCTCGAACGCGTGGCCGTGCAGCTGCGCCATCTCGAGGATCGCGCCCCGGCACGCGAGCGGGTTCACGCCGCCCGCGTTCGAGATCACGCGCGTCCCGCGCGCGACCAGCAGCGGCAGCGTCTCCTCGACCTGCGCGACGAAATCACGCGCGTAACCCGCCCGCGGATCGCGGGCGCGCTGCTTCTGCATGATGGACATGGTGATCTCGGCGAGAAAATCGAGCGTCACGTAGTCCACCGGGCCGAGCTCGACCTGTCGCTTGAACTGCTCGAGATCGTCGCCCCAGTAGCCACCGGCGTTGGCGATGCGGATCAGGTTGGGCACGGCGCGGGAGGGTAGCACACGGCGACCCCGCGCCGTGCGCGGTTGCCGCGGCCATTCGAGCGTGCTAACTTCGCCCCCGCGAAGCGCATCCATCGCCATTCAGGAGTCCTGCGGGCCGCCCCCCGGTTCGCGACACCCACCCGAGGTGCCCATGTCCTCCGTTCGCACGCTGACGCTGGCGGATCTCGCCGTGCCCCGCCCCGGCGCGCTCGAGCAATGCATGCTCGTGCTCGCGGCCAGCCTCGTGACCGCGCTCGCCGCGCAGATCGCGTTCCCCGTGCCCTGGTCGCCGGTGCCGATCACCGGGCAGACCTTCGCGGTGCTGCTGTGCGGTGCGGCGCTCGGCGCGCGCCGGGCGTTCTTCGCGCAGATGCTCTATCTCGCAGAGGGTGCGCTCGGGCTGCCGGTGTTCGCGGCCGGGGCGTCTGGCGCGCTCACGTTGGCCGGCCCGACCGGCGGCTACCTCGTCGCGTTCCCGTTCGCGGCGGCGCTCACCGGGGCGCTCGCCGAGCGCGGATGGGACCGGCGTTTCTTGACGATGCTGGCGGCGATGCTGCTCGGCAGCGTCGTGATCTTCGCGGCCGGGCTCGCGCAGCTCGCGCGCTTCGTGCCGCGGAGCCAGCTGCTGGTCGCGGGGCTGCTGCCGTTCGTGCCCGGCGATCTCGTGAAGGCTTCGCTCGCCGCGCTCGCGCTTCCCGCGGCCTGGCGTGTCGCGCAGCGCACCCGCGGGACCGGCGCGTGACGATTCGCACGGTGGCCGTGCTCGGCGCCGGCATCATGGGGCGCGGCATCGCGTACGTCGCGATGCTGGGTGGATTCCGCACCGTGCTGCAGGACACCAGCGACGAGGCGCTCGACAAGGCCACGAACGACCTGTCCGCGTTGCTCGAGAAGGGTGTCGCGCTCGGCAAGCTCGAAGGCGAGGCGGCCGCCGCCGCCCACAAGCGCCTGTCCTCCGCGCGTGCGCTCGAGGAGGCGGTCGCCGGCGCCGACCTGGTCATCGAAGCGGTGCCCGAGAACATCGCGCTCAAGGTCGACCTGTTCGCGAAACTCG
This sequence comes from Candidatus Eiseniibacteriota bacterium, assembly GCA_041483195.1. Taxonomy (GTDB): domain Bacteria; phylum Eisenbacteria; class RBG-16-71-46; order RBG-16-71-46; family RBG-16-71-46; genus WS-2. The sequence continues at coordinate 52,411 of JBGPFC010000026.1, forward strand.
ACCGGCTCGCGCGTCCGGGCGCGATCCTCGCGACCAACACCTCGTCGCTCTCGATCACCGAGATGGCCGCCGCGACCGGGCGCGCGCCGCTGGTGGTGGGCATGCACTTCTTCAACCCCGTGCACCGGATGAAGCTGCTCGAGGTGGTGCGCGGGCTCGAGACCAGCGAGGCCACCATCGCGGCCGCCTGCGCGGTGGGCGAGGCGATGGGCAAGGAATGCATCACCGTGCGCGAATCGCCCGGGTTCGTCACGAGCCGCATCAACGCGATGATCGGGAACGAGGCGTTCTACATGCTGCAGGAAGGCGTCGCCAGCGCGCGCGACATCGACAAGGCGCTGAAGCTCGGCCTCAATCATCCGATGGGGCCGTTCGAACTCGTGGATCTGGTCGGGCTCGACACGCGGCTCGCGATCCTCAAATTCCTGAATCGCACGCTCGGCGAAAAGTTCCGGCCCTGCCCGCTCATGGAGCAGTACGTCGCGGCCGGACGGCTCGGCCGCAAGGCGGGCCGCGGCGTGTACGAATACGAGGCCTCATGAGTCCATCGAAGAAACTTGCGAAACGTCGCGCCCCCAGGCGGCGCGCGAAATCGGTGCCGAAGCTGAGGACGAGGCGCGCGACGAAGCGCACGGCGCGGCGTTCGCCGGTGACGAAGCGCGCGGCGAAACGCGTGACGAAACGCGCGGGGAAGCGCACGGCGAAGCGTTCGTCCACGCCGAAACGGCCGCCGCTCGCGCTCGTGCCGCGACCGGCGCCCAAGAAGCCGCGGGCCTCGCGTTCACGCTCCGCGGTCACCGAGTTCGCGGGCGCCCGCGCGAACGCGACGCGCAAGGATCTCGCGCTGTTCGAGCTGGAGCGCGCGCGGGTGGCGGTGCAGGCCGCGATCCAGGGCCTGGGGCTGGGCGCAGCCAACGACGCGATCTCGCCCGGCGGATGGTCCGCCCGCCAGATCGTGCTGCACCTCGCGCTCTGGGATCGCGAGCTGATGCGCCGCCTCGAGGCGGCGGCCTCGCGCAATCAGCGCCCCGACTACGAAGCCCTCGAGCAGGGCGCGATGAACGCCGAGGGCCTCGGACAATTCGGCCACCTCGACTGGGAGGCCGCGAAGCGCGCGCTCCAGGCCGCGCGCGAGAAGCTGTTCGAGGAGTTCACGTCCGTTCCCGCGAAGCCCGACGAGGTGTGGGCGGAGTCTCACGCGGTCGGAGAGATGGTGCGCATGCTGGCCCGCCATGACCGGCGGTACGCCGACATCATCAAGCGCTTCCGGGCCGAGTCGGACGCCTGATCTAGGGAGGCTCGAGGCATGACCGAGACGCTCGCCCCTGTGAAACCGGGCAAGCTCATCATCAACGGCGAGGCGGTGGACGCCGTCTCCGGCGAAACCTTCACGACGGTGAATCCCGCGACCGAAGAGCCGATCTGCATGGTCGCGAAGGCCGGAGTGGAAGACGTGGATCGCGCGGTGCGCGCCGCGCGCGCAGCGTTCGACGGCGGCCCGTGGCCTTCGATGAAGCCCGCCGACCGCCAGCGCATCCTGTGGCGGCTGGGCGATCTCATCATGGAGCACGCGGACGAGCTGGGCCGGCTCGAGACGCTCGACAACGGCAAGCCCATCTTCGAGTCGCGCCAGATCGACGTGCCGATGGCCGCGAACTGCTTCCACTACTTCGCGGGCTGGGCGACCAAGCTCGCGGGCGAGACGCTGCCCGTCCATCCCGCGTTCTTCACGTACACCCTGCGCGAGCCGATCGGCGTGGTCGGCGCGATCATCCCATGGAACTTCCCGATGATCATGGTGGGCTGGAAGGCGGCGCCCGCGCTCGCAGCGGGCAACACCGTGGTGCTGAAGCCCGCCGAGCTGACGCCGCTCACCGCGATCCGCATCGGCGAGCTCGCGCTCGAGGCGGGGATCCCTCCCGGCGTTTTCAACGTGCTGCCCGGCCCCGGATCGGTGGCGGGCGAGGCGCTGGTGCGTCACCCGCTGGTCGACAAGATCAGCTTCACGGGCTCGACCGAAGTCGGCAAGCACCTCATGAAGAGCGCGGCCGACACCATGAAGAAGCTCACGCTCGAGCTGGGCGGGAAATCTCCCAACATCGTGTTCGCCGACGCCGACCTGGAGGCCGCGGTGCGCGGCGCGACCACCGGCATCTTCTACGGCAAGGGCGAGGTGTGCGCGGCCGGATCGCGCCTGCTGGTGGAACGGAGCATCCACGCCGAGTTCGTCGCGAAGCTCGCCGAGCGCGCGAAGAAGCTCACGCCCGCCGATCCGCTCGATCCGAAGACTCGGCTCGGCGCGCTGGTGAGCCGCAAGCAGATGGAGCAGGTGCTGGGCTACGTCGCGACCGGTGTGGGCGAGGGCGCGAAGCTGGTCGCCGGCGGCGAGCGGGCGCCCGTGAACGGCAAGGGATTCTTCGTGCAGGCCACGGTGCTCGACGGGGTGGACAACCACATGCGGGTCGCGCAGGAGGAGATCTTCGGCCCGGTGCTCGTGGTGGTGCCGTTCGACGACGTGGACGACGCTGTGAAGAAGGGCAACGACATTCTCTACGGCCTCGCGGCCGGAATCTGGACGCGCGACGTCAAGAAGGCGCACGCCGTCGCGCGGCGAATCCAGGCCGGCACGGTGTGGGTCAACGCCTACAATTTCTACGACGCCGGCATGCCGTTCGGCGGCTACAAGGCCTCGGGCTTCGGGCGGGATCTCGGCCCGGAGTGCCTGCGCGACGTCACCCAGACCAAGAGCGTGTGGGTGAGCATCGAGTAGGCGCAGCTGGCCGGCGAAGCATCGGACGGGAGAGTCACGATGAGCCGTCTCATATACACGATCGTCTTCACGAACAACTTCGCGACCATGCGGCCGTTCTACGAAGACGGAGTCGGGCTCCGCGTGCGCGCGGTCAAGCGCGGCTGGGTCGAGTTCGATACCGGCGGGGCTCTGCTCGCGCTCCACGAGACGGCGGACGAGACGCGGCAGGGCATCGACCTCCGCTTCGAGGTCGCGAATCTCGATCTCGCGATGCGCGAGCACGCCGCACGGCGCGTCGAGTTCGCCGGCGACCCGGTCGCGTTCTCCGAGGGCCGGGTGGTCGACCTCCGCGACCCCGAGGACAACCTGCTCTCGCTGTTCGAGCCGGCCGTGCCCACGGTCTCGGGCGTCGGGCACCGGCTCGGAACGGTGATCCTCAACGTGCGTGATTTCTCGCGCGCCGTCGCGTTCTACCGCGACCGCATGAAGCTGCGGCCGGTGGCGGAGGCGCCGCACTGGGTGGAGTTCGACACCGGTTCGACGCGGCTCGCCGTTCACGGGCGCCCCGCCGGCGTCGATCATCCGCGCCACGCAGAGGAAGCCGTCACCTTCACGCTCGAGAGCGACGACCTCACCGGCTGGGTCGAGGGCATGCGCGGCCGCGGGCTGCACTTTCTCACCGCGCCGGTGCTCGAGGAGTTCGGGGTGTACGCCGAGGTCGCCGACCCCGACGGGCGCATTGTCGTGTTCCGCGAGCCGCCCGAGCCGATGACGCTGGAAGAGGAGCTGGCCGAGCCGTTCGAAGACGACGCGCCGCTGCGCACCGCGATCCGCAAGCCGATCAAGAAGGGATCCACCGCGCTCAGCTCGCTGGTGATGCAGCCCCACTACAAGCCGCCTTCGATCGCGAAGGCGGATCAGACCCGCAAGCGGCCGTCGGCGACCACCCGCAGCGTTGCGTCGGTGCGCGGCGCCGGCCCGGAAGGCACGCGGCTGCGTCCGCGCAAGACCGGCGACGAGAAGAAGGCGAAGGTGAAGCCCGGGGCGGGGCGCCTCGCGAAAGCGAAGCGCGAGAACGTCGCGAGCAAGAAGCGCGCGGTGGCTGGGGCGAGCAAGCGGCGGCCGGTCAAGCGCGCCAGCGCGAAGGCGGCGCGGCGCACGAGATGAGCGCCCCCCGCGTGCTGCTCGCGGGCGGAGTGCGCACGCCGATCGGCAACTTCGGCGGGGCGCTCGCCGCATCCTCCGCCGCCGAGCTCGGCGGCCTCGTGGCGCGCGCGGCGCTCGAGCGCGCGCGAGTGCCGGCGAGCGCGGTGGACGAGGTGATCGTCGGCCACGCCCGGCAGGCCGGCAACGGTCCCAACCTCGCGCGCCAGGTGGTGCGCCGCGCAGGTCTCGCGGACGGCGTGCCGGCGTTCACCATCAACAAGGCGTGCGCATCGGGACTCCAGGCGATCGTGAGCGGTGCGCAGAGCATCCGGCTCGGCGACGGCGCGGTGACGCTCGCCGGCGGCACCGAGCACATGTCGAGCATCCCGTTCCTCGCGATGGACGTGCGCTGGGGAAAGAAGCTGGGCGAGCAGCCGCTGCTCGATGCGATGTACCGCGACGGCTACCTGTGCCCGCTCTGCGACCAGCTGATGGGCGAGACCAGCGAGACGCTCGCGACCGAGTACGCGATCGCGCGCGATGAGCAGGACGCTTACGCGCTCGCGAGCAACCGGCGTGCGGCGCGGGCGTGGGAAGAAGGCCGCTTCGCGCGCGAGGTGATGCCGGTCACGGTCGGCGATGGCAAGCGCGCGGTCACGGTCACCCGCGACGAACACTTCCGCGCCGACGCCTCGCTCGATGAGATGGCGAAGCTCAAGCCGGTGTTCCGCAAGGACGGCACCATCACGGCCGGCAACGCGTCGGCGATCACCGATGGCGCGGCGGCGATCGTGGTGCTGAGCGAGGCGGCGGCGACGCGCCACGGCGTGACCCCGCAGGCCGCGCTGCTGGGCTATACGAGCGTCGGCGTCGATCCCGCGCGCATGGGGCTGGGGCCGGTGCCGGCGGTGCGCAGGCTGCTCGAGCGGCATAAGCTGACGCTCGATGAGATCGCGGTGGTCGAGCTGAATGAGGCGTTCGCATCTCAGGTGCTGGCGTGCGACCGCGAGCTGCGCTTCGACCGCGAGCGCCTGAACCCGAACGGCGGCGGCATCGCCCTCGGGCATCCCACCGGTTGCAGCGGCGCCCGCATCGTGGTGACGCTGCTCGCCGAGCTGGAGCGCGTGAAGGGCCGCTACGGCCTCGCGACACTGTGCGTCTCGGGCGGACAGGGCATGGCGGTGTTGTTCGAGCGGGTGTAGCGTCCCCCCGCCGCGGCGCGCCCGCGCCGCACTCACGGAGGAGGTCGCATGTCGCCCAGAGTGCTCGACATCGGAGATGCCGCAGCGTCCGGCATCCGCACCGTCCGCATCATCGTCGTCCTGATCCTGCTGTTCCTGTTCTTCGTGTTCTTCAACCCGGTCAAGGTCATCCCCGCCGGACACGTCGGGGTGAAGGACTTCTTCGGCATCGTCTCGTCGAACGTCCTCTCGCCGGGCGTCCACATGGTGGTGCCCATGACGCGCGTGATCGTCATGTCGGTCCAGACCCAGGAGTTGAAGGAGAACGCGGAGGTTCCGTCGCAGGAAGGCCTCATCATGGACCTCGAGGCCTCGCTGCTCTTCCGCCTCGATCCGGAGCGGGCCGACGACATGTACCGCACGGTCGGTCGGGACTACCAGAGCATCATGGTCGAGCCGCAGATCCGCTCGGCGATCCGCGAGATCACGGCCTCTTACGACGCGAAGGCGCTCTACTCGTCAGAGCGCGAGAAGGTGTCGCACGAGATCCTCGTGTTCTTCACGAAGCTCGCGAGCGATCGCGGGATCATCGCGGAGGCGGTGCTGCTGCGGAAGGTCGGGCTCCCCTCGATCGTCGCCAACGCGATCCAGGAGAAGCTGCGGCGCGAGCAGGAGGCGGAGCAGATGAAGTTCGTCCTGCAGAAGGAGGAGCAGGAGGCTGAGCGCAAGCGCATCGAGGCCCGGGGCATCTCGGACTTCCAGCGCATCGTCGCCTCCGGCATCAGCCCGCAACTGCTGGAGTGGAAGGGGATCGAGGCCACCGAGAAGCTCGCGATGTCGCCGAACTCGAAGGTGGTGGTGATCGGAAATTCCAAGACCGGGCTGCCGATCATTCTCGGGGGCGGAGACAAGTAGCGGACGCTGCGGCTGGCGGCGGGGAGGCGGCGGGAGGCATGTCTGGCCTCATAGAGGTAAACCTTCGGCCCGACATGCCTCCCGCCGCCTCCCCGCCGCCCGCCCTCACGCCCTGCGCACGATCAGCGGCCGCAGCAGCGCGGCAACGATCAGCAGCGCTCCGAAGGCGTGGTCCGACCGCGTGGACGAGAAGGGGGCGGCGTCGATCACGGCGAAGGTGAGCGCGTCGTCGTGGGTGAGGGATTGCTCGGGCTCGGGGCGGCGCGTCGCTCCGATCCAAACTCCGGCACCGCGGCGCGCGTGCCATTCATCTTGTCGTCGACGTACTTCATGCGGACCGAGAGCGAAATGATGGCCACCGTCACGCCGAACAGGCACACGATGGTGGCACCCATCGGCCAGTCCCTGACGTATGAGAACACCGCGCCGAGGACGGAGACCACGAACCCGATCGCCCAGGCCCAGTAGAGTTGGGCCGGGCCCCTCCGGCCCAGCAGGGTCGAGCAGACCACCGGGACGATCAGATAGGAGAATACCGCCAGGACGCCGGACACTTTCACGGAACTCGTGACCACGAGACCGAATGAGGCGTAAAAGAAAAAGTCCCACTTCTTGACCGACAGGCCCATCTGCCGCGCCTTCTTGGGGTCTTCGGAACAGAGCAGGAGTTTTCGGCGGCGGGAGTACAGGAACGCCCCGACGATCGCGAACAGCGTCGCCATGATCGCGATGTCCTTCCACGTCACCCAGCCGAGCGCCTCTCCGCTCAGCGTCCCGCTCACGTGCTCCGCTCCGTGGGGAGCGTTCGACAGCAACAGCAACGTGGCGGCCGTCGCCAGCGCGAACGAGATTCCGATGAAGGCCTCCTGCAGCACCGAGTGTTCCCGATCCCACAGGAAACTGAAGAGGGCGGCGCCCAGCAGCGTGAAACCAAAGGACCAGTAGTACGTGCTGGGGTCGTGCGGGTCCGCTCCGAGCAGGAACGCCACGCTCTGGCCCAGCGCGGCGATCTGCGCCAGCGCGAGGTCCACGAAGATCACTCCCCGGGCCAATACGTGCCGGCCCAGGGCGGGAAGGATCAAGACCAGGAGGAGGCAGGCCAGAAGCGGCAGCGCCATGACCGCGAGGAAGTTCATCGCGATGCTCCTGACTTGCCGGAAAGGGCTCCGGCGATGGACGACACCAAGGTGTCGAACTTGGTGAACACGTCGTCGGTTCCGGGGATCCCGCCCACCTCGGTC
>JBGPFC010000027.1:0-59284 GCA_041483195.1 Candidatus Eiseniibacteriota bacterium
GGAAGCCACTCCTCGATGGAGGGCGGCAACAGCAACTGCTGATCGGGCTGGTACGGGCGGAAGGTCTTCATGTCCGCATCTTCCACACCGTCACCAGTCCACGCCAGAACTTTGACGAATACTCGGACAGGCTCCTAGCGGGCGTGCGCCGCGACCTAGCCCAGGGGCGAGAGGAATCCCTCGTCGACGAGCTGACGCACGATCTCCGTGGTCTCGGTCGGGACGTCGCTCGCGCTCCATCCGAGAGCGGCCGCGGTGCTCGCGATCGCGTCGCGCAGTGGGCGCGCTCCGTCGCACGCCGCGATGAGTTCGGCGACGTAGGTGTCGACCTCTTCCGTGTAGGCGAGTCCCCGGATCATGCGGATGGTGGCGGATGCCTGGGCCCAGCCCTCGGGCGTGGCCCGGCACTCCTGCGTGAGTCGCAGATCGGGAGAGGGCGTGAAGACGGTCGCGAGAATCGCGGCCTCGTCGCGGCCCTGCATCAAGCTCAGCGCACGGAGACGCTCGGACACCTGGTCGCCGCATGGCCCGACGGCTCGATCCGGGCCATCGAACGCGCGAAACCAGGGAGTGCCGTCGGTGCGCCGCATGGTGACGGCGCCGGCGCCGATCGAAGCGATCTTCTCCTGGGCGTAGTACCGGAGCCACGCATCGAGGCGCTCGGCGCTCCGCTTCGAGGCCCCGACCGAACCGACCCCCATCCACCCCAACGCGTAGCTGAGCGGATCGGTCGTTGACGATCGCAGCACCCACGCTTCGCAACCGGTCCGCTCGAACCACCCGCGCAACCGGTCGGTCCACTCGACACCCTCGAGCTCCACCCAGTTGCAGATCATCTGCAGGCAGCCGCCCGCGCAGAGCACGCGCGGAGCGTCTTCGACGATGCCGCGCGCGAACGCGTCCGCCTTCATCCCGCCGCTGAGGTAGGCGATGCGGTCTTCTGGCGAGATCATGAAGGGCGGGTTGGAGACCACGAGATCGAAGCTCCGGCCCTCGACCGGCCCGAAGCGATCGCCGGCCAGCGCCTCGACGTTCGAGATCCGGTTCAGCTTCGCGTTGAACTCGGTGAATGCCACGGCCCGCGGGTTGATGTCGGTCGCCACCACCCGTTCGCTGTGCCGCGCGAGGAGGAAGGCCAGATAACCGCAGCCGGTGCCCAGGTCGAGGCTGGATTCGACCGCGTCGCGCATGGTGAGCGTCGCGAGCGTGCGCGCGCTGTCGCTCGGACCCATGACGTGGTCGGAGTCCTCGCGCAACTGCCCTGGCCAGTCCCGATCGAACGCCAGCAGCAGGCCATCGCATGGCGTCACCTTCACCGCGGCCGCGATCAGGTCGCCGCGCGCCACCAGCAGTCCCCCCGCCATCCAGGACTCGAGCGCGGCCGGCGCGATCGCGTGCCGGATTTCCGCGGCGGGACTGGGCAGGCCGATCACGAACAACCGGATCAGCACGTGCAGCGCGGAGTCGCTGGAGGCGCGCAGCGCTGCGGTCTCGGCGGGCACTTCCGCGAGGGAGGGGATCCCCCTCGCGCCGCACGCCTCCGCGACGGCTCGCTCCTCGAACCCGGCGGCATCGAACGCCTCGCGCGCACCCGCGAACTCGGCGTCCGCGAACGCGAAAGGACGATGCCGCGGGCGGGGCGTCCGGGAGGAAGCGTTCATGGGTCCGCGCACGGTATTGCGATCGAGGTCGCCGGGCAATGCGTTCCCCGCCCGGAACCGCCTTCGAGTTCCACCTTCAATGGGACCCGGGTGGGCGAGCGGGGTTCACGCGATACACGAACCAAGGGGTGAAACCCGTGGTGAAGCCGGGCACTTGTTCGATCAGCGTGACGTCCTCAGCCGTTCCGCTTCGTGACTCGCGCCGCACCACATCGATGTCGTCCTGCCAGATGAGGTAGCGGATTCCGGCGCCCCGGATGTACTCGATGTAGCGGCGATCTCGAAGCGCCAGGTAGCAGTCTCGATTGACCACGCCGTCGAGATTGATCACGGTCAGGCTGTCGGCGAAATACCCGATCGCGCCCGATTGATAGCCGCCGACCACCGTGTGGGGGGGGAAGCGGCGCTCCACCCACTCACCGATTCGCATGTAGCCCCACGTTCCGTGGAAACTGCGTCCGAACGTGCGAGCGAAAGAAGGATGCGCCAGGTTGCCGGCCGCGAGCGCGATCACGACCGCGAGCACGAATGCGCGGCGCGCGCCGCTCGCCAGGGCGCGCGTGGTCGCGCCCACCAGCGCCGCGAATACCAGCAACAGTGACACCGCGGCCGGGAAGAAATACCGCGGGAAGTGCCAGTAGCCGAAGATCACGAAGACGTGGGCGAGAACCAGCGCCGCCGCGAAGGCGATCGACGGGACCACGGGCCGCAGCTTCCCCGCGAGCTCGCGATATCCGCCGCGGGCGCGCAGCAGCGGGCTCCCGACGAGCAGGGCGGCGATCAGGGCGAGCAGCACGACGTTCTTTCGGAACAGCACCCCGCCCGCCTTCACGAGCAGGGGGCCGTACAGCGTCGCGAACCCGGGGTGGTGACGGGCCGACAGAATCCCCATGTAGTGCACGGCGCGACCGCTGATCGGAAACAGGTCGCCCGTGTAGTGGAACGCATACCCGAGCCATGGCGCGTACGCGAGCAGCGTGCCCGCTCCGATCAGCAGCCATCCGCGCGCGACCACGCCCGGGCCGCGGCCGGCGCGCCGGGCGGCCAGCAGCCACTCGAGCGCGGCGAACGGCGCGAGCAGCAGCAAGTCGATCCGCGCCAGCGCTCCGGCCCCGAGCAACAGCCCGAATCCGAGCGAGCGTCGTGCGTCCGCGGCCCCCGCCGGCGCCTCGCGCAGCGCGGCGAGCCGGTCGAGCGCCGCGAGCAGGAAGAACGCGGCGATCACGGTCTCGAGGCCATTCATCGAGGTCTGAATCACGTAGGGACTGAGCATCCATCCGACCATCGCGACCACGGCCGCCGCGCGCGAGCGGCTGGTGCGCGCCACGAGCCGGTGCAACATCCAGAGCGCGGCCACGTCCCACACGGCGAGCATCACCAGTGCCACGCGAATCGGCGTCTCGAGATCGCGGGGGATGAGCGCGTATACCGGCGCCATCAGGAACACGTAGAGCGGCTGGAAGCCGCTGGTAAAATCCAGGCCATAGAGCGGCCCGAGGCCGCGACGGATCGCGCGCGCGATCTGCAGGGAGTAGTAGGTGTCGTCCGGGAACACCAGGTCGTCGAGAAACCCGATCGGCTTGAACGCCACCACGAGCCGGATCACGAAATCGGCGATCAGCAGCGCCGCGAGCCAGCGTGCCGGCAGCCGCGCGCCCGGCTCGCGTCGCTCTCCGACCGGGGTCGGGACGACGCGCCGGCCGGGGAGCGGGGCTTGCGAGGTCGCGCGCGACTTGCCGTCGTTCGATCGGGCGGTGGTCATGGGGTTCCCGCGGGGATCACGGCGCTGCGGCGCTCGATCGGGGAGGCCGCGACGGATCAGCAGTTTTCCGGGTGCGCGCCGACTCACGGCTTCGACGTGGTGGTGCATGTCGATCGCACCGAGGCGGCCACGTCTTCGCCCGGACGCGCGCTAGTGCCGGCCCCAGCCGCTGAACGCGTGCTGCAGCGCGTCCAGCCCCCGCCACAGCGCGAGAAATGCCAGGCACTCGAGGGTGAAGCTGTGAAACTTGAAGAATCGCTCGGCCACGATCAGCGACACGCCCAGCGACGGCAGCCGATCCAGGCTCAGCCCGAACACGGGCTCGAGGGACTTCAACTTCGCTCGCATGGGCATGGTGCTCCTGTTCAGGCCGGAGGTCCGGAGGGGAGAGGCTCCACTTTCACGTGGTAACGTAGCACGTAGTCGACCTTCTTCAGATCGTAGAACAATTCCGCGCTGTGCGAGTCTTCCTTCGTGAGAAAGCCCGTGAGCGACAACGGAACGTCGGCACCTTCGCCGAACAGCCCGATGAACTCCTTCACCGTGATCGGGTTCGGCGCATCGGCGGGCGCGGTCTTGACGGCCGGATCGATGATTCCGATCGGCTCGTTTCCCGAATTCATCGTGCGCGCCATCTTGAAGAGCATGTCCCGAGCGACCTGCTGGGAGCGCGCGATGTCCGGGGAATCCGCCTCCGGCAGCCAGACGGTGTGCATCGTGTCGTCGCCCGAACCCGCACGCAGCCGGCGTTCCGCCGCGGAGCCCTCGAGAAACTGACCGATCAGGTTGCGGTCAAAGCCGTGCATGGAAATCTGGATGCGGTCTTCGAGGGCCAGGTGAAAGACCAGCGTCTTGTTGAGCGGCCAGGTCGCTCCGTTGTGAAAAGCGTTTTCCGGCTGCTGGATGTGATGCCATCGCCCGTTGACCCCGACCCGGAGCGTCCACTCCTCGCCCAGCACGTCGTGATCGACCGAGCCCTTCAGGACCCCGTTCAGCGTCACCGTGACCTTGCGGATCTTCGCGGATTCGCGCCCGTCCGGGTCGTGCCATCCCATGGACACGAGCACCCCGTACGCGTCCGCCGATGCCGGCAGCGAGGCCATCGGGAACGTGACCTTGACCTGCTCCGGGACGCTGCCCTTGGCGGGCATGAGCGGCGTGACGACCGGCAGCGCCTCGTCCTTGCCCGCCACCGTGCCCTGCGCGTTCTTGAACTGCGCCGAGTCGAAATGCATGAGCAGCCGGGGACGCATCACGAGCGTGTTCTCGAGGAACGTCTCCGTGTGCCCGAGCGGATGCGGTTCCTCCGACTGGGGCTCCGGCTTGGGCAGGTCCACGATGAACTCGTAGTCCTTGGTGGCGTCCGGAGCCGCGGCCCGCCGCGCGAGGAAGCCTCCGGGCTTCACGGTCTGGAAATCCCAGTAGCCGCCGAGGCGGCTCGCGAACAGGAGGAACTGAACGGCGGGGACGAAGCGATCCCCGTTCGCGTCGAAGCGGAACGCCTCCCAGCGCGCTGTGGCGAGCGCGAGGATCGGGTGGAGCTCGGTGCGCATCAGCCCCGGGTTGGGCCCGGTCTTGTCCCCGCTGTGATCCTCGTCGGCCGTGCTGGCCCGGCTGTTCGCGTGGCCGCAGTCGTAGATGTGCCGTCCGGAGACCCACAGGTACTGCCCGGTCATCGGCCACGCCCAGTCGCGTTCGGGCGGAAACGCGCCCCCCAGCGTCTCGTCGTACATGGGGCCGGGGCGCTTGCCGAATGCGCCGACATCCCACTCGCATTCCATGGCCTCCTCGCTGCCCACGGCGTCCAGATGATCCTTGTCCTTCAGCTCCGACTTGACCGGCACGTCGTTCCCGAGGCCGCGCAGGTGATCGTATCCATGCGCCGGCATGATGTGAAAATTCCAGTCGTACCAGCGGTGCCATTCGAACACCGGCACGTCGGTCCAGGTCTGGAAGCTGTGCCAGAGAATGCCCTCCACTTCTCGAACGCCCTCCGGGAACGCGGGGTCCGAGCCCCTCCGATCCACCGGCACCCAGGAAGGAGCGGTCCTCAGGATCTCTTTGAACGCCCCCTTCGCGCGGATGATGATGTGGACCAGCAGGTCGAAGGGAATCGTGATGAGGCTGAATGGAAACGGCAGGTCGAGCCCCATCGCCCTGGCGAAGGACCGGAGCTCGTCGAGGGAGAAGCTATAGTCGACGGCCGGCGAGCGGCAGCCGCAGTCGTAGCCTTTTCCGGAGACGCGGGGCGCGCCGGGCGCGAAGTCGGGGGAGTTGATGCGATGGAAGGGGCGGTCGCGGTCGAACGGCTTGGAGGTGAGCGTCCAGCTCGGATCCGCGAGCAGCTTCGAGAGACCCCCCGTGTCCATCCGCGGGTTGGCTTTGAGGTTTGGATCGAAGATGCTCATGTTCGGTCTCCGAGGGATCTACCCGAAACCTCCAGCCCCCGCTCAGGGTCGCGGCATACTACAACAGTCGCGGGTGCGAGGGTTGGGAGCGATCCGGAGTCTGCGCCGCGCGTCGGCGGGAGGGCTTGCCGCTGCACATCTACGTCGATGCCGATGCCTGTCCAGTGAAGCCGGAGATCTTTCGGGTCGCGAAGCGTCACGCGCTGGGCGTGACGCTGGTCGCGGGTTCGTGGATGCGGATCCCGGATGCGAAGGGCAGCACACTGGTGGTGGTGGAAGAAGGCTTCGACGCGGCGGACGATTGGATCGTCGCGCACGCCACGCCGGAGGACATCGTCGTCACGTCGGACATCGCGCTCGCAGCGCGCTGCCTCGAACTCGGCGCGACCGTGCTCGGCAACACCGGCCGGCCGTTCACCGATTCCAACATCGGAGACGCGCTCGCGACGCACAATCTCCTGTCGGAGTTGCGGGGCGCGGGCCTCGAGTCGGGCGGGCCGGCGCCGTTCGGCCCGCGCGACCGCTCGCGTTTCCTCCAGGCCATCGACCGCGCGATCCACGCGATCCGGCGGGTCCGGCCGTGAGACCGGTCCGATGACGGCGCGATCTCCGATCGATTCGCTCCCGGCGGAGATGATCGAGGCCATCCGCGGCGACGCCGAGCACTTCCCGTCGCAGATTCAGAGTCGCGGGCGCTCTTACCTGAGCGAGGGCCGCGTGGGGCCGCTCGACGTGGATTCGCAGCGGATCGCGGCGAGCATCCGCGGCAGTCGCACCTACCGCACGACCTGGCACTGGGACGGGCAGGCCGCGCACCCGCGCTGTACCTGCCCCGCGGGACCGCTGTGCAAGCACGCGTACGCGCTCGCGCGGGCGATCGATGCCGCGCGCCACGACGGCGTCGCGAGGTCCGCCGATGCCGCACGCGAGCAGGCGCGGATCACGCGCGCGAGCGAGCCGCGGCGTCAGGCCTTCCGAGGAGACAATTTCCGCACCGAGCGGCGCGCGGACGAGAGCGAGCGCGCCGAACTGGCGCGGGACATCGAACATTGGGCGCGCAGCCACTCCGAGATGCCGGCACGGACCCTGCGCGCTGTGTTCGGCCTCGACTGGGAAGCAGCCGACCGTCCCATGCTGTGGATGGAGGTGCGCGTCACGACCCAGCGCATGGCCGATGTGCCGCGCAGCGCTCACCACCTAAGCCAGCTCGCGTCCGAGCTGCGAGTGGATCCGCGGCTCCTCGCCCCGCCCCACGCGCGGCTGCTGCGCGTTCTCGCCCGAACCGTCCCACACGCGGAGCCACGCGCGAGCGCCACGCAATTCGGCCTCAAGGCGAGCACGATCAACCGTCTGCTCGACAGCTTCTCCGACTCGCCGCTCGCCACCTGGGCGGGGCGCAGCGAAACGCAGGCCGATTCGCGCGGCGGCGCGGTCCCTGGCGCGCGGCTGCGGCTCGGTGACGCCGGCGTCGACATCGTTCCGGTGTCGTCCGGCGACGACCTCGACATGCGCATCATGCTCGCGGCGCGCTGGCCGGACGGCAGGCTGAGGAGGCTCGACGAGATCGTCTACCTTCCCTCGGACGACGAACTGCATCCCAGCCTGGTGCTCGCCGACGGCGCGTTCTGGCGCGTGACCGAGGAGCCGCCCGCCCACCTGATGCGACGTCTCGCGTACACCGGCAGCCTGCCGGTGCCGGAGACCGGACGTACTGAATTTCTCGAGTTGCTGGCGTCGAGTTTCTCGAGCGTCGCCGATGCGCTTGCGCCGCACATGCGCGTTCACCGCGCCCGCCCGGCCATCACGCTCGACCTCGGCCCCGACGAGTGGCTGCGGGTCCGGCTCTACGCGCACACCGGCGACGAGGCGTGGCGCCCCGGCCGGAACGCGCCCGGCGTGGTCGCGTTCGAGCTGGATGCCGAAGGACGGTGGGTGCGGCTCGAGCCGGACGCCGGGGGGGACGCCTCGGACGTGGAGCGCGCCCCGATCGTGGATGGAGAAAACTTCATCGCCGTCGAGCCGCCCGCGCCGATGCCGCCCGCCGCGAAGACCGGGCCGGAGCCGTCGCAGCCGATCTGGGTCGAGGTGCCCGATCCCGCACGGCTCGAGGCCGCCCGTCACTGGCTCGGCCGGCTTCCCCTGGTGCGGCGTCATCGCGGCGCCTCGGAAAGCGCGGCGCACGATCCGGACTCGGCCGAGCGCGGCGCCTGGATCCGCCCCGGCGCGCGCAATCTTCATGCTTTCGCCGAGGCGTGGGACCAGCGGCCGCGCGACGTCGTGTTTCTCGGAAACGCGCGTATGCGAGATCTGCTGGGAGAGCGGCGCGCGATCCGGCCGCGGGTGACGGTCGTCGCCAGCGGCGTGGATTGGTTCACGGTTTCCGCCGCGTGGCGTGCCGAGGGGCTCGCGCTCACCGACGCCGATCTCGCGAAGCTCCGGGCCGCGCGAACGCGCTTCGTGAAGCTGGCGTCCGGCTGGGTGCGGCGCGATACCGTCGAGGCGTACGACGAGGCCGCTGAGCTGCTCGCCGACCTCGGCATCGAGGCCGGCGCGGGCGAGCAGCGGCTCACGCTCGCGCAGCTGGCGCAGGCGCGGCCCGAGAGCCTCGCCGCGCTCCAGGAACTCGGCGGCGATCCCCGGACGGTCCGAGAGATCGAGCGGCTGCGCGAGCGGGTGAGGAGCTTCGAGGGCGTGCCGCGCGTTCCGGTGCCGGCCGGTCTCGAGGCGATCCTGCGACCGTACCAGCGCGACGGCCTCGATTTTCTCGCGTTCGTGACCGGCCTCGGCCTGGGCGCGGTGCTGGCCGACGACATGGGGCTCGGCAAGACCGTTCAGGCGCTGGCGTGGATCGAATGGCTGAGGGAGCGCGACCCGGGCGGCGGACCGGTGCTGGTGGTATGTCCCGCTTCGGTCGTTCACAACTGGCAGCGCGAGGCCGAGCGCTTCACCCCCGGATTGCGCGTGCTCGCGCTCACCAGCGGGGAGGGGCGGCACGCGCTGCGGCGCGAAGTTCCGCACCACGACATGGTCGTGACCAACTACGCGCTGCTCCGGCGCGATCTCGAACGCTGGCGATCCATCCCGCTGCGCGCCGCCATCCTCGACGAAGCGCAGAACATCAAGAACCCGAACGCGGCGGTGAGCCGTGCGGTTCTGGAGCTGGATGCGCGGCACCGTCTGGCGCTCACCGGAACGCCCATCGAGAACCGTGCGCTCGACCTGTGGAGCGTCATGCAGTTCGTGAATCCCGGCTACCTCGGGCGCCGGGCGGTGTTCGTCGCGCGCTACGACCGTCCCGATGGGCCGCCGCACGTGCGACGCCTGCTCGCGGCGCGGCTGCGCCCGGTGATGGTGCGGCGCCTCAAGGAACAAGTGGCGACCGACCTGCCGGATCGCATCGAGGAGCATCGCGAATGCGAGCTGACGCCCGGCCAGCGCAAGCTCTACCTTGCCGAGCTGATGCGCGGCCGTGCGACGGTGGAGAGGCTGAAGGCGTCGGCCGACGGCGTGATGCGCAACAAGATCGAGGTGCTCGCGACGCTCACGCGCCTCCGGCAGGTGTGCTGCCATCCGGCGCTGGTGGGCGGGCGCGAGGGCCTGGGGTCCGGGAAATTCGAGGCGCTCTTCGAAATCCTCGAGCCGCTGCTCGCCGAAGGGCGCAAGGTCCTGGTGTTCTCGCAGTTCGTGGAGTGTCTCAAGCTGCTCGCCCCCGAGATGAGTCGCCGCTCGATCCGCCACCACCTGCTGACCGGAGCGACGACCCGGCGGGAGGCGGTCGTCGCGGCATTCGAGTCCGACCCCGAGCCGTGCGTGTTCCTGATCTCGCTGAAGGCCGGCGGCACCGGGCTCAACCTGACCGCCGCGAGCTACGTGGTGCTGTTCGACCCGTGGTGGAACCCGGCGGTCGAGGCCCAGGCCATCGACCGCGCGCACCGCATCGGGCAGACGCGCACCGTGATCGCCTATCGCATGCTCGCGGCGGGAACGATCGAGGAGAAGATCTGGGAGCTTCAGCAGCGCAAGGCGGCGCTGGTCGACGAGGTTCTGGGCGAAGACGGCTTCGCCCGCAGACTGACGCCGGAGGACCTGGACTACCTGCTGGGGTGAGCCCGGAAGCCGATGGGCTCGGTCCGCATCCCGCGCGGGGCGGAAGAGATGACCGGCGATTCCGTCAGCCGGGATCGACGCCTCAGCGCAGCACGACGATTCGGCGTGAGGCCACGGCATCGCCCTCGTGCGCCACGATGGCGTAGGCCCCGCTCGGTACTCCCGTGAGTTCGAGGCGTGAGCGCTGCCGGCCTGCCACGACGCGACCGCGCCACTCGCGTTTCACGCGCCGGCCTGCGAGGTCGACCAGATCGATCGCGGCGTCGCCGTCGCGCGCCCAGGTCACCTCGAGCGCGCACGGCCAGCTGAGTGGGCTGGGAACCGGCGCGATGATCGGACGCGGTGTTCCCGGCGCGGGCTGCTCGGTGACCCCAGTCTCCGCCGAGAACTGGATGGTGAGCACGCTGCCGCGCCTGAACACTCGGACCGCGGGGACGGTGAGGACGCCGAGGCCATCGGCGGATAGCGTTCCCGATTGGACGACCCCCCCGGCATGCGGGCGTGCGACGGTGTAGGCGTACGAGGCCCACGGGGACACGGTGAATGACTGCATGCGCCGCGGCGTCACGTCCACCGTCAACGACTCCGGTGCGACCACCGGGCCCCAGGACGACGCGAGATCGTGCAGCATCAGTCCCACGACCCAGCGCGCAGGCTCGTCCGTGATCGCGGGGTTCCAGTCGAGGAAGCCGTTGATCGTCCCGATGCTGTCTCCGTCCGTCGCCGTACCATTCGCGGGATTTCCGTCATAGCTGCAGTTCGAAAACGCCGGGAAGCTCTGATTCGTCCTGAAGCGGTAGATGTATGGGACGCCGTAATTCATCATCGGCGACCAGGCCGACGCGATGGTGCCAAAGTGATCGCGGCGATCCCAGAAGAAGGTTCCGCCCCCCCGGTGATCGCGCATCGCACGATAAAAAGGAATCTTCTACGCCCAGCCCACCACGACGTCGTTTCGTCCATTGAACATGAAGATGGGCGGCACGTAGCGGGCTTCGAGCGTGGCCGCGAGCGCGCCAGCGTTGAGCCGGTCGAACACCCGCGTGCCATCCTCCAGCCTCAGGCCGGTGCTCACCTCCCCCCACAACCGATCGCAGCTCAGCCGGTAGCCGTTTCCCTGATTGAACCAGGCCGCCGTGTCGGGATCGTGCTCGAACGAAAAGTCCACAAGCGGAATGTTCGCCCACGCGGCGGCGATCAGCTCGGGGTGCCACATCGCGAGAAACACGCCGCAGATGCCGCCCATCGAGCCGCCCGCGACATAGACCCGCGTCGTATCCACCGGGAAGTTGCGCCGTGCCCACTCGAGCGTGAACAGCACCCTCCGGGCGGTGTAGTCATTCACGATGCCAGCGACGGGGGGCACATTGGTGAGCGACTCGATATCGTAGCTTTCGGCGTAGCCGAACCAGAAGTCGTTGGCGTCTTGCTGCGCGATGAGATCATCCATCTTGATCACCCAGTCGTCGGGCGCAAGGCAGGCGGGAGGCCAGAATCCCCCGCCGTACTGATGAGCGATGAACATCAGCCCGTGCACGGACCCCGGGGCGCCAAGATGCACGCTGCAGTCATAGGGTCTGCCCGGGCGGTTGCACATCGCGGGGAAGAAGGGCGTCGTCCGGTCGCTGGTCCACAGCGTGTAAATGGATGCCGGGCAGTCCGCGACCTGTATCGTGCGCTGGTAGACAGGGCGTGGGCGGGCCGGGAACTCGGTCACGGGCTGGCCGAGCGCATTGCCGCCCGGCGTGATCGTTCGGTCTTCCGCGAGTCCACCGTGCTGGGTGGTCGCCGCGTACCATCGCTCGGCGGGCTCGAGGGGGGTCTGCACAAAGAGGCCCTTCGTGGGATTGAGCGGTGCCGCCAGTGAGTCCACCACGAATCCCGCGGTGGTCCCGCACAAGATGGAGAGTCGATGGTCGCACCACGTGGAATCACCGAGGGTGGCGATGAGCGTGGCGGTCGCGAGGTCCGCCCCTGCGAGAATGGCGGAATTCGAGGCGTAGATTCGGTAGGTCCATCCGGTGTCGGGTGGACAATTCCAGGTGACGAAGGTCTGGCCGTCGTGAAAGCTGGCGCAGAGCCCGGTGATCTGGGTCGCACCGGCGAGGCAAGGGGCCAATGCAATCAGGATAGGAAGGAGAGCGGGACAGGAGCTTCGGCACGATCGCATCATGGCGGCCCCCCCGGGGCACGGCGGTTCAATCAGCAAGGGGGGTCTTCGCCGGGGGGGGGGGAACGGGCGGACGGGGGTTCGCCCGATGCTCACCGACGCGACGCGCTCATTATAGTCTCTCCGGCATGAGCGAGCGCACTCAATTCGCGCCTGACGCGGCGCGGGTCGATGAGGCGCCGGGCGAGGACGCGCTCGACCTCGCCTGGTGCCGCGCTCGTCCGTGCGGCTGAGACATGCACGGGTGCTTTCACGTAGCCTTCCGGCTTCCACGTGTCGAGCGGTTTCGCAGCACCACCCGATCCCGGAGTCCACGCCGTGAAACGAGCGCTCATCCTGATGCTTCCCGTCGTCCTCCTGACCGCCGCCGCTCCATCCCCATCGCCCCCCGCGATCGCCGACGCGGATCGCTACCTCGCGCAGTTCGTGGATCCCTCGGTCTCGCCACGCGACGACTTCTTCCACTACGCCGTGGGCAAGTGGCTCCGCGAGCATCCCATTCCCGCCAACGAACGCTCGTGGGGAATCAGTCACGTCGTGCAGGAGGAGACCTACCAGCGGCTGGTTGCGATCAGCGGCGACGAAGCCGCAGACGCGAACGCTCCCGCCGGGAGCAACGCGCAGAAGATCGGGGATTTCTGGTACGCGGCGATGGACTCGGCCACGAGCGCCCGGCAGGGCATCGAGCCGCTGGCCGAGGAATTCGGACGCATCCGGGCGGTGCGCGACCGCAAGGGCCTGCTCGATGAGATCGCCCATCTCCAGTACATCGGCGTCGGCGCCATGTGCGGCCTCTACATCTTCCAGGACGAGAGGAACAGCGACCGTTACGCGGTCCACCTCTACCAGGGCGGCCTCGGGCTGCCGAACCGGGACTACTACTTCGACACGGACGACCGATCGAAGATGCTGCGCCGCGAGTACGTCACCCACGTCGCACGCATGTTCCAGCTGCTCGGCGACGACTCCACCAGCGCCCGCGCGAACGCCTCGACCGTGATGAGCCTCGAGACCGAGCTGGCAGGCGCCTCTCGTAAGCTCGCGGACATGCGCGATCCGATCGCGAACTACAACGCGATGTCGGTCGACGGGGTCGCGACGCTGGCGCCCTCCGTTCGCTGGCGGGAGTTCCTCGCGGAGGGGAATATACGCGGACTCGACAGCGTCGTCGTGGGGCAGCCCGAGTTCTTCAAGCAGCTCGAGAAGTCCCTCAGCACGCGGAGCCTCGACCAGTGGAAGACCTATCTCCGCTGGCAGCTGGTGGGCGCCTTCGCCGCGGAGGCGGGCGGCCGCTTCGACGAGCAGAACTTTCATTTCTTCGGCACCATCCTGAACGGCACCCCCGAGCAGCGCCCGCGCTGGAAGCGGATGCTCGACGAGGAGGAGGGCTACCTCGGCGATGCGCTCGGTCAGCTCTACGTGCAGCGCTACTTCTCGCCGCGGACCAAGGCGCGCTACGAGAAGCTCACCGACGACATCTTCGCGGCGTTTCGCGAGCGCATCCGCGCGCTCGACTGGATGAGCGAGTCCACGCGTCAGCGCGCGCTGGCCAAGCTGAACGCGGTCACCAAGAAGGTCGGCTACCCCGAGCACTGGCGGGACTACTCGAGCTACCGGGTGGACCGCGGCTCGTTCCTCGGAAACTGCCTGCGCGGCAACGTGTGGCGGACCGAGTACTACATCCAGAAACTTCACAAGCCGGTGGACCGCACCGAGTGGGAAATGACGCCGCAGACCTACAACGCATACTACAACCCGTCGAACAACGAGATCGTGCTGCCCGCCGCCATCTTCATCCTGCCCGGGATCGCGGACTCCCTCGTCGACGACGCGATCGTCTATTCGTACGCGGGCGGCACGACCATCGGGCACGAGATCACGCACGGCTTCGACGATGAGGGGCGCCAGTTCGACGAGCACGGAAACCTGCAGAACTGGTGGACCGCGGAGGACGAGACGGAGTTCAAGCGCCGCACCGCGCTCATCGTCCGCCAGTTCGACGACTACGTCGCCGTCGGCGATCTGCACGTGAACGGCAACGCGACCCAGGGCGAGAACATCGCCGACCTCGGAGGAAGCCTGCTCGGCTGGGACGCCTTCACCCGGACCGAGCAATACAAGCGGGGCGCGCCGGTCGGCGGGCTCACGCCCGCGCAGCGTTATTTCATCGGCTGGGCGCTCGGCTGGATGAATCAGCTGCGCCCGGAGAATCTTGCGGTGCGCGTCAAGACCGACGTCCACGCGCCGAGCTTCCTGCGGGTCACCGGTCCGGTCTCGAACCTGCCTCAATTCTACGAGGCCTACGGGGTGCGCCCGGGCGACCGGATGTACCGCGCCGATTCGGTGCGGGTGAAGATCTGGTGAGGCGGAGGTCTCTCGAGTGGAATAGCTTTCGCACTCGGGACGCATGAGGTTCGCGACGTTCGGACGCGGGGTATGGGACTGCATCACCGGTTCCACGGTGGGGATCCCCACGGCTCAGGTTCCGAGCGTGCTCACGCTTGGCGTTCATCTCGACCCGGTGAGCGGCGGGGGCGTGATCGGATTCGCGCTTCCCAGGGGGGGAGGTGTGCGCATCGAGCTGCTGGACGTGGCGGGGCGGCGCGTGCGAGGGGTGCTCGATGCCGATCGACCAGCTGGGCCGGGAGAGGTCGCGATCGACTCGCGGGATGATGGGGGCCGGGATCTCAAGAACGGGCTCTACCTCGTGAGGCTCGCCACGCCCACCGGGGTGCGAATCACGCGGTTCATGCTGCTCCACTGAGAGCAAGGCGGGCGCCGCCACCGGGCCTTGTCGCCCCGGCGCGCCTCCCCGGGGCGCCGCTCGCTCGAACGGCGCCCCGTCCCTCCATCCCGCACACCTTCCGTCATTTTGGCGTCGCGAAATGCGACTCGACGCTAAAGCCGCGGCGCCTCCCGGCCCGATAACGCGGGTGAGGCATTCCGACCCGTGGCTCCCGGCCCCTCAGCCTGAGCGTCGGGTGACGCATCCCGCTATCACCTTCCACTGCGCAGCTCCGGAGCCTCGAAGCGGTTCGTCGCGCGCGGCGTCTTCGCGCCGGGCGATGGTCCACGTTCGTCCACCCCGGACCCAACAGGGAGGTTTCGGCGATGTACGTATCTCTCAGGCGCACCCTCGCGATCGCGTTCGCGGCCGTGGCGATTCTCGCCCCGGCGCTCGCCTTCGCGGATGGCGACGTCCACGTCGCGCTCACCGCGCAGCGGGTGACGGTCACCGATGGCCACGACGCGTACCTGCCGGCCGACAAGGCGCGGCCGGGCGACGTGATCGAGTACCGCGCCGTCTACCGTAACGACGGCCGCGGCACGGTGCGCGACATGTTCGCCACGCTGCCGGTGCCGAACGGGCTCGAGTACCTGCCGAAGACGGCGGCGCCCGCGGTGGTCCTCGCGAGCACCGACGGCCAGTCCTTCTCCGCGGTCCCGCTCGTGCGCAGGGAGCGCACGGCCGACGGACGCGAGGTCGTTCGGGAGGTCGCCCTCTCGGAATACCGCGCGCTGCGCTGGCCGATCGGGACGCTGGCGGCCAGGGAATCGCGCACGGTCCGCGCGCGCATGCGGGTCGCCCCGCTCGCGTCCGTGGCCGTCGTCGCGCACTGAGCGCCGGTCACCATTTTCCAATTCCATGGCCGCGTGACCCCGCGCGCCGTTCGCGCTATCGCGCGAACGGACGCCTTCGGCGCGACGGCTTCGAAGCAGGAGCACGATTCGTGACCGCACCAACCCTCGGAGTGTGAACATGAACGCCCTGAAGAACGCTGGCTTCGGCCGGCGCCTCATCGTCAGCATCGCCGCTGTCGCGCCGATGCTGGGAACTCTCGCCCTGCTGGCGACCGCGGCTCACGCCGCCCCGCCGGCGGGCACGCCGATCGGCAACACGGCGACCGCGACGTACGTCGACGCGGCGTCGCAGACTCACACCGTCACCTCGAACCCTGTGACGACGACCGTCCAGCAGGTCGCGAGCTTCACGCTCACGGCGAACGGCACGCGCACCGCGGCGCCCGGCGGGCAGGCGGTCTTCCCTCATGTGCTGACCAACACGGGCAACGGCACCGACACCTTCGCGCTGACGTCGTTGAACCTCGGCGGTGACAACTTCGACATGACGGGCCTCGCGATGTACGCGGACGCCGATGGCAACGGCGTCGCTGACAACTTCACGCCGCTGGCCACCACCGGGCCCCTCGCTCCGGGTGGGCAGTTCCAATTCGTCCTGATGGGCAACGTCCCGGGCGCCCAGGTGGCCGGCGACATCGCCCGCGCGCGCGTCTCGGCGATGAGCGGCTTCGACGCAGCGCAGACGGCGAGCAACGACGATCAGGTCACGGTCACGGGCAACGCCGTGATGTCGGTGACCAAGTCGATCAATCAGAACAACGGCGCTTCGCCGAGCGGCCCGTACACCTACACCCTCTCGTACGCGAACTCGGGCAACGCGACCGCGACCGCGGTGCGCCTGACCGACGTGATCCCGGCGGGCATGACGTACGTGGCGGGCAGCGCGCGCTGGAGCGTGACGGGCGCGACGGCGCTGACGGATGCGGACTCGACCGACGCGCAGGGCGCCGTTCCGAACACGGTGCGATTCGACTTCAATGTCGCGACCGGCGGAGCGGTCACCGCGCAGCTGGCGCAGGTGCCCCCCGGGCAGTCCGGAAGCGTGACCTTCCAGATCAACGTGAACGCGGGCCTCGCGCCGCAGGTCATCGACAACTCCACGCGCTACGCGTACAACGACGGGGCCGCGAACGTCGGTCCGTTCTTCACCAACCTCGCGTCCTTCACCGTGAACCAGGCGGTCAGCCTGACGTTCGCCGGCCAGACCGTGGCCAGCGCGCTGCAGGGCGCGGTCGTAACGTTCACGAACCAGCTCGTCAACACCGGCAACGGGTCCGACTCGTTCGACATCACGGCGAATCTCGGCTCGTTCCCGGCCGGCAGCTCGGCCACGCTCTACCAGAGCAACGGCGTCGCGCTGCTCACCGACACGAACGGCAACGGCATCCCGGACACCGGTCCCGTCGCGGCCGGCACGTCGTACGACGTGATCGTCAAGGTGCAGCTGCCGTCGGCCGCGACCGGCGGTCCGTTCTCGATGACGAAGACGGCGACGTCGTTCTCGAACCCGCTGGTCTCGGCCGTCGCGACCGATGTCCTCACGACGATCGTTGGCAACACGGTCGACGTGACGAACAATTCGGCGCTGCCGGGCGCTCCGGGCGCCGGCGCCGGCCCCGAGGTCGCGTACGTGATTCTCAACGCCACGAACCCGGGCACGACCACGCGCCTCACGCTGTATGTGAACAACACCAGCGCCCAGAACGACAACTACGACCTCGCGGCCAGCACCGACAACACGTTCGGCTCGCTGACGCTGCCGGCCGGTTGGACCGTGACGTTCCGCAACGCGGCGAACAGCGTCATCACCAACACCGGCGTCATCGCCGGCGGCGGGGCGACGCTGGTTTACGCCGACGTGGACGTGCCCGCGGGCGCGGCGGCGGCGGACGTGGACCTGTTCTTCCGCGGGCGCTCGCCCGTCAGCGGGGCGCTCGACCGCATCCACGACCTCGTGCGCGTCAGCGTCGTCCGCAGCCTGACGCTGGTGCCGAACAACACCGCCCAGGTGATCCCGGGTGGGTTCGTGGTGTATGCGCACATGCTGACCAACACCGGCAACGTCCTCGAGGGCAACGCCACCGGGAGCTTCGTGTCGCTCGCGTCCGCGAACGACCAGGCCGGCTGGAGCTCGGCGTTGTACTGGGATACGAACGGCTCGGGAATCTTCGACGGCGGCGATCAGCCGCTGACGGATCTCTCGGCGCTCGGCGGGCTCGCGCCCGGCACCAGCGTTCGGCTGTTCGTGCAGGTGTTCGCGCCGGCCGGCGCTCCGCTCGGGCAGTTGAACACGACCACGGTCTCGGCGACGACGTCGAATCTCGCATACACCGATCCGGTCCCGGCGGTCGCGAACGCGACGGATGGCACCACGGTAATCAACGGCCAGCTGACGATCGCCAAGACGCAGAGCATGGACCGCGACTGCAATGGCCTGGCGGACTCGACCTTCACGTCGACCAACCTCGCCTTCGGCGCGATTCCGGGCGCCTGCATTCGCTACGAGATCACCGTGACGAACATCGGCACCACGGCGGTCACCGGCGTCGTGGTGAACGACGCGACCCCGGCGAACACGTGGTCGTGGAACGCAGCTTCGGCGAGCACGACCGTCGGCTCGATCGTGGTTCCGGCGGACGGCGCCGCGGGAGCGGTGACGGCGGCCATCGGCACGCTGGGACCCGGGCAGTCGGCGGTGATCCAGTTCAGCGTGCGGATCGTCTTCCCGTAACGAAACAGCGAGAGGCGCGGGGGAATGGCACCCCGCGCCTCTCGTGGCGACCGGCGTGAGACGACGACGGCCCCCCAACCACCTCGTGGCATCGGGCGCGGACGGCACCCTCGGCCGTCCGGCCCGATGACCCCGGGGGAACGGAAACGGCACATGAACCGAGCAACGCCCCTCGACCGTCGGTGTCGCGCCCTGCGGGCGTGGCTTCACGCGTGGGCGCTCGGGTTCGCTCTGCTCTCCGCTTCCACCGTCCGCGCCGCGCCGCTCACCGGCACCCCCATCGACAACACGGCCTACGCGGCAGGGAGCGACTCGCTCACGGGCGCGCCGCTTTCGGAGGCGAGCAACACCGTCACCGCCATCGTTCAGGCGCTCGAGGGCGTATCGCTGTGGCCCGACCGCCGCGCGTCGGCGGCCGCGGGCGCCAGCGTCACGTTCGCGCACCAGATCTTGAACCGCGGCAACGCGAGCGCCGACTTTCGCATCGACGCGATCGACCTCGGAGCTGACGCTTTCGACTTCGGCGCGTTCTCGCTCGTGGATGACGCGAACCGCGACGGCGCCGTGGGACCGGGCGACATTCCGGTCGCCAACGGCGGCGCGCTGACGCTCGCCGCGGGCGACTCGGCCTACCTGCTCGTCACCGTGAGCGTTCCACTCACCGCGCCCGGCTCGGCGCTCGGCCGTTTCTCGCTTCGCGCCACGAGCCTCTTCCAGTTCGTGACAGCGTCGGTCACGGACTCCGTCGACACGAACGCTCTCTCGCAGCCCCCGGCGCTCGCTTTCTACTCCGGCCCGGGCTACGCCGCGACCATCCGCGCGACCGCGCTCGGCGCGCCGCTCTTCGTGCAGGCCTCGGCGCCGCAGTGCAACCTGAGCCCGGGCGAGCCCGACACCGTGCGCATCACCCTCACGTCGCAGCTGACCGGCGACTCGGACACCTTTGGTGCCATCGAGACCGGCCCCGCCACCGGGATCTTCCGCATCAACGGCGCGCCCGTCTCCGCGGTGCAGGGCTCCGCGCAGACCGGAGACGGCGTGGTCGAGCAGGCGCGCGGCGATCTCATCACCGCCACGCTGCCCGGTTGCGGCGCGACCGAGACGCGCGCGAACGTGTGGGTCGAGCCGAGCGGCACGGTGTTCGATTCGCGCAGCGACGCCGCGGTGGCCGGGGCGCGGGTTCAGCTCGTGGACCTGACGGGCGCCGGGAACGGCGGCGCGGCGGGCGGGCGCGCGACCGTCCTCGCGCTCGATGGCGTCACGCCGGCGCCCGCCGACGTGCTCACCGACGCCGCTGGCCGCTTCTCGTTCCCGGTCGTGAACGCGAGCACCTACCGGCTAGTGGTGACGCCGCCGCCGCCTTACCGATTCCCTTCGCTCGCCGCGATCGGGTCGCTCCCCGCGGGCCGCGTGCTGGACGTCGCCGGTTCGTACGGCGGGCCATTCACGATCGCGACCAATGGCGAGCCGGTGCGCCTCGACGTGCCCGTCGACGGCAATGCATCCGTCGCGTTGTTCGTCGAGAAGACCGCGTCCCGGCCCGTGGTCGAGTGGGGCGACGAGTTCGACTTCCGCATCAGGGTCGCGAATCGCTCCGACAGCGCACTCGCGTCGGTGACGCTCGCCGACGGCCTCCCTCCGGGGTTCGTGTTGGTGCGCGGAACCGCGCGCCTCGCCGGCGCGCCGGCCGCCGATCCGCAGGGGGGCGCGGGCCCCGCGCTCGGATTCGCGCTCGGCGCGCTCGCGGCGCACGACGAGCTCGAGCTGCTCTACCGCGTTCGCGTCGGCCCCAACGCGGCCCCCGGGGACGCGCGCAGCGAGGTCACGGCCCACGCGGGTGGGGTGGTGTCGAACACCGCGACCGCGACGGTCCGCGTGCAGGGCGACGCGTTTGCAGACGAAGGCCTCGTGACCGGCACGGTGTACTACGACGCGAACGTCGACGGCATGCAATCGGGCGGCGAACCCGGCCTCGCCGGCGTCCGCCTTTACCTCGACGACGGCACCTTCGCCGTGACCGACGAGCACGGCCGCTACAGCTTCACCGGGGTCACGCCCCGCACCCACGCCCTCAAGGTGGACACGGCCACGCTTCCGCCGATGGCGAAGATCGCCGATCGCGACCACCGAGGCGCGGGTCTCCCGGGCGTCCGCTTCGTCGATCTGACGCGTGGCGACCTCGTGCGCTCGGATTTCGCCGCCGTCGGGGACACCACGCTGTTGCGCGACGCGACCGACCGGCGCGTGGCGCTCGCGAGCCGCGGCGCCGACGAGCGCGCGCGCTGGCTGGCCCTCGGGCCCGAGGCGCTCGCGGGTGCGCGCGGTCTCACCGACCCGCGCGCGTTGCCCGCCTCGAGAATCGTGACCGGCGAGAGCGAGCTTCCGGTCGTGATGACCTCGCCGGCCGCGGCCGTCGCCCCTTCGTCCGTATCGCCCGTGGCGCTCGAGGCCACGGCGATCGACCACATCCTGCCGACGCTCGAGCCCGAGTTGGGCTTCGTGGGGCTCAGCGACTACGACACGGTTGCGACCAACCAGATCCCGGTCGCGGTCAAGGGCCGCCTCGGCACCCGGCTAGTGCTGCGAGTCAACGGCACGCCGCTGCCCGAGTCGCGCGTCGGCCGCCGGTTCCTGGCGCCGCGCCAGGATCTGGAAGTGTGGGAGTACATCGGCGTGCCGTTGCGGCCCGGACTCAACGTGCTCGAGCTCGCGCCGCCGCCGGGCGGCCGTGTCTCGCTGCGCATCGTGGCGCCCGGCCCGTTCGCGCGACTCGAGCTGAGCGCGCCGCGCGGCGTGCCCGCCGACGGCCACAGCGCGGCCTCGCTGCTGCTGCGTGCGGTGGACATCGCGGGCGTCCCGGTCGGCGAGCGGACCCTGGTCACACTCGAAGCGGGCGCCGGGCGGCTCTCGGCATCCGACCTGGACCCCGCCTCGCCGGGCCTGCAGCTCGCGATCGAGGGCGGCACGCTGCGGGTGCCGCTGGTCGCGCCCGCGACGCCGTCCACGTACAAAGTCACGGCGTCCGCGGGGGATGTCCGCGTCGCCGAGAACGTGGAGTTCGTCCCCGACCTGCGCCCCCTGATCGCGGTCGGCGCGCTCGAGGGCGTGGTCTCGCTGCGCCATTTCCGTCACGGCACCGACGTGGGCGCGCAGCCGGGCGATGGCTTCGAGGCGCCCATCGAACAGTTCGCCAGCTCGAGCCAGAACGGCCGCGCGTCCGCCGCGGCCCACGGTGCCATGTTCGTGAAGGGCCGCGTGCGTGAACGCCTGCTGCTCACGGTGGGTTGGGACTCGGATCGCCCACGCGACCAGCGGCAATTCCGAGACCAGCAGCCCGAGCGCGGCTTCCCCGTGTTCGGCGACGCCGCTGCCCGCGGCTGGGAGGCGCAGTCCACCGGGCAGCTCTACGCTCGGCTCGAACAACGCGACGCGTCGGTGCTCTACGGCGATTTCGTCACCGGGGGCGCGGCCACTCGCTCGCTCGGCAACTACAGTCGCAGCCTCACCGGCGCGGCGGCACGATGGGAGACACCCGCGGGACTCGTGAGCGCGTTCTCGAGCCGCGACCGCTCGACCCACGCGATCGACGAGCTCCGTGGTGAGGGCACCTCGGGTCCCTACCAGCTCACGCGGCTGCCCATGCTCGAGAACTCCGAGCGCGTCGAGATCATCGTGCGCGACCGCGCGCAGCCCTCGATCGTGCGCTCCGCCACGGGACGCCAGCGCTTCACCGACTACGAGATCGAGCCCCTGACCGGGCGCCTCCTCATGCGCGCGCCGGTGCCGAGCGTGGACGCCGACCTGAATCCCATGTACGTGCGCGTCACCTACGAAGTCACGGGCGGCGCTGCGCCAGCTTGGGTGCATGGCATGGAGGGACGCGTGCGGGTGAGTCCGCGGCTCGATCTGGGCGGCACCTACGTCGACGACCACGATCCGTCGGCGCCATTCGAGCTGCGCTCGATCACGGCCTCCACGCGCCTCGACCCGGGCACGGTGTTCGAAACCGAGTGGGCCGCGACTCGACATCTCGGCGGAGCGAACGGCGACGCGGGGCGCTTCGAGCTACGGCGCGAGGACCCGGGCCTGCGCGCGCGCGTGTGGGGCGCGGCGACCTCGATCGGATTCGACAACCCCGGCGCCGGCATGGCCAGCGGCCGAAGCGAAGCCGGCGTGAACCTGAGTGCGCGTCTGGCGGGCCGGACACGGCTGAACACCGAGGCGCTGTTCTCATCCGACGCGCTGGGCCGCGAGCGGCGTGAGGGTCTCATGATGTCGCTCGACCGCGCGCTCGACGACGCGCTGCGCGGCGAGCTGGGCCTGCGCTGGGCGCGTGCGCGCCGGCGGGGCGCGACCTCCGACCCGGCGAGCGCCGCGGTGCGCGCCAAGCTTTCCGCGCAGTGGCCGAAGCACCCGGAATGGAGCGGCTACGGCGAGCTCGAGCAGGACACGCGCGAATTCGACCGCCGCATGGCCGCCCTCGGCGGCGAATATCGCTTCAGCTCGAGGGGTCGCCTCTACACGCGCCACGAGCTGCTCTCCAGCTTCTCGTCGGCGTGGGCGCTGGCGGGTGCTCAGAGCCAGGCGCAAAGCGTGGTCGGCATCGACGCCGACGTCGCGAAGGACGCCCACGTTTTCAGCGAGTACCGGCTCGGGGACGTGCTCGGCGGTCGTGAGGCGCAGGCGGCGGTCGGGCTTCGCAACGGCTGGGCGCTTCCGGGCGGCACCCGCGTCGGGACCGCGATCGAGCGCGTGGATCCGCTCCGCGGCAGCGACGCCGGCGCGAGCACGGCGATCACCGGCAGCGTGGAGTGGACCGGCGACGCGGTGTGGAAGGGCTCGTCGCGCGCGGAACTGCGCACGAGCCGGTCCTCCGACCAGTTCCTGCAGGGCATGGCGGGGGCCGTGAAGCTCGACTCCGCATGGACCGGACTCGGGCGCTATCTGCTCACGCTCGAACGCCGGCACCGTCAGGGCAGCGCCGCACGCGAGCGGATGCAGCTCGCGGCGGCGTATCGCCCGGGCGGCGCGTGGGACGCGCTCGCCCGGTGGGAGCTGCACTACGACCTCGAGACGATTCCGCCGGAGACGCCCGTGCGCCGCGTCGCGAACGTCGCGGGGTTCGCGGCCACCGGGCGATCGAAGGGGTACGAGGGGTCGCTCGCGTGGGCGGGCAAGCTCACGCGGGAGCAATCGGCGGGGATCACCAGCACGGGCGGCGCGGAGTGGCTGCACGGCCGCGTCACGCGCGACATCGGCCGCAGCTGGGACTGCGGTCTCACGGCCAGCGTGCTCGCGGGTCGCCGGCTCGCGCAACGACGGTACGGCTTCGGCGCAGAGGCCGGGAGAATTCTCCCCGGCGGCACCTGGCTGTCGCTGGGCTTCAATCGGTTCGGCTACGTCGACGACGAGCTGACGGGGGAGGAGTGGACGCGCACCGGCGCCTACCTGCGCGTGCGGGTCAAGTTCGACGAGACCACATTCCAGCACTGGGAGGTGCGTCCGTGATGCGCCGCGCGTTGATCGGCGCGCTCGCGGCGCTGGCCGTCGTGCTGATCGCCTCGCCGGCCGCTTCGCAGGTCGTGCGCGCGTTCGGCACGCGCTTCAGCACCAACCAGCCGGGCGACATCACGCTGATCGGCAACACGATCATGACCTGCAATGGCGGCGGCGCCTGCACCAACGGGCGCAACGGTGCCGGCGGCAGCGTGAACGACAACGACTTCACGATGGTGTACACCGACGTCGACGCCGACGGCACGACCTTCTCATCGAGCAGCGCCACGCTCGCGCTGCCGCCCGGCGCGACGGTGCTGTGGGCGGGATTGTATTGGGGCGGCTACACGAACAACGCAGCGCGCAACACCTGCCGGCTGCAGACACCGGCCGCGGGCTACGCCGCCCTCACCGCGGCGCAAATTGATGCCAGTGGCCAGGCATACCAGTGCTTCGCGAACGTCACCGCGAACGTGCAGGCGGGCGGCAGCGGCGCGTACACCGTTGCGAACGTGCGCTCGACGCCCAACTCGACGAACGTGCACGGCGGCTGGTCGATCGTGATCGTCTACAGCCTCGCCTCCCAGCCGCCGCGCAACCTGGTCGTGTTCGACGGCTACGCGCTGGTCTCGGGCACCACGACGGTCAACATCAACGTGACGGGCTTCGTGACGCCGCCCGCCGGCATCGTGAACACCAAGCTGGGCGTGGTCGCGTACGAAGGCGACCTCGGATTCCCCGGGGATGCGTTCCGGCTGAACGGCACGTCGCTCGCCGACGCGAACAACCCGGCGAACAACTTCTTCAACAGTTCGATCAGCCTGCTCGGCACCACGTTCGCCGCGAAGAACCCGAATTACCTGAACCAGCTCGGCTTCGACTCCGACCTGATCTCCGCGAATGGCATCCTGCCGAACGGCGCGACCAGCGCGACCATCACGCTGACCACGAACGGCGACACGTACTACCCGGGCGTGGTGGCGTTCGCGACCGACCTGTACGCGCCGGTGTTCGACGCCGCCAACTTCACCAAGACCGTGTCCGACGTGAACGGCGGCAGCGTACAGCCGGGCGACGTGCTCGAGTACACGGTCACGATGCGCAACAACGGCCAGGACCACGCGATCGCCTGCGTCATGCGCGACACGATCCCGGCCAACGTCGCATACGTCGCGGGCTCGCTGCAGGTGGTGAGCGGGCCGAACGCCGGCGCCAAATCCGACGCGGCGGGCGACGACCAGATGGAGTACGCCGCCGCCTCGCGCTCGGTGGTCGCGCGGTTGGGGGCCGGAGCGACCTCGGCGGCCGGCGGGCAGATGGACATTGGCGTCACGAGCAGCGTTCGCTTCCGGGTGTCGGTCACGCCGCCGGCGCCCAACGGCAGCTCGGTCTCGAACCAGGGCTGGCTGGCGTTCACGGGCGCGCAGTCGGGGGTGAACTTCGTCGCGCAAAGCGACGGGAACGTGGTCGTCGGCGGGCTGCAGCCCACGGTCGTCACGGTGGCGGCCTCGCGCATGCTCGGCACGGTCTTCGAGGACGTGGGCTACGGCGGCGGCGCGGGCCGCTCGCTCGCAGCATCGGGCGGCAGCGGCCGGCCCGGCGCGCGCGTCGAGCTCTACGACGGAGCCGGCGCTTTCATACAATTCGCCCGCACCGACGCGACGGGCCTGTACACGTTCGACGGATGGCCGGCGGGGAGCTACACGGTGCGCATCGTGAACTCGTCGGTGCGCTCGTCGCGCCCGGGCGCCGCCGCTGGCCTGCTGCCGGTGCAGACCTGGCGAACTACCGAATCGACCGGGTCCGCGGTCGCGGTCACCGATCATGTGGGCGGCGAGAATCCGTCGATCGTCGACGCCGACTCGAACACAACGTCCGCCACGCTCGCCTCACTCACGACCGGCGCGGCCACCCCGCAGTCGGTGACTACGGTGACGCTGGGTGCCGGCGACATCGCCGGCCTGGACTTCGGGCTCAACTTCGACACCATCGTGAGCACGCGCGACGCGGGACAGGGCTCGCTCCGGCAGTTCCTGCTCAATGCCAACGCGCTCGGCAACGCCGGGCTCGCGCAGGCCGGGCAGACCGCGGGCGTCGAGACGTCGGTGTTCATGATCGGTGACGGTCTCGCGCACCCGGGGCTGCGCGCGGGGACCCCGAACCTGCTCAGCGCGGGGGTCGCGCGTATCTCGCCGATCGCAACGCTCCCCGCGATCACCGACCCCGGCACGCGCATCGACGGCGAAACGCAGACGACGGACGTCGGCAACACCAACGCCACCACGATGGGCGGAGGGCTCGTGGCCGGCGTCGACGCCACGCCCGTGCCGCCGGTCGCCGGCCCCGAAGTCGAGATCCGCGACGGCGCGGGGCTCGCGATCGGCCTCGACCTGCAGGACGCCGGCGAAACGGTGGCGCGGGTCGCCATCTCCGGGTTCGGTAATGCGGCGGGCAGCGCGAACGACGCATGCGTGCGCGTGGGCGCCGCCGCGAACAACGCCACGCTGACGAATTGCGTGATCGGCGCGACCGCGCTCGCCTGGGCCGATCCCGGTGCAGCGCTGCGCGCCGGCGGAGACCTGGTGCGTGTGTCGGGGGCCGATGCCGGCACCCTCACGAGCTGCCTGCTCGGCTGGTCGGCCGGCAGCGCGCTGACGCTGGCTTCCGGCTCCGACGGCTGGATCATGAGCGGCTGCGAGCTGCGCGGCAACTCGATCGGCAACCCCGCGCGCGGCGCGCTCTCGATCGAGGCGAGCCTGGGTTCGTCGGTGAGCGCGTGCTGGATCGGCGAAACGGAAGGCAACGGCATCGACGCGCGCACAAGCACGGGCTCGAACACGTTCACCGACGTCACCGTGCGCCGCAGCGGCCTCGGCGCCGGCGCGACCGCGGCCAGCGCGGGCGTGAGGCTGGGTGGGACCGGGAATCGCGTGGACCGCTGCGTGCTGACGCAGAACTTCGGCGCCGGCCTGCAGGTGCCGAGCGGCGTCACCAACAACACGCTGACGCGCAACGCAATCTCGCTCAACGGGACGATCCTGAACAACGGCGGCGCCGGCCCGTCTGGCGAGGTCGGCATCGATCTGCAGTCGCCGGGCGACGACGTCACGCAGGGCACCGCGCCGTATCGCACCCTCAATGACAACGGCGACGGCGATGCCGGCGGCAACGCGCTGCTCAACTACCCGGTACTCGCGAGCGCCGTGCTCGCGAACGGCAGCTTCACGCTCACCGGCTGGGCGCGGCCCGGCTCCACCATCGAGCTGTTCGTGAGCGACGGCGAAGCGAGCGGATTCGGCGAGGGCGCGGCCTGGTCCGCGACGTTCGTCGAGGGCTCGGGCGCCGACCTCGATGCGGGGGTCAGCGCGTACCCGGCCACGGTGAACGGGCTGGCGCAGGGCACCGACGTGACGAACCGATTCCGTTTCACCGTGGCGGCGCCTCCCGGAGTCGCCTCGGGCGTGGCGTTGACCGCGACCGCGACGATCGCGGGGACGGGCACTTCGGAGTTCTCGGGCGTGGTCCTGGTTTCGACGGGCGTGAGCATGAGCGGCTGGGCGTACGAGGACCTCAGCCACGACTCCTCGCGCGGCGCGTCCGAGGCGGGAACGGGCGCCGCGCTGTACGCGAAGCTCTACGTCAGCGGCAACCCGATCGCTTCGCAGGTCGTGCCGGTGGACGTCGCGACCGGCGCGTACGCATTCACGTTCGTCAGCTCCGGCGCGTGGGACGTGCACGTCGACACCGACTCGAATCCCGCAACGTTCGCCCCCACGTATCCCGCGGGCTGGATCGGAACGGAGAATCCGGCCGGTGTCCGCGCCTCGCTCACGGTCAACGCCACCGACGTCGCCAACGTGAACTTCGGCATGTGGCACGGCAGCCGCGTCGACGGCGTCGTGTTTCGAGACGACGGCACCGGCGGCATCGCGAACGACGGCGTGATGCAGGCGGGTGAGGCCGGGCAGTCGCCGGTCCGCGTGCGACTCGTCGCCGCAGCGTGCGCGGGCGGCGAGTGCGACTCGACGCTGACGGACGGCGCCGGCGCGTTCACGCTGTGGCTGGCCGCGGCGGCATCCGGGCCGAACGTGATGGTGCAGGCGGTCGTCGCCTCGGGCTGGCTCTCCACCGGCGGCGGGGAGGGGACGACCGGCGGCGCATACGATCGCCCCTCGGACGCCGTCAGCTTCTCCGCCGTCGCGGGCCTCCCGTACTCGGGGCTCGCGTTCGGCGGCGTGCCGCGCAATTCCTGGATCGCGCCCCAGGCGGGAACGATCGCGGCGGGCGGCGTCGCCTTCTACGCACACCGCCTCACCGCGGGCAGCGCGGGAAGCGCCTCGTTCTCGGCCGCCGAAGCGCCGTCGCCCGCGCTGCCCGGATGGAGCGTTGAGCTCTACCGCGATCTCAACTGCAACGGCGCGATCGACGCCGGTGAGCCGATGCTGGTGCCGGCGACGGCGATCGCGCTCGCGGCGGGCTCCAGCGTATGCGTGGTGGCGAAGCACTCGGCGCCGGCGGGTGCCCCCACGGGCGCGCTCGAGACCGCGACGCTCACCGCGAGCTTCCAATACGCGAATGCGAGCCCCGCCCTCGCGGGGAGCGACGCGCTCGACGACGTGACCACGATCGCGCTTGCAAGCGGCCTCGTCATCACGAAGAGCGTGGATCTCACGACCGCGAGGCCGGGCGATTACCTCGTCTACACGATCACCTACCTCAATCCCGGCGGTCAGGCGCTCTCGAACATCGTCCTCCGCGATGCCACCCCGGCATGGACGGTGTTCGACTCCGCCACCTGGGCCGGCCCGGGCTTCGGGATCACCGGTTGTTCGCTCGCCCAGCCGGCCGCCGGCGCCTCGGGACCGGTCTCATGGACGCTCGCGGGGACGCTCGCCCCGGGTGGAACCGGCAGCGTGACCTACCGCGTTCGGGTGCAGTAGTGCGCGCACCGAAACGGGTTCGGGTGTCACGACGAGGGTCGTCACGTGACGGCTTGAAGACCCGCATCGGCGCGAAGGCAGACGGGCGAGAAGATACCGGAGGCGCCAAGTATTCATCCGCCCCGGATGGCGACAGCGGTCCATGCAGATTGCAGTTTGCACGCGCTCGTTGCGCGATCGGGTCAATGCGCCTCAGTCCCGGTGCTCGCGCCGGCCTAACCGGTTGCAATGGCGCCGATCACCCGCGGCAGCTTGGCTGGCACTCCCCTTGCGGGAATCCCATTGACCGCGCCCTGTCTGGCCATGAGGCCAGCAGGCTATCCAAGTTTTGGTTTCGCCCGCCGATAACTCGGGAGCCACTCAAATGAGAATCCATTCGGGAGAGAGGAATGGTTTCTCGCTGCTGGAGTTGATGGTCGTGTTGACATTGACGGGTCTGCTGATCGCAATCGCCATCCCCACCATCACGACCTACATGAGGACCGCACGTCTCTCGGGGGCTTCCAACACGCTGGAAGCCGACCTCCACTTCGCCCACGCCCACGCCAACGCGGAGCGCAAGACGTTCCAGATCCTCTTCAGTGCCGGTTCCTACGTTGTGAAGCGAGTGTCGCCGGCCGCCACGATCCTCACGCGGGAGATGCCCAAGGGCGTCGCGTGCGCGGCCAGCGACACCGCGACGTTCTACGCGTGGGGTCTCAGCGACCCCGTGATGATCAGGATGGCGGACGCCAGCCACGCCGACACGTTGCGGGTCGCGGCCAACGGAAGCATCAGCCATGACTAGCCCGCGCGGTCCGGTTCGGAAGTCCGATTCGGCCGGCGTGACGCTGGTCGAGCTCATGATCGTGCTGGTCATCGTCGCGATCGGCATCATGACCCTCTCGGGGGTGCAGACGCGGTCTTCATCGGACGTCTACTCCACCGGGCGGCGCACCCGCGCGCTCGCGGTCGCGCAGACCCAGATCGAGGTCGCGCGCAGTCTCGGCTACCTGGGAGCCGTGCCGGATTCGGGGCTGACGGACGGTTTCAACTGGCGGACCGAAGTGGACTCGGTCGATTTCGGTCTGCTGCGGGCGAGGGTCACGGTCACCTGGGCGGAGTCCGGAACGCCGTCCTCCGTGCAGCTCGTCAACCTGATGTCCGCGCGATGAAGCCTTCCGTGCGACCTCTCCGTACGTCCGCTCGCCCCGACTCCGGCATGACGCTGGTCGAGATCATGATCGTGCTGGGGATCCTGGCGACGGTGATCACGATCGTGACCTCGATGCTCATGACCTCGAGCCGTGTCGAATCCAGGACCGTTCGCCGGGCCAGGGTCCAGGGCGACTGCCGGCAGACGGTGTCGCTCATGAGCATCGAGCTGCGCCAGACCGGGGCGGATCCGCATAATCCTCCCATCGGCCTCGTGGGGCTGGTCGCGGCGGACGACAAGTCGATCCACGTGCGTGCGGACCTCAACGCGGACGGCCTGATCGCGACGGCCGAGCCCTCCGAGGACGTCACGTACGCGTACGACAGCGCCGCAGCGGTCGTCAGACGGGACCCCGGAACCGGCGCAGCCGTCGTTCTCACCAACGTCACCGGCATGGTGCTCTCGTACTTCGACTCCGACAACCAGCCGGTCGTGCCGGTCCCGTTGAGCACGGCCGACGCAGCGCGCGTCCACTCCATCGGGCTGGCGATCACCGCCGAGGACCGCGACTCGCAGCCCATCACGCTCACGACCCGGATCACCCTGAGGAATCAGTGAGGCGGAACGATTTCCGCCGGCGACTGGAGGAGCTTGGTATGACCCCTCGATTTGTCAATGAACGCGGAGCCGCGATGGTCCTGGCGCTCGGCGTGCTCGCGGTGCTCGCGGTGCTCGCGATGGTCGTCGTGGCCATCGTGGTATCCGAGAAGCAGACGGCGCTGTCCGACTACTCCGCCGACCGCTCCTTCTACTCGGCCGACGCCGCGACCGAAGCGGGGGTCAACTGGATCCGCTCGCAGCCGATTCCACCGCCGATCATGGACGCGAGCAGCAATGTGTACCTCGCGAACGGGTTCACCGCGCTGAGCAACGATCACAACTACAAGTTCGACGTTCAGTTCGTCCGCAAGCAGCTCCGGCCGGGCTGGAGCGTCGAGTACAAGGACTACGTCTTCGACGTTGCGGCCACGGGCACCAGCGTGCAGGGGTCGGAGTCCAAACTCGACGTCAACGCCACTCGGCTCTACCGGGAGGGTTACTGATCATGCATCATCCAGTTCGTAAGCTCGCAGTCGCGTTGGCGGCCATGGTGGCGATCGGCTACGCCGGCTCCGCCCACGCCACCTGCCAGATTCCGCTGGCCATCGGCCAGACCACCGGCGAGGCCAACGTCCTGATCCTGCAGGACAACTCGGGAAGCATGAACGAGGCGCTGGTCTCCAGTTCGTACAACCCCAAGACCACGTACGCCGGCAAGTTCACGAGCGGCACGACGTATAACATCAGCACCTCGGGGAACTACACGCCGCGGTCGTTCAACAGCAAGTGGGTCAACACGCCATCGGCTTACCTGGTCGCGAGCGACCAGGGTGAGGACGGCCGGTACGACGGCAACTATCTGAACTGGATCTACTTCACGGCCACCAGCGCGCAGCGCGCCGCGATCCCGGTGATCACGCGCATCCAGGCGGCCAAGCCGGTCGTTTCCCAGGTGCTGGGCAGCGTCTCGGGCTGCCGGTTTGCCGTCGAGGTCTTCAACAACGACAACGGTGGCAAGATCATCTCTCCCTTCGGCAGCACCATTGCCGCGATGCAAAGCCAGATCATGGCGATCGACGCCGACTCCTGGACGCCGCTCGCGGAGAGCATGATCACGGCGATGAACTACTTCAAGAAGACCGATTCCACAGCTCCGATCCAAGCGAGCTGTCAGAAGAGCTTCGTCATCATCGTGACCGACGGACTCCCGACGCAGGACACGAGCGTACCCGCGTACATCAAGGACGTCGACAAGGACGGCTACTACCTCGACGACGTCGCGTCCTACCTGTACAAGAACGACATGCGCCCCGACATGGACGGGATGCAAAACGTGGCGACGTTCACGATCGGCTTCAACGTCGACGCGAACCTGCTGCAGAAGACCTCGGACAAGGGCGGAGGCGCCTATTTCAGCATCAACGACGGTGCGGGCCTGGTCAACGCGCTGACGGCATCGTTCAACGTGATCGCGGCGCGCATCGCGTCCGGCACGGCCGTCTCGGTGGTCTCCTCCGAAGACCGCACCAACAACCGGCTCTACCGCGCCCGTTACGAATCGCAGACCTGGCGCGGCTTCGTGGAGTCGTTCAACCTGCCATACCATGGCGGCGACAGCCCGCTGTGGGAGGCCGGTGCCCTGCTCCAGGCGCAAAGCTCCAGCAGCCGCACCCTCCTCACCTCGACGACGGGGACGAATACGTACCCACTGACGGCGGCCAATGCCGCGAGCCTGCGGACGCTGCTCGGGGCGGCCGACAATGCGACCGCGACGAACATCATCAACTTCACTCGCGGAGACTCCACGCCCGGGTCGCGCAGCCGGCTGGGCTGGAAGCTCGGTGACATCGTCGACGCCGCACCGGTCACCGTCGGAAAGCCGAACGGCTTCAACAATTTCCTCAACTACTGGTCGTTCAGGTCGACCCGGGCCGGGCGGTCCGAGGTCGTATACGTCGGGGCCAACGACGGCATGCTGCACTGCATCGATGCCACCAATGGGTCCGAGAAGTGGGCGTACGTTCCGAAGAACCACCTGCCGAACCTGAGCGGGTTGATGGACCCGTCGTACTGCCATCACTACTACCTCAACATGACCCCCGCCGTTTACGACATCTACATGAACGGCGCATGGAAGACGGTGTTGATCGGCGGCGAGGGGCAGGGCGGCAACAGCCTGTTCGCGCTCAATGTCACGAGTCCCGCCCCCGACACGGTGAGCGTGTTGTGGGACGTCGACATGCCATCGCTGAAGGGCTCATGGAATGGGCCGTCGCTGGTGCGTGACAAGCGGCTGGATGCCTACGTGCTCTGCGTCGGCACCGGATACGACCCCGCGTCCGCGCAGACGAACCTGTTCGTCCTCAACCCGACCGACGGCTCGGTCATGAGCACGATCGCACTCGGAACGGCCGTCTCGGCCAACAAGACCACGAAGGCGACGGCGCTCGACCGCGATTTCGACGGCTACGACGACCTGCTCTACCTCGGGGATCTCGCCGGCAACATCTGGCGCGTGGACCTGACCACCAACCCGTACAGCGTGAGCAAGCTCTACAACTGCGGGAAGCCGATCCAGGCGGCCCCGGTCGTGACCATGGATCAGGCGGGCCACGCGATGATCTTCTTCGGAACCGGCGAATACCTCACGGACAGCGATCCGTCGACCACGAACCAGCAGGCGATCTACGGCCTCATCGACAACAACTCCGGTGGGACGATCGCGACCTCGGAGCTGGTCGACCAGACGAGCACCTTCACCGGGCTCAGCAGCGGCAAGCGTGGCTGGTTCATGAACCTGGTCCAGAGCTCGGGCGAACGCGTGACCCACACGGCCGTGCTGATCGCCGGGACCCTGTACGTGCCCTCGTTCCTTCCGAACAACAGCGCGTGCACGGGCGGCGGGCAGTCCTGGCTCTACAGCCTGGACTACAAGGACGGGTCGTACCCGGACAACCCCAATGGAACCGCGAACAACACGACCGATGATCGCGTCCAGTCGATGGGCGACGGCATCCTCGCCGACCCGTCGGTCGACCTCCTGAGCGAGCAGGTGATTCTGCAGTCATCCAACGCGGTGCTGCTCACCGAGAACATCGGTGGCGGACTGAAGAAGCTCATGGTGCGCTCGTGGCGCCAGAAGTGGAACTAAGGGAGGAAATC
Source organism: Candidatus Eiseniibacteriota bacterium (assembly GCA_041483195.1). Classification (GTDB taxonomy): domain Bacteria; phylum Eisenbacteria; class RBG-16-71-46; order RBG-16-71-46; family RBG-16-71-46; genus WS-2. The sequence continues at coordinate 33,815 of JBGPFC010000027.1, forward strand.
ATGCGCAATCGAACCAGCACCTCAGTCGGCGCCGCTCTTCTCCTCACGCTGATGGCGGTCGCCACCGCGAACACCGGGGCGGACCCCCGTGTCACGCGGGGCAGAATGTTCGAGGCGCCCGCGCCCGAAACATTCAACATGTCGGGCCCGTACACCGGCGTCCTCACCGGCGAGATCATGCTCGGCGAGGTCACGTATCGGCTGGCGCCCAACGTCCAGGTCTACGAGATCGGCCGCGGGCCGATGCCGATGGGCACGGTGGTGAATGATCGCCATGTCTTCCTCATGGGGACGCGATCGGGTGATTCGGAACTGATCACCAACGTCATCATCCGCCCGGCCGAGGACGCATCGGCCGCGCATGGCGAGCTCCAGGGCCATGTTCAGCCGGCCGGCGCACCCGAGTGATGACGGCTCCGCAGAAGCATCCGGTGCCCGGGAGATGATCCCGGCCCGGCCGTGGTACGGGCTGCTGGCGTTGGCGGGTGTGCTCGCGATCGGCGGGTGCTCCGCCCGCACCGGCGGCGGCGCCGCGACCGCGGCGCACCATGATTTCGGCGTGCGCCTGACTCCCGAGCCCGCGAACGCGATGGCACGGATCGCCGTCGTGTTCGAGGATCCCCGGCTGGAGCCCGCGAAGTGCCGGTTCCAGTGGCGGCGCAACGGCAGCCTGATCGCCGACGCTCAGACCGACGGTCTCGACCCCTCGCACTTCTCCAAGAACGACCAGATCGCGGTGGCGGTGAGCGCGCCGGATCCCTCGAGTGGGGCGGTGCGAACGCTGCACGCTGCGGTGCGAGTCGAAAATACGCCGCCCAAGCTCACGCGCGTGACGCTGGCGGTTTCGACGGCGTCCGGCACTCCCGAGCTGCAGGCCAACGTGGAGTGCGTGGATCCGGACGGCGACGTTCCGACCTACACCTACCGCTGGCTCAGGAACGACGCCGCGATGGATGGCGCGGCGGGCCCGAGCCTGCCGCTCAGCCGCATCGCGCCGGGCGATCGCGTGGCGCTCGAGGTCGTGGCGCGTGACGACGCGAGCTCGTCGTCCCCGGTGCGGAGCGACGCTTTCAACATCGAGAATCGCCCGCCACAGTTTTCCTCGCAGCCGGTCGCCCCGAGAGCCGCCGACGTTTCGTTCCGGTACCACGCGGTCGCGACCGATCCCGACGGCGATCCGCTCCGCTACAGCCTGGTGAGCGGACCCATCGGCATGACGGTGGACGCGTCGGGAAACATCTACTGGCCGCTGCCGCTGGGGGACTCCCACCGCGGCGCGTTCCCGGTCCGCATCCGCGCGATCGATGCCAAGGGCGGCGAGGCGACGCAGGACTTCACGATCAGCCTCGATCCGCCGCCCGCCAAGTCCAAGGCGTGAGGTTCTTGCCCGCGTCTCACGCGGGCGCCCGAGTCTGGAGATGGTCGAACGCCCGCGCGAAACCCCGCGCGGGCGTTCGTCTTCGTGACGGCTTGTGAACCGCACGCGGTCGCGATACGCTGGCGGCCGCGAAGTTCGATGGGAAGCGCCGTCGCCCGATCGCGCACGCCGCTTCCGGTGCGCTCACCACATTCCTCCGCCATGGACCGACCCCCGAACGTCACCATCCATGTCCCAGGCCCGCTGCGCGTCTACTGCGACGGCGCCTCTCAGCTCTCGCTCTCGGCCCCCACCGTGCGGGCCGTCCTCGAGCATCTCGAACTGCGCCATGCACCGCTCCACCGCAACGTGTGTGACGAGACGGGGAAGGTGCGCCGCCACCTGAACGTCTTCGTGAACTCGGACAACGTGCGAGACCTCGACGGGCTCGACACGTCACTGGCCCCAGGGGACGTCGTCACGATCCTGCCTGCGGTCTCAGGAGGTTGAACATGCCGGACCGTGTGATCCTCAGCATCGGAACCAAGAAGGGCGTCTTCGTCGCAGAGGCCTCGAAGAGCCGCGGCAGCTTCGCGCTGCGCGGACCGTTCGGACCCGGTGTCCCCGTCTACACGACGCTGATCGACACGCGAGGCACGCCTCGTCTCTACGCCTCGAGCTGCAATCCCTTCTTCGGCATGAAGGTGCTGCGCTCGAACGATCTCGGGAAGTCGTTCAAGGAGACGAAGTCGGCGCCTGCATTTCCCAAGGAGGACGGGCGGGCGCTCATCAACATCTGGTCGCTCGAGACCGGCGATGGCAAGAAGGAACTCTGGTGCGGCGTCGAGCCGGCCTCGTTGTTCAGGAGCCGCGACGGCGGCGACTCATGGGAAATGGTTCAGGGCATCAGCAATCACGAACATGCTCGCAAGTGGAGCCCCGGCAACGGCGGGCTCTGCATGCACACCATCATTCGCGACGGGGATCGCGTCCACCTCGGCATCTCGACCGGCGGCCACTATCTGAGCGAAGACGGAGGGGAGAGTTTCAGAGCGTCCAACAAGGGCGTCGGCGCCGGCTTCGCACCGGATCCCTACCCCGAGTTCGGCCAGTGCGTGCACAAGATCGCGCGCCACGACGACGCCCCGGGCAGGCTCTACATGCAGAACCACGGCGGGTGGGCCAACTGGACCGGGCCCGGTGGCCCGCGACCGGACATCGGCGTGCTGCGCAGCGACGACCACGGCCGCACCTGGCGCTCGATCGCCAAGGGACTGCCATCCGACTTCGGCTTCCCGATCGTCGTGCACCCGCACGACGCCGACACGGTCTACGTGCTGCCGCTCGAGCCGATGACGCGCACCTGTCCCGGCGGCGCCCCCGCGGTGTGGCGCAGCGAAAACGGCGGCGACTCCTGGGGCCGGCTCGCGAGGGGGTTCCCGAAGAAGTCGAGCTACTTCACGGTCCAGCGCGACGCGATGGACATCGACCGCCTCAAGTCGCCGGCACTCTACTTCGGGACCACGACCGGCCAGCTCTGGATCGGACGAGAAGGCGGGGAGCAGTGGGAGTGTCTCTTCGACTCGCTGCCGCCGATCCACTGCGTGAAGGTCTCGGTGGTCTGAGCCTGACCACCGATTGAGCTATTGACCGCGGGCCGGGCGGGCCGCAGACTTCTTCCCAGTCATCCGGTGCGCCGCGGCGGCCCTCGGGTCGCCCGGCGCGTGCGTTTAGGACCGGGCGCCGCACGCCTCGCGGCGCCAACACCCTCGCATCGGAGCCGCCCATGCGCCGACCACCCAGTGCTTCCCGCGCCCTGCTCGCCCTCGGCACGCTGCTCGCCGCACTCGCCGGGATCCCGTCCTCGGCGTTCGCCATTTCCTACCGCACGTTGTTCACCCCCACCGGACTCGGCGCGGAAGCGCTCTCGAGTTCGGTCGCTTCTGCGGGGGACATGAATGGCGACGGCTATGCCGACGTCATCGTGGGCGCCCCGTTGAACGACACCGGTGCGTCCGACGGAGGACGCGCGCTGGTGTTCTTCGGCGGGCCCGGGGCGGACGACGTCCCCGATCTCACCCTGATCGGCACCTCGGCCACCGAACTGCTCGGGTACTCGGTCGCGAGCGCGGGGGACTTCAACGGCGACGGGTTCGACGATGTCATCGTCGGCGCGCCGTTCAACGACACCGGCGGCGCGAACATCGGGCGGGCGTACATCTTCTTCGGCGGACCGAATCCCGACGCCATCGCCGACATCACGTTCACCGGCGTCGCGCCGGGGGACGAGTTCGGCTATTCGGTCGCCAGCGCGGGGGACGTGAACGGAGACGGATACGGCGACCTGATCGTCGGGGCGCCGCTGAACGACGCTGCCGGCTTGGACGCGGGGCGCGCGTATGTCTTCTACGGCGGCCCGGCGACGGACAACCTCATCGACATCACGGTCACGGGAGCGACAGCCGGCGACGGGTTTGGCACAGCGGCGGCGAGCGCCGGAGATTTCAATGGGGACGGCTACGGCGATTTTGCGGCAGGTGCGCCCTATAACGACGTGATCGGCGTGGATGCGGGTGCGGCCTACCTGTACTTCGGCGGTCCCGGGGAAGACGCTTCCGTCGATCTCACCTTCAATGGCGCCGTGGCGGGAGACCAGTTCGGCTTCTCGCTCGACAACGCCGGAGACGTCAACGGAGACGGCTTCGGCGATCTCCTGGTCGGCGCGCCACTCAACGACACCGCGGGAGCGAATGCGGGACGCGCCTACGTGTTCTACGGCGGCCCGCTGGCCGACAACGTCGCCGACCTGACGCTGTCGGGCGCTGTGGCGGGAGATCAGTTCGGCAATGCGGTGGCGCGGGCGGGCGACGCGAACGCCGATGGATTCGCGGATCTGATCGTCGGTGCGCCGTTCAACGACGCCGGCGGCACGAACGCCGGCCGCGCCTACGTCTTCTTCGGCGCAGCCGCGCCCAACACCGTCGCCGACATCACGATCACCGGCGTCGTCGGAAGCGACGAGCTCGGCCTTGCGGTCGCCGGCGCGGGGGACGTCAATGGCGACGGGTTTGCGGAAGTGGTGACGGGGGCGCCCGGCAACGACATCGGCGGTGCCAATGCGGGCCGCGCGTACGTGACGGCGGTTTACGCATACCAGGTTCTATCTCCGAACGGCGGCGAGACGTGGGTGTCCGGTGCGCCCTCCCGCGTTCACTGGCTCGGTCACGACCCGGCGGATCTCGCGATCTCGCTCGACGGCGGGGTCACATGGAGCACGCTGGTCGCCGGCGCGGGCGGACTCGAGGAGAACGAGGTCACCGTGACCGCGCCCGGTCCCGCGACGGCGCTGGCGAAGGTGCGCCTGAGCATCAACGCGCAGACCGTCAAGCGATCGACGTCCGACATGAGCGACGCGGTATTCCGAATCGTCGAGCCGACGCGCGCTCCCGCCGCCGCGAGCCGTGTTCAGCGCTCCTTCATCGGGGCGGCCGGCGACAACCTCGGTTGGGCGGTCGCGGGAGCCGGCGACGTGAACGGCGACGGCTTCGACGATGTGATCGTCGGGGCGCCGCTCAACGACACTCCCGGAGCAAACGCCGGCCGGGCCTTCGTGTTCTTCGGCGGTCCCGGCGCGGACGCGGTCGCCGACCTGACCCTCTCCGGGGCGGCGGCGAACGACGAGTTCGGCTACTCGGTCTCGGGCGTCGGGGACGTGAACCACGATGGCTTCTCCGACGTGATCGTCGGAGCGCCCTTCAACGATTTCGCCGCCTCAAATGCCGGACGGGCCTACGTCTTCTTCGGCGGCAATTCGCCGGACGCGGTCGCCGATCTCACCCTCACCGGGGCGGCGGCCAACGACCAGCTCGGCTACTCGGTGGCGGGCGCCGGAGACGTCAATCGGGATGGATTCGACGATGTCTTCGTCGGAGCGCCGTTCAACGATACGGGGGCGACGAACGCCGGCCGGGCCTATCTGTTCTTCGGTGGCCTGGCGCCCGACGCCATTTCGGATCTGGCGGTGGGCGGAGAGGCGATCGCTGACCAGTTTGGAGCCTCGGTCGCGGGTGCGGGGGACGTGAACGGCGATGGCTTCGCCGACCTGATCGCCGGGTCGAGCACCAACGACATTCACGGCTCCGCCAGCGGGCGGGCATACGTCTACTTCGGCGGAACGGTCCCGAATACGACCGTCGACCTCTTCCTCGATGGCCAGGCGTCGGGGGACGGGTTCGGGGTCGCGGTGGCGGGCGCGGGTGACGTGAACGGCGACGGCTTCGACGATGTGATCGTCGGCGCGAACTTCAACGAGACGAGCGGCGTGGACGCCGGCCGGGCCTATCTCTACTTCGGTGGCCCGGCGCCTGACGCGATTGCCGATTTCGAGGTGGGTGGTGTGACGCTCGACGAGCTGGGCCTCGATGTGGCGGGCGCGGGTGACGTGAACGGGGACGGCTACGCGGACCTGATCGTCGGAGCCCGCGCCAACAGCGCGGGCGGCAGCTTCGCGGGCAGGGCCTACCTGTTGTATGGCGGCCCGACTCCCGACGCCATGGCCGATCTCGCGATCGCCGGACTCGGGGCGAACGACAATCTCGGCCGGGCGCTCGCCGGCGCCGGCGACGTGAACGGCGACGGCTTCGACGACGTGATCGTCGGCTCCCACCTCAACGACGCGGGCGGCGCCGACGCGGGGGCGGCGTATCTCTACGACTTGAATCGCTACTTCGTGCTCTCGCCCAACGGCGGCGAGACCTGGAACGTCGGCGCCACGAACTCGGTCTCGTGGCTCGGGGCGGAGCCCGCCGACCTGTGGCTGAGCGTGGATGGCGGCGCCAGCTACCAGCGCATCGAGAGCGGCGTGGGAGGAGCGGCCTCGAACGCGGTGGCGATCCGAGTCCCGCATCTGCCGGGCCGATTCGCGCGGGTGAAGCTGACGCCGAGCGACGCGGCGGTGGCGGGCGGCGACGCGTCGGACTCGCTCTTCACGATCCAGACCAGCGTCTCGTTGCTGAGCTTCGCGGTCGCGGCCGTGCCCGGCGGAGGAGCGTTGCTGCAGTGGAGCACCGACCCCGGCGTGGGGCCGCAGGGACTCGCCGGCTACCGAGTGTATCGCTTGCTACGCGGCGGTTCCGGCGCGGGCGTGCGGATCGGCCCCGACCCGGTCACCGAGAATCGTTACGAGGACCGCGGCGGCGCGGCCGGAGATGGCTACCGGCTCGCCGCGGTGAACCGGCTCGGCGAAGAGTTGGAGCTGGGGCGCGCGATGCTCCCGCCCTCCTCGCCGCTCGCCGCGTGGCCGCTGCCGTATCGAGGTGGAGCGCTCACGATCTCGTTCGCGACCGCGAGCGGGTTGGGAGGCGGTTCGGGCGAAGCGGAGGTCGTGATCTACGACGTCGCCGGGCGCATGGTCGCGACCATCGCACGAGGCGGCTTCGCAGCTGGCGTGCAGCAGGTGACGTGGGATGGCCGCGATCAACACGGGCAGCCGGTGCGAAACGGACTCTACGTCCTGCGCGTGACGAGCGGCGGCGTGCGACACCAGTTGAAGGCGCTCGTGCTTCGATAGTCGCCGCGCCGGAGGACATGCATGCTCCGCGGTGAGGACAACGCTCTCGCGTGAGGCACGCCCTCGCGACGGAAGACCACGGGCCATGCGAGACGCGCACGAGATAGACCCCGGCGGGCAGTGCGCTCGCAAGCGCGGGCGGGGCGGAGGCGGCCACAGAACGGAGCAGGTGGGGGCTCATGCGGCGGCTCTCCTCACTCGATCGCGAGTCATGCGACGCGACAGATGATTGATTCTGGCTTCAGGCTTCGTCGCCGGAGAGCTTCAAACTTGTGGTGCGGCTCGATCCCGTGTACCAATCCCCCGGATGAGCGAACCGCCCCCACTGCCGCAGACTCGGGGAAGGCCATCCCGCACCGGAGGCAGGGTCCGGGCGATCTCGCTCGCCGCCCTGATCGGGGCCGCCGTCGGCGCCTGGTTCGCGCGCTCCGGCAAGGCACCGCCGCGGTGGGCCGGCCATCCGCTCTCGCCGGCCTTCCTGCTCACCCCGATGGCGTTCTCGCTCTACCTGTGGATCATCATGTCCGTCTATTGGGAGGTGGCGGCGAGAAACGCGTCGGCGACGAGGTCGGCCGAGTCGCGCGGCTCACGCGCCCTGCACCTCCTGATCGTGAACGTCGCCATGGTTCTTTCCTTCTGGCCGTTCGCGGGGTGGCCGAGGCCCGCGGCGCCGGCGTTCGAATTTCCCCGCGTGCTGCCCGACGCGCCGTACCTCGCGCCCCTCGGGCTGACGCTTGCGACGGGCTGCCTGCTGCTCGCCCTGTGGGCGCGCAGGATACTCGGCCGCAACTGGAGCGGAGCGGTCACGGTGAAGGTGGATCACGCGCTGGTCCGTGGCGGGCCGTACCGGCGCATCCGGCATCCGATCTACACCGGCGCGATCGGCATGTACGTCGGCACCGCGCTGATCTCCGGGCGGCTGCAGGGGCCGATCGCGATCGCGCTGGTCGGGATCGCATACGCACGGAAGATCGGGCAGGAGGAGCGTGCGCTCCGCGAAGTGTTCGGCGCGGCTTACGACGAATACCGAGGCGAATCGTGGGCGCTCATTCCCTGGATCCTGTGATCCACCTCGTCTCGCATGGGAGGGTGACTCAAATCCCGCACCCGCCTGTAGACGGCACGCCCGCTCGGAGCTAGACTTACCGGCGAATCGGTGGCGCCCGTCCGACCCCCCTGGCATGTTCTCCTCCGCACCCTCGACGGTACCTCTCGGGTACCTGCCGGGGGTGTCTCGGTGAATCCGGGGGCGGGCGACTCGGCACTGTGACCCTGTACCACGCGCGAATGCCGCCGACCCCCATCGCTCGATCGACAGCGGAGGAATGAGTGTCCGAGCAGCCGGATCGTCCGAACCCCAGCGCCCCACCGCCTCCGAAGACCCCCGCCTCCGATTCCAGTTTCGAAGAAGACGCGACGATCGACGCCGCGGACCTGCGCCCCGATTCGGCCGGCGTGGCCGGCCCGATTCCCTCGGCGTCCACCGGCGATCTTCCGAAGTCGATCGGCCGCTACCGCATCCTCGGCAAGCTGGGGCAGGGCGGCATGGGCATCGTGTACGAGGCCGAGCAGCAGGACCCGCGCCGCCGAGTGGCACTCAAGGTGGTTCGAGGCGGGCGCTACGTCGACGAAGCCACGATCCGCCTGTTCCGGCGCGAAGCCGAGACGCTGGCCCGCCTGCGTCACCCCAACATCGGCGGCATCTACGAGTCGGGCCGCACCGAAGAGGGCCAGCACTTCTTCGCCATGGAGCTGGTGCAGGGCGACAACCTGGACGTCTTTCTCGCCAAGCGCCCGAAGGCGATCACCTCCGATGAAGTGCGTTTCCGCCTCTCGCTGTTCCGGCGCATCGCGGACGCCGTCCACTACGCGCACCAGCGCGGAGTCATCCACCGCGATCTGAAGCCTTCGAACATCATCATCTCGCGCGAGACCGGCAGCGAGACCAGCGCGACGTCGCTGACCGGCGCGCGCCTGCCCGAGGTGAAGATCCTCGACTTCGGTCTCGCGCGCATCACCGAGGGCGACGTGCAGGCGACCCAGGTCACCGAGGTGGGGGTCATCAAGGGAACGCTGCCGTACATGTCGCCGGAGCAGGCTCGCGGGAAGACGGATGCGATCGACGTGCGCACCGACGTGTACGCGCTCGGCGTGATCCTTTACGAGATGCTTTCGAACTCGAAGCCGTACGACGTGAGCCGGGCATCGCTGATGGAGGCCGTGCGAGTCATCTGCGAGGAGCCGCCCCGGTCGCTGCGCTCGACCTTGAGCGGCTCGCGCCGGCTCGACCCGGATATCGAGACCCTGGTGGGCAAGGCGCTGGAGAAGGACGCCGACCGGCGCTACGCGAGCGCCGCGGCCATGGCGGAGGACGTGGAGCGCTACCTCGCGTCCCAGCCCATCCTGGCCCGTCCGCCGAGCACGGTGTACCAGCTCCGCAAGTTCGCGGGACGCAATCGCGCGCTGGTGGCCGGCATCGTCGCCACGCTCGTGGTGCTGGTGGCGGGCATCGTCGTCAGCTCCTGGCAGGCCGTGCGCGCCAGCCGGGCCGAGGCACTCGCGGTCGAGCGAATGGCTCGTGCGGTGTCGGCCGAGCGCCTCGCGAGAGCACGCAGCCTCGAGGCCGATCAGGCCCGCGGGCTGGCCGAGCAGCGCCGCGCCGAAGCCGAGGAACAGAAGGCCGCGGCGGTGATCGAGCGCTCCGGGGCCGTGCGCGCGCGCACCGCGGCGGAGATCAGCCGCGAGAGCGCGCGCCTCGAAGCGTCGAAGGCCGGCGCGATCGCCCGGTTCCTCCAGGAAATGCTGGCCACCGCCGATCCGTGGGCCGGGGGCGGCGGGAAGGTGACACTCGACGCGGCGCTGGAGCGGGCGCAGTCGCGCATCGGAACGTGGGCCGGGAGCGACCCCGACGTCGACTATGCAATCCGCAGCACGGTGGCTTCGGCCTTCGCCGGCGTCGGCAAGTACGCGGAAGCCGAGTCGCTCCTGCGCGGGGGGATCGATCAGCTGAGGGGCCAGCCGAAGCGGCGCCCGGAGCTGGTGGCCGGGCTGCAACGTGAGCTCGGCGGGATCCTGAGTCAGACCGCCCACTACGGCGAGGCCGAGGGCGAGTACCGTCAGGCGCTCGAGAGCCTGGCGCTCGCGGGCAGCGCGATCAGCGACACCTCGGCGCTGATCATGAGCGAGGTGGCGGCGGCGCTCGCGCATCAGGGCCGCTACGCGCAGGCCGATACGATGTCACGCGGCGCCATGGAACTGGTGCGCGGCAAGGGCTCCGCCACCTTAGTGGCCGCCCCCGCGATCCTCAGGACACGGGCGTACATCGAGGCCAACTGGAAGGAGAACTACGCCGGCGCCGATTCCATGCTGCGCGAGAGCGTGGATCAGCTCGCGGCGCACATCACGGATCGCGGCGTCGAGACCTCCGAGGCGCTCGAGGAGCTGGCCGGCAACCGCGTCCGCATGGGCGATCTCGCGGGCGCCGATTCGATCTATCGCGAGGCGGTGGCCATGCGCCGCCAGTTCCTCGGCGAGAATCATCCGCTGGTGGCGCGCGCGCTCGAGAATCAGGGCGAGCTGCTATTCCGGTCGGGCCGGCTCGATCAGACCATCGAGGTGCTCAGGCGCGTTCTCGCCATCCGTCAGCAGGGACTCGGCCCCGAGAGCGAACTGGTCGGACGGACCTGGATCGGGCTCGGTCCGGTGTACGCGCGCGCCGACCGGCTGCGCGAATCCCAGGCCGCGTTCGATACCGGCATCGGCATCCTCAGGAAGAAGCTCGGCGACCGTCATCCGGATCTCGCCGCGGCGTTCAAGGATTACGCGGAGCTGCGCGTCCGGCAACGCCGGATGAACGACGCCGAGAAGCTGGCGCGCGAGGGCCTCTCGATACGCTTGGAGTATCTCGGCCCCGGCAGCCCCGGCACGGTCGACTCGCAGGTGGGCCTCGCGGACATCATTCGCGCGCGACATTCGGCGTGGAGGTACCCCGAGGCCGAGACGCTGCTGATCGCGGCGCGAACCGCGGCCCTCACGACGCGCGGCGCGAAGGATCCCGGCGCGCTCAAGGCGACTCACGGGCTGATCCAGCTCTACGACGCCTGGCACAAGCCGGGGGAGGCCGCAAAGTGGCGCTCGACGCTGCCGGCGGGGCAGACCTCGGCGGCGATCTCACCCGCGGAGTGAGATCACGGGGCCTCGGCTCGAACGCTAGACGCCCACCCGCCTGACGATCCCGTCGAAGCGAGGATCTCCGCGCAGCGAATCGAGCGATGGGTCGAGGCGAATGGCCGCCAGCCAGTGCACCCGTTCTTCGAGGGCCCGCTCGAGCGCCGAGAACGCGGCTTCAAGATCGCCCAGCGCCGCGAGCACCTGCGCGACATAGTAGGACGCGACGTAGTGGTGCTCCGATTGGGCCTCGAGCTCGGCCAGCAGCGCTCGAGCGCCTCGCGCCGGAACCGCGCCCGGGCCTCCGGGGCCTGGAAGGCCGGCGCCGACAGCACCTTGATCGCGACCTCGCGATCGAGTCGCGTGTCGCGCGCGCGATAGACCTCGCCCATGCCGCCGCTTCCGAGCGGAGCGGCGATCTCGTACGGGCCGAGGCGGGTGCCGGTCTCGAGCGTCATGAGGCGCGGGCTATAGGCGAAACGAAACCCGGCAACCCGGGGGAACGCTCCCGTCACCGCGATGGGACATCGCCGGCCCGGTCCTCGCGGTCGCTCGGACGTATGACCGGGCGGTTCGTGTAGACTCCCGCGAATGATCCTCAGCGCTGGAACGAAGCTCGGCCCCTACGAGATCCTCGCCCCGCTTGGCGCGGGCGGCATGGGCGAAGTGTACCGTGCGCGCGACACGCGGCTGGCGCGCGACGTGGCGATCAAGATGCTGCCCCACGCATTCGCGGCCGATCCCGAGCGGCTGGCGCGTTTCCGGCGCGAGGCTCAGACCCTCGCCGCGTTGAATCACCCGAACATCGCTTCGATCTACGGGCTCGAAGAAGTGGATGGGACGCCGTGCCTGGTGCTCGAGCTGGTGGGAGGGGAGACGCTCGCGGCGCGGCTGACGCGCGGCGCGCTGCCGCCGCGCGAGGCGCTCGCGCTCGGGGTTCAGATCGCCGCCGCGATCGAGGTGGCTCACGAGCGAGGGATCGTTCACCGCGACCTCAAACCGGGCAACGTCATGATCACCGCCTCGGAAGTCGCGAAGGTCCTCGACTTCGGACTCGCCAAGAACGATCCGGCGCTGACGCCCGGAGCCGATCCGACGGAATCGCCCACCGTGACCGCGCGCGCAGGGGCCACCATCGCCGGCACGATACTCGGCACCGTCGCGTACATGAGCCCGGAGCAGGCGCGCGGCAAGGCGGTGGACCGGCGCAGCGACGTGTGGTCATTCGGGTGCGTGCTGTTCGAGTGCTTCACCGGAAAGCCGGCGTTCATGGGCGAGACCGTGTCGGACGTGCTCGCGCGCATCCTCAAGCGCGAGCCCGACTGGACGGCGTTGCCGTCCGGCACCCCGGCGCGAGTGCGCGAGATCCTGCGCCGCTGCCTGCGCAAGGAGGCCGACGCCCGGCCCCGAGACATCCGCGACGTGCGCCTCGAGCTGACCGAGGCCGCGGCCGGCGTCGTGAAGGGCGACTCCGGTCGCGAGCAATCGGTCGCGGTGCTCCCGTTCGACAATCTCAGCGGGCCCGACGACGAGTACTTCGCAGACGGCGTCACCGACGAGATCCTGAACGCGCTCTCACACCTCGCGGGACTCCGGGTCGCGGCTCGCACCTCGTGCTTCGCGTTCAAGGGACGCCGCGAGGACCTGCGCGCGATCGGCGAGAAGCTCGACGTCACCACCGTGCTCGAGGGCAGCGTGCGCCGCGCCGGCACTCGACTGCGCATCACCGCGCAACTGGTGAACGCGGCCGACGGCTACCAGTTGTGGTCGGAGCGCTACGACCGCGAGATGACCGACGTGTTCGTGGTGCAGGACGAGATCGCGAACGCGATCGCGAACCGCCTGCGCGGGACGCTCCGCGACGAGGCCGAACGTGGCCGCGCGCGCCAGGGCACCAGGAATCTCGAGGCCTACGAGCTGTTGCTCAAGGGTCGCGCGCTCCAGGCCAAGCGGGGCCGGTTCCTGCCCCAGGCGATGGCGTGCTTCGAGCAGGCAATCGCGCTCGATCCCCAGTACGCCGAGGCCATGGCGTGGCTTTCGGATTCGTACCGGCTGATGGGCACGTTCGGGGTCGCGCCTTTCTCCGAGGTCATGCCGAAGGCCAGGCGCCTCGCGGAGAGCGCCCTCGCGATCGATGCAGACCAGGTCGAGGCATGGACGACACTCGCCAGCGTCGCGGAACAATACGACCGAGATTTCAGCGGCGCGGAGTCGCATTGGGAGCGGGCCTTCGCGGTCGACCCACGTCACGCGCGCGGCCGCGCGCAGCGGGCCCTGTGGGGCTTCTGCTACGGTGCGCTCTCGGCCGACGAGGCGGTCGACGAGACGAAGCATGCCGTCCAGGACGATCCCCTGAATGCGTGGGTGGGCGCCATGCACTCCCACGTGCTCGGCTTCGCGGAAAGGCACAGGGAGTCCCTCGTCGAGGCCGAACGCTCATTCGCCGTCGACGCGGACTCCTACTTCGCCCACTGGAATCTGATGCGGGCGCACGCGATGGCCGGTCATTACGAGCGCGCGATCGAGATGGCCCCCGCCGTACTCACCGCATCGGGACGTCACCACTGGGCGCTCGGAGTGCTGGCGTGGACTTACGGCAGGGCGGGGCGCATCGATGGCGCGTGCGCGGTCCACGATGAAATGGAGGCGCGCTCGCGCCTCGAGTTCATGTCGCCATTCTGGCTGGCCGTGGCCGCCGCGTCTTCGGGGTTGCTCGAAGAGTCGATCGTCCGGGTGGAGCGCGCCGTCATCGAGCGCGACCCGCTCGTCATCTGGGGGCGGGTGACCGTGTTCTGGGACGAGGTGCGGGCTCATCCCCGATTCGACGAGGTGGTGCGTGGGGTGTGGGGATGACCACGGCCGCCCCGCGGGCGGCCGGTGCTCGGCAAGATCCCGCGACTGAGGTAGATTGCCACGATGCTGATGATCCGCGGCACCCGTCTCGGCGCCTACGAGATCGTCGCGTCGCTCGGCGCGGGCGGGATGGGCGAGGTGTATCGCGCGAAGGACATGCGGCTCGGGCGTGAGGTGGCGCTCAAGGTGCTGCCCGAGGCGTTCGCGCGCGATGCCGATCGCCTCGCCCGATTCGAGCGCGAGGCGCGGACGGTCGCGGGGCTCAACCATCCGAACATCGTCGTGCTCCACTCGGTGGAGGAGGAAGCCGGCGTTCGCTTCCTGACGATGGAGCTGGTCGAAGGCCAGAGCCTCGACCGGTACGTCACCCCAGGCGGGCTTCCGATTTCTCGCGTGCTGGAACTCGGGATCGCGCTCTCCGATGCGCTGGTCGCTGCGCACGAGCGCGGCGTGGTGCACCGGGACCTCAAGCCGGCGAACGTGATCGTGACGCGCGAGGGACGGGTCAAGGTGCTGGACTTCGGGCTCGCGAAGCTCGAGTCGTCGGCGTCCGGACTCGACGCGACGCAGGCGACTACCATGGCGGCGCCGCTCTCGACGCCGGGGCAGGTGGTGGGCACGGTGCCGTACATGGCGCCGGAGCAGATCCGTGGCGAAGCGGTCGATGCCCGGACGGACCTGTTCGCGCTGGGAATCCTGCTCTACGAGATCGCCGCCGGGCGCAGACCCTTCACCGGGGCGACCTCGGCGGACGTGAGCTCGTCGATCCTTCGCGACACCCCGAAGCCGCTCGCGAGCGTCCGGGCGGAGCTCCCGGCCGACCTCGAGCGCATCGTCGGCCGCTGCCTCGAGAAGGAGCCGCGCGCCCGGTTCCAGACGGCCCTCGACGTGTGCAACGAGCTTCGCCGGCTGCAGCAGGCGAGCGCGAGCGGCACGCTGACGCCGGACGCCATCCGTTCGCTGGCGGTGCTTCCGTTCGAAAATGTGTCGCGCGATCCCACGCAGGAGTACTTCGCCGACGGGATGACTGAGGCGCTGATCTCGGAGCTCGCGCGCCTGAAGGCGCTGCGTGTCATCTCGCGCACCTCGGCCATGAAGTACAAGGGGGTCCAGAAGGCGCTGCCCGAGATCGCGCGCGAATTGAGCGTGGACGCGATCCTCGAAGGATCGGCGCTGCTCGTCGGCAAGCGTGTGCGCGTGACGGTGCAGCTCGTCTCGGCGAAGACCGACGAGATGCTGTGGGCCGATCGCTACGACGGCGAGATCGAGGACGTGCTGGATCTCCAGAGCCGGATCGCGGAGACCGTGGCGAAGGAGATCGCGGTGCAGGTGACCCCACGCGAGGTGAGCCACCTCGCGAAACGCCGCCCCGTGAACCCCGAGGCGCACGTCGAATATCTCAAGGGCCGGCACAACGCCGCCGCCCACTCTCCACAGGCCATCGAGCTGAGCATTCGGCACTTCAAGCGCGCGCTGGAGCTCGACCCGAACTACGCGCCGGCGTGGGCGGGGATCGCGCACTCTCAGATCGTTCGGGCTGGCCGAGGCATGGCTCCGGCGGCCGAAGCCGGCGCACTGGCCCGATCGGCAGCCGTGAAGGCGATCGAGCTGGACGACTCCCTCGCCGAGGCCCACGCCGCCCTGGGCGAGGTCGCTGCGAAGGACATGGAGCTGCGCGCAGCGATCCGGTGCCTGCAACGCGCAATCGAATTGAACCCCGGGCTGGCCGGAGTTCACACCGTCCTCGGGCGCCTCTATTACTGCTCGGAGCGTCACCGCGAAGCGCAGGAGGCGATGCTGAAGGCGCTCAGCCTGGACCCGTTGTCGATGGTGATCCACACGTGCGTCGGCGACGCGTACTACTACTCCCGGGAATACGAGCGCTCGCTGGTCTACTACCGAAAGGCGATCGAGCTCGATGCGCGCTTCGACGGCGCGCATACGGACCTGGCCCGCTCGCTCGAAGCGCTCGGACAGTTCGACGAGTCGCGCCGCGAGTACGAGGAGGGCCGAAGGTTGAGCGGCGGCGTCGCCGGGCCGTCGTTCGGGCTCGCGCATCTCGAGGCCAGCAGTGGAAACGAGGCCGCGGCTCGCGCCATCCTCCATGAATTGATCGCGGCCCGCTCGCACCGCGTGGTCTCGGCGTGGGGCATCGCGGCGCTCCACGCGTGCCTCGGCGACACGGACGAAGCGTTCCGATGGCTCGACCTCGCGGTGGAGGAAGGCGCGACCGGGCTCGTCCTGCTGCGCGTCCACCCGCGCCTCGATCCGATTCGCCGAGATTCCCGCTACCAGCCCCTTCTGAAGAGAGTGGGGCTCGACGCCGTCTGAGGCGAGC
Organism: Candidatus Eiseniibacteriota bacterium; assembly: GCA_041483195.1. Lineage (GTDB taxonomy): Bacteria > Eisenbacteria > RBG-16-71-46 > RBG-16-71-46 > RBG-16-71-46 > WS-2. The sequence goes on from JBGPFC010000027.1 coordinate 50,099, forward strand.
GACGGACCCAAACCTCGGGACGACCATGCCAAGACCATTCAAAGAGCTGACCGAGCAGGAGATCCTGGCGTTGGCCATCTCCTCGGAGGAGGATGACGCGCGAATCTATGGCGACGTCTCGGAGGGACTGCGAACCGACTACCCCGCGAGCGCCGCGGTCTTCGACGACATGCGCGCGGAGGAGGTCGAGCACCGGCGCCGCCTGTTCGACGTCTACCGTTCGCGCTTCGGCGAACACATTCCGCTCATCCGCCGGCAGGACGTGAAGGGATTCATCCAGCGCCGCCCGGTGTGGCTGGTGCGTCCACTCGGCATCGAGGCGGTGCGCGGCCTCGCAGAGACCATGGAACTCGAGACCCGCCGCTTCTACGTGCAGGCGGCGGCGACGGTCACGCATGCATCGACGCGCGAGCTGCTCCTGGACCTGGCCGAGGAGGAGCAGAAGCACTCGGCGCTCGCGGGCGCACTGGCCGAGAAGCACCTCACTCCCGACGCGCGGGCGACCGAAGCGGCGGCTCAACGCCGGCTGTTCGTGCTCCAGATCGTGCAGCCGGGGCTCGCGGGCCTGATGGACGGCTCGGTGTCGACGCTGGCGCCGCTGTTCGCCGCCGCGTTCGCCACCCATAGCTCCGGCGACGCGTTCCGCGTCGGGCTCGCGGCCAGCGTTGGCGCCGGGATCTCGATGGGCTTCGCCGAGGCGCTGAGCGACGACGGCAGCATGACCGGCCGCGGCAAGCCGCTGCTGCGCGGCGTGGTGTGCGGGCTCATGACCACGGCGGGCGGGATCGGGCACACGCTGCCCTTCCTGCTCCCGGGATTCGGGATGGCGACCGCCGTCGCCTCGGTGGTGGTCGCGGTCGAGCTGCTGGCGATCAGCTACATCCGCCGGCGCTACATGGACACGCCGTTCCTCGCCGCAGCATTCCAGGTGATCGTGGGTGGCGTGCTGGTGTTCCTTGCAGGAATCCTCATCGGCAGCTCGTGAGGGCGAGGCCCAGCACCGCTCGCGATCGTCTCGAACCTGGGGCGCGCCATATCACCGGAGGCGCACGAACCGTGCGACCGCGGTCCTGCCGCCCGCGGTGAGCCGCGCGGCGTAGACGCCGGGGACGAGGCCGCGCGCGTCCAACGAAACCTCGTGCGCGCCGGACGACCACCACGCCTCGGTACGATCGCCCGCTCTTCGGCCGAGGACGTCGAACACCTCGATCGAGGCAACTCCGGGCTCCGGCAGTTCGAACCGCAGGCGCGCCTGGTCCCCGAGAGGCTGTGGCCCGGCGATGGCGAATCGCAGGTTCCCGGGCCTGACGCCAGGGGCCACCGAGGTGATCTCCGTCGAACGACGCCAGAGTCCATTCTCTCGCGCCGCGTAGAGATGGGTTCCGCTCACGACCATCTGCTCGACGAATGCCGCGGGCAGGACGTCCAGGATCTGGAAGGTCGCGCCGTCGTCATCACTTTGCTCGATCACGCAAAAGTTCGGGATGTCGAAGGCCGCGAACAGGCGGGGCCCCTGCGTCGCGAGTGCTGTCCAAATCACCGGGCCGAGCTGCGGGTTCGTCAGCGTCCACGGCTCCTCGCCCGAGACGCTGCGAAAAACGCCCGCCACCGTCCCGACCGCCCAGCCGGTGCCGGTCCACGCCACGGTTTGGGACTGAAGGCCCGGGTGAATCCCGACGTTGTCGAGATTGGATACGTTCCAGTCGGCGTCGCCCGGATCCCGAAAGAACACCATGCCATTGGAGCCCGCGGCAGCGAGCAGCCGAGTGCCTCCCAGCGCCAGATCGTTCACGTTCGCAGCCTGATTGGGCTCGAACGCGTCGCCGAACGGATGCCACGTGCTCGGCCCGGCGAGGCTGCGGACGTACACGCCCGCGCCCAGGGTTGCCGCGTACAGGCTGTCGCCGCGCACCTCGAAGTCGGAGAGATCGAGCTGCGAATCCAAAATTCCGCCCACCAGCCCCTGGTTGTAGGCCTGCCAGGTCGCGCCCAGGTCGTTGCTGAGGAAGACGCCCTGATCGAACGTGCCGGCATAGAGAAGGCCGTTTCGTATCAAGACGGCTTCGATCGCCCTCGCGTCGGCCACCGGAGTCGCCGAATGCAGCCAGGTGACGCCCGCGTTCGTGCTGACGTAGGTCGTGCTATCGACCCCCGCGGCGATGGTGTCACCGTCCGCCCAAAGCGAGTACACCCGCGTCGGCGGGACATCGGTCACCCGCGTCCACTGTGCCGATGCAGGCGCGGCGAGTACGAATGGGCCCAGCGCCATTGCACCAAACCCGAGGACACGACCACAGATTGACGCAAATCTCATCCAGTGCTCCTTGCGTTGAGGATTGGTCTCGGAAACTCCGGACGCGAGAGACTCGCTCCGGCGCCCCGCGGAGTCAGTTGCTCGTGACCGTGTGCGTCCCGCCCGTCACGTTCCAGTGCACGTAGCCGCCGGGCTTGATGCTCACGCTCGGGGGCGCGAACGACGTGCCGCTTGCCGTGACCACCGCCGAGTCCCCCGCACCGGCCACGACCGTGACGGTGCCGGTCATGCCCATGCTCACGTGGAAAATACAGTGGTACCCGACGGCGCCCGCGGTGGGGAAGACGTGCACGAAGGTGGCGGGCGCGCTCATGGTGCCGGAGTCGAACAGCGTGCCGCCCGGGCTCGGGACGCCCGTGGACCCGCTGCCGTAGGGATTCGTTGGGCTACTGCTCTTCGAGCAACCGAGAACCGACGCACCTGCTAGGACGACGGACACCGCTACGATCGCAACGACTGGCCTGCTGAGTATCATGGAAGCCCCCGGGTGACCAAACACCCGACGGCCCGGCCGCGAGTGAAGGCCATTGGACGCCGGTCCGAGGAATGAGAACCAGATTAATATTCAATACGCCCTCTGTTTGGTGTGACGTAACTGGCGAGTGCGACGAACCTCGTAAACGTTTCCCACTGAATCGAAGGCAGGGCAAGGGCATCCAACGCGGCGCTGACACGCGACATGACGGCTGTGCCGTCACTTCGTTGAACGGGCCCACCGCTCGCGCCAATCCATTGACCCACTGCGTCACGAACCTGGACCGCGTCGTTGCGGTCCGTCGAGGAGTTTTCGCACCATGCGTGCTGGATCCTTCTATTTTCTACTCGCGACCACGTTGGTCCTCGCGCCCGCCGCCCAACGACCCGCCTTCGCTTCCTGGCCCCCGTTGGGCCGCGCCCTGTGCACGGCCTCCGGCCTGCAGGGGGCCCAGGCAATCGCAACGGACGGCGCGGGTGGAGCCATCGTCACCTGGCAGGATCGCCGCAGCCTTCCTTTCAACATCTACACCCAGCACGTGCAGGCCTCCGGCCAGGTGGATGCCGCCTGGCCCACCGACGGCCGGGCCCTGATGACCGACCCACTCATGATACCGAGCGTACCCGAGGGCGAGGAGTCGCCCGAGATCGTCTCGGACGGCGCGGGGGGAGCGATCGTGACGTGGGCGGACGGCCGGATCGACCTCAACGGATCCGACATTTTCGCCCAACACGTTCTGGCTTCCGGGACGGTGGACGGCGCCTGGCCTTCCAACGGCTCGGTGGTGTGCGCGGCTGCCGGCGATCAAAACGATCCGGTCATTGTCTCCGATGGCGCGGGAGGGGCGATCGTCATCTGGGTTGACGGCCGCCCCGGCGCTACCGTGAATGATCGCGACGTCTACGCCCAACACCTGCTGGCCTCAGGACTCGTTGACCCGAGCTGGCCCGCGAACGGCACCCCGGTTTGCACCGAGCCCAAAGCCCAGGGGTCACTCGCCATCATTGGGGACGGCGGGGGCGGAGCCATCGTGACGTGGTCCGACTCGCGCAGCGGCAACCCCGGGGTGGACATCTACGCGCAGCACGTATTGAGTTCAGGCGTTGTGGATCCCCTGTGGCCCGCGAACGGCCGCGCGCTGTGCACCGCCCCGGGCACCCAGGCCGTCCCTAGGATCATCTCGGACGGAGGGGACGGTACGCACGGGGCCATCGTCACGTGGCACGATCTGCGCGACGGCATCAACCAGATTTACGCGCAGCGCATACTGGCCTCGAGCGCGATCGCTTCCGGATGGCCCGACAACGGGCGGGCCCTCGCCCCCAGCGGCTTCGATGAGGTGGATGCGGCCCCCGTTTCGGATGGCGCAGGCGGCGCGATCGTGGCGTGGTCAGATGCGCGCAACGGCTTCCTCAACGTGCGCGCGCAGCACGTGCTGCCCTCGGGCGTCGTGGACGCCGCATGGCCGGACACCGGCACCATGCTGAGCATCGCCGCCACGGGAGAGAACTTTCCCGCCATCGCTTCGGATGGCGTGGGCGGGGCGATCGTCACCTGGCAGGCTAGCTTCGACATCTTCGCCCAGCATGTCCTGGGGTCGGGCGCGCTGGACTCCGCGTATCCCGCCAACGGCCGCCCATTGTGCGATCTTCCCAGTCTGCAGCATAGCCCAGCCATCGTCGCGGCCGGGGCGGGCGGAGCGATCGTTACCTGGATGGACCGCCGCGACGGCGTCGACGACATTTACGCACTTCAGGTCTTGGCGGCGGGCACAACGGATGTCGATCCCGGGACCCGGCCGAGTGAGATCTCATTCTCTCCCGCGAGTCCGAACCCTGCGCGCGTGCCGATCACGCTGCGGTTCGCGCTGCCGCGCGAGGAGCGCGTGAGGCTGGCCATCTACGACGTGAGCGGACGTCGGGTGCGTGAGCTCGCTTCCGGTGCTCGGCCCGCGGGCGAGCAGGCGATCGCGTGGGACCTCCGGGATGGGGCCGGGAACTCTGTTGGCGCCGGGCTCTACTTCGCGCGGCTCGAGGTGGAGGGGCGCACGCTCACGCAGAAGCTCGCGACGGTGAAGTAACGGCACTGACGGCGAACTAATGTGGTGGCGACCTGGAGTTCAGCCCGTCCGGAGAGCTGTTTGTTCTACTTGCCCAAATTGGGTGGCAGCACGCCCGCCTTGACCAGCTCGGGCAGGATGATCTTGTCCGTTTGGAACTTGATCACCTTCGTGTCGATGCCGTCGGTCGTGTTCGACATGCCCGACCACACGAGCCGACCCCCGTCGGGGGCGGTCCAGACGTCGGTCCGGAAGTTCGCGACCACAGTCCTCTCGACGCGATCTGGCACCTGCACTGCCTTCCAGACCGTATAGTACGCGCCCGTGAAGGGGCTCCGTCTGGTTTCCGCTTCGCGGCGGGAAGGTCAGCCGCGTGACCCCACCCGCCGCGGGCGATCTAGTTCTGCAGGATGGTCCGCCCGATGAGCCGGTCCGAGCCCTTCGTCAGGACGTACGACGCCGTCCACACCGCACCGTCGTCTCCCTTGAATCGCCAGGTCGAGCGCAGTGTGTCGCCCGAAGTCGATGCAGCCTTCTGCCATTGGGCGGCGAGGAGCGCCTGCTCGATGGCATTCATGACCTCCTGCGGCGCGGACTTCACGGTCGCAACCTGCCACTCCTCGTCCCAGTGATCGGCGTCGCCGACGCCACTAATGCTCGTACCCCGCGCGTCGTCCGGGTAGTGAATCGGACCCACTCGCATCAGGTACTTGTCTGCGAGAGCGCCCCGGACGTACGGATGCTCGGGTCGCCAGTCGTACTCCATAGGTCGTCGCACATTCCGTGCATCGTGGTCGCGGGCTTGCCGTCCAGCAGCCCGGCCTGCGCGAGCCAGTAGGCGCCGTTGCAGACCGACAGGGTGACGCGAGTTTCGGCGGACTTCTTGCGGATCCATTGCATGACGGAATCCGAGCGCGCCAGTGAAGGAACATTTCCTCCAGGCAGTAGAAGGACGTCCACCCTCGGACAGTTCGCGAACGTGTAGTCGGGGGTGACCGTCTCGCCATAGGTCGTGTGCACGGGGTCGCGCTTCGCAGCCACGGTGACCACGTCGTAGTGCGCCAACCCGAAGACCCCCCACGGACCCGAGCAGTCGATGATCTCCACGCCCGGAAACAGCACGATCGCGACGGTCCCCATCACCTCGAACGCGGGGGCCTTCGAACCGCCCGCGGGACGTCGGATGAATGTCATGCCGCACGTCGGACAGACGCCGGGATGATCGTAGACCCGGTTGTCACACACCTGCCCGCAAGGAGGGCAGATGTATTCCGACGCCGCCGAGGACGCCGGATGCGCCGCGAAGAGCAGAAGGCTCGTCAGAAGCGCGCAGCCGAATGCGATGTGCTTCGAGGAGGCCGGTGGACGCATCGTGGAATCTCCTCGCACGCTCCAGCTCGAGTCTTCGAAGACGCTGGAAGGCCCGGGCCGACCGTGGCAACAGCATGAACGAGCGCGGCCGGCGCAGCGGACGCTCCCCAAGGAAGAAACCGAGGCGGGCGTCCGAGTTCGCAGTGATGCTGCGGTCCGGGGGCCCGTGCTGTAAAGGACAACGAGACCATGATTCCTGCCATTTGCGACTTCGAAGATGGCAAGGTAGTCACTCACCGGCTGTGCGATCTGTCGGAAGGGAGCAATCGGGCCTCGTTCGCCGGCGACTCGATCCCCGCCAGCGTCCAGGCAATTGAACCTTTCCGGCCCTGGGAGACTCCTCTCAAGCAGGACGGAGGGAGGCCGCGATGTCGGATCGAGTCGATGTGCTGCGAAGCCGCTGGCTCCTGCTCCGCAATCGCCAGGGCGATCGGGCGGCGCTGGGCGGGCTCGTGAGCCTGTGGGAGCGCCCGCTGCTCTACTACCTGCGGCGACTGCTCGATTCCGAGGAAGACGCCTGGGATGCGGTGCAGGAAACCTGGCTGATCGTGGTGCGCGAGCTGCCGCGGCTGCGGGACGACGCGGCGTTCCCGGCCTGGGTCTACACCATCGCCCGGCGCGTCGCGTTCCGGGCGCGGCAACGCTCGCGCCCGACCCTGGAGCTTCCGAACGACGATCATCCGGATGCGCCGGTGGTCGGGGAGGAGGAGCCGTCGCTCGCGGGGTTCGATCCGCTCGACATCCATCGAGGGCTCGCCCGGCTCGGGCTCGTCCATCGCGACGTGCTCACGCTCCGCGTGCTCGAAGGATTCTCGATCGCCGAGATCGCGGCGATCACCGGAGTGGTCGAAGGCACGGTCAAGTCGCGGCTCTTCCACGCGAAGCGCGCGATGCGAACGATGCTGGAAGGAGGTTCGTCGTGAAATCGTCGATGAAGGAAGCGCTGCTCCGCGTCGAGGCGCGCGATCCGGCGCTCGAGGAACGGTATCGCGCGCGGCTGCGCGGGCTCACCGAGCGCCGGCTCGGCCCTGCCGCCCGGATTGTGCATGCCGGGGGACTCGTCATCGGGCTCGCACTCTCGATCCGCTTCGTCCAACTCATGGTCTCGCTCCACGCCGCCGGAAGGGCGGAGCAGTGGATCGGCCTCGGGGTCGGGCTCGCGTTCAGCGTGTGCTGGGCGCTGGCGGAGGCGGCGGTGCTGCGAGCCGGGGTCGAGCGGTTGTTCTCGCACGGCGCGATTCGCACCGCACTGGTCGTGACGTTCACGTTCGTGCTCGCGGGGCTGATGCTGTGGGCCGGGATCCAGTCGGCCAATCCCACCCGCGGAATGCATCTCATCCTGTTCGGACTCGTCTTCTGGTGCGCGCTCGGGCTGCCGTTCCTGATGGCGCATCTCGTGAAATCGAGCGAAGTGCGCGTGCGGGCGTCGCTGCTCGAACTCGAGCTGGCACGCGCCGAAGCGCAGGAGGAACGATCATGATCCGATTCCGGAGCCTGGTTCCGTGGCTGGTGGTCTTGGGTATGAGCGCCGGCGCGGCCGCGCGCGCCGAGGCCGGCTTCGACGCCGATTCCGCCCGCGCCAGGGCGCACCAGTTGATGCCCGCGGTGGTCGAGAACCATCCGGAGCGGCTGTGGCGGGAGTTCGACGCGAACATGAGGGCAGCCCTGCGGGATTCGGCGAGCTTCGCCACGACGCTGAGCGCGATCCACGCTCAGACCGGTGCCCTGGATTCCGTGCTGTCGGAACAGGTCACGACGCCGCAGCCTGGGCTCTACGTCTATCGAGCGAAGTGCCGCTTCGCCACATCGCCGCTGCCGCTCGAGCTGGTCCTGGCGTTCGATGCGGACGGGCGCGTGAGCGGGCTCCTGGTGCGGCCTCCCAAGGACGAACCACGCAAGGAGTATCCGAGTTCCCATCTCGACTACCAGACCAGGACCACGCTGCGGCTCCCGTTCCGCGGGGAATGGACCGTGTTCTGGGGCGGCCGCACCCTCGACAAGAACTATCACGCGTTCACGCGGGACCAGCGGTTCGCGCTCGATCTCCTGATCATGCAGGACGGCGTGACGCACCGTGGCGACGGCACCCACCTGACCGACTACTTCTGCTACGGCCAGCCGGTGCTCGCGCCCGCGGCCGGCATCGTGGTGTGGACGCGGGACAGCCTTCCCGACCAGGTGCCGGGGCAGATGGATCCCGCGCACGCCACCGGCAACTCGCTGATCCTGGACCACGGGGACGGCGAGTTCTCGCTGCTCGCGCACCTCCAGCCGGGCTCGATGCGCTTCAAGGTCGGTGACAGGGTGTCGCGGGAGACGGTGGTCGGATTGTGCGGCAACTCGGGCAACACTACCGAACCTCACCTTCATTACCATCTCCAGAACGGGCCGCAGCCGTTCCTGGCCGACGGGCTGCCGGTTCAGTTCACCGACGTGGTCGTGGACGGCAAGCGCGTCGCGCGCGCCGAGATCGAGAAGGGGTCGCGGGTGCGTCCGCCGCGCTGAGCGCGGCGGTGGAAGTCGGTCCTCGAAGGAGAAGAACCTCAGTTGTGTTACCGTCGCAGCCGTCATCGCCGAGACCGGGGCCATGTCCAAACGCTACCCCAGCGCGGCGGAATGTGACGCAACCCTTCTTCCGGAACTACCAGGATGAGAACATGAAAAGGTCGGGCGCGAGCCAGGGCCAGTCGGCATCGGAGCTGATCTCGAAAAGAATCGCCGAGCTCGGGGACTGGCGCGGGGAAACCCTCGGCAGGATGCGCAAGCTCATCAAGGAAGCAGACCCGGACGTCGTCGAGGAGTGGAAGTGGATGGGCACCCCGATCTGGTCGCACGACGGCATCATCTGCACCGGCGAATCCTACAAGAAGGTCGTGAAGCTCACCTTCTTGAAGGGCGCGTCCCTCAAAGATCCGGCCCGTCTCTTCAACTCGAGTCTCGACGGAAACGCACGCCGCGCGATCGACA